>JANPIK010000014.1:0-32653 GCA_031424935.1 Polaromonas sp.
GACGACAGTCACGCAAGACGAGATAGACATGATCATGGACAGACTGAACAATCGACCTCGCAAAAGATTGGGATTTAAGACGCCTAAACAGGTGTTTCTACAATCCCTTAAACGTTTCGCATCTCGTCGTTGAATCCAAGCAATTAAAACCTGGGCAAGCAGCTATTGATTTAGTAGCAAATAAAATATTGACTGATTTAGCTGTGACGGCCATCATCCGCGCCAAAAAGGCTCGATTTCTGCATACGTTTTGATCTTTTTCAGGCAGCGTTTGGCATTTGGCTGCTCGCGCGCCGTCAGCCAGCCGATGCCAAACCACGCACGGGTGTCGTCCGCTGTCAATGCGCGCCACGCGTGCAAGGCCATCAGTTCATCGTTGTACAGGCCTAACGCGTCCTGCACTGGTTTGAGCGCAGCCGTCGTATCGTTGACTTTTCGGGCATTAAAAAGTGGTGCGACAAATTCCATCACGTAGCGCAGCCGCTTCAGGCGTTTGCGCACACTGTGTTGCTGTGCTTCATCAAGGGCAAGAAACTTTTTTCCATCGTGTAAAGCACCTCTATGCAGTTTTTGTAGTCGCCTGGAAACGGCTTTTTTTAAAGCGCCCGATCGATCGACTGCTTTCGTTGTTTCGCGATGAACAAAACGCACCAACCCGAGCAATGCATCCTGAAACTCTGGCGCACGCACAGCATTACCCGGGTCAGGAGTGTTTTCAGCATTACCCAATCGCATGTGCGGCCCGCCCGCCGCTAGCAGTTGCGGTTGTAACACCAGCGCCAAATGGCTTTGGTCACGGTGCGTACCCAATGCCCTGAAGGTCTGCACCAGTGCAGCCTCCCACTTGGGATCAATCGCGTCGATTGAGCCATGGGTTGAATCGTTGTTGACATTGGTGGCTACATTGCTGGTTAGATTTTTAGTCACATTTTTAGTTAAGGCCGCTAGCTCTCGCAGTGCTGTGCGCAGCCTGCGAATGCCAACGCGCAGCTGATGAATGTGGTCAGGGTGGTTGCTGCCACTGGCAAGCTCGCTCATATTGGGCAATATCTGGCTCAAGCAGGCTTGCAAAACGGCAGTCAGCATGTCTTGCCCAGACGCGTGGCGTGAGTATTTGGGCGGCGTTGCAGTGACTTCATCACCAAAATTGCATTGTTTGTGCAGGCGCTGGCCTTTCATCGATTTGGAAATCGTGCTCATCCACAACCCATGTGTCGCGCACCACTGTCGGGCCAACGCTGCTGCGTCACTAGGCTTGCCCTCCTTGAGTTCGAATTCCAGCTCACAAACACGTTGTGCACGGTCTTCGGCAAAAATGCGTCCCATGTCCAGCGCTACCTCGATCACTGAAATGCCGCAACTCACCTGCCGCGTGATGCGCTGCACGTCTGTGGTGTAAAGCAGTTCCAGGCCTGGATAGGTGTCATCGTTCTTGAACCCCAATGCCTTGTCAATCATTTTGCCAACAGGGGTACCGCGATGGCGCGACAGGTCAAGTTGGGGTGTCACCCCTGCCGATTGGCTGGTCAAAATGACGTTGTGCTCCAGTCGCTCATGCAAATCAGCTGTGGGGCCCTTAGCCGTTTGTACCCAACGTCGTCCTTCTTTGCGCAGGCGTAGCGCAATGCCATGGGCGGCCAGTGCGCCATCAGCAGTATCAAAGTAGCTGGCCTGCAGGCGCTGGCGGGTGGCTTTACCCTCCAGTATGGCGGCGGCAACCCCTTTAAGCTGGGCTGGCGGGATTTCAAACTTCAGCTCGAATTCAGTCATGATGAAAGTTCAAATTTCTAGAAAGGACAAAAATCATTGCCATCAGACTACATCACAAACTTCAATCTGCAAGTAGTCTGAAAGCTCAATCCGTACACCCGTCGACACAAACTTTTTAAGGGGATATTCATGCAATACAAACGCTTGGGCCATAGCGGCCTGCAAGTCAGCCAACTTTCACTCGGTTCGTGGGTAACGTATGCGAACCAGGTCGATGTCAAGGCCGCCAAAGAAATGCTGGCCTTTGCGATGGACCGTGGCGTCAATTTTTATGACAACGCCGAGGTATATGCCAGCGGCAAAAGCGAAGAAGTGATGGGTGACGCCATCAAAGCGCTTAAATGGCCGCGCCTGAGCTATGTGGTGTCAACCAAGTTTTACTGGGGGCTCGCCGAGCCAGACGCGAAAAAAGTCACCGTCAACCGCAAAAATACGCTTAACCGAAAGTACTTGATGCAGGCAATCGACGGTTCGCTGGCTCGCATGGGGCTTGACTTTATCGACCTGGTGTACTGCCACCGCCCTGATCCGCAAACCCCAATTGAAGAAACCGTGCACGCCATGAGCGACATGATCACTCAAGGTAAGGCGCTGTACTGGGGCACCAGCGAATGGTCAGCCGATGAAATACGCGCTGCCTGGAGTGTTGCAGACAAACACCACCTGCATAAACCTGTGATGGAGCAACCCCAGTACAACCTATTTCACCGCAAGCGCGTCGAGCAAGAATATGCCCGCTTGTATGAAGACATTGGCCTGGGGCTGACCACCTGGAGCCCCCTGGCCAGTGGCCTGCTGACTGGCAAGTACCGCAACGGGGTGCCCAAAGGCAGCCGCGGTTCGCGCAAAGACATGGATTTTTTGGTCAGCGGATTGACGGATGATGCAAAAAACTCGGCAGTCACCAAGCTCCAGGCTGTTGCCCACGACCTGGACTGCACGGTGGGCCAGCTGGCAATCGCCTGGGCTGCCCGTAACCCGCACGTCAGCACAGTCATCACTGGTGCATCAAAAATGGAGCAGCTTCAGGACAACCTGGGTGCGCTGGATGTCGTTAGCCGCCTCACGCCTGATGTGATGGCGCAGATTGACAAAATCTGCCAGCCGCTTTCTGATTAGCACCCGTCCTCGACTGACCGAACTTTACTGGTATTTGCATCTTCCTTGATCTGTATCAGTACCAGTAGTCCTTTGAAGGGCGTACTGTCAGGGCATGAACTGGTCAGAAAGCACAATTTTCAAAACACTGCTGTGGACAGCTGCATTGGCAACGACTGCGGTGCTGGTGCTGGCTGGGTACGGCAAGGCGCGCTGGAACGCTGGCACCACGCAGTTGCTCAACCGACTGGATGCAGCGCAAGTCAAATCAGCTCTGAAGTTTTACAACGCCAAAGAGCTTGAGGGTTTGCCTGCGCCAGTCAAACGCTATTTTCAAACCGTGCTTAAAGATGGTCAGCCCATCATCACCGCGGCGACGGTGCAGCACAGCGGTACTTTCAACATGAGCGAGACTGGCGAAAACTGGAAGCCGTTTACGTCCACCCAACGCGTGATTACCCATCGCCCCGGTTTTGACTGGGATGCACGGATCATCATGTTCCCTGGCATTGCAGCGCATATTCATGATGCCTATATTGATGGTTCGGGCATGTTGAAGGTAGCTGTTTTGGGGTTGATACCGGTGGCCGATCTACCTGCAACGGCTGACCTGTCCAAAGGCGAATTCATGCGTTTTTGCTTTGAGGCTGCCTGGTATCCGACAGCTCTGCTGCCATCGCAGGGTGTTGTGTGGAAGGCTGTCGATGCCCAGTCAGCAGACGCTACGTTTACCGGTGCGGGCATCACCATTAACGTGCGCTTTGGATTTAGTGCTGACGGCCTGATAGATACCGTATTTGCCAAGGAGCGCGGGCGCTTGGTAAAGGGCACCATGACGCAAGCGCCATGGTTGGGGCACTACTCAAATTACGCTGAACGCAGCGGCATGCTTGTACCGATTCAAAGTGAAGTTGGCTGGAGTTTGCCTGAAGGTGCCAAAACTTATTACCGCAGCCTCATGACAACTGTTAGCTATGAATTTGCGTCGCCGCCCGATAGAAATGCCAAACCATGATCAACCGAAAACGATTTATGACAGCAGCTCTTGCGGCGGCTGCAGCGCCCCTGGCTTTACAAGCCTGCGTCCCGGCAAACGGAACAGACAGCTACGAGGCTGCCGTTAAAAGAATATGGCGTCCGGCCGCACAGCCCTCAAGCGGTGAGCTGGCTTTGCGGCGTGAACTGGTGCGCCATGCCGTGCTGGCCCCCTCGGGTCATAACACCCAGTGCTGGAAATTTCATATCACTGCCGACGCCATCACCATCCTGCCCGACCTCACGCGGCGCACGGCAGTGGTGGACCCGGACGACCACCACCTGTTTGTGTCAATCGGCTGCGCACTTGAAAATTTGGCGCAGGCATCTAACGCATTTGGATTGCAGGCCCAAGCGCAGTTCGATCCAGCACTGGACACGGTGTCAGTGGGACTAAAGCCCACAAAAGCACTGGCATCGCCTATGTACCAGGCGATACCCGAGCGGCAATGCACACGCGGGCTGTATGACGGCAAGCCTTTGACGACCGCAGAGCTGGCAGCGCTTGAGCTGGCAGGGACTGGAATCGGTCATGGGAGTGGCGTGCGCCTGATGCTGTTCACCGCAAAACCTGACATGGAAAAAATCCTTGATCTGGTTTTACATGGCAACAAGACACAACTCAATGATGCAGCGTTTGTAAAAGAACTCAAACAGTGGCTGCGTTTTAGCGCAGCTGAGGCGGTTGAAACAGGCGATGGCCTGTACGGCATCACATCCGGTAATCCGTCCATCCCCAGGTGGCTGGGCAGCCCGTTGTTTGAGATCCTGATCACAGACAAAGGCGAAAGCGACAAATACGCCGAGCAGACGCGCTCCTCAAGCGGTATCGCTGTTTTTGTATCTGACGTTGACGATAAAGCCCACTGGATTGAGGCAGGCCGATGCTACGAGCGATTTGCACTGCAAGCTACCAGCATGGGCATACGCAACGCCATGCTGAACCAGGCGGTTGAGGTGCCGTTGATACGGCGCGAGCTGGCAGACTTTTTGGGGCTAAAAGGCAGCAGGCCTGACCTTGTGGTGCGCTTTGGCCGTGGCAACAAAATGCCGCAGTCACACAGGCGCCCTCTCGACGCTGTACTGGTATAAATATGATGGCTGCTTGCGCCCGAAACTATTGGGCCACAGGCATTTTTTACCCTCTTAAGTGACTAAGAATGACCTCCTCAAGTGCCCTATCACTACTGCCTGAGTCTGCGCCGCCTGCCAGAGTGCCAGAGCCCAAGGCAGATCTTGTCAAACGGTTTGGTCTGGTTGTTGCGGCGGTGGCGCTGATCGTCATCACGTTGCTGCCTGCCAGCGCCGGGCTGCCCAGGTCCGGGCAAGTGATGCTGGCTATTCTTGCCTTTGCGGTGATTGTGTGGATGACCGAGGCGCTGGACTACGCGGTTAGTAGCGTGGTCATCGGCGCGCTGATGGTGTTTTTACTGGCCTACGCACCCGATGCTACAAAACCATTGGGGCCTGACATGGGCACAGGCGCAGCCCTTGCGTTGGCGTTGTCGGGCTTTTCAAACAGCGCGGTGGCTCTCGTGGCAGCGGCGTGCTTTATTGCAGCGGCCATGACAGCCACCGGGCTGGACCGGCGCATTGCGCTGATGGTGTTGTCAAAGGTCGATGCCAAGACAAACCACATCGTGATTGGGGCGATGGGTGTGGGCTTTTTGCTGTCATTTATTGTGCCCAGCACCACAGCGCGGGTGGCCTGCCTGGTACCGATCATGATGGGTTTCATTCTGGCCTTCAAGGTGGACAAGCAAAGCCGTTTCGCTGGCCTCTTGGTGATTACCGCCGCGCAAACCGCCAGCGTATGGAATGTCGGGATCAAAACCGCTGCCGCACAAAACATGGTGGCGATTGGCTTTATTGAAAAGCAGTTTCAAACCTCGATTTCATGGCTGGAATGGTTCATCGCTGGTGCGCCGTTTTCCGCGCTGCTGTCTGTGGCGCTGTACTTCATCATGACACGCATGATGCGGCCTGAAATGACAGAGATAGGAGGCGGCCAAGCCGCCATACGTGAGCAGGTTGAGCAACTCGGCCAGATGACGCCCAAAGAATGGAAGCTGCTCGCCATCGTGCTGACGCTGCTGGGCTTTTGGGCAACTGAAAAGGTGCTGCACAACTTTGACACCTCATCGACAACCATTGCCGCCATTGCACTCATGCTGCTGCCGCGTGTAGGTGTGATGGACTGGAAGCAATCACAAAAAGGCTTTCCGTGGGGCACGGTGGTGCTGTTCGCAGTCGGCATCAGCATTGGCACGGCGCTGCTCAAAACCAATGCTGCAGGCTGGCTGGCGAATGTGATTGTGCTGAATCTGGGTCTTCAGCAGGCCAGCGCCTTTGTGATTTTGATGCTGCTGTCGCTGTTTTTGATCATCATTCACCTGGGTTTTGCCAGCGCAACGGCGTTGGCATCGACCATGATTCCGATCATCATCAGCGTGCTGCTGGCGGTGCAGGCAGGTGGTGCATCCCTAAATGTGGTCGGCATGACGATGCTGCTGCAATTTGTGGTCAGCTTTGGCTTTATCCTGCCCGTCAACGCTCCGCAAAACATGATTGCCTACGGCACAGGTACTTTTGATGCGCGTGACTTTGTGCGCACCGGGCTGGTGATGACGCTGGCGGCGTTTGCGTTGCTGGTGATCTTTTCGATGACCTATTGGCCGTGGATGGGATACATGACGGTTAAATGATATGTTTTAAGGCTGTGTCCCAATAAAAAACGGTCGAAATCAGCTTCTACAAACGTAGCATATTGCTTTACGAAAAAAGTGCTTTGTACTGCTCCCGCAGCAGATTTTTTTGCACTTTGCCCATGGCGTTGCGGGGCAGTTCAGGCACCACAAAGCATTGTTTGGGAATTTTGAAATTGGCCAACTTGGACTTCAAACTCGCAACAATCGCATCAGCCTGAAGCTTCGCACCTTCTCGGGCAATCACCACCGCCACACCTACCTCACCAAAATCAGGGTGCGGCACGCCGACCAGTGCGCTTTCAGCCACGCCAGGCAGGTCGTTGATATAACCTTCAACTTCAGCCGGGTAGACGTTGTATCCGCCGCTGATGATCAGATCTTTGCTGCGGCCCACGATGGTGATGTAGCCGCGTGCGTCAATCTTGCCGACGTCGCCCGTCTTAAAAAAGCCATCAGCGGTGAATTCTTCTTTGGTTTTCTCGGGCATGCGCCAGTAACCTTTGAAGACGTTGGGGCCTTTGACCTGAATGCCGCCAATCTCATCCACGCCTGAGGGGTTGCCATCGTCATCTTGCACACGCAAGTTCACGCCAGGCAACGCCAAGCCGACTGTGCCTCCACGGCGCTCACCCTTGTAGGGGTTGGATGTCAGCATGGCGGTCTCAGACATCCCGTAGCGCTCCAAAATCGTATGACCTGTTTTTTGTTGCCATTCGTTGAACGTTTCAATCAGCAGGGGCGCTGAACCCGCAACAAACAGACGCATATTGCACACGGCTTTTTTATCCAGCCCCGGCTCATTCAACAAACGCACATACAAAGTTGGCACACCCATAAAGACGGTAGCCTCGGGCATTTTGTTGACAACGAACTTCGGGTCAAACTTCGTGCACCAAATCATTTTGCTACCGTTGATCAACGCGCCATGCAGTGCCACAAAAAGGCCGTGAACGTGAAATATAGGCAGCGCATGAATCAGCACATCGCCTCCTTCTTCCGCGGTGCGCCAGCCCCAGTATTCTTTAAGCACCAAGGCATTGCTCAACATGTTGCTGTGCGTCAGCATCGCTCCCTTGCTACGGCCCGTGGTGCCGCTGGTGTACAAGATCGCGGCCAGATCATCAGCGCGCATGTTGGCGACCGTGTGCTTATCACTGCAATGCGCAGCACGCTCAAGCAATGAGCCGGTGCGGTCTTCTTCCAGCGTGAAGACGTTAAGCGTCCCGGCCTTGAAAGCAATTTTGCTGACCCAGCCGAAATTCTTTTTGCTACACACCACCACTGCTGGCTCGGCATTGCCAATGAAGTACTCAATCTCGGCGCTCTGGTACGCCGTGTTGAGCGGCAAGAACACGTAGCCTGCCCGCAACGTTGCAAGGTACAGCAGCATGGCTTCGACCGACTTTTCGACCTGAACTGCGATGCGTGCGCCGACCGGAAGCTTGAGCGAGCCCAGCAAGTTGGCCAGCATGGCGGTGGCGCGTTCAATGTCCAGCCATGAGTAGTTCAAACCGTTGTCGGTTTCAACGGCTGTGGCACTTAGATCAGACGGAAAGGCGGAGCGCAGAGCGGCAAAAAGATTGTTATGGGTCATTGTTCAAGTATCAAAGCAATTGTCTGTTGACTATTTTCTTGCCGCTTCTCACGCCTGCGGGAGGGGGGAAAACAAGCTCAATCCAGTTTGGCGCCGGATGCTTTGACCACAGCAGCCCAGCGCTTGATCTCGCTATTGACAAATGCACCAAATTGCACGGGTGTGAGGTTGCCAAACTCCGCACCGTTGCTGGCCCAGATGGCTTTGAGTTCATCAGACACGGCCGACTTGCGCAGCTCTTCAACAATACGGGCTTGCACATCGGCGGGGGTGCCCTTGGGTGCCCACATGCCGTACCAGGTAGTGACTGTGTATTCCGGCAGACCCAACTCAGCAGCACAAGGCACATCAGGGAAAGCCGGGTTCCGCTTGGCACCAGACACCATCAGCGCCTTGACGCGGCCACCCTTGATGTGGGTACTTGACGAACCCAAACCATCAAACATCATGTCGACTTGGCCGCCCACCAAATCCCGCAGCGACGGGCCTGCGCCGGTGTACGGGATATGGGTAATGAAAGTTTTGGTTTGCTGCTTGAACAACTCACCTGCCAAGTGGTGCGATGTGCCCGCTCCTGCCGAGCCGTAGTTGTACTTGCCTGGGGCCTTGCGAACCCCTTCCAGAAACGATTTGAAATCAGCAAATGGCATGTTTTTGGGGTTCACGACCAATACCTGTGGCACGTTAGCCATCAGCGCTAAGGGCACAAAGTCTTTTTCAATGTCATAGTCGAGCTTGGGATACATCGACGGCGCAATCGAATGGTGTACCGCCCCCATGAACAGCGTGTAACCATCCGGCGCCGCCTTGGCTGCAATGCTGGCACCCAGCGTGCCACCCGCGCCACCGCGGTTGTCAATCACCATGGCCTTGCCAGATATTTTGGCAAATTGAGCCGACAGCGGCCTGGCAAACGCATCGGTGCCGCCCCCTGCGGGGAAAGGCACGACGACATTGACAGGTTTGGCCGGCCAGGTGCTTTGCGCGTGACTCCCCAAAGCAAATGTAGCTGCGCTTGCGGCTGCTGCCTGCAGTACGTTACGGCGCGTGGCCGAGTGTTGAAAATCAAATGTTGCAATAGTCATGTTGTCTCCGATAGTTATGGTCTAAATATACAAATCCTCGATCGCATTTGATACGGGGATTTTCCCCTGCGCCAGCATCGCGCGGTGCTTGTCCAGACGTTTCAGGTCATACAGATAATTGACCATCAATCCGTAAGATTGCTTGATTCCTTTGGCCGATGGATCACCCGCCCAGTTGAGCCGCTCAACCCGCGCGCCATTGCCCAAATGAAATTTGGCCACGGCGTCCATGGGTTTGCCGTCAGTTGTTTCACGGCCTAAATATTGCGCGGCATGCTGCAACAGCGCCCGCTTCAGGGTGGATTTGTCTTGCAAGCTTAAAACCTCATCGGGCAACTGGCTGGCCAGCTCTGGCGCGTTTTTGCCCAACCACGCACGCAAGCCCGGTATGGGCGACAAAGTGACAAAAGTTTTAAGTTTAGGAAATTCAGTTTTAAGGGTATCGACGACACGTTTGATCAACGAGTCGCCAAAGCTCACGCCGCGCAAACCTGCCTGGGTGTTGCTGATGGAATAAAAAATGGCGGTGGTCGCCAGATTCAGATCTTCTGCATCGGCCGATTCGTCGAGCAGCGGGGTGATGCAGCCAGCGACTTCGTGCGTCAAGGCCACCTCAACAAAAATCAGCGGATCATCAGGCAGGCGCGGATGGAAAAACCCGTAGCAGCGGCGGTCTGAGTCCAGCCGATTTTTGACGTCAGACCAGCTTTTAATATCGTGTACTGCTTCATATTTGATGAGCTTTTCAATCAGTGATGCGGGCGAGTCCCAACTGATGCGGCGAAGGTCTAAAAAACCCACATCAAACCAGGTGGAGAACATGTATTCCATCTCCACATCCAGCGCTGCCAAGCGCTTGTCGCTTTTCAAATACGGCAAGATGTCCGCCCGCAGATCGACCAAGAAACGAATGCCTGCTGGGAAAGCACTGAACCGCTGAAGCAAACGCCGCCGTGGTGACACCGTGGCACGCCGCAAGCGCACCTCCGCCACGGCTTCGTCAGGCGTGCCAGCCAACGCGGCAAATTGCGCTTGGGCAGCCTTGTTTTTTTCTGCATCAGCGACAAATTGTTCGCTCATCAACAGCCACATGTCGCGCCGCTCGTTGAGTGCTGCTTGGGCATACCAGTCGGCCACGCCTTTGGCGCGCAAACCGCCTTCCACTTCGCTGACCTGCGGGTCAATGATGGCGCGCAACTCTTGCAGGGTGCGGCGCAGCACCCGTGGCGACAGCGCCTCTTCCTTTTGCCGAAGCGTTGCTTTGAGTCGATCACGGGTACTGCGGCCGGCGGATAAGGATTGACTAATTGCTATATTTTTAGGAGCGTCTGGCGTTTGTTTATGTTGGGCATAAGGCACTATTGATGCCTTTTTATCATCATCTTTTGTAGTTTTGTTTCCGGACAGGCGTGAGACGCTGCGATGCAGCCATTCGGGCGGATTCATGCTGCAAACCTTGCTTGTTGGCTGTTGACTTGCCGCAGCGCCTCGCGCTGTCGCATCAAGTGGGTACGCATGGCCGCTTCTGCACCTTCGCTGTCGCGGCTTTTTAACGCCGCAAAAACCGTCAGATGTTCGGAAAGACTTTGCATCAATCGGCCTGATGCGCCCAGCGACTTTAGACGCGATAGCTTCAAAATCTTGCGCAAATCAGCAATGCTTTGGCTGAGCCATCGGTTGTCGGCCAGCAAAATAATCGCCTCATGGATTGCAAAATTACAGGCGTAGTACTCGGTAATTCGGCTTGCATCAGCGTGACCTTGCAACTGGACGTGCAGCGCCGCCAGTTCAAGTAGGTCTGCGTCACTGGCGTTGCGTGCTGCCTCGTAAGCGCAGCGCCCTTCCAACAATGCAATGACCGGAAAGATATCGTCGAGGTCCTGCTCGGTCACCACACTGACAAAGCAGCCGCGCCTCGGTTCGTGGCGAAGCAGATTTTCAGCCGTCAAGACTTTGAGCGCCTCTCGAAGCGGGGTACGCGAAATTTGCAGTCTCTCGCACAGGCCAGTTTCATCGACAAAACTGCCGGGGGCCAAAGCGCCCGAAAAAATTTCTTCTCGCAGGGTGTTGGCGACTTCCTGGTGCAATGAGTTTTGAGGTGATCGCATGGTGAATTCGAATTCACTGGTTATTTTGCGTAATTATGCATAATTTCCCTTGCCATCACTCAATATGTGCAGATTTTTAATGCGAGATGCTCAAAGTATTGAGCACATCAAACTGGCTGCTGCCTGCCAAGTCTCGCCAAGGTCAGTTGTCGCTTCGCTGCGTCAACCGGCTTATTTTGTATTTGCAACCCGGCTCGCCGCCTCGGCCTCTTGAAGCATTCGCCACATGACCTTACCCGAGCCGCTCTTGGGCAGCATGTCCGCAAACTGAACCACTCGCGGATATTTATAGGCGGCCATGTTGTCTTTGCACCAGGCAATGATGTCGTCTTCACTGACCTGCCCTTTAAAAGCAGCGCGCAGGACGACCACAGCTTTGACGGATTCGCCGCGGTACACATCAACCGTTGAAATAATGCAAGCTTCCTGGATTGCAGGATGCTTGAACATCAGGGCTTCAACTTCAGCGGGCCAGACTTTGAAACCTGAGGCATTGATCATGCGTTTTAGGCGGTCAGTGATGAAAAAGTAACCTTCTTCATCAACCCGGCCCAAATCACCTGACCGGAAAAACCGCTTGCCATCCAGCTCAATAAACGCGTCTGCGGTGGCATCAGGCCGCTTCCAGTAGCCCTTAAAAACTTGTGGGCCACTCATGATGATTTCGCCTTGTTCGCCCGGTTCCACTTCTTTTAAGCTGGTGGGGTCGATCACGCGGGCATCAACGCCGATAAAAGGGACGCCAAGACACTGCTGCTTGGTTCGGTCGTGTGGATTGCTGTGCGATGGCGCAGCGGTTTCAGTCAGGCCGTAGCCTTCTGCGTAATGCAGGCCGTAGCTGTCCAGCAGCCGCTGCGCTACCGCCTGCGGCATCGCCGCACCGCCACCGCCTATGTAGACAAGGCTACTGACATCAAATTTATCAAAATTTGGGCTGGCCAACAAATCAATCACCATGGTGGGAATGTTCGTCCAGTGCGTCACACGCCAGCGGCTGATGAGGTAACCGGCCAGCTCACGGTCCCAGCGCGGCATGATGACCAGCGTGGTACCGCCATACATGGACGCATGCATGACCGACACCATGCCAGTGATGTGAAACATCGGCACCACCGACAAAATGACGTTCTCGAAATGGGTGCTACCCCACAGCGCTGTTGACACGGCGTTGTGCATGATGCTGGCGTGGGTGTGCATGCATCCCTTGGGCAAACCGGTCGTGCCACTGGTGTACGGCAGCACCGCCATGTCTTGTGGTGTTGTCGTATGAACCGGCAAATCGCCCCGTTCGCCTGCCAGCGCTTGAACCCAAGATATCACCCGTCCACCCTCCATCACCGGTAGCTCGTACCGCGTACCTAACCATGGCGCCCACGCTTCGGGCATGGCGGCATTTGGCGCGGACACATCAAAGGCATCGCTGTAATGGGTGACGATCATGTGGCTTAGTCGCTCAGCGGGCATTAGCTGCCCGTTGGCCTTGATCAGTTCGCCCGCCAAGTCGGCAGAGGTAATGGCAACCTTGGCATCGGGGTCAAGAATGTAATGCTTGAGTTCTTCCGCCCGGTTCATGGGGTTGACGGGCACCACCACTGCATTGGCTCGCAAAATCGCAAAGTGAGCCACCACCCACTGTGGGCAGTTTTGCACGTTCAGCACCACCCGATCACCTTTTTTGACACCCATGCAGGCTAGCGTGGCGGCCAGAGCTTCAGCCTGCGCCATGAGTTCGCGATAGGTCAAAACGCGGTCGAAAAAGACCAGCGCAGGTTTGTCAGGAAAACGTAGCGCATTGGTCGCCAGGTTTTGCCAAAGCGAGGTGGCCGGTGCAGTAATGTGACGCGGAATACGTTTGGGCCAAATGGCGTAGTGACGCTGGTAAGTTAAAAATGAAGTGGACACAAGCAGCGCTCCTGAAGTTACTCAAAGATTACCTGTTGCTGGGTTGGGCCGCATCGGGGAAGCTCCTGATAAAACAGTGTCTCGGGCGGGACGCAACTGCATGGCCCTTGGCTATCATTGAAATGTACCTACACAAATCATCCAACTCAATGCAACACACGAAGCAATACCTAAGGCAACAGCTGATGCAAACCCAAGTGCAACATCCTGTTAGACGTTTTTTTGCCGCTGGTTTGCTAGGCATCTTATGCCTATCCGGCAACGCTTTTGCTGCCTACCCCGACAAGCCAATCCGGGTGGTGATTGGTTTTCCGGCAGGCGGCCCGCTTGACCAGCACGCCAGGCTGCTGACTGACAAGCTGCAAGCCGTATTGGGCCAACCCCTTGTCATTGACTACAAGTCTGGCGCAGGCGGCACAGTGGGTGCGCAAGATGTCATGAAAGCGCCCGCCGATGGCTATACGTTAATGCTGGCCAATACGGGCGTGATGGTGATCAACCCAGCCTTGTACAGCAAACTGCCGTACAGCACGCTCAAAGACTTCACGCTCATCGCGCGCACCGCCATGCAGCCGCTGGCGCTGCTGGTCAACCCCAAAGTGCCTGCCAACACACTTCAAGAATTTGTCAGTTACGCCAAGTCCAAGCCGGGCCAGATCAACTATGGCTCAGCCGGCAACGGCGGCATCAGCCACTTGGTGCCTGAAATGTTTAAAAGCACAGCGGGTTTGTTTATGGTGCACATACCCTACCGCGGCAGCGCCCCCGCGTTTACCGACCTGATGGGCGGACAAGTGCAGTTCATGGCTGAGTCGATTCCGCAAGCAGCCAACTACCACAAACAGGGCAAAGTGCGTGCATTGGCTGTTACCAGCAAAGAGCGCAACCCGGCATTGCCCGATGTACCCACGGTGATTGAATCGGGCATCAAGGGCTTTGAAGTGGTGGGGTTTTACGGCTTTTTAGCACCGGCGGGCTTACCAAAAGAGATCGCCGCCAAGCTCAGTGATGCGTTTAAACAAGTCATGACCAGTGCTGATGTCAGAACCAGAATGATCACGCAAGGCGCTGACCCGGCGTTTTTGGGCAGCGACGAGTTTGCGCAGTTTTTGACCAGTGAAATGCCGCGTTGGGCGCAGGCTGTTAAGGCTTCTGGGGCTAAGCTGGATTAGCGCATTGCGATGTGTACCCAAATCCGCAACGGCTACGGCGCATCCCCCTCCGCTCATGTCCTCCGCGCCTTTGGCCCTCCTCCTTGACTTTGCTGCGGGGGACGCGCCGTATTCGTTGTTAGGACCTTTTGGTGTTCAAGAATCTGGCATCGGACCGTTCTCAAAACGATCGTGCTGCCGATGCGCTTTGCGTCGGTCAAGGAGGAGCCCCAAAGGGGCGGAGGACACGAAGCAAAGCGCGTCGGTAGCGCGCTCGCGCCGACGATTCATGCGCTGAGCTGGCACGAGTCATGCTTGCAATGAAGTGTGAAAGTAGCTTTAACTTATAACCTTTTAAGGATCTCCAACATGACCATCAGCAAACGTCTTTTTTCAGCCAGTCTAGTCGCTGCTGGCCTGTTACTTACCTCTACCGCACAAGCGCAAACCGCCCTGGACGACGTGATGAAAGCCAAAAAAATCACCGTCGCTATTCCAACCGACTTCCCGCCGTACGGCTTTGTAGGCACTGATTTAAAACCTCAAGGCTTAGATGTTGAAATGGCAAATTACATTGCCGCCAAACTGGGCGTGGCCATCGAGCTTGCGCCCGTCACCAGCGCGAACCGCATCCCCTACCTGCAAACCCGCAAGGCTGATCTGGTGATCTCGACTTTGGGCAAAAACCCTGAACGGATGGCCGTCATTGATTTCACTGCAGCTTACTCACCTTTCTTTCAGGCCGTTTTTGCGCCAAAAGCTCTGAACATCAAAAGTTTTGCCGATCTGGCGGGCAAAAGCGTTGGTGTCACACGCGGTGCTATTGAGGACCAGGAACTGACCAAACTGGTGCCTGCAGGTACTGATGTCAAGCGCTTTGAAGACAACAACGCAACGGTCTCTTCGTTTGTGGCCGGCCAGGTGCAGTTGATTGCTACCGGTGCATCGGTTGCTGGCAACATGATGGCCAAAAACCCACAGCTCAATACCGAATACAAGTTGCTGCTGAAAGATTCACCCAATTTTATTGGCGTCGGTAAAGGCGAAGACAAGCTGCGCGCTAAAGTCAACGAGATCATCGCTGCCGCCAAGACGTCTGGCGATCTCGACAAAATGGCCGTCAAATGGTTGGGACGGCCGACAGGCGACCTGCCTAATTAAACGTTGCACACCGCTGCCGGGCGCTCGGCGGCAGCCTTGAAAACGAGTCAGGATCGTTTATGCGTATTGAATTGGACTTCCTTGCCGTCCTTGCCCAATGGCCGTTGCTCGCCAAGGGTGTCGTGTGGACAGTCGGTTTGACGGTGATCGCCAGCATCATGGGCGTAATGGCAGGTATTGGTCTGGCCTGGACACGGTCGCATGGCCCGGACTGGGCAAAGTGGGTAGCGGGAATCTACGTTGAGCTGATACGCAACACGCCTTTTATTGTTCAACTGTTTTTTGTGTACTTTGGCCTGCCTGCAGCGGGCGTCAAGTTGTCGCCTGAAGTGGCATCCATCATTGCAATGGTGATTAATCTGTCGGCTTACGCGACAGAGATTATTCGTGCTGGGATTGATTCCACGCCAAAAGGCCAAATAGAAGCTGCCATAAGCCTGGCGCTTAATCGCACGCAGACTTTTTTGAAAGTGGTGTTGCCACCCGCACTGCGCAAGGTGTGGCCGTCGCTGGTTAGCCAGATCATTATCGTGATGCTGGGCTCGGCCGTGTGCGGGCAAATATCCACCGAAGAACTCAGTTACGCCGCCAACCTGATTCAAAGCCGCAACTTCCGCGCGTTTGAGGCGTACATCATTGCTACGCTGATTTACCTGACGCTGGCTGTTGCCGTGCGGCAGGTACTTAATTGGGCAGGGCCACGTTTTCTCTTTGGAAAGTAAAGATGACCGCACTTTTAGCCACCTCGTGCCGTCACAGCACCCAGGAAGCGGCACAGAATTTACCGGGGCAGCACTACGGGAGCTTTAACCATGGTTGAGTTCACCCTCTGGGACATCTTTCGCAATCTGCTTGAAGCCGCACGGTGGACTGTCGTGCTGTCTTTGATTGCCTTTGTGGGCGGCGGCGTTGTTGGCCTGCTTTTGCTGGTGGCGCGCTTGTCTAAGGCGCCCGGCACCAACGCCATGGTCGGCGGCTACGTTCAGCTTTTTCAAGGTACGCCACTGCTGATGCAACTGTTTTTGGCCTACTTCGGTATTGCGCTGTTTGGCATCAAAACATCGGCGTGGGTTGCTGCGTCAGTGGCACTCACGCTGTACACCAGTGCTTTTTTAACCGAGATATGGCGCGGCTGTGTTGCTGCCATTCCTAAAGGTCAGTGGGAGGCCAGCCAGTCGTTGGCCATGAGCTTCAGGGAACAGTTGCAATACATCGTGCTACCTCAAGCTATCAAAATCGCGATTCCACCGACCGTGGGTTTTCTGGTGCAGGTGGTCAAGGGCACTGCACTCGCATCGGTGATTGGTTTTATCGAATTGACCAAGGCCGGCACCATGATCACCAACGCCACCTTCAAGCCCTTTATTGTTTACAGCTGTGTGGCGCTGCTTTACTTTGCGCTTTGTTTCCCGATCAGCCTGTACGCCAAAACCCTGGAGAAGAAAATAAATGCGAGCCATCGTTGACATCTCGGGGCTGCGCAAGTCCTACGGCACCCATGAAGTTCTGAAGGGCATTGATCTGCAGGTCAAACAGGGCGAGGTGATCGCCATCATCGGCAAAAGCGGTTCGGGCAAAAGCACGCTGCTGCGCTGTATTAACGGGCTGGAGGTGTTTCAGCATGGCAAGCTGACGGTTGATGGCAAACCCCTGCTGCACGACAACGCACTGGCCATGCGCGAATTGCGCCAGCGTGTCGGCATGATTTTTCAAAGCTTCAATCTCTTCCCTCATTTGAGCGTTGGCAAAAACATCATGCTCGCACCGTCTCTGGTTAAAAAAACAGAGATGGTAGCAGCCACTGCGCTAGCCAAAAAACTGCTTGAACGTGTGGGGTTGGCTGAAAAATTTGATGCCATGCCCGAGCAGCTGTCGGGCGGTCAGCAGCAACGCGTGGCGATTGCACGCGCGTTGGCGATGGAGCCCGCAGTGCTGCTGTGCGATGAGATCACGTCAGCGCTTGACCCCGAACTGGTGGGTGAAGTGCTGCGTGTGGTGGAAAGCCTGGCCGTTGAAGGCATGACGCTGCTCATGGTCACGCACGAGATGAGTTTTGCCCGCAAAGTGGCTGACAGAGTGATTTTCATGCATCAGGGGCTGGTGCATGAAATGGGGCCACCGAAAGAACTGTTCAGCAATCCACAGACGCCGGCGCTGAAGCAGTTTTTATCTTCACTGCACGACTGATCAGCGCAAATTCCCGGTATGCCCAAATGAAAACCGCCCCGGTTGCGGCCATACCGTCAAGCCGTGCGGCTCTTTGCCCACGGCAATTTTGTCGACTGCGCCGCTGTCGGTGCTAAAGCGGTACACCTCGTCGTCATAACGGCCACCAAGCCACAGGTATTTGCCGTCGGCACTGATATTGCCCATATCGGGGCTACCGCCACCGGGTACGGGCCAGGTTTTGGTGACTTTCCGGCTTGCAAAATCGATCACCGACACACTGCCCTTGCCGTTAGGGGTACCTCGAATTTTGTTGCTGCCGCGATTGGCCACATACATGCTTTTACCGTCACGGCTGGGGTACAGGCCGTGTGCGCCCACACCGGTGGGAATAAAACCGATTTGCTTGAAGCTCTCGCCATCAACCACATGCACGCCGTCAACCATCATGTCAGCCACATAAAAAATCTTGCCATCGGGCGAGATGCGCACATCTTGCGGCATGCCGGGCGTGGTGCAAATGTCCGAACCTGCCGGGTTGGCTGGGTCGTCAATGTAACGCGGCTTTTTGCCGGGCGTTGCCAACAGCGCCAGAATGTCCGGGCGGTCAAAGTAGGCGTTCAGTTTCAATGTGTCCACCACCTTGCGATTCAGCAAATCAATCTTGGTGATCGAGCCATTGAACTCACAGGTGAACAGCGCAAATTTGCCGTCGATTGAAAAATCTGCATGGTTAATGCCTGCACATTTGGGCGTAGGAATGGTGAACTTCATGGCCATGGTTTTGGCATCCCTGAAGTCCAGCCGCTTGTAGGCTTCAGCCACCACAATGGCGAATTGGCCGTCGGGTGACCAATACAGGTTGTAGGGGTCATCAACGGGTACGGACTTGCCGGGCTTGCCGGTCTTGGGGTCAATGGGCGTCAAACTGCCGTCCAGTCGACCCTCGGCATTATTGGCCACCCAAAGCGTTTTCAAATCCCAAGCCGGGACAATATGCTGCGGATGCACACCAACCTTGAACTTGTCAATCACTTTTAAAGTGGCCGGGTCGATCACTGAAACGGTGTTTTCACCCCGGTTGGGTACATACACACGTTCCAGTGCGCCCGCGACGTTAGCGCTAAGTTTTCCAGAGGCAATCTCGCTGTAAAGATTGGCTTTGTCGATGGCGGGCGGCATATTGGACACCATGTCCATCGTGCCCGTTGGCATCGGGCCGGGTGGCGGGATGACTTGTTTGCCGTTACCCGCTTTTCCAGCGACCATTGGGTTAGCCGCCGTAGTTGCAGCAGTTGCTGCAGTCGTGGGCGCAGCGGCAGCAGGCGCAGCAGTAGTGGTGGACGTTACGGCAGTTTGGGCCCCGGCCGAGGGCGCGCCAGATGCGTAACCTACAGCGACCAGCGCAATTGCCAACAAATTTTTTCTACGCATGTTTATAAACTTTGAATGATTTGATTTTTGGTACTCAACATTTGGATTAAATTGAATACCGAATTGAATACGGAATGGAATACTTGCCAGACGCTTGCGCGATACGAACGACACACCGACAGGCTGTGGGCTTGATACTTAACCGTTAAGGGCGCGCAATGACGGCTTTTTTGATTGCCTCAGTGGTGATTTTAACAACCGCATCCACCCCCAACTGTCCGTTGGCGGCACTTGATGCGCGCGGGTCGCCCAAAGTGCCCAATGCCCAGCCGCCACGCGCAGCTTCTGCAAAGCGCTCAGGCCTGACCATGGTGGGGTCAATGGCCATCAACAGCGACGTATCCGCCGATCCCGCATGGGTTCCAATTTCAGTGGCGCTCAAGCCTTTGGCTCTCAGAGCTTCCAGGTAGCTGCCTTGAGTGCTGCGGTAATAGTCTGCAATGTAATAGACCCGCGCACTTGTTTTAACCACCTCACGGTTGAACTGTGCGGCGACCGCAGCCAGTGCTTTTTGGTAGTTGCCGCTGTCTCCGAGAAGCACCACGTCGGTAAAGCCGTGCTTTTTAAAACTGTAAGCCGTACCCAAAAGAATGTTTTTAAACGTATCTTCTGATATCGACACCGTTCCCGCAAAGCCCATGTGTTCAGTCGGCGGGTCAATATTGCCTTCAGGGGTGTAGCCCAGCACCGGTGCTACCAGCGCATTGCCAAGCGCCAGTGCAATTTTTCCGGCAAGCGCCTTGGCCCGCACGTTGTGTTTGCCAATCGCCATGTGCGGGCCATTTTGTTCGGTGCCGCCAATCGGGATCAGCACCGTTTTTTTACCGGCTTTCATGGCGGCGCTGACCTCTTGGGTGGTCAGCTCTTCAATAAAAACACTGTTTTGCGCCAATACATGACCCGGCAGGTAGAGCATTGACACACAAATCACAGCAACTAAAGCATAAGTTTTCTGCATACCTGCTTTCTAAATTAAGCCGATATTGTCGCTGGCGCATACGCCCCACAACACTTCCCGGCACAATCAGTCACTCTTTTGCACCCTGTCGTCATGCCACGTATCCTCTATTTTTTTGCCCTTTGTAACCTTGTCATTGGCAGCGGCGCGTTTGTCTTGAGTGGCATTTTGCAACCGTTGGCGCGTGAATTGAACATCAGTGTTGCTGCGGCCGGGCAAGTCATGACGGCCTATGCCATTGCTACGGCGCTGCTGGCGCCTATGCTGATTTTGCTCACCACGCATTGGCCGCGCAAGCGCACCATTCAATTGGCTTTGAGCCTGTTTGCCGTGGGTAACCTGGTGTCTGCGCTGGCGCCTACGCTGGGCGTATTGCTACTGGGCCGGGTACTGATGGGCGCGGGAGCCATGTTTACCGCTGCGGTATCAGCCTATGCGGTAACGTTGGTAGCGCCCGATCTGCGTGGCCGAGCGTTGTCAACGGTTTTTTTAGGCATGAGCATCAGCTACGCGGTAGCCCTGCCGATTGGTGCCTGGCTGGGCTTTACCTATGGCTGGCACATGCCAGTGTGGCTGTGCGCCGCCGCCAGTCTGGCCGCGCTGCTGGCCGCAACGGTGTTGCTGCCTGACGGCGTGGTGACGCAGAGCGCCAGTTTTGCAGGCTTTAAAACGGCGGCCAGCCAAAGCGCGGTGCTGCGCGTGTGGCTGCGCACGCTGCTGTTTTTCATCGCCATTTTTAGCGTGTTTGCTTACGTAGGGCCAGTGCTTTTGGCATTGAATGCGATGAGCCCGGTGCAGCTATCTATTGTGCTGGCCATCTTTGGTTTGGCCGGCATTGCAGGCACGCTGCTGGGCGGTTGGGCCAATGACAAATTCGGCTCGCTGCGTACCATTCAAGTGCAACTGACGGTGCTGGTAAGCATGATGAGCCTGCTGCCGTTGACACAAGGCCACCTGGTGGCCACAGTCATCATCATGGTGGTGTGGGGCATGGCGGGCTTTGGCCTGACTGCCCCGCAGCAAAGCCGCCTGGTCAGCCTGTCGCCCACACAAGCCCCGCTACTGCTGAGCCTGAACAGCTCCATGTTGTACCTGGGCACAGCGCTCGGCGCAGTGGTCAGCGGCGCGGTAATTCAGTCGGTAGGACTTGCTAACCTGAGTTGGGTCGGAGCGCCGTTTGGGCTGGCTGCATTGCTCACACTTGCGTTTGACCGCGCAGTGCCGAGCCCATTTAGAGCGTGATGGTTTGGCAGCGCAAGGTTATTTAAATCCTGACTAAAAACCGCCTATTTTGAAAGTCTGAATATGCTCCAAATATTGGCCAACCGGACTTATCGGCACCTGTTTTTTGCGCAGGTGATTGCCTTGATCGGTACTGGTCTGGCCACAGTCGCGCTGGGTCTGCTTGCGTTTGATCTTGCAGGCGCGAACGCAGGCGCTGTGCTGGGTACGGCGCTGGCCATCAAGATGCTTGCCTACATCGGTATTGCACCCATTGCATCGGCATTTGCAGAACGGCTGCCGCGCCGTACGGTGCTGGTTTTGCTGGACGTCGTTCGCGCTGGCGTGGCGCTTCTGCTGCCATTTGTGACGCAGATCTGGCAGGTTTATGTGTTGATATTTATTTTGCAATCTGCCTCTGCTGCCTTTACCCCGACCTTTCAGGCCACCATTCCAGATGTGTTGCCAGATGAAAAGGACTACACCAAGGCGCTGTCACTGTCGCGGCTTGCGTATGACCTGGAAAACCTGGCCAGCCCTGCGCTGGCGGCATTGCTGTTGACAGTAATCAGCTTTAACAACTTGTTCATCGGAACCGTGTTCGGTTTTCTGGCATCAGCTGCCTTTGTGGTGTCAGCCGTTTTGCCCAACCCCAAGGTGCAGTCCAAGCGCAGCATTTATGAAAGAACCACGCGCGGCCTGCGCATTTACCTGGCAACACCGCGGCTGCGCGGTTTGCTGGCGCTGAACCTGGCCATCGCCTCAGGCAGCGCGATGGTCATTGTCAACACCGTGGTGCTGGTTCAGTCGGACTTTGGCATGACACAAAGCGCAACGGCCATCGCTCTGGCCTGTTTTGGGTCAGGCTCCATGCTGGTGGCGTTGCTGCTGCCCAAGCTGCTTGACCGGGTGGCCGAGCGGCCTGCCATGTTGGCGGGTGCTGGCGTGATAGCAATTGGCCTGCTGGCAGGCTTTGTACTGGCATCGCGTTATGCGTGGTTGTTGCCGCTATGGTTTGTGCTGGGCCTGGGTTATTCGCTGGCTCAGACGCCATCCGGTCGCCTGCTGCGAAGGTCTTCAAGCGAAGGCGACCGCGCAGCGCTGTTCGCCGCGCAGTTTGCGCTGTCGCATGCCTGCTGGCTGATCACTTATCCGCTGGCTGGCTGGCTGGGTGCCAGGTTTGGCCTGGCGACCAGCTTCATCACGCTGGGCGTGGTGGCCAGTGTTGCAGTCGTTGTATCGGCATGGTTGTGGCCAGCGAATGACCCAGTGGAGCTGGCGCACGAGCACAGGGAGCTTGGCGCAGACCACCCGCACTTGTTAACTCAGGCATCAGGAGGGTCTGACCGCAAGCACGCGCATGCCTTTGTCATTGACGATGACCATCTGCACTGGCCGCGTTGAGTACAAAAAGTAGGGGGATGGTCAGTAGTCGAACTGGTATTGGTCTAGATAAAACAAGCCGCGTACACCTGAACACAGATACATTTTGGGGCTAAGCAGCTTGAACAGCACAACACTGGTAAAGTCGCGCCTGTGAAAAAAATAACATGTTATTTGTTGATCGTCTGGCTGACTTTGATGTCTGGCGGTGTCAACGCGCATATTCATGCGTCTGAACACCACTCCCACCACGTCAATCAGGCGCATGACGACTATTTGGGCCACGACCAGCAGCTGGATCTCAATCAGGAAATTGATAACCGCAGCAGCACAAAGACTGCATCGAGCGAGTCCGTCTTAGCGGGACTTGATCTGCAGACGAATGTAGACACCACGGAAAAAGTAAGCCAAGCGCACTTTAGTCACGGGCATAGCCACAGCCACTGTGTATTTATTCCCACATCGTGTGGCCCCATGGCTATAACCGCTGTTCCGGGATTTACATCTTTTTTATGCCAGCAATGGATATGCAAAACAATAGCAAACAATATTGAGCGCCCCAAATGGCTCCTCACCACGCACGCCGTGGTGAACCTTTTGAGCTAGCTCGCCAGCAACTGATTGCAGCGCGCCAGGCGCGGAGGTTCACCGAAGTTTGATTAGCTTCGGAGAACACCTTGTTTACTTTTTTCCCTTCCCTTTATTTCTCATTTTTATGCAGACGGCTGGCCTTTCCGGTCGGGCTAGCTCTATTGGCCGCTGATGTTGCAGCACAAACTGCAAGCCCGCAGCCCACACTCAAGCAGGCGCTGGACGCTGCCTGGCAAATCAGCAGCCAGTCGCGCGCACTAGACAACCGGCGCGGCGAACTGGCAGCCAAAGAAAAAGCGGCTTCCAGCTGGATTTCTGGTGAACCGGTGGCCGCTATTGCGCACCGTACCGACCGACTTAACCGAAATGAAGGCTTTCGCGAATACGAAGCTGAACTTGAACTGCCGCTGTGGAACCCGGGTGTGCGCACAGCCGTGCAGGCCGATGTAGCCGCACAGCGGCTGGGTTTTGACGGCCAATGGCTGCTTGCCAAACTAAAGTTGGCAGGCGAGCTGCGGGCACTCAGCGCCAACGCAGCCACAGCGCAGGTTGAGCTGGACTTGAACAGGCGCAAGCTGCTTGATGCGACTGCATTGGCGCAAGACTTGAACCGCCGCGTCAAAGTGGGTGAAAACGCCCGGGTCGATGGCCTGCAAGCCGAGGTGCTGGTACAAACTGCGCAAGCAGCCATGGCCCAGGCCAGCAGCCAGCTGACACGCTTGCAGAACCAGTGGCGCAGCCTGACTGGGTTGGCGGTAGTTTCACCGCCAGACGAAACGCTGGCCAGCTTGGCTGGCAACGAGGCAAATGCAGCGCCGGTGTCACCAGACCACCCTGCCCTGCGCCATGCGCAAGCCCAGGTCAGCAGCGCACAGGCCAAGCTGGCATTGGCCGACGCAGACAAACGTGACCCGATAGCCATTGGGGTGGGTGTGGCTCGCGAGCGTGCTAACTTTGCCGGAGCAAACGAAACCAAGCTGCGCATCGCCTTGCGAATACCGCTAGGCGGAGACAACCGCAACGCACCCAGGCGTGCCGCTGCCAGGGCTGAGCTGGACACCGCCCAGGCAGAGGCCGACGCATCACTTAGGCAACTGTCCGCTGAAGCCGCAGCGGCCAGCGCCGACCTGCGCGGTGCCCGTGCTGCACAAGTCGCTACACATGAACGCTTACGTTTAAGCACCGAGGTGCAAACGCTGATCACCAAATCATGGCGGCTGGGCGAGAGCGATTTGCCCGCCCGCCTGCGCGCTGACAACGAACAGTTTGAAGCTTCTCTTTCACTTGCCCGCGCCATCGTTGATGTGCAGCGCGCTATTGCCAACCTCAATCAGGCCTACGGATACCTGCCATGAACGCCAAAAACACCGTTTTAACCTCGATTTACCCGTCAAATTGGCCTCTAACCCAATCAATACGGGCGCAAGCAGCTATTATTTTTGTAGCATTTTATATCCTGATAGCGACGCTGCTGACCCCTGCATGGGCGGGGCCAGGGCATGACCACGGCGATGCGCCAGCCGCTGCAGCGGGTGCTTCCACACCGCGTGTTACAGCGCATTCTGATTTGTTTGAAGCTGTGGGTGTGTTGTTGACCGATGAGTTGTCCATCACTCTTGACCGTTACGCCACCAATGAACCCGTGCTGAGAGCCAAAGTTGAGCTGGAGTCGGGCAGTTTTAAGGCCATTGCAGAGTTTCACGCTGATCATGGTGACTTCAGCATCCCGTCTGCAGCGTTCAAAAAACCGGGAACGTATGCGATTGTGTTGACAATTACGGCAGGTGACCAGACCGACTTACTGGCTGGCGAGTTGGTTGTACCCGAGTCAAATGCACAAGCAGCACAGATCGGGCACGCACGCCCGTGGCTGCGCTGGCTGAGTTACGCGGCAGGCGCATTGCTGCTGATCATTATTGGGGCGTCGGTATTGAGCAAGCGCAGGGGTAAGGGCAACCTGGCGCTGCGCACAAACGCTACGCTTTTAGTAGCTGCTTGCGCCTTATTTATAAGCGCTGCAACCACAACTGATGCTATGGCAGGCCCTGGTCATGACCATGGCGCGGAAGAAACTGCATCGACAGGAAATAGCAATGCGCCCAAGCGCCAGCTGGACGGCAGCGTGTTTTTGCCCAAGCCCGGTCAACGGCAATTACAGATCCGCACCGAGATGGTGGAGGAAAAATCGCTGCCTGTCAGCATGGAATTGACGGGCCGGGTGATAGCTGATGCCAACGCTGGCGGCAAAGTGCAACCCACCCAGGCCGGGCGAATTCAAGCTCGCCCACGCGGCTTGCCAGTACTCGGACAGGCTGTAAAAAAAGGCGAAGTGCTGGCAGTCGTCCGCGCATCCAGCAGCGCGATTGAACGCGCCAACCAGCAGTCGCAAACGAGTGAGTTGCGCAGCAACCTTGAACTGGCCAGGAAGCGCGTTGCTCGGCTGGAGCAACTTGAAGGCACTGTGCCGCAAAAAGACATTGAAGCCGCGCGTCTGGACGTGACCAGTCTGCAACAGCGCGTCGCAGCAGTTGGAGGCAGCGTTTTAGCGACTGAATCGCTCGTTGCACCCGTGTCAGGCGTCATAGCCGCGGTCAACGTCGTAGCAGGCCAGGTGGTTGATGCGCGTGAACTGTTATTTGAAATTGTTGACCCAAGCCGTCTGAGCGTAGAGGCCAGTGCATTTGATGCAGCCGTCATCAGCAACATTGCATCAGCGTCTGTCGCCACCGCGCAAGGTAGCGTGGCACTACAGTTTGCAGGTGCTGGCCGTACGCTGCGCGAAGGCGCGATTCCGCTGCTGTTTCGAACCCTGCCCGGCAAAAACGCATTGCCACTTTCAGTAAACCAGCCCGTCAAGGTCATTGTGCAGACCAAAGAAATGGTCAAAGGCTATGCCGTGCCTGCCGCTGCTGTGATCAAGAATGCCAGCAACCAGGACATGGTATGGGTACACACGGGTGCTGAAACTTTTGTGCCGCGTACCGTGCGTGCTACCGCCCTGACAGGCAGCACGCTGTCAGTGACGGATGGCTTGAAAGCTGGCGACAGGGTGGTATCACAAGGCGCGCCGCTGATCAATCAAGTGCGCTGAGACTTGTCAATTTACGTCGGGAATGTCAACCATGCAAGTCACTGAAAAAATCCGCAGTTGGGCTCGCGCACTGAAAGCTTTGCTGCTAACGCTGTGGCTGCTGTCACGCGACACACGCACGCCGCGCGCGGCCAAAGTTGCGGCAATGGTCACACTGGCTTACGCCTTGAGCCCGATTGACTTGATCCCCGACTTCATTCCCGTGATCGGCTTTTTGGACGACGTGCTGCTGGTGCCACTGGGCGTGCTGTTGACACTCAAATTAACCCCTGCCGTACTGCTCGCCGATTGCAAGCAGCGTGCTGCGGCCATGGCTTCAGAACGCTTGCCATCCAGCCGCGCCGGACTGGTGGCCGTTATTTTTATCTGGCTGGTTGCGCTTGGCGCAGCCGCCTACTATTTTTGGTTGAATCAATATGTTTGATAAATTAATTCATTCTTCATTGGGCAACCGCCTGATGGTGCTGGTGTTGGCCGTCGTGTTGATGATCGCCGGTGCCACCACATTAACCACCATGCCGGTAGACGTTTTTCCAGATTTGAACAAACCTACCGTGACCGTACAGGTTGAAGCCGGCGGCATGGCGCCGGAAGAGGTTGAGCAGCAGATCACTGCGCGGCTGGAAGTGGCCATGGGAGGTATACCGGGTGTGGAGAACATTCGCAGTGTGTCCAGTGTCGGCTTGTCCTTTGTGTACATCACCTTTGACTGGAGCACCGATATTTACCGCGCCCGGCAAATGGTAAGCGAGCGTTTGCAATTGGTGCGCGAACAGTTGCCACGCGGCATTGAGCACGTCGGTATGGGGCCTATCAGTTCCATCATGGGTGAGATCATGCTGCTGGCGCTGCCGATTGACACCACCAAAATCAGCCCGATGGCGGTGCGTGAATATGCTGACTTTGTGATGCGTGCGCGCCTGCTGACCATCCCAGGTGTGGCACAAGTGGTGCCGATTGGCGGAGAGGTGCGGCAATATCAAGTGCAGCCGGACACGGCACGCATGGCCGCACTCGGGATCACACTGGAGTCCGTTGCGGGCGCGTTAAAAGGCTTTTCTAGCAATACCAGTGGCGGTTTTCTGGAGCTCAATTCACGCGAATATCTGATTCGCAATATTGGCCGCACCACGCGCATTGAGGACTTGCAGCGCTTGCCCGTGGCATTTCAAAATGGCAAACCAATACAGCTGAGCCAGATTGCCGATGTCAAGTTCGCACCAGCCATTAAACGCGGTGACGCGGGCTTGAATGGCCAGCCAGCCGTGATTTTGGGCATTCAAAAGCAGCCCGATGCCGATACTGTCAAGCTGACCCGCCAGGTTGAAGCTGCGCTGGTAGAGCTTAAAAAAGGCCAGCCTGCAGGCATGGGCGAAGCCCAGGTCACCATGCGTCAGGCCAACTTTATCGAGTCGTCGGTCAACAACCTGAAAAGCAAACTCATGCTGGCGTTTGCCGTGGTGGCGGTGGTGCTGTATTTCTTTTTGGCCAATGTGCGCACTACGCTCATATCGCTGGTGGCCATTCCGATTTCATTTATGGTCACGGTACTGGTTTTTAAATACCTGGGGCTGTCGATCAACACCATGACGCTAGGCGGGCTGACGATTGCGATTGGTGAGTTGGTTGATGATGCGGTGGTGGGCGTTGAAAATGTGCTGCGGCGTTTGAAAGCTGATCGCTTGTTAGAGCCCGAAAAGCGAATGAAGCCAATTGAGTTGATCGCCAAAGCCACGCTGGAGGTGCGGTCGGGCATTGTGATTGCAACCGTCATCGTGGTGCTGGTGCTGGTGCCGCTGTTCTTCTTGCCGGGCATTGAGGGCCGCTTGATGCAGCCACTGGCCATTGCCTACGTCGTGGCCATGCTGGCGTCGATGGTGGTGTCGGTCACTGTCACGCCGGTGATGGCGTACTACCTGTTGCCACAAATGAAAAGTCTGGATCACGGCGACACCAAAGCGCAAATCTGGCTGAAGACACGCTACGCCGTGCTGCTGCAAAAAGTGCTGAACTACCCCAAAGCGTGGGTGGGGGCTGGCACGCTAGCGGCGGTGCTGGCAATAGCGGCGGTGCCGTTTTTTCCGACCACATTTTTGCCGCCGTTCAATGAAGGCGTGGCGTTGGTAGGACTGCGGCTGAACCCCGGCACGACGCTGGCTGAGTCGGTGCGCATTGGTGCGATTGCTGAAAAAGCGCTGGGTGGCATGCCAGAAGCTGAACACGTGGGACGCCGTTCGGGCAGGGCTGAACTTGACGAACACGCCGAGGGCGTGCATGTGTCAGAGCTCGACATCAAGCTCAAGCGCAGTGACCGTAGCGTGGAGCAAATTTACGCCGATATGAGAAACCGCCTGGCAACGCTGCCCGCTGCTATTGGACTGGGCCAGCCGATTAGCCACCGCATTGACCACATGCTGACAGGCGTGCGTGCGCAGATTGCCATCAAGGTTTATGGCGATGACCTTGACGGCTTGCGCGGGCAAGCCGAAAGCTTGCGCCAGCGCTTGAGCACCATTCAAGGCGTGGTTGATCTGGAGGTCGAAAAGCAGGTGCTGACACCGCAAATCAAGGTGCAAGTCAACTACGACAAGGCACTGGGGCTGGGCATACCGCCTGCCAAGCTGCTGCAGGAATTGCAAACGCTGATTGACGGCGAGCGAATTACCGAAGTTGTTGAGGGCAGCCGCCGCTTTAACCTCGTGCTGCGCTTGCCGGAATCATCGCGCGGCACTGAAGGCTTGAAAAACATGATGATTGACACACCCGGTGGCCGCGTACCGCTGAGCCAGCTGGCAGCAGTTGAAGAGGCAGATGGCCCGAACCAGATTAGCCGCGACGATGGTCGCAGGCGCATTGTGCTGTCGGCCAATGCGCAGGGCCGCGCACTGAGTGATGTGATTGTTGACATGCGTGCTGCCATTGCTGAGGCAAAACTACCCGAGGGTTATTTCATCACGCTGGGTGGGCAGTTCAAGGCACAAGAGGAATCATCACGGCTGATTGGCCTGCTGTCACTGGGTTCCATTGCGCTGGTGTTTTTAATCCTGTACTCACGCTACCGCTCAGCCGTGCTGGCCAGCATCATCATGGCTAATATTCCGCTGGCGCTAGTTGGCGCGGTGATTGGGCTGTGGATATCGGGCCAGCCTTTGAGCATTGCCGCACTGGTTGGCTTTATCACGCTGGCGGGCATTGCCATACGCAACGGTATCTTGAAGGTGTCACATTACATCAACCTGTGCGCTTTTGAAGGCGAAAACTTCGACACCAAAATGCTGGTGCGCGGGTCATTGGAGCGCCTGACGCCCG
The DNA here is from genome assembly GCA_031424935.1 of Polaromonas sp. Lineage (GTDB taxonomy): Bacteria > Pseudomonadota > Gammaproteobacteria > Burkholderiales > Burkholderiaceae_C > Polaromonas. Next base: position 29,766 of record JANPIK010000014.1, read on the forward strand.
TGCTGATGACCGCGTTGGTAGCTGCGCTGGCCTTGTCACCGCTGTTATTTGAGGCAGAAATGCCCGGCACTGAAATTCTGCACCCGGTAGCCGTGGTGATTTTTTCAGGTCTGTTGACATCCACTTTGCTTGATTCATTTTTAACCCCCGCCATGGTGGCGCTGTTTGGCCGCAAGCCAATTGAGGCGCTGGTGGCAGAGTCGGGTTCTGAAAGTTTTTGATTTCTTGTGTTTCGTTAGTGTTTTTTACTTTGAAAGGTATTTTTATCATGCGTAAATTTTTTAATCTTCGCGCTGTATCAATTGGAGTGTTATTGGCTTTTGCCGCAACCGTCACACTGGCAGGCAGCGGACACGACCTCAAACCAAAATTCGGCGGAGTAGTCGTCGAACCAAAGGTTGGCGATATGGAAATCGTGGCCAAACCAGACAGTATCCAGATTTACATCACCGACCACGGCAAAGCGGTAAAACTTGACGGCGCTAAAGCCAAAGTCACACTACTCAACGGCGCCGAAAAAAGTGAAGCTGACCTGGCTGTGGCAGGCGACAAGCTGGAGGCCAAAGGCACTTTCAAGGTCGCCAAGGGCACAAAAGGCATTGCTTTGGTCACACTCACTGGCAAGCCGGCGACTTCCGCCCGTTTCGAGGTGAAGTGATGCGCTTGCACATGGCTATTGTGCTGTTGGTGGGTCTTGCCGCTGCGGGTTCTGCATCCCCGGTTTATAAAGGGAACTAAGCATGGGACGACGGGTGGCGTCAGAATTCATACATGGCGCTTGCGTGTCGGGGTGGCTGTTGCTTTTGAAATAGCATCAGCCCGTTCATGCAGCGCCTCAATGATGTGACAGGTCGTGTCCAGCCCATCACAACGGCCACGCAGGGCTTTCAGGTCTTTTTCTAGCGCTTTCAATTCGTTGAGCCGTTCGCTCACATGCGCCAGGTGTTCGTCCAGCGCGCCGCGTGCAGTGGCACAGTCGGTCTTGCTGTTCAAGTCGAGACTGAGCAGCGTACGCACCTCATCAAGCGACATATCAAGAGCCCGGCAGGCGCGAATAAATCGCAACCTGTGAATGTCGCTGTCGCTGTACATCCGGTAGCTGTTGTCACCTCTGCCCTGGGCCTTGAGCAACTGGTCTTTTTCATAAAACCGGATATTGGCAGTGGACACGCCGCTGCGCGCGGCCGCTTCGCCGATCTTGTAACCTGCGGTTGCGTAAGGGTATAGATCAGCCATGCTTGACCTTGAAGTGGGTTGAAGGTTTCCAATCATGCCATTGATACACCCAATAACAGGAGCTCGTTCCATGTCAGCCCACTGCGGACACTCACACAACAACGCCAACGACCCACGTTACCGCAAAATTTTATGGGCTGCGCTGATCATCAACCTGACCATGTTTGGCATTGAAATTGGTGCAGGCTTCAAATCAGGCTCAACCTCCTTGCTGGCCGATGCCATCGATTTTTTTGGGGATGCCGCCAACTACGGTGTGTCGCTGGCGGTGCTGTCTGCTGGCGTTGTTTTACGTGCTCGCGCTGCGCTGCTTAAAGGTATTTGCATGATGGCGTTTGGCATGTTTGTGCTGGGCCGGACTGCATGGATGTTTAACCAGGGCGGTACCCCCGAGGCTTTGACCATGGGCAGCATCGGGCTGCTGGCACTGCTTGCCAACGTGGCAGTTGCTGCCATGCTGTACGCGTACCGTGAGGGCGACGCCAATATGCGCAGCGTGTGGCTGTGCTCGCGTAATGACGCGATCGGCAACATCGCTGTCATGCTGGCAGCTCTTGGGGTGCTAAGCACGGGCAGCGCCTGGCCTGATTTGCTGGTGGCTTGCGGTATGGCGGCGCTGGCCTTGCAAGGCGGCTGGTCGGTGATCAGGCAAGCCAGAGGCGAGATCAAAACCACCTGATTCGAATAAAAGGAATACACCATGACAACCCAAACCTATGCTTTAACCGGCCTGCACTGCAACGCTTGTGTAGGCCGCATCACCAAAAGCCTGGAGTCGCTGGCTTCAACCGTTGTCGTCAGCCTGCAACCCATGCAGGTGGTGCTGACAGATGCCAAAGCAGATTTTAAAACCCTGGAAGCGGCGGTAGAAAGCGCCGGAAAGTACCGTTTGCTACCTAATCAGGCATCAAATACGCACCCAGCCCAAGCAATCCGGGCGCAAGCAGCTCCTCAAACAATAGCATCTAAAGCTGCTACGCCAGGCTGGATGGCTACCTATAGCCCGCTCCTGCTGATCGTGACTTACATTCTTGGCGGCAGTGTACTGGTGCAAGTTGGCGTGGATGGCGTGGATGGATTGGGTAAGGTAACCACAATGGATACCATGCGTTACTTCATGGCGGGTTTCTTTTTGGTGTTCTCGTTTTTCAAGCTGCTCGACATCAACGCCTTTGCCGATGCCTATTCGGGCTATGACCTGCTGGCAAAGCGCTGGCGCGGCTGGGGTTTGGTTTACCCGTTTATCGAACTGGGCCTGGGTGCGGCGTACCTGGCGCACTTCAACCCGCTGCTCACCCATTGGGCGACTGTGATCGTGATGGGCTTTTCAAGCATTGGCGTTGTTCGCGCGGTAATGAGCAAAACGCAAATTCAATGCGCCTGCCTGGGCACAGTGTTCAAGCTGCCGATGAGCACGGTGACGATTGTTGAAGATGTGGGCATGGTGGCAATGGCTGCTGCGATGTTGGTTTTTACAGTTTGACTATTGAACTTTTACGCGCCTGCCCTATCATTAACCCATGCGCCATTTTGTCCTCGCCCTCATGATTGCCCTGCTGCCTTTGCGCGGCTGGGCGGGGGACGCGATGGCAACGCAAATGGCGAGCGCTTCTATCGCTACGGAAACAGGAGCTGCTCGCGCCATAAAATGG
>JANPIK010000015.1:0-317332 GCA_031424935.1 Polaromonas sp.
ATCACCACCGACTGCTGGAGCCCATCGGTTACATTCCGCCTGCCGAAGCTGAGGAAAATTACTATCGGCAATTAGCCAGTCAGACCGCCACATCGGCCTGACTTAACCCAACGGGCCTCCACGGAACCCGGGGCGATTCAACCCTTTTGGCCAAACTTTGGCGTAGTCAGAATTAAGGTACGCGGTTTGCACCGCCTTACGAAAAGCCTCCACATCGGGCGTGGTCACTTGCAGGCCTTGCTGCTTGAAGTAGTCCACCGACTGGGCTTCTTCTTTGATGCGGTTGTCGTTGTTGTAGGTGGTTGCTGCGTCGGCAGCGGCTTTGACCTTCTGGCGTTGCGCGGCGTTCATGCTGCCCAGTGCCTTGTTTGAGATGGCAATAAACAAACTGTCCACCAGATGGCTGGTCAGCACGATCTGTTTGGTCACTTCATAAAACTTGGCGGCACGCACGGTCGGCAGCGGGTTGTCCTGGCCGTCGATCGTACCGGTTTTCAGGCCCAAGTAAACCTCACCAAAGGCCAGAGGCGTTGGCGTCACACCCAAGGCTTCGCCCAAAAACAACCACTCTTTGCTGCCCGGCATGCGCAGCTTCACGCCTTTTAAATCAGCTGGGGTTTTGACGTTGCGCGCTTCACGCAAATTAACCTGGCGCGTGCCCAGGTAAGCGGTAGCCAGCGGCGTGATGTCCATCTTTTCAGCCACGGTTTTGAACATTTCGGTACCGATCGGGCCGTTGAATATTTTTTGCTGGTGCGCCGGGTCACGCACGATGTAGCCTGCGGTAAAGACCGAAAACTCAGGCACCAGCTTGGCAATGTCAAAAGCTGAAATAGTGGTCAGCTCCAGGTTGCCCCGCGCCATCGCGGCGGGCTCTGCGCCTTGCTTGAAAAGCGAGGCATTCAAATTGATTTGCACGTCAAACTCGCCAGGCGCGCTTTTATCCAGCGTGTCTTTGAAGACGGTCCACATCTTGGCGTGCCAGTCGTCGGGCACAGCGGGGGTAGAAATGCGAAGCTGAATTTTTGATTGCGCAAAAGCTGAGGGCAGGGCGCTTGATAAAACAGCGGTAGCGCCAGCGGTCAGCAGGGTTCGGCGATCAGTTAGTCTTTTAAGTGCGGTCATGTCTCGTTCCGGTTGGGATGTCTGTGTGCACAATTATCATGGCTGTGTTTTGCTAAAACTTTAAAGATATACCCCATGACGCACGCATCCCTGCAAATTTTGCAAGCCAGTTACAGCGACACCTTTCACGCAAAAGCCATCGTGCAACTGCTCGATGCCTATGCCCAAGACCCGACAGGTGGCGGCACGCCGCTGAGTGACTTTGCCAAAACCAATTTGGTGCAAGAGCTGGCCAAACGGCCGCAAGCCTTCAGCGTGCTGGCGTTTGATGGCGACACGCCGGTTGGCCTGGTCAACTGCATCGAGGGGTTTTCAACCTTTGCCTGCAAGCCACTGGTCAATGTGCACGACGTGGTCGTGTCCAGCAGCCATCGCGGTCAGCGTGTGGGTGAGCAAATGCTGGGCCTTAGCGAGCAAATCGCCATACAGCGCGGCGCCTGCAAACTGACGCTGGAAGTCCTCAGCGGCAACGCCCGCGCCATCAAACTGTATGAACGCATCGGCTTTGCAGGCTACCAGCTCGACCCGGCCATGGGCAGCGCGCTGTTTTTACAGAAGTGGCTTGCCTAGGCTGCGGTTGATCAAAACACCTGCGACAGCCCCCACACACTGCGCGGCTACAAACCCGAAAGCACTGCCTGGCGCAATGCCTGCAAAGCTGTCGCTGAACATGCGCCCCATCACCGCAGCCGGGTTGGCAAATGAGGTGCTGGACGTGAACCAGTACGCCGCGCCGATGTAGCAGGCGACAAGACCAGCCGCCTTGCCACCAGGTGCGCGCAGCACGACCAGAATCAAGCCAGCCGTTGCAATAATCTCGCCGAGCCACTGACCCCAGCCACCGCGTACCTTGCTGCTGAATTGCAAGATGCTCAGGTCAGAAATGGCAAACATCGCATTAGCCAGCCATGCGCCAGCTACAGCCCCCATCAACTGAAATGCTATAAATAAAATAGCAGTTAATGCATGTTTATCGGGGGCTGGTGCCGTATTTGATGCTTTAAGGAGCACAATTAAAGTGACCAGCGGGTTGAAATGTGCACCACTCACCGGCCCCAGCAGCTCAATCAACACATAGAGCGCAAACACGGTGGCCAGCGTGTTGGCCAGCAGCGCGACGCCGTCGTTACCGCCGCTCAGGTTCACGGCCATGATGCCCGAGCCAATCACGGCGCACAGCAACGCGGCGGTTCCGAAAAACTCTGCGAATAACTGATTTTTGAGGCTGGGCTGTTGCATGGCTTCTTAGGACTTGGCAAGGGCTCTAACGGTGGTCTCCAGCATCAGTCGGCTAACGCTGGCTTCTGGCAAATTGACCAGCAACTCCAGCCTGCGGCGCAGCGCGTGCAGGGTTTGCTTGAAAGCCTCGCGCTTGTGGGCTTCGTCGCCCTTAACGCCATCTTTTTCAGCAGACGGGTCTTCGTAGCCCCAATGGGCGGTGGCCGGCTGGCCGGGCCAGTAGGGGCAGACCTCGCCTGCGGCGTTGTCGCACACGGTGATCACAAGGTTCATAACCGGAGCATCAGGCTTGCCAAAGTCATCCCAGCTTTTGCTGTGCAGACCTTCGGTGGCAATGCCTGCGGCTTTCAAAACTTCGATGCCGATCGGGTTGGGTTGCTGGTTGTCACGCGGGCTGCTGCCGGCTGAATAGGCCTTGAAGCGGCCTTTGCCCATGTGGTTAAGCAGCGCTTCGGCAAGAATGCTGCGGGCCGAATTGTGGGTGCATAAAAACAGCACGTTGATAGGTTGGGCTGACATGGTTTCCTCTAAGTGTTGGCGTTAAAAATGGATAAAAAATTTTTGTTTGCTACTCATTTAATAGCAATTTACATATGTATAACGTGGGCCACAGGCCTAAAACATTGGTAAAAAGAGCTAAAACGACGCATAAGCCTTCTCAACTAGCAGTCCAGGCATTCAGCCAGGCTGCTGGCCTCACACGGCTGCCCTTGGCAACAATGCGCCGTCAGGTAGCCAAGCAGGGCGGTCATGTGGCCAAAGCTTGCGCGGTAAATCAGGTTGCGGCCACGTGCCTCAGCGCTCACCAGGCCTGAATGTGAGAGTTCTTTGAGGTGAAACGACAGCGCACTCGGTGCCACGCCCAGTTGCTCGGCCATCACCCCTGGCGTCAGCCCGCCAGGGCCCGCTGCCACCAGTGCCCTGAAGGCTTGCAAACGATGCGCTTGAGCCAGTGCGGCCAGCGCTTTGACGGCCGTGGCTTCGTCTATTAACACGGTCGGTTTTTCAATTGTTTCCATAGTTCAAATATAATTGAAATATTGAATTAAAACAACTTTACGTGAAACTTTAATGACAACCTCAAGCCTTCAAAATCTCCCTAATCTTGACCAGACCCTTTTCAGCATCCCCGAATTGCCCAAGACCAACCCGCCGAGCCACCCACCACGTATCCTTTTACTCTACGGCTCAGTACGCGCTCGCTCGTACAGCCGCCTAGCTAGCGAAGAAGCCGGTCGGATTCTGGAGGCCATGGGCTGCGAGACCCAAACCTTCAACCCCAGCGGATTGCCGTTACCAGACGACGCCCCTGACACGAACCCCAAAGTCGCCGAGTTGCGCGCGCTGGCTGAATGGTCTGAAGGCATGGTCTGGACGTCGCCCGAGCGCCACGGCGCGATGACCGGCATCATGAAATCGCAAATCGACTGGATTCCCCTGAACAGCGGGGCCGTGCGGCCCACGCAAGGCAAAACGCTGGCTGTCATGCAGGTCAGCGGCGGCAGCCAGTCCTTCAACGCCGTCAACCAGATGCGCATTTTGGGCCGCTGGATGCGCATGCTCACCATTCCCAACCAGTCGTCTGTGGCTAAAGCGTTTTTAGAGTTCGACGAAGCAGGGGCCATGTTGCCGTCCGCCTATTACGACCGCATCGTTGACGTGATGGAAGAGCTGGTCAAGTTCACGTTGCTGACGCGGGGTTGCTCGAACTGGTTGACGGACCGGTACAGCGAGCGGAAAGAGAGTGCTGAGGCATTAGCCAAGCGGGTGAATCAGCGAGGGATTTGGTCTGACAGCGCCATGTATTCGTGAGTTGTTATTGCCTGTATTTGTTAAATTTGATCGGCGTCTCGCCCCGATTTTTGCCTAATCATTTGATCCAAAAATGCCGTCCACTCATTTTTATGCCAAGACACATGGAAAGCTAAGCGTCTTGATATCAATCTACATTTTCGGTGCCCCTTAAGCCACAACCATTTGACCGTCCCAAGCACGTCTACAAAAACGATGCGTTCGTAGAACTCGTTAAGGATGCCGTTCGATTTTTCAACGGTACGCCTGTTCTCGAGTTGCCACGTACGGAATCAATGGTGCATGGGGTGCGGCAATGCGACAGATTGGCAATGCGGTTCCTGTGAAGCTCGCATCCGTGTTGGGGCACCGCCTTAGTCAGTCGCTTGGCATGCAAAATGGTTTTCGAAGGAGGAACCTTTCAATCGGTTGATAACGGGTAATCGAACAATCGGAACAATCGGGCTCAGACACCAACCAAATCGCCCTTCGACCTCAAATCACATAAGGTAACCGAATCCCAGCCCATTCCGGCGGGAAGTCTTTGGTGTTGCGTGTCACCAGTTGCCAGCCGTTAACTCTGGCACTGGCCCAAATCATCGCATCGGGCAGTTTTAGCCGATGGGTTCTGCGCAGGTTCAAGCTTTCCAGCAGGGTTGCCTCGTCCAACTCAATGCGTTTGAAATTGGCATCGATGGCTTGGCGTGTGGCTTCTTCCAGTCCCGGCGGGGCTTTGACTTGAGCTTCTACCCAAGTGATGGGGCTGATGTAGGCCTGCTTGTACTGTGACAGTTCAGTCGCAGCCTGGGGGATACCGTTCAGGTAGTCAATGACGATGTTGGAGTCAAAAAGGGCGATCATCAGTTTCAATCTGGCCATTCGTCACGCATGGTGCGCTGCAAAACCAGTCCGTCGCGCTCAGGCGGTACACCGTTACCAATGGCATCGCCTTGCGCCCACAGCCCAAAACCTGTGCCTTGCGGCACTGCGACTCGTTCCAGCATCAGGTTGACGGCGCGGCGTACGGCTTCAGCCCGGCTGACTTTTTCAGCTTTGGCCCATGCGTCCAAGCGGCTGGCCTGGGCGTCTTCTAAATCGATGATGGTGCGCATGATGAATGATGACGATGATTGATGACTAATTATTGTATCGCTTAGATGATTTGTTCTGTTCAATGTCAAATCACAAGTGTTAGCTTTAACTTGAAAAAAACAACTGTGGGACGCACTCAGACTCTGAATGCTACTAATTCAGGAGCTGTTTGCGACCGCATATATAGGCCTGAAGGCAAAACGGTGCGCAAAATGGTCGAAAACAGCTTTCTAACGCTTTCAGTAGATAAAACTCTGACGTGCTAACTCCTGGATTTCAAAAGGGCTGATCAGTACCATGCACAGTCGGTGAATAATTCGGATCAAACACCCATCAACTCCGCCACCATGAAAACACGCACAGCCTTATCCCTCCTTGCATCGCACACCTTGGTAGCAGCCATCGGTTTTGCCGGAGGCATCTACATTTTGCCCATACTTACTGCGCCCGCAGCCCCCACGGTTGCCGAGCTGAAGTTGGCGACGACGCAGGCTCTTTTTACCGGTGAATTCAAGCGGACGTTGAAGGACAGCGACCCGCTGCATTGGGGTGAAGGGGTCGTGTCCGTCGCATCGCGCACGATTTCATTGGCAGGCAAGCTTTCACCGGGGCCAGACTACAAGCTGTACCTGTCGCCAGAGTTTGTCGAAACCGAGGCCGATTTCAAGCGACTGAAGTCGCGCATGGTGCAAGTCGGGGACATCAAAACCTTCGAGAATTTTGTGGTGCCCGTTCCGACGGGTATCGAGCCTGCAAACTACTCAACAGTCATCGTTTGGTGCGAGACGTTCAGCGAGTTCATTACAGCTGCCAAATACAAATAGACATTTAGTCGTCTTAAGGCACGGGGACTGATCGGAGTCATGCCCGGAGAACTAACCTGGACTTACTGCGCTGCTTCAACCCGGCCCACGTTTGCCTGAAGCGCCCAGCATTAAAGCCCATTTCTGATTAAAGCAGTCGTACGCCTACAAACTGATGCTCTGTATGACTAGCGATGATTGAACGACAGGAATTAATATTTAAATCCATTGTTTTTTAAATCTTCTTTAGGAATAGTTATGTCCAAAATTTCTTCGTTGCAAGAGTTGTATGTCGATGAGCTGAAAGACCTTTGGTCTGCCAATGACCAGATGGTGCGTGCGCTGACCAAAATTGCGCCTGGGGCACAAAACCCTAAGCTTCAGTCCATGCTGAAAAAATCACAGACGGGCATTGCCAAACACACCGAAATTTTGAAATCGATCATTGAAGAACAGGGCGAAAAAGTCAAAAAAGAGCATTGCAAGGGTATGGAAGGTCTGGCGGCCGAAGCCATCAAGCACACCGTAGACGAAGCACCTGATTCAGGCCCGGTACTTGACGCTGCCATCATTGCGCAGTATCAGCGCATGACGCACTACGGCATCACAGGTTTTGGCACTGTGGCCGCATTTGCAAAAGCACTGAAGCTTGACGGTGACCAGACCAAACTGGCATCTGCCGTCAAGGACATGTATCAATCTGACGAGTTGATGACTGAACTTGCCGAATCCGCTGTCAATAAACAGGCTGCATGACTGTAGAAAGTCTGTAAATATTGGCTTAATTCCAATGAAATCGGGGGTAAAGAGCTATAAAACAGATAGCTAACGGGACGGTTAGATGCGCCGCGCCAGCTCCACCGCAGCGCTCGACCCGCTACCCACTATCTTGCACCACGCACGCAGCAGCCGTCCTGGTGGCTGGCCTTGCAGACCCATGGCTTCGTCCCGGTGCTCGCATTCGTCTTGTTGGCATTCGCGCAGCAGGGCCAACAGGCTCGCGTGTTCGGGCTGGTTTTGCAACTTGTCAATCTGGCGCTGATAATGCTGGTCAACAAAGGTTTCAACTGCGGCAATGGTGGCGTAAACCGCGCGAGGGCCAAACAGAGCGGGCAGAGCGCCAGTCGCAAAACCCGCCACGCGCCAGCCTGGCAGCAAGCGACTGCGTTGAGGCCATGGCAATACCGCATTGATCTTGTCCAGGTGGCTTTGCTCTGTGGCCAAATGGCGCTGGGCAAACTCGCGTACGCCTGGGTTGCGAGATACCGCGAGCAGCCCGCGGTAAATCCACACCGCGCCGGTTTCTCCCGCCTGGTCTGAACGCAAGTCTCCTACCAATTGTTTTGATACACGCGGGGCTTCAAAAGCTCGGGCAACGCCCTGCATTTGCGGCCTGATGCGCAAAAACGCACGGTATAACAGCTCCAGCAGCGGGGTAGCACCCGGCAAGCGGGCGACCATAGCCAAATAGCGCCAGCCGGGCAGGGTAGCCCACAGCGCCACAAAGGCTGCTGCGCCGCTGATGACCTGACCATTGGCGCACCGCACATGAAAACGCGCCAGGTAGTCGCTGCGCACGCCGCCGGGCGGCAGAACCGTGTCTGGGTGGCTTACATCAGAATATTTCAGCGTTTGGCTGGGATTAACGGGCAGCAGGCCCTGATACACACTAATTTCACGACGGCACAAGGGGCAGGCACCGTCGTATAAAACGGTCAAGTTGGCGGTCAAAGTGGTCTTGCTGTCTTGGATCAAATCAGGCATAGCGTGATGTTGCCAGAGCAGCGGCCCCGCTGCACGCAGACCGCGCATACACGGCCGCAGCATGCGGGCATGAGACGCGCGAAAAACGTACTTCGCCGGTTGTGTTGATCCGCATCGCGGCCCTGTCCTGTCACACCACTGCAACTTAACTGACACACGCCCGTCACTGGGCGTTCAGACAATATGTGCATGGGTAAAAACAGCCTTTCTGAACATAGCCTGCCAACCGCACCGGCCTTGAGCTTTAACCAGCAGTACCTGCGTATCTTGCGCTGCACTGCCAGCGCACTGGCCAGCAGCCCGGGTGGCCTTCGTTTCAAACCAGGTACACGGCCGTGGCTGGAAGGCATTCAAAACGTCCGGTGCATGCAGCCGATAGCCATGAAGTGACTCTTTACCAGCAGCCCCGACCCCGGGGCTTTTTTACAACAAATTTTGCATATTGAATTAACTAGACAGCGATAACCACCAGGAGCCTTGCCATGAAAGAACTGCCCAACCCCACCTTCGCCCTGTCCCCCGTGGCCATGGCGCAAGACATGCCCTCTGTTTTACGGGGGTCACTTTGTCAAAGCAGTCATGCTGTCGATGAAACCGCTATTCAACGGCCTGCCGTGGGCCAAATTTCGGTCAGCTGGGCTAGGCATCAAGACGAGGTTCGGGCGGCGCAGCGTCTGAGGTACCAAGTGTTTGCCGTCGAGATGGGCGCGACCCTGCCGATCATTCGGCCGGAACACGATATCGACTTGTTTGACGATTACTGCGAGCACCTTTTGGTGACGGACAACGCAAGCGGCGATGTGGTGGGGACTTACCGCGTATTAACGCCGACCCAGGCCAAACGAGCTGGCAGCACCTACAGCGATACCGAATTTGACCTGACTCGTCTAAGGGGGTTGCGTGAACGCATGGTTGAGCTTGGCCGCAGTTGCGTCCACGTTGACCACCGCTCGGGCGGGGTAATCTTAGCTTTGTGGGGCGCTTTGGCTGAATTCATGGCTCGTAATAAGCTGGACACCATGATTGGCTGCGCTAGCATACCTATGCAGTCGCCAGGCCTTGGCAGTGGTCAGGCAGCTGCCAGTATTTGGCGACAAATCCAGCAAACGCATTTAGCGGCAATTCAATACCACGTCACGCCTCGTCTGGCGCTTCCGGTAGACAAGCTTGATGATTCACTGGATATTGAGCCGCCTGCGTTAATTCGTGGCTACCTGCGTCTTGGCGCCAAAGTGCTAGGCGCGCCAGCTTGGGATCCTGACTTTAACTCTGCCGATCTTCCCATGATGATGCGAATTGCAGATTTGCCGCCACGATACCTCAAGCATTTCGCGGGTAAGTAGTTCTCTGGTGCACTTGCCATCTGACCTTGTAAAAATATACGGTGGCTGTCACACCCCTGTCATCAAAGTTATAAACACTCAGCTGTAACCTACCACTATTGACACACAAGTGATTGACTTGAACGCGCCCGCAACAGTTACTGATTTGCCAAAACCAACCCATCTCAAACCGGTTCAGTTCTTGGACCGCGATCACAGCATATTGGCCTTCAATGAGCGGGTATTAAACTGGGCCAGACGTCCCGATGTGCCTTTGCTGGAGAGACTTCGATACTTGTGCATTGTGTCGTCCAATCTCGACGAATTTTTTGAAGTACGCTCTGCACCACATCTGACGGCGGCACTCGCTGGCGACAACAAAGGCTTGTACACGGCAGCGTCATTCAAGAAATTGTCAGAGGCGGCCCACGACATTGTGGCGCGCCAGTACTCGCTGTATAACGACGAATTGTTGCCTGAATTCGGCAGGCAAGGTATTCGTATCGTCTCGCACGGGGAGCGCAATGCCGTCCAGCGTCGCTGGGTCAAATCGTACTTTGAGCGTGAAGTGCGGCCGCTGTTGATACCCGTGGGGCTGGATCCCTCCCACCCGTTCCCGCAGGTGGCCAACAAGTCCCTGAATTTTATTGTTCGTCTCAGTGGCCATGATGCTTTTGGGCGCGAGAACGACATTGCCATTGTGAAAGTGCCTCGGGTGCTTCCACGCTTTATTCCTATGCCGACACGCGGCAGCAACAAAGGCACACTGTTTGTGTCGTTGTCCAGCGTGATTCGTGCGCACCTATCGGAACTGTTTCCTGGTCGATTGGTCGGTCAGTTTTCACAGTTTCGTGTAACGCGACATTCTGATCTCGCGGTTGATGAAGACGATGTACAAAATCTGCGTACCGCCTTGCGCCAGGGCCTTGAACAGCGCCACTACGGCCAGGCTGTCCGGCTGGAAGTATCTGCGGGTTGCTCTGATTACTTGTCGGGCTTTTTACTCAAGCAGTTCGACCTGCCTGAGTTGGCGCTTTACCGCGTGCATGGCCCGGTAAATCTCGTACGGCTGACACAACTTGTTGATCTGGTCAACGACCCCAAGCTTTTGTTCCCGACCTACAACGCCTGCTATCCGACGCAGCTGATACCGGGGCAGTCGTTTTTTGAACGCCTCAAGCAGGGGGACGTGTCTATCCACCAGCCGTTTGAGAGTTTTGAAGGCGTTTTGGCGTTTTTGCGTGAGGCCGTTAACGACCCATCCGTGCTGGCCATCAAGCAAACCATTTACCGAACCGGCTCAGATTCAGAGTTGATGAAGCTGCTGCGTGAAGCTGTCAGGCGTGGCAAAGAAGTGACGGTGGTGGTTGAATTGAAGGCGCGCTTCGACGAAGAAGCCAATATCAACTGGGCTGAGATGCTGGAGTCGATTGGGGCACAGGTGCTGTACGGTGTCGTGGGTTTGAAAACCCACGCCAAAATGCTGCTCATTACCCGGCGCGAAGGTCGCAATCTCATTCGCTATGGTCATTTGTCAACCGGTAATTACAACCCACGTACGGCCCGGCTTTACACCGACGTAAGCTACCTGACGGCCGAGCCGATGTTAACCGCCGACATGGACAGTGTTTTTGTCCATCTGGCCAGTCAGAGTCGTTTGCCCAAGCTGCATCACCTGCTATTGGCACCGTTTCAGCTGCAGCGCAAACTGATTGAAAAAATTGATGCGTTGGGTGAAGCAGCAGCCCACGGAAAAGACACCCGCATCGTGGCCAAAATGAATGCATTGACCGATGAAGATTTGATGTTGGCCCTGGTCAAGGCAGGACGGCAGGGGGTAAAAATTGACTTGATCGTTCGTGGTGCCTGCATGTTGCCGGCACAAGTGCCAGGCATGACTGACAACATTCGGGTGCGGTCGGTCATTGGCCGCTTTTTGGAGCACTCGCGGGTATTTTATTTTCGCAACGGCGCAGATGAAACCCTATTGCTTTCCAGTGCCGACTGGATGAACCGCAACATGTTACGCCGTATTGAACTGGCCTGGCCTGTGACAGACCCCGTGATTCGGCAGCGCATCATCGACGAATGCCTGGTGGCCTACTTGCACGACAAGGTCGATGCGTGGGATCTTCAAGCCGATGGCACTTACGTGCGCGTTAACGCGCAGCCGAAACTTGGCGCCCAGGCAGCGTTAATGAGCCGGTATTCGTCAGTGGTGCGACCTAAAAAATAAGAAACAACAAAGTTTCACATGGACCTGATCTTATGGCGTCATGCTGAGGCAGAAGACTGGCTTTCTGGCGAGGATGCGTCCGGGTTCGACCTGGACCGCCCATTGACACAACGCGGTGTAAAGCAGGCGGCCCGCATGGCTGCCTGGTTGGACAGGCAATTGCCCGAAGGCGCACGCATTATGGTCAGTCCGGCAAAACGTTGCGAGCAAACTGCATTGGCCTTGGGAAGAAAATACAAAATTCGGGCAGAACTGGCACCGGATGCGGCGCCCGAGCAGTTGCTCGAGCTGGTTCAGTGGCCAGGCAATAAGTGCCCGGTGCTGGTGATTGGCCATCAGCCCATATTGGGCCAAATCATCGCTCAGCTTTTAGCCTTGAAGGAAAGCGAATGCGCCGTTAAAAAAGGTGCGCTCTGGTGGCTGCGTAACCGCGACCGCGATGGGCATAACCAGACGGTTGTTGTCACCGTGCAGTCACCAGAGGTTTTGTAGCAGGCACATCTTTAAATTCATTTTTCGGGCGAATTGCTGCGTTACGCGGTCTCAGAATCCTCATGCACTTTAAGTGCATTCCGGTTGCTGTGCCCCGTGCGCCTTGCACTTCATCCGGACAACGCAGTTGCAGTGCAGACTAACTTGTACCCAAGTTACGTCATAACTAAAATCTGAATTTCTAGAAGTGCCCAAAAGCTTACTTGGCAGATACTGGACGGCCAGTTTTGATTGCCGGGACTTTTTCAAGCGCGCTCAAGAAAGCGGCGTCAGACAGTGCTGCCAATGCCTTGATACCGGCACGCAGCAGCTCACTTTTCTTGACGGCGCGGGTCAACTTGGCAGCGCGGAGTTTGAGTGCTTCGAGCACAACGTATTCGGCTTTCGGAATCGTGAAGCTGTCGCGAACCAGCTTCGGTTTTTTAGGCTTTTCAGCTTTAGCAGTCTTGACTAATTTGGCGGTTTTTGAACCACCAAATACCGTGGAAAGCGGTCTTTTCGCCGCCAGCTTTTTGGCAGGAGTTTTGCTCGTTACAGCCCGTTTTTTGACCGCAGATTTGACTGTGACAGCTTTGGTGCTGACAGTCTTGCTTGCCGTCTTGACGGCCGCGAGGTCGACCGGGAATGCAGTCAGCGCTATGGTTTTTGCAGTTGCCATGAATTTCCTTGTTGTAAACGATAAATTTAAACCGTATATACAGTTTATACGGTTTAATTTATTGCTGTCAAGTCTGCGTTGACAGCTCGGAAACAATCAATGTCCAGGGTGTTTTTTGCCATGCCAATACCTCTTCACGCAGCAAATGTGCAGATTGAGGAAACCCTTCAGCCCAGCCGGCTCGGTAGTTCAAAACAAAAAGCCGGGTTAATTCACTGCCTGCTTCAAGCTGTAAGCCCTCAAGATTTGGATCACGCCTGGCATGGCAAAGTATGACGGCAATTCGCAGGCAAAGCAGTTGCTGAATCAGGAATCGGTCTTCAAAATCAGCTTCGAGTTTTCTCAGTTTGCCTCTGTGTCCGAGTATTAGCAGACTCAACCGATGCAGCTCGGGAAGCGCAAAGCCTGGTGCATCTGTATTGCTTAAAATGTAAGCACCGTGCTTGTGGTAGTCGCTGTGGGAGATCCTGGTGCCAATCTCGTGGAGTTGCGCCGCCCAGCGCAGTTTGCGCACAAATCGGCTGGTCTCCGCTAATGGCTGGTTTGCGGCGAGCATCTTGAACAGCCGCTGTGCCACCAAACTTACCCGTTGCGCCTGGACTGCATCAGCACCAAATTTTTCAGCTAGACGATTCACGCTGGTTGAACGCAGGTCGGTTGAGCCTTCCTCACGCTCTAAAAGGTCATACAGCACGCCGTGACGCAATGCCCCCATAGCTGCCTGCATGGACTGGATACCAAGCAAATCAAACACGGCTCGAAGAACGCTGACGCCACCACCAATAACGGCTCGTCGGTCTTCTTTCATGCCATCAATCTTCAACTGGTCTGCGCTTTGGGCTTTGATCAATCGGTCGAGCAACCAGTCCAGCCCTTCACGCGTGACCAGGCCCGACGCAAAGCCAGCAGCCGACAACGCATCACTGACAGCGCCAATCGTTCCCGAAGAACCATAGGCTACATCCCACGCACCGGCATGGTACGAGTTGGTGGCTTCGTCGAGGATGGCTTTGGCAGCGACTTCAGCACTTTCAAAGGCGCGCGCTGTAAATTGACCCTCAGGAAAAAACTTCATAGACCAAGCCACGCTGCCAACGCGGTACGACTCCATCGTGCGGGCTTCCAGGCCGCGTCCAATGATCATTTCGGTAGAGCGCCCGCCGATATCGATGACCAGGCGCCGCTCATCAGATTGAGGCAGCATGCGCGAAACGCCCTGGTAAATCAGCCGAGCCTCCTCACGGCCTGAAATGACGTCGATCGAAAATCCAAGAATTTTGTTGGCACGCGCTAAAAACTCATCCCGATTTTTAGCCTCACGCAGCGTCTGGGTCGCGACAGCCCGGACCTGCATTTTTTTAAATCCTGCCAAACGCTCACCGAACCTGGCCAGGCAGTCCCAGCCACGTTGCATGGCCTCTGGCGTCAGGTTGCGGTCGCCATCTAGGCCGTTACCTTGGCGTACCGTTTCTTTCAGATACTCGGTACGGTTGATTTGGCCGTGGTCGTAACGACCCAACTCAAGGCGAAAACTGTTGGATCCCAGATCAACCGCTGCCAGTAGTGTTCCATTTTGCATCGCCTAATTTTATGTTTTTCCGGCTGTCGAAACGGTACAGAATTTTTAGGCTGATCAGTTATCTACCCAATCAGTCGGCCGTCCAGTGTCATCATGCTTTGCGTCACGTAGGTGCTGCTCCGGCGCTGGCTGTTAAAGCTGATACGAAAGCCGCCCATGTCAAGATTGACGCGCTGTTGAAAAGCGCTCAGCGCAGAAGACCGGGTCAACACGCCGTCTACGCTGTTAAGCACTTCGTAGGTGTAGCGAGCGGCGAGATATCCCGCGAGGCTGAGCGATGTGGGTGGCTCATCAAACAGGCGAGCCAACGTTTCGCGGTAGGCGCGTACCACGGCGATGCTGGACGTGACCATGGGCACGGGCTGCGTGGCAATGACAGGTGTGTTGCGTCCTGCCCCCATTTGCTGCATGGTTTGCAAATTGACGTCGGCTAAGGCAACGACATAACGCTGACGCGACTGCTTCTCCAGCCCCTGCGTGAACTGCGCCAACTCTGGCGTGCCGCCCACAAAAAGCAGCACCGCTGGCGTTTTGGGTGTGAGTCTTTGACCCAATGCCCGTAATTCGCCCTGGCCTTGAAATCCTTGCAGCTTTAGCTGCAAGCTGCCAGCAATGCGTTCGACTTCTGCTGTGTATGCAGCAGCGTCCTTTGCGGTTGCATAAACTGCCCCAATTTCGTTGATTCCCATGACCGACAAAGTCTTGAGTGCATGTGTGATCTGCTCCTGACGCGCAGAAAAAATCGGAAACGTGTTGTTGTCGATCTCTGACAAAGAATTTTGCAGCCATGGCGCTGCATGCGCCATGTTCAGGCCGTCTTGCTTTGCCAGCGCAACAACTTCAGTGGCCAATTGGTCGCCTGAGCTGCCCGACATGACAATGCACGATGGGTTGTTTTTAATGCCGTCTAATGCTGCACGGATGCTTGCGGTGCTGCCGTCCACCTCAATAGACATATGCTCAACGCGTCTGCCGCGCAGGCCGCCACGCAGGTTGATGTCTTGCCACGCAGCACGAGAGCCGATCAAAAAGTCTTTTGAAACATCTTGTTGTGCCTGGGAGACATCTACCAACTGGGCAATGGCCACGCTGCTGCGTTGGGCTACGCCTGATTTTGTTGATTGCGCCAGAACAGGTACCGCTACGCAGCTGGAGAGCATGCTGACACGCTGTAGAAAGCGGCGGCGGTTCGAGGAAGAGTTGATGTGTGGCATGGCGAAATCCCTTATGGCAGTGGTTTAAAAACGAAACGGCAGAACTTATTTGCAAAAATTAATAGTTTTGATCTCTACTAGGCGCCTTTGCCTCATGGCAAGCGCTCAAGGCCTGTGCTTAAAAGCGTGCATTGCCTGCATCATTTCGCTTTAATTTGCAAAACTAAAACTAAAACATCAGCGGAAAGAGGTAAAGAAAATGGCAATGAAAAAGGCAAAGAAAAAGGCGCTCATTGCGCCTTTTTCGTTAAATCTCGTTTTTTTATCCACCTATCTTGCGGGTGCTGGCGGGATCAAAACGCTGTCGATCACGTGAACCACGCCATTGGTAGCCTGCATGTCAGCGGTTTGCACCAGACCGTCTTCAACGGTTACAAAATTACCCGCTTTAGACAAGGCAATATTTGCACCATTTACTGTTTTGGCGTTGCTGTTCTTGACATCAACAGCCATGAGCTTGCCGGGCACGACGTGATAAGTCAGAACCGCTTTCAGTCGGATGGGGTCATTGCCTATGTCGCTCAGCGTCTTGGCAGGAACTTTTTCAAACGCGGCATTGGTTGGTGCAAACACCGTGAAGGGCCCCGTGCCTTTGAGTGTGTCCGTCAAGCCTGCCTTGACGATCAGGCTGCTCAGCGTACTGAGCTCCGGTCTGGATGCGAGGGTGTCCGCCACGGATAGCGGGCTGGGCTGCGTTGCGCATCCTGAAAGGGTGGCTACAACTGCTGTGATGGTCAAAATACGGCGACTGAAAAAATGGGTCAACATCAAATTACTCCTGGTTAAGACATGCCAGAGCGTAGGAGAACTCGGTGACAAAACCGTGACAACGCACCATATTAATTTTCAAGCGGACCCGTACTTGTCATGCTTTTGTCACACTGGTTTTTTACAGTGTTGATATGTTTGTGTCTAACCCAAAAGGAATTCCCATGAAACTGAGCTTTAAATTTTCATTGATTACCGCAGTCACGGCTGCTGTTGTGGCGCTCCCGGTCGTGTCGGTAGCTCAGGACGTTACGGGGGCAGGTGCCAGTTTTCCTGCGCCTTTGTATTCCAAATGGGCTGCTGACTACAACCGGGCGACGGGCGTCAAAATCAACTACCAGTCGGTCGGATCAGGCGCTGGCTTGCGCCAAATTGAAGCAAAAACAGTTGACTTTGGTGCGTCGGACGCGCCGTTAAAAGACGACGAACTGGCCAAAAAGGGTTTGGTTCAATTTCCTACCGTCATTGGCGGCGTGGTTCCAGTTGTCAACATCAAGGGCATTGCACCGGGTCAGCTCAAGCTCAATGGTCAAATTCTGGGTGATATCTACCTTGGCAAAATCACTACCTGGACGGATCCTGCAATCAAGGCATTGAACCCGACGCTGCCGTTGCCAGATGCCGCTATTTCGCCAGTTCGGCGTGCTGACGGCTCAGGCACCAGCTTTATTTTTACGAACTACTTGAGCAAGGTCAATCCCGAGTGGAAGGCAAAAGTAGGCGAGGGCACGGCAGTGAACTGGCCGGTAGGCGCCGGCGGCAAGGGCAATGAAGGCGTTGCGGCATTCGTCAGTCGCTTGCCCAACTCTATTGGTTATGTCGAGTACGCGTACGTCAAACAAAACAAAATGACCTTTGCTCAGCTGCGCAACGCCTCGGGTGCATTTGTATCGCCTGATGACACGGCATTCAAAGCGGCGGCTGCTGGCGCTGAATGGGCCAAAAGTTTTTACCAAATCTTGACGGAGCAACCCGGAAAAGACGCATGGCCTATCACGGGCGCCACGTTTATTTTGATGCAAAAAGTGCAAGACAAGCCGGCTCAAGCCAGCGCATCTTTGAAGTTTTTTGAGTGGGCCTACAAAAACGGCGATAAAACCGCAGATGACTTGGACTATGTTCCAATGCCAGCCAACGTCAAAGGCATCATTGAAAAAGCGTGGGGTGATATTAAAGACACGGCGGGTAAATCGGTTGCGATCAAGTAACTAACTCAGTTATTTTTGCTTGCTAAAGCGACAAAGGTTTCCACGTGTCATCTACATTTTCCGCAGGCGGTGCTGCCTTTGACCCTGTGTCCACCTCAGTTAAAAGCAACATGATCAATCCTCCTCCCAGTAATGCGGTGCGCCGAAGTCCTTTGGCAGATAAGGTATTTGGCTGGGTGGCGCAAGGTGCGGCTTGGCTCACGCTGCTCCTGTTGATCGGTATTTTGGTTTCTTTGGTGTTAGGAGCCTGGCCGGCCATCAGTAAATACGGCCTGGGTTTTTTAACCAGCACCACTTGGGACCCGGTCAAAAACGAATATGGTGGGTTGGTGATGATTTATGGCACGGTGGCAACATCGCTGATTGCCCTGGTCATCGCCGTACCCGTTAGTTTTGGCATTGCACTTTTTCTTACCGAGCTTTCTCCCGCTTGGCTGAAACGACCTTTGGGTACGGCAATTGAGTTGTTGGCTGCCGTACCATCAATCGTTTACGGCATGTGGGGTTTATTGGTGTTCGGCCCAATTTTGGCCACCTACGTGCAGCAACCCTTGCAAAAGGCCCTCGGCAGCACACCTTATTTAGGTGCTTTGGTTTCGGGCCCGCCTGTGGGTATTGGCATTTTGTCAGCGGGCATTATTTTGGCCATCATGATCATCCCCTTCATTGCATCGGTCATGCGTGACGTGTTCGACGTGACGCCCGTCATGTTGAAAGAATCAGCCTATGCATTGGGTTCCACGACATGGGAGGTGGTCTACAAGGTGGTGTTGCCTTACACCAAGGCGGGTGTGGTGGGCGGCATTATGTTGGGACTGGGCCGCGCATTGGGTGAGACCATGGCGATTACCTTCGTGATCGGTAACTTTAACCAGCTTGATTCACTGAGTCTGTTTCAAGCGGCCAACAGCATCACATCGGCATTGGCGAACGAGTTCGCTGAAGCGGCTGAAGGCCTGCACCAGGCGGCGTTGATTTATTTGGGCTTAGTGCTTTTCTTCATCACATTTGTCGTGTTGGCGTTGTCTAAATTGATGTTGGCGCAACTCAGTAAAAACGAAGGTACCAAATCATGAGCGCGGCTACGGTCGATGCGCGGCTGGCTAAATTTGCCCGCCGCAAGATTGTTAACAAGCTTGCCCTGGTCCTGTCGCTGGCAGCCATGGTGTTTGGGCTTTTTTGGTTGTTCTGGATCTTGTGGGAAACCATTCGGTTGGGTCTTGGCGGCATCAGTTTGGCTACTTTTTCGCAGATGACCCCTGCACCAAACGAGGAAGGTGGCTTGGCAAATGCGATTTACGGATCCTTCTTCATGGTGGTGCTGGCGACCTTTGTAGGTACGCCGATCGGCATCATGGCGGGCATCTACTTGGCAGAGTACAACACCAAAGGGTGGCTGGCAACGGTCACGCGTTTTGTCAACGACATACTGTTGTCAGCGCCCTCCATCGTCATCGGACTTTTTGTCTACGCTGTGGTGGTCTCGCGGTTTAAATCTTTCTCGGGTTGGGCCGGTGTCATGGCGCTGGCCTTGATCGTGATACCCGTGGTCATCAGAACCACCGAAAACATGCTGCAATTGGTTCCGGCCGGGCTTCGTGAGGCGGCTTACGCGCTAGGTGCGCCGAAATGGAAGGTTATCACTGCTATTACTTTAAGAGCAGCCAGGGCAGGAGTCGTCACAGGCGTACTGCTTGCTGTTGCGCGCATTGCGGGCGAAACCGCACCCCTGCTGTTCACGGCGCTCAATAACCAGTTCTGGACTGCAGATTTAAGTAAACCCATGGCCAGTCTTCCGGTCACCATTTTCAAGTTTGCGATGAGCCCGTATGAAAATTGGCAACAGTTGGCGTGGGCGGGTGTATTTTTAATCACGGTAGCCGTGCTGGGTTTGAACATCTTGGCACGCGTTTTAACGCGCAGCAAAAGCTGACAACTCCCAAAAACATTTCATTGGAAAGTTCCCCATGCAAGCAACCATGCAAGCAACCATGCAAGCAGCTTTGACGCCTAAAATTTCAGTCAAAAATCTTGATTTTTACTACGGCAAGTTTCACGCTTTAAAAAATATCAACCTTGATGTTCCCGAGAGAAAGGTTACGGCATTTATTGGTCCTTCGGGCTGTGGTAAGTCAACCCTGCTGCGGATTTTTAACCGAATGTATGAACTCTACCCGGAGCAGCGCGCGGAAGGCACCGTGATGTTTGAAGGCGAAAACCTCCTCACATCAAAGAAAGACGTTGCCTTGATTCGCTCTAAAGTGGGCATGGTGTTTCAAAAGCCCACGCCGTTTCCGATGTCGATTTACGACAACATCTCATTCGGTGTAAAACTGTTTGAAAACCTCAGCAGCTCAGACATGGACGAGCGTGTGGAATGGGCATTGCGCAAGGCCGCGTTGTGGGGCGAAGTAAAAGACAAACTGAACCAAAATGGCTCCAGCTTGTCTGGTGGTCAACAGCAACGGCTTTGTATTGCACGCGGTATTGCCATCAAGCCAGAGGTTTTGCTACTTGACGAGCCATGCTCAGCACTTGATCCGATTTCGACAGCAAAGGTCGAAGAGTTGATTACCGAACTGAAGAATGATTACACCGTGGTTATTGTGACCCACAATATGCAGCAGGCGGCGCGTTGCAGCGACTACACAGCCTACATGTACTTGGGCGATTTGGTTGAATTTGGTGTGACTGAAGACTTGTTTTTTAAACCTAAACGCAAAGAAACCGAAGACTACATCACCGGTCGTTTTGGCTAGAAGAAGGCTCACCCCGTCCCGGCTCACTACGTGTAGACGAAGCCCCCCTCAAGGGGGTGGCGGCTGCAGACTGGCAAAGCCAGATCTTTGGTCCCTGCTGGTAGTGATAGATGGAGGCTTTACGCTGTCACTTGAATGGCTTTGCAAAGTTTCGGACTGATTTTTGAATTTTTTTTAAAGTAAACAAAATGCCAGATAAACACTTGTCCAGCCAGTTTGACAGCGAACTCAACGGCGTTTCGTCGCGTGTGATGGAACTGGGCGGCTTGGTTGAATCCCAAATTCGCATGGCTATTTATGCACTTTCGCAATTCAGTGCTGAAAGCGCTAACCAGGTAATAGATGTCGAAGCACGCGTCAACGCTATGGAAGTTGATATTGACCGCGAACTGTCGTCCATCATTGCGCGCCGCCAACCGACGGCTCGTGATTTGCGTTTGCTGATCGCCATTTCAAAAACCACGGCCAATCTGGAGCGTGCTGGCGATGAGGCTGAAAAAATTGCTCGCATGGTCAAGTCCATCATTGAAAGTGGCTCCGCCCGTGCGTTGCCTTCATCTGACTTAAGGGTTGCTGCTGAACTGGCGTCTGGCTTGCTGCGTAAAGCGCTCGACGCTTTTGCGCGCCTGGACACGTCAGTGGCTTTGACCATTCTTAAAGAAGATGACTTGATTGACCAAGAGTTTGATGGGTTTGTTCGCAAACTCATCACCTACATGATGGAAGATCCGCGCACGATTTCAGCCAGTCTTGACCTGTTGTTTGTGGCTAAAGCGATTGAGAGAATTGGCGACCATGCCAAAAACATCGCTGAATTTATCATTTACATCGTCAAAGGTGAAGATGTGCGGCATACGCCCATGGCCCAGATCGAGTCAGCAGTTCAGTAATGTATTGCTCCAAATAAATGAAGCATTTACCCCGGGTCCTGATTGTTGAAGACGAGCCGGCGATTGCCGAACTGATTGCTGTGAATCTGCAGCATGGTGGTTTTGTGGCAGTCGTCGCGCAGGACAGCGTGTCTGCCCAAAAAGAACTCGATGCTGTCATGCCTGATGTGATTTTGCTCGACTGGATGTTGCCCGGTCAAAGCGGCCTGGCTTTGGCACGCCATTGGCGCAAACAGGCCCGCACCAAAAGTATTCCAATATTGATGTTAACGGCCAGGGGCGACGAGCCAGACAAAATTGCAGGTCTCGATGCAGGTGCGGACGATTACATCACCAAGCCCTTTTCGACGCAGGAGTTGTTAGCCCGCATACGCGCTGTTTTGCGTCGACGGGCGCCAGAATCCGTGAACGACAGCGTGACTGTTGGTGCACTGGTGCTGGACGCGGGAACGCATCGTATTTCATTTCAGAATCAGGAACTCAAACTTGGACCAACCGAATTCAAGTTGCTGCACTTCTTCATGAAACATGCCGAACGAGTTCACAGCCGCAGCTCGTTGCTGGACAAAGTCTGGGGCGACCATGTGTTCATTGAAGAACGGACGGTGGATGTGCATGTCAAGCGTTTGCGCGAAGCGTTGGGCGCTGCGGGCAGTATGGTGGAAACCGTTCGTGGGTCTGGCTATCGCCTGACCGCCATGGCATCGACAGCCGCCGCAGCATCCCGCACATGATCCATCGTTGGCTGGTCTTTTTTGCCTGCTTGCTGACAGGCAGTATTTTGGGATTCTGGGCTGCATCCAAAGATGGGTTACTTGCGGGGGTTTTGCTTGCCGCCCTTATCTGGCAGCTGGTTGACAGCTTTTATGTGATGCGGTTTTTAGCCTGGCTGCGGTCTGCACAAAACAGTGAATCAGCTTTGGCTGCGTTGCATCTTGCACCCGGTTTGCCGGGTCTTTGGGGCGAAGCTGCAGAGCGTATTCGCAGGCTTTCCAGAAGTCAGGACCAGCTGCTACAAGAAAGCCAGGCGCGGCTCAATGAGTTTTTGTCGGCCATGCAGGCTTCGCCGAGTGGCGTGGTCTTGCTTGACCCGCAAAACCGCATCGAATGGTGTAACCAAATGGCTACCGAGCATTTCGGTTTCGACGCGAGTCGGGATGTGTTGCAGCACATCACCAATCTTGTTCGTGCGCCAGGTTTTAAATCGTACATGGCGGCAAATAATTTTTCACATGATGTGGTGATTTCCGGCAGTGCTAGCGTTCCAGGTAGGCCGGTCAATTTGTCGGTGCATGTTTATACCTATGGCAAAGACCGTAAGTTGTTGTTGTCGCGCGACATCACGGCCATCGAGCTTGCGGAAGCGATGCGGCGAGATTTTGTGGCCAATGTTTCGCACGAAATTCGAACGCCTTTGACTGTGCTTTCAGGTTTTATTGAAACGCTGCAAACCCTGCCGCTGAAGGCGCCTGACCGCGAGCGCTACCTGGGTCTGATGGCCCAGCAGTCGCAGCGCATGCAGACGCTGGTCAATGACTTGCTCACGCTTTCGCGGCTGGAAGGCAGCCCGCAGCCTGGCGGAAATGAATGGACAAATACCAGTGTGCTGTTCGCGCAGGCTGAGCAAGAAGCACTGGCCTTGTCCCGGTTGCTTGCCCCACATGGTCAGGATATCAGTTTTGACCTGGACAATGGCTTCGAGATTGCAGGCGTGCAGGCTGAGTTATACAGCGCCATGTCCAACTTGGTGACCAACGCAGTCCGCTACACGCCGGACGGCGGCAACGTGAGCGTCAGCTGGAAGACGCTGCGTGATGGGCGCGGGGAGTTTGTCGTCAAAGACACCGGTCCGGGCATTGCCGCTGAGCACTTGCCGCGTTTGACTGAGCGGTTTTACCGGGTAGACCGAAGTCGCTCGCGCGAGACTGGCGGCACAGGTCTGGGACTGGCGATCGTTAAGCATGTGGTACAACGCCACGGCGCAGAGCTGCACATCGCAAGCCAGCCTGGTCAGGGCTCACGGTTTTCGATTACTTTTCCGGCAGCCCGTGTACGCGCTGTTCATGCAATTGGAGCAGGCAGCGGCGTGTTGGCTTGAATTCTGCGCGAGGTGCGCTACAGCAAAATTAAAAAGCAAGCAGCGACCAGCCAAAGCGCCAAGCTGCTGGCCATCCAAAAAGTGCCAGGCGACGGCGCAGCTGGCAAGCCTGCTAAGCCTTCGTACGTCAATAAATAACCACCATAAAGCCCCAGACCCCACAAGGCCACCCCATACAAAATCAATGGTGCCACCGTGACACGGTAGCTGCGCAGCAAGAAGGCAGACACGGCTTGAATGCAGTCAGCCAAATGGTAAAAAGCTACCCACACCAGCAGCTGCGAGGCCGTATTGATGATGTCAGGATTGGTCGAATAAAAACCCGCCAGACTGTTTTTTGCTATTAATAGAGAAGCTGACAGCACAATGGATGTAAGGGCCGTGGTCTTTAAACCTAGCGCAACTACGTTTTTTGCCTGGTCGGGTCTGCCTGCTCCAAGCCAAAACGACACCCGTGCACTACAGGCAATGGCTATCGACAGTGGCAACATGTAAAGCACCGCAGCCACGCTGGCTGCAATTTGATGACTGGCCGAGGCGGTCACGCCCAGCCGAGCGATAAATACGGCCATCAACGTGAACGACGTCACTTCGACCAAGTACGCCAGTCCTGCTGGCAAGCCCAGGCGTGCAAAGTTGCCAATTAACGGCCAATTCGGGCGCTCCATGCGCTGCCAAATACAAAATGGCGCATACACTTTTTGCTTAACGAGCATCGTCAGACTAAAGGCCAGCAGCAAATAGTTAACGATCAGCGTCGCCCACGCGCAGCCGACCACGCCCATCGGGTCAACACCAGCGCCACCCGCCACCAGCCAGATAGACAGCGGCACTTTGACCAGCAATGCAAGCACCTGCAACCATGTCACCAGCAGTGGTTCGCCCAATGCTTGGTTGAAGGTGCTGTAAAGCCTGAACAGAATGGACGGTGCGAACGCAAAGGCCAGCACCGCCAAGTAACGGTGTACCTCATCCTGCATGGCAAGTGGCACTTGCGCCCAGCGTAACAGCGGCCCAGGCAACAGCAACGCAGCCATGCCTAAACCAGTTACAAAGCCGCATAAGTAAAGGCTCTGCCTGAATGATCGGCCTATCTCAAGCTGTTTGTTCGCCCCGAGCAGTTCGGCCCAAATGGGCAGCAGCGCTTGCACAACCCCGATCAAACCGACATACACACTGATGTAGATGGCTGAGCCTACCGACAGCGCCGCCAGGGCAGTGTCACTGTAACGCCCCGCAATGACCGTATCGGCAACGCCGAATGCCATGACCGCTAGCTGTCCCACCAAGACCGTGCCGGCGTGGCGCGAAATGATTTTTAATTCGCTCACGGCGTGCGAACCAGAGGCGAATTCTTTGCGCTGCCTCCGGTACGCTTGAAGAGCAGGATACTTTCATTTTTATCAATGGGCCTGCGCAGCGTGGCCCAAAAAGTCCAGTCTGGCAAATGGACAACACTGCCCAAGGTGGGTTGGTAAGCTGCGTCAACCATCAGGAAATCGCAACCTGCGCCCGATGCTGCTGGGCGCAGCCTGAGTTGGCCGTGGTACTGCAAAGCTGCGGCTTGCGCGTTGCTCAGGCCGTAAACCTCAGCGCAGGTGGTTGGCCCCACCAGTTGTGCTATCTGCCTTGACATCGGCGCGTAGCTTCTGGCGTAGTTAAGCAGCGGTAACCACAGCGTCATCAACAGCAACCAGCACAAGGTAGTCCCCCCCGCTGGCAGGACCAGAGACTTCCAGATGACCATGCGGTGCGCACCTGTACGCCACTTGACGAGCCAGGCCCAAGCAATTGTTGCGCCCAGTGCTATCAAAAAAGCAAACCACGAAAAACTTGGCTCAAATCCCGGCGCCAGTCTGGCGACATTGGCGGCAGGCTGTCGCGGTACGCCAGTTTGCATGGCAATCCACACCACCCAGATGATGATGCTGCAGCTGGTAAAAAACAGCAGCGTGAACCAGTCAATCAATGACGCCACGCTGCGTTTGAGCGTCGGCAAGGCAAAAGCAGCAAGCGCAGCCATAGGCGGCAGGCTGAGCAGCAAGCTGCGGTCAGCACTGGGGGTTGTTAAAGTTGCCGAGACGGTCACCACAATAAACCACAGCGGCAATGCCACATGTCGGCTGGCCAGTTGCCGGCGCCAGCGCCAAAGTGTCCACATCGCCAGTGGCCAGGTGGGCCAAGTGAACCACAACAGCAAGCGTCCCAATTTGCGCCAATCGGTCCACGCAGATTGTTCTCCCATGCCGGGCAATTGGATCCGCCAGCGCCACAAGTCCAGCATCAAGGACAACAAGATGACACCAACCGTGACGCCAGCAATCAGCTGTAGCTCAAGCCAAGGTCGGCTTGGCGATGCAACATTTAGCGCAGTCGTTCGGTTGAGGTTGTCCCAACGCTTGAGCGCCCATTCCATCAGGGCGCCGCCTAAGCCCAGCAATGCGGCAAGCGTGGGCGCACCACTGAGCGCCAGACCCGTCAAACCCACTAACAAGCCTAAGGCAGGGCCGAATTTAGCGCTGCCCTGGCGGTGTGGGCTGGCAGCCATGGCGTAAAAAACCAGTGCGGTGAAGCCCAGTTGCGCCAACGCGGGGGTGGTTTCGTGTGACAGCTGCGCTAGCCCTAGGCAGGCAATCAAGGCCAAGACGCCTGCATCAGCGATGGCACGGGCGTAATCGGTGGGGCTGGCCTCTCCACCAAAAGCAAACGCCACCGGTTGGGCTTGAGGGCTTCGCGCCAAATGGTAGATGGCAAACCACGTGGCGGACAGGCTAAAGGCCAGTAACAAAATATAGGGGATGCGAACCGCAAACGCTGGGTCTAAAAAAGGCAGTAACTCAATAGCGGCTGCGCCCAGCCAGTACGGCACCAGCGCGTCAAATCCGTTGGTCTGACCCAGCAGTCCAGGCGAAAGCCAAGTCGTCCAGTCACCAGCAAGATCCCGCATGACGCCAAAAGCAGCAATGTCGTCACTTTTCCAGGGTGCGCGGCCAAAAAACCCCGGCAGCACGTAAGCTGCGCAAAACAGCAGCAGCGCTAATCGGGGTAGGCGGCGCACAGCCGACTGTGCAATGATGGCTGGGGATGGTTTTTTCAAAACGAGTGCGTGTATTGATCGAATAAAACCAAAAGGATGGCAATTTAAGTCGAAAAAAAAGCAGCCTGAACCTCAGGCTGCTTTTGGCAATTTAAATTGCGCCTGGAGCGTCGTTTTAGGGAGCAGCTGCAGCAGTAATGTCTTTGGCAGGTGTTTTGCCAAAACGGTTGCGGAACTTCTCAACCCGGCCGCCCATGTTGTCCACGGATTTTTGTGTGCCAGTGTAAAAAGGATGTGACTCGCTCGAGGTATCGAGTTTGTACAACGGCAATTCGCGGCCGTCTTCCATCTTCAGCATTTCTTTGGTGTTAACGCAGGAGCGGGTAACAAATTTGAAGTTGTTGGACAAGTCCAAAAAGCATACGTCGCGGTAGTTGGGGTGAATGCCGTCTTTCATTTCTCTGTCCTTTGGTGTCGCTTTCGCGTCGTTTCGGCAGCCACTCAAAACCATTTTGAGCACTTTCCGGTTAGCCCAAGATTATGGCATGAAATCAACCACTTACCGTACTTTTTTCTTTTCAAGCCGGGGCCACGCCACTGGCTTTGCCGGGCCGTAGGCGCATCGGTCCCCTCAAGGCTGGAACCTGTGGCTCCAAAACTGTTTGAGCAGGTTTGGACAGGTAACAGAAGCGAAGCCTCTGGCGAGCAACGGCCTGCAAGTTGCAGGAAGCTGCACGCAGTGAGCGACCGTGGGGGCCAAGACTAACCGCCGCGCCTCATCATGTCGAAAAACTCGTGGTTGTTTTTGGTGGCCTTCATGTTTTTCAGCATCAGCTCCATCGATTCGATTTCATCCATGTTGTACATGAACTGACGCAAGATTCGTGACTTTTGCAAGATCTCTGGCGCCAGCAGCAGTTCTTCCTTGCGGGTACCACTTCGGTTCAGCTGAATGGCAGGAAACACCCTTTTCTCATACAGCCGTCGGTCCAGATGAATCTCGCAGTTGCCTGTGCCCTTGAACTCTTCAAAGATCACCTCGTCCATGCGGCTGCCGGTGTCAACCAGCGCTGTGCCAATGATGGTCAGGCTGCCGCCTTCTTCAATCTTGCGTGCCGCACCAAAAAAGCGCTTGGGGCGCTGCAAGGCATTGGCGTCAACCCCACCCGTGAGCACCTTGCCTGAAGAAGGCAGCACGTTGTTGTACGCCCTGGCCAAGCGGGTGATGGAGTCCAGCAAAATGACGACGTCTTTGCCAAGCTCCACTAAGCGCTTGGCGCGCTCAATCACCATTTCAGCAACGTGCACGTGGCGCGCTGCGGGTTCGTCGAAGGTGGACGAAATCACCTCGCCGCGCACGCTGCGCTGCATTTCGGTCACTTCTTCAGGCCGCTCATCGACCAGCAGCACCATCATGATCACTTCAGGATAGTTGGCTGTGATTGCGTGGGCGATGTGCTGCATCATCACGGTTTTGCCGGACTTAGGTGGCGCGACCAGCAGAGCTCGCTGCCCTTTGCCGATGGGCGCAATGATGTCGATGATTCGGCTCGTCAGGTTTTCTTCACCTTTGATGTCACGCTCCAGCTTGAACTGTTCGCGCGGGAACAGCGGCGTCAAATTCTCAAACATCACCTTGTGTTTGTTGTCCTCAGGCGCGCCGTCGTTGACTTTGTCGAGCTTGTTAAGTGCAAAGTAACGCTCACCGTCTTTGGGTGTACGCACTTCGCCTTCAATCATGTCGCCGGTATGCAGGTTGAATCGACGAATCTGGCTGGGGCTGATGTAGATGTCGTCTGTACTGGCGGTGTAACTGGAGTCTGGCGCACGCAAAAAACCAAAACCGTCAGGCAGTACTTCCAGCACGCCGTCCGCAACGATCGTCTCGCCTGTCTTGGAGCGCTTTTTAATGATGGCAAACATCAGCTCCTGCTTGCGCATGCGGCCTACGTTTTCTATCTCAAGCGCTTCGGCTTGCTTGAGGACTTCAGACACATGCAGTGCCTTGAGTTCATTTAAGTGCATGGATTAACCTGCTGTGATGGCAAAAAATGGGGTGGCTCAAAGAGAGGGGGCTCAATGTGACTCAATATTGAGTGCTTGAAAAACGGGGGGTAGTTTTTTCGGGTAGCCGGTGTGAAAAGCGGGTTTCACCAACCGATAAGTTTGGCTGTTCACTGGTGGACAGACAACACCAGCAAATGATTATGACAGGAAAAACGCTGGACTTGACGCCGCGGTTGTTGAGCCAAGCCGGGGCGCAACCCAGCTCGGGTATGGGGCATTTCAGGCCAGTTGCTGGTCAATAAACGCCGTGAGTTGTGATTTGCTCATCGCACCGACCTTGGTGGCCGCCAGCTCGCCATTTTTAAAAATCATCAGCGTGGGAATACCGCGAATGCCAAACTTGGCGGGTATGTCTCGGTTTTCATCAACGTTCATTTTGGCGATTTGCAATTTACCTTCGTAGCTGGAGGCTACTTCGTCCAAAATAGGTGCGATCATTTTGCATGGGCCACACCATTCGGCCCAGTAATCTACCAGCACCGGGTGCGTTGATTTCAGGACATCGGTTTCAAAGGTGGCATCGGTGCTATGTTTGATGAGTTCGTTGGCCATATGGGCTCCTTCAAAATAGGTGGGCTTGCGCAAAAGTTTGCCCTATTTTGTCAGAAACCTACGCCGCCTGTCCGTCACATCCTCCCTGCATTAACGATGACCATGATCGCCGAATCGGCCAACCTTGCAAATTGCACTGCCGTTCAGGCCACCTGGGCCGATGTCACAGCACAACTGGCAGGGCTGCTGCGCGCCAAAAACGTGCATCCGTCGCGAGCGGTGGTGCTGTTGCCCTACGCCCAGCTGATGCACGAGGCCAAAACGGCTTGGGCCGCTCAGGTTCAGGCGCTGGGTCAGTCGAGTGCTTTTATGCCGCGCTTTGAATCCACGATGAACTGGACCAAAGGCAGTGTTGCCGCAGCGCCAGATTTTGCGGTGCCTGCACATGACATTCAAATGGATGTGGCCCTTGACGTGCTGACGGCTTCAAACTTGCTGCAGCGTGCTGGATTGGCTGCACACCAACATGCGCTGGCAGGTCGGTTGGTTGAAGCTGCCTGGTCAGTCGCAGGGGTAGCAGCCGCGCAACTGCCTGCGCAGCGGCTGGCCTGGGGTGCCCGAAAAGCGCAGGATCTGACCGACGGCATGGCGGCAGACGCGCTGGCCCTGGAGCTCGCTACGGCACGTATTGCTTTGGCATGGGCAGCTTCGTCAAGTTATTTAACCGACATTTTGTTCACCCCTGGACCAGGCACTGATGTCGATCTGCTGGTGGTCATTGAAGGCTTCCACGCCGAGCCGCTGAGCGAAACTTTGAAAAATCATCATGCGGATCGTGTGGCCAGCATTCGGCTGAAAACACCCGAGCTGCAAGGCACGCCTAGGCTGCACACCGCACAAGACCTGGAAGATGAAGCGCACCTTGCCGCCGCGTGCGTGCTGGCGCATCTCAAAGCAGGGCGCAGTCCGGTGGCGCTGGTTGCGCAAGACCGGTTGCTGACCCGCCGGATAAGTGCCATGCTGGCTGAAAAAGGCGTAACGCTGCGTGATGAGACCGGCTGGAAGCTGTCGACCACGCGCGTCGCAGCAACGCTGATGAGCTTGCTCAGTGCGCTGGCCTGGGATGCGTCAACCGACAGCGTGCTCGACTGGCTGAAAAACGCGCCAGCGTTTGACGCGGCAGACGTCGCCCAAGTCGAGGCGGTACTGCGCAAAATCGGTCGCCGCAGCTGGCGTGCGTTGCCTGCCGACCACGAGGACATTGCCCTCGTGTTGGCTCGGGTCGCGGCGTTACGAACTTCGCTGCAGGCTGCCCGCCCATTGGTTGACTGGCTGGGTGCATTAAGGGGGGCGCTGCAATCGACCGGGCAATGGCTACCCCTGACCCGTGATGTCGCTGGCATGGCTGTGATTGCTGCGCTGCGCATGTCCGATGGCAGCGACCCCAGCTTGATGGGTAATCCGCGCATGAGCCTGCAAGACTTCACCCGCTGGGTTCACCAGACGCTGGAGGCGGCTAGTTTTTCGCCTGAGCATCCGCCCAAGGCACAGGTGGTGATATTGCCGCTCAGCCAGCTGCTGGGACGGCCTGTGCAGGCGGTGGTGTTCCCGGGTTGTGATGAACTTCGCTTGCCTGTATCGCCCGAACCGCCTGGCCCCTGGACACCTGCCCAGCGCGAATTGCTGGGTTTGGCAAGTCGCCAAGCGTTGACCGACGTCCAGCGCGCTGCCTGGCAGTACGCGCTGACGGCACCCCATCTGGACGTGTTGTGGCGTTTAAGCGAAGGCGGTGAACGCATGATGCCCAGCGGTTTTGTACAAGAGCTTGTGCTAAAGCGATCGCTTGAATCGGCACAGATATCGCGACAAATGGCGTCACAGACGATGTCACAGATGACGTCACAGATGACGTCACAAAGGTCATCAAAAAGGTATAGTGCTGACCCACGACCTGCCCGCGTGGTTGCCATTAAACCGACACCACAGCCCAGGCCTACCGGTGATGCGCTTCCCATCAACAAACTGTCGGCCAGCGCCTATGAGGACCTGCGCCGCTGCCCTTATCGGTTTTTTGCACTCCGCCAGCTCAAGCTGCAAGAGCCCGGTGAGCTTGAAGATGAACTGGGCAAGCGTGACTTTGGCAATTGGCTGCATGCGCTGCTTAACCGCTTCCATGAGGCACTAAAGCAGACGCCGGCGCTCGATAAACATACGCGAACAGCTATGATTAACATAGCAGCTGATGACGCCACACAAGCGCTGGCCCTGACGCCGGATGAATTTTTGCCGTTTGCAGCCATCTGGCCCAGGGTTCGGGAGGGTTATCTGCACTGGCTCACGACCCACGAGGCGACCGGTGCAAGTTACGCCGAAGGCGAAGTCTGGAAGGACATGCCACTGGGCAAGTTTGCACTGGTCGGGAAAATCGACCGTATCGACCATCTGCCTGATGGCAGCCGATGGGTGATGGACTACAAAACCGAAGCCAGCGGTACCACCCAAGAGCGCATTAAAAATGCAGCAGAAGACACGCAACTGCCTTTTTACGCTGCGCTGCTGCACGACGACACGGTGGCGGCTGCCTACGTCAACCTGGGCGAAAAAGAAGCCACCAAAACTTATGCCCAAACCGACATTGTTGCCCTGCGTGATGACTTGATTGAGGGGATCTTGAGCGATTTGGGGCGTATTGCCGACGGCGCACCGTTGCCGGCTTTAGGCGAGGGCAAAGCGTGCGATTTTTGCGCGGCCCGTGGCCTGTGCCGTAAGGACTTTTGGTCATGAATCCTGCTTATCTTCATAACGGCCAAGCTGTCTCAGCCGAGGCTTTTTACGCCATCGCCTGTGACCCGCGCCGCAGCGTGGCTGTTGAGGCTTGCGCTGGCGCTGGCAAAACCTGGATGCTGGTCTCGCGCATGGTTCGGGCGCTGCTGGAAGGCAATGTGCAGCCGCATGAGATTTTGGCCATTACCTTTACCAAAAAAGCCGCTGGTGAAATGCGTGAACGGCTTCACGAGTGGTTGGTGCAGTTCGCACATTCAGACACAGAGACGCTTGAAAATGAACTCAACCTACGCGGTCTCAAGCCTGGGTTCAATGATAAAAACAGCCCGCAGCCCAATGAAAACCTGCGCGAGAAGCTATCAAATTTATACGCCCAGGTATTGGCCAATGGTCGCCCGGTACAGATCAAAACTTTTCACAGCTGGTTTGCCGGCTTGTTGCGCAGCGCGCCAATGTCTACCTTGCAGCAACTCGGCTTGCCGTTCAGTTATGAGCTGCTAGAAGACGATAGCCTGGCTAAGGCGCTGGTATGGCGGCACTTTTATGCCGCTTTGCTGACGCGACCTGAGTTAAAGGCTGACTTTGAAGCCGTCGTGCTGGCGCATGGACGTCATCAGGCTGACAAAGCGCTGCAGGGCGCACTGGACAAGCGGACAGAATTCTTGTTGGCTGACGCCGTCGGCGTGGTGGACAGCTCGGTTCAGCATTTCACAACGCAATTTCGTGAATTTGAAGGTTTATTGCAACCAGAAGAGACGTTTTACACCGAATCCGGAAAATCGTTGCTGCTGGCCGCCGCCAAAGCTTTGGCCAGGGCATCAGCCGTGACGTTTGCCGCCAAAGGCGTAGAGCTAGAGGTTGCTATCACGGCAAACAACACCGCGGCAGTGATGCAAATCCTGCTGACCGAAAAAGGCAAAGGCCCCCCCCGCAAGTTTGGCGAAAAAATCGTCGGCATTGCTGCCGTACGGGAGGCCCAGGACCTGGTTTTGCGCGTTGTTGAGGCAAGTACCCAACACCTGGCGTGGGGCTACCAGCAGCGCATGGCGCGGCTTACCCGCCTGCTGCTGGAAGAGTACGCGGCCCTTAAATACGAGCGCGGCTGGGTAGACATGAATGATGTGGAGCGTGCCGCGCAGGTCATGCTCAGTGACGACGTGCTGTCGGGCTGGGTGCAAGAGCGGCTGGACGCGCGCATCCGGCATTTGATGATTGATGAATTTCAGGACACCAACCCGCTGCAATGGCAGGCGTTGTCTTGCTGGTTAAACGGCTATGGCGGCGCGGGTGGCGGCGCAGCTCAGGCTCCCAGCGTGTTCATTGTCGGTGACCCCAAGCAAAGCATTTACCGCTTTCGCCGGGCAGAGCCGCAGGTGTTCATGGCGGCGCAAGCTTTTGTGCGCCATGCACTGGGCGGCGATCTGCTGGCCTGTGATCACACCCGGCGCAACAGCCTGACGGTAACCGCTACCGTCAATTCAGTGATGGGCGTGGTGACCGACACGGCTGGCTATGAAGGTTTCAGGCCGCACACCACGTCATCTGGCGACACGGGCCGGGCCATCAGGCTGCCCGCTGTGCCGCGCGCTGAAAAAAGCCCGGACGAGGCGCGGTTGACTTGGCGTGACAGCTTGACCACCCCACGAGAGTTGCCAGAAGAAACCTTGCGCACGGTTGAAGCGCGCCAAGCCGCCCGCTGGATACAGAGCGTGTTGACGCCTGCGCCTGATGCTTTACGCGCCGCGCAGACGACAGACCGAACAGTCATATCGTCGGGGCAGTCGTGTGATAAGCCCCTGCAGCCATCAGACATCATGGTTTTGTCACGTAAGCGCGCCAGCCTGTTGCCGTTGTTGGCCGAGCTGCGCGCCTTGCACATTGCCGCTCAAATTGGCGAAAAAACCGAATTGATCGACTGCTGCGAGGTGCTGGACGTGGTGGCACTGCTTGATGTGCTGGTGTCACCCCAGCACGACTTGTCTTTGGCGCGGGCGCTGCGTTCGCCACTGTTTGATGTGAGTGACGACGGCTTGGTGCAGATCGCTCTGGGTAAAACCAGCCTCCAGCAGTCATGGTTTGACGTGCTATTAAATAATGAGCTTCATGCTACCGAATTACGTGGGCTAGGGGTCATTTTGACCCGGTATAAGGCGCTGGTAGACGCTTTGCCGCCGCATGACGCGCTGCAAGCCATTTACGACCAAGGCGACGTGCTGGCTCGATTCGGTGCGGCTGCACCTGCCGCCAACCGCGCGGCGGTGCTGTCGAACTTGCGGGCGCTTTTGTCCCATTCGTTGCAGCTCAACGGTGGCCGCTTTGCCACGCCTTATGCGTTTGTTCGGGCGCTCAAGGCGGGGGGAGCGCAAGCTCCGGCAGTCGTTAACCCAGACGCCGTGCGCCTGTTGACCATCCACGGGGCCAAAGGCCTGGAAGCCCACACCGTGTTGTTGCTGGACACCGACACTGCCGAGCGTCATGCGGCTAGCATGAGCGTGCTGATTGACTGGCCTGGCCAGGCGCTGGCGCCACAAAAATTTGTATTTTTACTCAGTGAAAGCACGCCGCCCGCCTGCGCCAGACAAACGCTGGAAGCTGAAAAAGCCGCGCGCCAGCGCGAAGAGCTCAACGCGCTGTATGTCGCCCTGACACGGGCTAAAAACACGCTGGCCATGTCGTCGATGACGCCTCACCACAAATCGTCGGGCAGTTGGTGGCAACGGTTGCATGAGCTGACAGCGCCTGAACAGATCGACGCCGCGAGCGCCCTCGACCGTACCCTCGAAGACACCACTGAAACCCGCGAGACTGGCGAGTTCGTGCTTCCGGATTTGCCACATTTCACCCCGATTGACCTGCCGCAGCTGCCTCAACTTGAGGAAGATTCGGCCGGTGCCCAGGTCGGCAAAGCCATGCACCGGCTGCTGGAGCGTGGTGATGACAGCGACGCCGCGGCCCGCCAAGTGGCGCGTGAATTTGGTTTGTCGCCTGACCACTTGCTGCAGGCTCAAAGCAATGCCCGCCGCATCAAAACCGGCGCGGCAGCTTGGGCCTGGGACGCTGCGGTCATCGCCTGGCAAGGCAATGAGGTCGAGCTCACGCACAACGGCGACACTTTAAGGCTTGACCGCCTGGTGCAACGACGGGACGGGGCGCACCAGGGTCACTGGTGGGTGCTTGACTACAAATCCGCCGTCTACCCCGAACGTCAGCCTGATTTAGTGGCAAAAATGCAGACCTACAAAACGGCATTGCTTGCCATTTACCCAGGCCAGGTCGTCAAGGCTGCCTTTTTGACGAGCGACGGCGTTGTGGTTGAGGTCGCCTGAGATAATTTGTCCACCGGTTGCGGTTAAAGCATCAGGCACCACAAAAATAAATGGATTTCCACTTTTGACTGAATCTTCTTCAACCCTACCTCGACCCTTACTGCCTCGCCCCTTAAAAGTAATCGTCATCGGAGGGGGCCCCGCTGGCTTGATGGCGGCTGAAGTCATCGCGAATGCTGCTAATGCTGCTAATGCTGCTAATACCGCCAGAGTTGCCGGCGCCGCCAGCAGAGATCAGGTACCGGTGCAAGTACAGGTATTTGACGCAATGCCCTCAGTGGGACGCAAGTTTTTGCTGGCGGGCAAGGGCGGACTCAACCTCACGCATGCTGAAAGCTTTGAACCCTTTTTGGCCCGCTACGGTCGGGCAAGCGCCGATCTTGAGCCCATGCTCGCCACCTTTGGCGCGCAGGCATTACGCGACTGGGCGCAAAGCTTGGGTATTGAAACCTTTGTGGGCAGCTCGGGGCGCATTTTTCCGAAAGACCTGAAGGCCGCGCCGCTGCTACGGGCTTGGCTGCACCGTCTGCGCGGCACGGGTGTGGCGTTTTTTATGCGGCATCGCTGGCTGGGGTGGACTGATGACGGCAGTTTGGTCTTTGCTACGCCGCACGGCGACATTCAGGTTCAGGCCGATGCGGTAGTGTTGGCGTTAGGCGGCGGCAGTTGGGCGCGCTTGGGTTCAAACGGGGCTTGGGTGCCGCTGCTGGTTGGGCGAGGCGCAGATGTCGCGCCCTTACAGCCGTCAAACTGCGGCTTTGATGTTGCAGGCTGGACGCCGTACTTCGCAAGCCAGTTTGCGGGCCAGCCGTTCAAGTCGGTGGCGATTAACTTTACCGATACGCAAGGCCAGGTGTTTTCGCGCAAAGGCGAGTTTGTGGCGACAGCCACAGGCGTTGAGGGCAGCTTGATCTACTCGGCGTCCAGCCTGCTGCGCGGTGAGATTGCTCAACACGGCAGCGCTACTTTTATGTTGGACCTGCTGCCGCACATGACGCCAGAACAGGTGTTGGCAGATGTGCAGCATCCGCGCGGCTCCCGGTCGCTGTCTAGCCACCTCAAAAGCCGGTTAAAAATTGACGGAATCAAGGCAGCGCTGCTGCACGAACTGCTTGATAAGTCCGTATTTAGCGACGCGGTGCGTTTGGCCAGCGCCATCAAGTCGCTGCCCGTCACGCTGGTGAGGGCGCGTCCCATCGACGAGGCCATCAGCAGCGCGGGTGGTGTGTGCTTTAGCGGCCTGGATGCGAAATTGCGCCTAAAAGCAGAGGTCGCGGGCAGCTGCCCAGTGTTTTGCGCGGGCGAAATGCTCGATTGGGAAGCGCCCACAGGCGGCTATTTGCTGACGGCCTGTTTTGCCAGTGGACGAGCGGCAGGGCAGGGCGTGTTGGCGCATTTTGAGCAACTCCACCGTCACGAACATCCGGCCCAGCCTGCCACTGCCTGACTTACAAATTGAAACGTATTGGGCTTTGTCCGTATCGGCCGTTACACGCGTCCCTGCGGCTTACAATCAAACGTAACACCGCCTGATTCATCGTCAGATTTGAAAAGCGGTGAATTTTTAGCGTCCAGTTAACGTCATTTTGGAGTTTGCCTGTGTTTATTTCTTCTGCCATTGCCCAAACCGCCCCCGCTGCTGCTGGTGGCGGCGACATGATGTCGTCCTTAACGGGCATGCTGCCTTTGGTGTTGATGTTTGTGGTGCTGTATTTCGTCATGATTCGCCCACAGATGAAAAAACAAAAAGAACACCGCGCCATGATTGACGCTTTGGCCAAGGGTGACGAAGTTGCGACAGCTGGCGGTTTGTTGGGCAAGGTCACCAAGTTGGGCGACTCATATTTAACGCTTGAACTGGCTGCTGGCGTGGAAGTGCAATTGCAGCGCAGTGCCATTGTTCAGGTGCTGCCCAAAGGCGCGATCAACACTTCTAAATAAACCACACACAGCGCGCTCACCATGAATCGTTATCCGGCCTGGAAATACGCCATATTGGCGCTGGCATTGTTTGTCGCGATTGTTTATGCGCTGCCCAATGTTTTTGGCGAAGCACCCGCAGTGCAGGTGTCCAGCAGCAAATCGGCCATCAAGGTTGACCTGACCACGGTCACGCGGATACAAGACGCCTTGAAGGCAGCCAACATCACGCCCGACGTGGTGGCGCTGGACGGTGGCTCGGTCAAGGCACGCTTTGACAACACCGACACCCAGATCAAAGCCAAGGATGCCATTCAAAAAGCGCTGAACCCGGACGGCGCAGAAGGCACCTACATCGTGGCGCTCAATTTGCTGTCTCGCTCGCCTGCCTGGTTGACGGCATTGCACGCATCGCCCATGTATCTGGGGCTTGATTTGCGCGGTGGCGTTCACTTTATGCTGCAAGTTGACATGGAGGCTGCACTGACTAAAAAAGCAGAATCTCTGGCGGGCGACCTGCGCTCTGTGATGCGTGAGAAAAATATTCGGCATTCGGGCATCAGCCGCAATGCGCAATTGGTCGAAGTCCGATTTCGTGACAGCCAGACCCTGGCTGCGGCAAAAGCGCTGATTCAAGACCAATTCCCGGACCTGCAGACCCGCGACGCACCTGAAGGCGTGGAATACAAGCTGACCGCCAGCATCAAGCCAGAGTCCGCCCGGCGAATACAAGACCAGGCACTTAAGCAAAACATGCTGACACTGCACAACCGTATCAACGAGCTGGGTGTGGCCGAGCCCGTGATTGCGCAGCAGGGCACCGACCGGATTGTGGTGCAACTGCCGGGTGTGCAAGACACCGCCAAGGCCAAAGATATTTTGGGCCGTACGGCCACGCTTGAAATGCGTTTGGTCGACGAAAGCGCTGAAGGACGCTCAGCTGAAAGCAACACCGGCGCTGTACCGTTTGGCTCAGAGCGGTTTTTAGAACGTGATGGACGGGTGGTGATTGTCAAAAAGCAGGTCATCATCACGGGAGAGAACCTGACCGATGCGCAGCCAGGGTTTGACTCGCAAAGCCAGCAACCCAAAGTCGATTTGACGGTGGACGCCAAAGGCGGCCGCATCATGCGTGACATCAGCCGCGAAAACCTGAAAAAGCGAATGGCGATCGTGCTGTTTGAAAAGGGCCGGGGCGAGGTCTTGACCGCACCTGTGATTCAAGGCGAGTTGGGCAATCGGTTTCAGATTTCGGGCTCGATGAGCGTTGCCGAGGCCAGCGACCTGGCGCTGCTGCTTCGCGCAGGCTCTCTTGCTGCACCGATGGAGATCATTGAGGAACGCACCATTGGCCCAACGCTGGGTGCGCAAAACATTGCCAAGGGCTTTCAAAGCGTCACTTATGGCTTTGCGGTGATTGTGGTGTTTATGGCCGTCTATTACATGCTGATCGGCGTGTTTTCAGGCATTGCGCTTGCCGTTAACTTGCTGTTGCTGATTGCTGTTTTGTCCATGTTACAAGCTACGCTGACGTTGCCTGGCATGGCGGCGATGGCGCTGACGTTGGGTATGGCGATTGATTCGAACGTGCTGATCAACGAGCGAATACGTGAAGAGCTGCGCAACGGCGCATCACCGCAGGCGGCCATCCACACCGGCTACGAAAAAGCTTGGGCAACGATTTTGGACTCCAACATCACCACCCTGATTGCCGGCTTTGCGCTGTTGGCCTTTGGGTCTGGCGCAGTACGCGGTTTTGCAGTGGTGCACTGCATCGGTAT
The DNA here is from genome assembly GCA_031424935.1 of Polaromonas sp. Lineage (GTDB taxonomy): Bacteria > Pseudomonadota > Gammaproteobacteria > Burkholderiales > Burkholderiaceae_C > Polaromonas. Next base: position 38,446 of record JANPIK010000015.1, read on the forward strand.
TTTGACCAGCATGTTCTCCGCCGTGTTTTTCTCGCGCGGCATGGTGAACCTCTGGTATGGCCGACAGAAAAAGCTCAAATCGGTGTCAATTGGCACGGTTTGGAAACCTGAGCCCGGCAGCGCTGCTGCACCCACCGCAAGTAACTCCTAAAAAAGGCAGCACCATGGAGTTTTTTAAAATCGGCAAGGACATTCAGTTCATGAAGCACGCCAAGGTGCTGAACGGTATCTCTTTTGCGACCTTCCTTTTGGCCGTGTTTTTCTTGTTTTCTCGCGGTTTGCATCTGTCGGTTGAATTTACGGGTGGCACCCTGATGGAGGTGAACTACGCCCAGCCCGCTGATGTTGAAAAAATACGCACCACCATCTCAGGCCTGGGCTTGACGGATGTGCAGGTGCAAAATTTTGGTACCGCGCGCGACGTCATGATCCGTCTGCCAGCGCAAAAAGGCGTCAGCACGGCACAGCAGAGTGACAAGGTCCTGGCAGCTTTGAAGGCGTCCGACACTTCGGTTGTCTTGAAGCGTGCTGAGTTTGTTGGCCCGTCCGTGGGTGAAGAACTGGCAGCCGATGGCCTGAAGGCACTGGGCATGGTGATTGTTGGCATCATGATTTACTTGGCCTTCCGATTTGAATGGAAGTACGCGGTCGCCGGCATCATTGCCAATTTGCACGACATCGTCATCATTCTTGGGTTTTTTGCTTTTTTTCAGTGGGAATTTTCACTGTCGGTTTTGGCGGCGGTGCTGGCCGTGTTGGGCTACTCCGTCAATGAATCGGTGGTTATTTTTGACCGGATTCGAGAAAATTTCAGGCGCTATCGCAAAATGGGTGTGGTTCAAATCATTGACAACGCCATTACCTCCACCATCAGCCGAACCATCATCACCCATGCTTCAACGTTGGTCATGGTCGTGTCTATGCTGATTTTTGGCGGACCGACACTGTTTTACTTTGCATTGGCCCTGACCATCGGCATTTTGTTTGGTATTTATTCGTCGGTTTTTGTTGCTGCCGCCATCACCATGTGGCTGGGCATCAAGCGCGAGGACCTGGTCAAGGTCGCGGTTAAAAAAGACGAAGACCCGAATGACCCCAACGCTGGAGCGACGGTTTAACCAGCCCGTTCATCTCGTTAATCCGATCCATCCAACAAACAACTGTGGCCATCCTCGACAACAGATCCAGTGCGCTCACGGTAAAGGCGCGTGAAATCTTCACGTCGCATGCCGCCAAAGTCTTGCCGGACTTAGCGGCTGCGGTAATGGAAAAGCTGTCTGCTCTGGTCGATCAGCCAGCCAGTGCCCCTGAAATGCAAGAGCGCCGTGATGCCTGGATGGCTTTTCAATCGGCAGGTAAAACCTGGGCCAACACCACCAACAAAGCCTGGATATCGGGTGTTCAAGTCACACCTCAGTCGGCCAGCACGCTGTTTGCTGCCGAAAGTGGAAAATTCGAGTTGATCGATAACGAGGTGATGGAAAACAAGATCCTTGCCTCAAGGCTAGGATTGCGCATACTCGACGTGGTCAGTTGGGAGCTCAACGACTTACGGCTGCGTGTGCAGAACCTTGACAGAGTGCCCGAGTTGGAGCCTAACGACACGCTTCGGCCTGATGTGCTGGCCCGGCAAATGCTGGAGCAGTGGACGAGCTCTGGCCTTTCGCGAAATACCTGGCTTGCAGTGCAGGATGTGATTCAAAACCGCATGGCGGAGCATCTGCTGGAGTCCTATCACATCACCAACGAATTTTTGGTCCAGCAAGGCGTGATGGCTGAAATCGACTTGCGCCCGCTGGTCAAGCGCACCCCTTCTGGTAATGGCAAGGGACAGTCAGTGCACGCCAAATTGGGGGCGACTCATGACGGCGGTGCGCCAAATACCGGCCCTGGCTTTGCGCAAAGCACTCGCGAGCAGGGCAGCGACTACGGCGCGGGCTATGGTGGCGCAGGCATGGGTGGTTACACGCAAGGTAACAACCAAGGCAATGGCCAAAGTCATGGCCCGGCAGCCAGCCGGTTTGGCGGGTCTGGCGGCTCTGGCGGCTCTGGTAGCGCAGGCGGCGGTTATGGAGCTGGAGGCGGAGGTTATGGAGGTGGAGGTGGAGGTGGAGGCAGGGGCAGCTCGCCAGGCACTAGTGCAGGCACCAACGGTGTCAGAGGCAGTGGCTCTGGTGGTTGGGGCGGCGGCTCAAGCAACGACACACGAAGCTCATCTACTGCGCATGAAGAAACCCGTATGCAGACGGCCACGACACCTTTGGCCAAAGCCAAAATGCGGGCGCAAGGCGTCATGGGTGGCTTGATGCGGCTGTTAACCCACCAGGTCGTGGGTTATGACAATACACGTGCCGCGCAAGCTTCACCGCAATTGGCACAGGCCATGTCAGGCCTATTTACCAAAAACAGCAGCCACCAGCACACGCAAGCGGGCCCAACCGATGACCAGTCGTATGGCCATGTGTATGGCCCTGCGCACGTTGAACAAGCATCTACAGAACTGCGCCAAAGAACCAGCACGCTGAAAAAAGCGGCGACGACTTCAGCAGAAAAAGCCACGATCGAGATCGTTGCTTTGATGTTTCAGAGCATTTTGGCTGAAGACCGTATTCCATCTGTGATTCGTGTCTGGTTTGCGCGTTTGCAAATGCCGGTTTTAAGGGTGGCTATTTCTGAGCCTGAGTTTTTTGGCTCACTGCAGCATCCTGCGCGCCGCCTGATTGACCGCATGGGATCGTGTGTGCTGGGCTTTGACATTGACGTGACAGGCAGCGCGATGGAAATAGAAATCAAGCGCGTTGTGCAAGTGATTGAACAATACCCCGAGACCGGACGCCGGGTGTTTCAACTGGTGTACGACGAGTTTCAGAAATTCCTTTCCAAATTTTTGTCTGAAAACGGCAGCGCAGCTCGAGTTGTCAGCATTGCCCAGCAGGTTGAGCAAAAAGAGACCATGGCCATTCAATACACCATTGAAATGCGCAACATGCTTAACGACATGCCGGTGCGCGAAGAGATTCGAGAGTTTTTGTTCAAAATCTGGGCCGAAGTGTTGGCCATTGCTGCCATGCGCAATGGTCCGCAGCACGAGCAAACGATCACGCTCAAGCGCTGCGCTGCTGACCTGGTGTGGGCGGCCAGCGCTAAACCAAACCGCGCAGACCGGGCCAAAGTCATCGCTGATTTGCCCAAATTGCTGCAACTTTTAAGGTTGGGCATGAGCATGCTGGGCATGGACGTCAAAGCCCAAGACGACAACATCAAAATCATCAGCGACACGCTTGCCGACGCTTTTATGTCCAAAACTGGCGCGATTTCCCCGGAGCGCATCGAGGCGATGACCAAACGTCTGACCAATCTTGAAGACTATTTGTCTGACGAAGATGTGGGTGACTTGCCGCTAGACACTGAAGCGCTGGTCATGATGATTGGCATTGACGCCTCTGACATTGAGGTGGTCACCGACGGCGGTAGTCACCCTACAGAGGCCATGCGTGCCTGGGCCGCCGAGCTTCAATTGGGGGCCTGGTTTAGTCTGGACCACAATGGCCGCATCAGCCATGTGCAATTTGCCTGGCGAAGTGACCGCAAGCAACTGCATTTGTTCGCTTCAGCCGATGGGCGTAATTTTTTGATTCAGGCGCGCCGGCTGGCGGCTTATTTGCAGGCCGGTTTGCTGCTGCCGACCGAAGAAGAAGCGCTGACGGTGAGGGCTACCCGCAATGCCTTGGCAAAGTTAGAGGCCAACCCCGAGAGGTTGTTAGGCTCTTAGGAGCCTGGGCAGCAGAAGGAGCGTCGGCTGCAAATTGGCCGCAGCGGTCTATTTTTCGCCGATTTCTTGCCAAATATCCAGATATTCGGCGGCAAAATCGTCAAAAACTTGTCCATCGCTGGGGCCAATTTTCGCTTCGACGCCTTCTGCAGCCCAGGCTCCTAGTGCCCGACCCGATAATTTGCGTCGTCGCACAGCTCGTCCAGTACCAACGCATCAGGCTCTTGCCCAAAGCTCCAGTACACCATCAGCACGATGATTTTCAAATCATCCAGATCGACTGGGCTGTCTGGTGCGGCCATTGCCCGGTCGATGACGATTTCGCGCATTTGCGGTGGCAGCACACCGGACGATTCCAGAAAACTGATGTAGCCCAACGCCTCGCTGCCAATTTGCTCCTGCTCGGCAACGCTGTAGGCGCGCATGCTGCCGGGTGACTGGACTTGCGAGCGGTCCGCTTGATTTGTTTCAACAGCAGGCAGATAAATTTGGGTGGTTTGCGCAGCAGTGTTTAAACCGTCCAGCCAGATCAGTGCGGCTTGAATATCCTCCAGCTCAAAACCCACCGCTGTGAGTTTGCGGCCAAGCAGTGGCAATTCAGGGCAAGCGTCACCTTGCCAGTAATTTTCATAGACATAAACCAGTACTTCAAACATGATTCAATGTAGCGCATAAAGCGCCTGGTTAAAATGAGAAGCTAACTATCACGGGGCCCCATGCAGTTTTTTTGGTACGTCGTTGCGGGGGGCATTGCCACCGCCGTTCATTACGCCGTGTTAATTGCGCTGGTGGAGTTCTCGGGGGTTTCTGCCGCACCCGCCGCCGTCGTTGGCACCTTATGCGGTGCCGCCGTGTCTTATGGGGTCAATCGCCGCCTGGCGTTTTCAAACAGCCGCACGGGTCACGTTCAAGCCCTGCCGCGTTTTACAGCCATTGCCTTGCTGGGCGCGGTGCTGAATGGCGTGCTGGTTTGGCTGGGCGTTCAGCAATTCGGCTGGCATTACTTGTTAGCCCAGGCACTGGCTACTGTGCTGGTGGTGGGGCTGACATTTCGACTTAACCGACTCTGGACTTTCGCCCGATGAATCTAGCTTCCCACTGCCTGCTCAGCGTGATTGTTCCGGCCTACAACGAACAAGAAGTGCTGCCGATTTTTCATGACCGGCTTGTTGCCGCGCTGGCCAACGTTGAAGCGCTTGTTGGCCGTTGGGAGGTGATCTATGTCAACGACGGCAGCAAGGACGCCACGCTGTCCGTTTTGAAAGAACTGCAGCGGGGTGACCCTGCCATTGGCGTCGTCGCCTTGAGCCGTAATTTTGGCAAAGAAGCCGCCATGAGCGCAGGCCTCAAACTGGCGTGTGGCGATGCTGTCATCTTGATTGACGCTGACCTGCAGGACCCGCCAGAACTGATTGGCGAGATGGTGCGCGTTTGGCAGCAAGGTGCGGATGTGGTCAACATGAAACGCAGCAGCCGACAGGGCGAGACGTGGTTTAAAAAAGCCTCTGCCGCCTGGTTTTACAAGGTGATCAATTGGCTGTCAGACGTGCATATTCCAGAAAACGTCGGCGATTTTCGTTTGCTCAGCCGCCGCGCGGTTGATGCGCTGAACCTGTTGCCAGAAAGTAACCGTTTTATGAAAGGCCTGTTCGCCTGGATTGGCTACAAGCAGGTGGTGGTTGAATATGCCCGGCACCCCCGAGCTGCTGGCCAAACCAAGTGGCCTTACTTCAAGCTGTTTAATTTTGCGGTAGAAGGTATCACCGGCTTTTCAGTGGTGCCGTTGCGTCTGGCCAGCTATGCGGGTTTTTTAACGGCGTTTTCGGCTTTTGTTTATGCCTTGTTTTTATTGGTTAAAACGCTCACCATTGGCGACTCCGTGAAAGGCTTTCCGACGCTGATTTTGACGATTCTTATTTTGGGCGGTTTGCAATTGATGGCCATGGGCATTATTGGTGAATATTTGGGCCGCTTATTCATGGAAAGCAAACGACGACCTTTGTATTTGATTGATGAATACTTGGCAGCGCAGGCTGCCAGCACAAGTGCTGAGACAAGTGCTAAGGCAATTGATAAGGCAAGTGCCGTGACAACCCCTGACCGCAGCTGGTCCGTATGAACAGCGGGCAAAACACATCAAGCCGGTGGCTCTGGGCGGTGCTGGGCATGGTGGCACTGGCCAGACTGTTCACGCTGGGCTTGTACCCACTGACCGACACCACCGAGGCGCGTTACGGCGAAGTCGCCCGCAAAATGGCCGAACTGGGTAACTGGGTGACGCCGCTGTACGACTATGGCGTGCCTTTTTGGGCCAAACCACCGCTGACGACCTGGCTGTCGGCCATCAGTATTCAACTGCTGGGCGTCAATGAGTTTGCGGCACGTTTGCCGTACTTTTTGCTTGCGGTGTTGATCGGTGGGTTGTTGTGGACCTGGGTGCGACGCGCCTCTCATCGGCAGGCGCAGCTGGCTGTGGCACTGATGGGCGGTACCTTGCTGTACTTTGTGGCTTCAGCCGCTGTCATGACTGACTTAGGTTTGGTACTGGGCACAACCTTGGCCATGCGCGGCTTCTGGGCAGCGTTTGAGCAAAATCAATCGGCCCGCCCCCAAGAGGTTTGGCTGCTGTTCATCGGTTTGGGTATCGGCCTGCTGGCCAAGGGACCGATCGCAGTGGTGCTCTCGAGCTTGCCGATTGGGCTGTGGATACTTTTCAGCGGCAACATCAAAACTGCCTGGCAGCGCGTGCCTTGGCTCAAAGGCAGCTTGCTGACACTGGCGATTGCCGCGCCCTGGTACGTGATGGCCGAGATACGCACACCCGGTTTTTGGGAATACTTTTTTATCGGCGAACACTGGAACCGCTTTACCGTGACGGGTTGGGCGGGTGACAAGTACGGCACAGCGCATGCTACCCAGCGCGGCGCGATCTGGCTTTTTGCGATGGCCGCTGTCATGCCGTGGACAGCGCTCGTGCCGTTTTTGTGGATTGGCCGCAAAACCATACCAGCGCAACAAAATGCAGAATCTGCAACGTATTCGCGCGACTTCACCGTCTATTTGCTGGCCTGGTCTGCTGCACCATGTCTGTTTTTCACGATGTCGGGCAATATTTTATGGACTTACGTGTTGCCCGCGTTGCCCGCTCTGGCCCTGCTGGCTGCGCGCTGGCTCAGCCGTGACGGCCGGGTCGCGTGGGTCAACGGTGTGGTGACTGCCGGTGTGCTGGCCATGAGTGTGTTGGTTGCCGCATTTTTTGTGCGTGAGGAATGGGCAGACAGCTGGAAATCTGCCAAAACCGTGGTGCTGGCGCATCAAGCCAGCGCACCGGGCCAGCCCCTGCTTTTTATCGGTGATTTGCCGTATTCAGCGTCCTTTTATTCCAATGGCAAGGCCAGAGCTTTGCCCGGTAACGCGGAACTGGCGCAGCACCTGCAAACCGGTCCTGTGTATGTTGCGCTTAATCCCGACCAGGTCAAACAATTGACACCAGCACTTCAGGCCCAACTCAAGCCACAGGCGGCATCCGGGGCCTATAACCTCTATTCAAACCATCAAAAATAGCTTGAGCCCCCGTGTAATATAGGACTGTCACTACTATTTTCATAGCAATGACCGCTTTTTTGTTTGATCGGTCAAAACACGGCGTGATTGGGTTTTGGCAATCGTTTGTTACCATTGATTTGAACTTTTAAGGGAACAGCGCCGCCATGTTTGAACGCCTAAAAAATGCTTTCGCCCAGCCCGTCGCCGCGCTTGCCCGGCCGTATGTTGCAGATGCCGTGTCCAGGTGGGCGTGCACCCAGGGTTACGCGATTGCTGGGTTAGACGGCCACGCCAGTGGCAACGGGTTCGTGTTGTCAGGCATGGTAGGTAACAAACCCTGGAAGCTGGAGCGCGGCAGGTCGTCGCGTGACTACATCCACGGCGAGGAGCTTCGCGCACGGGCTGCGCTTGAGCTCAATGACGATGTGGCCGTGTTGGTCATGAACCGGCCATTGAAAGAAGCGCTTGAAAAACGCGCCTACCAGATGTACACCGACACCCTGCAAACGACCGCCGACCCCAGCCTGCCGGAAGAAATGCGCTGGCTGGCCATGTACCCCGAAGCCGGTTGGGACGCCCTAGCCCCGGAGTTTTGGAAGCGGTATGCGGTCATGGCCGAAAAACGTGACCAGGCCCTGGCTTGGCTTAACCCGCAGCTGGCTGATCTGCTGATGAGCTGGCCAGAGCCCGCACCCGACCATCAAGTGCCCTTTATGTTGATGATTTTGCGCGGCAAAGCCTACCTGCGCATGCAGTACACCCCCACAGACATCCCGACGCTTGACCATGCCGCAAAAATCTTTATCTCTGCGTGCCAATCAGGTCTCTCGGGGCTGGCTGCTGATATTTTGGTGTGATGTCGACGGTTTCAGCCCTGCCCAGACGCTTAAGCATGTTTTAAGGCTGTGGCCCAAGAAAAACGTGCGCAGCGCGCTATTTGTTATGGAGCAAACGGGAGTCGCACACAGGCACGAAGCCCTGGATTTGCGTTGTCTACCGTCAGCGCCCCACCGTGTGCCTCAGCCACCAGGCGGCACAAGTACAGCCCTAAGCCAACCCCGCCAGTGCTGCGTTGGCGGGCGGCGTCTGGCCTAAAAAACGCCTGGCCTAGGTGCACTAACTGCGCATGAGGCACGCCTGGGCCGTGGTCGCGTACCCTCAGTTCAATCAAATTACCCGTGCGGCTCAGGCTGACTTCAATCGGCTGATGTGCCGCCTGACCATGACGCTGTGCGTTGCCAACCAGATTGCGCAGCAGCAGCTTGAAACGGGCTCTGTCCAGCGACAACGCAGGCAAGTTAGCTTCAATTTTGAGAGCAATGGGTATGCTGCTCTGCAGCTCCTCAATTGCCTTTTGCAGCAACTCACCTGGGTCGGTGGTTTCTAAATTCAAAATCGCGTGTTGTCCGCTCAGGCGTTCGCTTTCTAACAGGTCAGTGATCAAATGCGTCATTTCGGCCAGATCGCGCAGCAGCGCTTGCCTGGGCTGCTCAACATCGGCAGATTCGGGCAGCAACTCGGTATTTAGCCGGGCGCGGGTGAGGGGAGAGCGCAGTTCGTGGCTGATGGCCAGCAGCAGGCCGCGCTTGGCGTCCAGCATCTGGGTGATTTCTTGGCCCATGGTGTTGATTTGCCGCGCCAGGTCGCCCAGTTCGTCTCTTCTACGTACACGGATAGGTTGGCTGAAGTTACCTGCGCCAAAGCGTTGCACACCCGCGCCAATGTCATCCAGCGGCTTGAACAACCTGCGTACATAGGCAAACGCCAGCGCCGTCAACCCCAGCAGCATGGCCAGCGTGAGCCAACCGACCATGCCGGGGCCGCGTCGCCATTCCATGTTGCCGAGCCAGAAAGTGATGGTGTGACCGTCGGCGGTTTTGCGTTTTAAAAAGTCTGACCGCATCTCGGAAGCATCGTTGCCACCTTGCCATTTGTCTTGCGGGCGTTGAGGGTGCGAATCGAATGAGGTGGTCGGCCCTTCAATCCGCACTGAAATCGGCAGGCGCTCTACCAGCGCTTTGGCTTTTTGCGCATCTGGCGGCGAACCCATGTCCACTGCCAGGCGATCAACATAGTCCGTCAGCAGTGGCTTGACAGCTTCGCGCCAGCCGGTTGAAAACGCTTTTTTCGTACCGCCAATAAAAGCCGCGCTCATGGCCAATGCCAACAGCAAAAAAAGCAGCAACAACCGAAGGCGCAGTGAATGGCCCAAGCGGTGCAACCAGCTTTTAGAGGTGTTTTGCTTCACGATGCAGCCCTGCCCACAGCCAGTGAATAGCCGGCATTGCGCAGCGTCTTGATGCAGTCCAGGGGTTCGAGCTTTTTGCGCAGGCGGCTGACCACGATGTCTACCGAGCGGCTGAACAAATCAGCCTCGTGGCCGCGCAGGTGGTTCAAAATATCGTCTCTAGAGAAGACTTTGCCTGGCGTGCCAGCCAGCAGCCTGAGCAGGGCGTATTCAGTGCCTGTCAAGGTCACAGTTTGGCCGTGGCGTAGCACCGCGTGGGTGTCTAAATCAATCTCCAAGCCGTCAAAAGCCAGGCGCTGCTGCGCTGTAGGCAGTCTGCGGCGGCGCAGCACGGTTTGCAGCCGCGCCACCAGCTCACGCGGCTCAAATGGTTTGGGCAAATAGTCGTCAGCGCCCAGTTCCAGTCCCACCACTCGGTCCATCACCTCGCCGCGTGCGGTCAGCATGATGATGGGGATATCGCTTGTCTTGCGGATGGTGCGACACAGCTCAAAACCGTCCATTTCGGGCAGCATCACGTCCAGAATCACAGCGTCAAAGCCGCCACTGCTCAGCTTGGTCAGGCCAAGGCTTGGGCGACTGGCGCTTTCAAGCAGCAAATCAAAGCGTTTGAAGTACACCGCCAAAGGCGCGGACAGCTGCTCGTCGTCGTCAATCAGCAGAATTTTGGACATGCTGCATTTTGTCGTCATTTGTGCCTACCAAGGGTCACGGTTTCGGGAGAGATAAATCCCCACCCCCACCGCAATCAAGGCGGCCACTGCGCCTATGCCGACACCGATGAGGTCAACCACGCCAGCCTTTGCGGCGCTGCATCAGGTCGCGTACTTGCTGTTGCTGCGCTGGGTTCAGACTGTCGTAAAAGTCAGCGGCAGCGGCAATCACCTCAGGGCTTTTGCTGCGCAGAGCGCCGGTTTTTTCTTCAACCAGGGCTTGGGCCTTGGCCTTGTCGAGCGTGGTGCCTGCTACCAAGCTTTGCAGCTCGGCACGCGGGTCTATGGTTTTGCCGATCAAAGCGGTGCGCTGCTCACGCAGCTTGTCGCCCAGCACGCTCAAACGCTGCTTTTGCGCCTCGTTCAAATCCAGCTTTTTACCGGCATATTCAACCATTTTGGTTTGCTTGGCCGCGATGTCGGCGTCCGTCATCTTGGCGCCATGCCGGCCACCCGAGCAGGCAGACAGCGAGCCAATCACCAGTGTGGCACCCAGGGCGGTAGCCAATGTTCGTTTGATCCAGAGTTTCATGATGCGTCCTTTGAAGGCGTTGTTAAGAAGCCTTGATGGTGCCCGGCGGGCGCATATAAATCTTGTCGGGGCGATGGCGAAATGTTTCGGTTTATTTCAGGGCATCACTAGCTTGTTGGGACAGGCTCAAGCCGCCTCAAGCAAAAACTCAACCTTCACCGCCTCAAACGGAAACACGATCCCGCCGCTTTGGTCGCGGTCAATTACGCCAGCGGTGAGCAGGGCTGTGATGTCGGCATGTACCGCCTTCACGTCACGCTCAACCCTGCGGGCGGCTTCGCGTATCGACATGGGGCCCGCGCCGCATAAGGCTTTCAACAGTTCCCAGCGTTTGGCAGTTAACACTTGCCATAGCAGCTCTGGCGTGGCGAAGGCAATGCGGGTGTTGCGTTCGGACTTGCCTGACTTCCATGCCTGCGCAAAGCCGGCCATGGACTTGTTGGGCGAGCTGACTTCAAGAATGACTGTTTTCATGGTTCCACCTTGCTATGTCTTTTTGAAAATCTGCGATCAACATGTCAGGAGAGGCGAACTTGTAGTTGATTCCCAGCGAGCCGAAGTGCCGATGATCGCCTTTACCAACCTCGTTGTCGTAACGCACGACGCATACTTCGTTAACAACGTAGGCCAGCCGATACTTGTAATCGTGTTCAGAGCCCGCAACGGGCTTGGGTACCTGCCAAACGACCAATTCTGCAAAAGTGCTGGGCGAGTAAACGATGCGTCTTCGCGCCATCAAGGATGCCTTCATGTTGGAGATTATGACAACAGGCTGGCGTGTTGTCAATTACTCCAACAACGCTTGGTGCCACTATCACTGTGCCATTCAGGCGGGGCTGAGCAAACCATCCACCGCCTGAAACATCGATTGGCGCGCTTGGCTGATGATCTGGCCGCGCCAGAGGTCTGTGTCTGTGTAAAACGCCGCCAGCATTTGCGCTTTGATCTGCTGTGCTAGGTCTGCGGGTGCCTCAGGGTGGTTGTTCAGCCAATGCTCGGCGCGCAGGGCGGTGATCACGTCTAGCACGGGCACGGTGCCGTACTCCATCGCGATGCCGGTGTACTCGGCTTGGGGTGCTTCTTGGGCGATAGCGTGCCACATCAGGCCGGTTAAAAATGCGGATGTCGATGAGCCGTCGTAAATTGAGGTGATGGGCGTCGCAGCGTTGCCGTCTTTGCCACCACCCCACCAAGCGCGTGCGCGGGCAATGGCTGCAGCGTCGTTTTTACCGGCCCAGATTCGCTCGCCATGGCCGCTGGGGCCCAGGCCAGTGTGCAGGTCTATCCAGGCAACATGCTTGGCTTGGCTTGCATGCTGACGCAGAACGGCGCGAAGGGTTTGGTTGCTCCACGTCGGGCTGGTACCGCCGTAAAACAGGCCGTCGGCAAACTCGTGCTGGCCCTGAGTAATGGCTGATTGGTAAGCGGCTTGACCGTTGGCTGCTATGAAATTTGCAATGGCTGCTTGATTGGCAGCGTCCGGCGGCCACTGCTCGGGCAGGATCAGCGGGTGTAATGCTCGGTAGGCAGCGTTAACGGTTGAAGAGGGCAGCGGCTGGCTAAAGTCTTGAAAGTTACGGTTCAAGTCGACGTTTTCGTGGGTGGTGCGGCGGATGTGAGAAAAGCCGTACGGGTTGAGCGCATGGATGTACAAAACCGCTGTGCCAGAGGCGCGGGATTTTTCCAGCCACTCGGCATCGTACAGCGCATGCACCTGCACGCCACTGCCGCAATAGCCTTCTACGCCGTGGCAGGCGCTGCTGACAGTGAGCAGATTCTCAGCATCCAGCGGGCCATCACGCGCCACGTCCATGGCTAAATCTTCACCATCCCGCCCCTTGAGCGGGTGGGCGTGCGACTGAACCGGCAAGCCAGCGATGGCCGCAGCCTCTAAAAATTTGACTCTGGCCTGCGCGTAGCTGCTGGAGAAGGCGTTTGGGATAGAAATCATGTATTTTTACCTATAAAAAAAGGCCTTTAGCCCAATGATTACGGGGGCAAGCAGCTTCTGAATGAATAGCAGGTCAATGGCTACTAGTGGTCGTCACGAATCCGCATAAAACTGGCAAAGCGCGGGATGCCGCTGTCGTTCAAGCCGCGGTAGCGGTAGGTGACCTGGCTGCCCACTGCCGGCGGGTTTTGCCGCTGCGCATCACTAAAACCTGTGCCCAGCTTAAATCGTTTAGCGGTTTTACCGTCTGCGGCAGGTATTTCAACCAGCAGCGCACCCAACTGCCCCGCGTATTTGCCTTTGCCGGGGATGTGCGCCACGACTTTTGCCTCGGCGTCGTCATGGGTTTTGACTTTGAGCAAGTCGTCATTGCGCACGCCTTTGTACAGCGCGCTACCCCGGTGCAGCATGAGGCCTTCAGCCCCAAGCTTGGTGATTTGCTTGAGCTGGTTTTGCAGGGCGGCGTGGCTGGCGACTTTGCTTTGGGGCACGGCCTGCACCCAGGCTACGGACAGTTTGTCAACAACGCTGTTCAGGGTTGAAAGTCGTTCAGTAAACGGCCCTGGTTCAGCAGGCAAGTCAAACACCATGAACTTGATGCCGCGCCATGCGGCGTCATCAGGGTTTTGCTGCCGAACGGTTGATACGGCCTTTTGAAACTGCCCGCGCCCCGCCCAGAGTTCACCGTCCATCGGCATGGTGGGCCAGTTGGCGGTGAACCAAGCAGGGGCGTTGATGGGCTGGCCGCCTCGGGTTTGCAGCTTTTGCCCGTCCCAATAGCCACGCACGCCGTCGTACTTTTCACTGACCCAATACTCGTCCAGGGAAATGCCAGGGCGATACAGGTTGGCCAGCATCAGCGTCGGCTTGACATCTGTAGCCCTGGCAACCGGTATGGCGCCGCAGGCAAATGCTACCACCACAGCAACCGCGATGCTATGCTTTATGTAGCTGCTGGCTTTTGTAATCATTGGGCGAGGGGTGAATTTGATGGGTATACAGGTGAGTATATGGGTGAGTATTCAATGCTTAAATGGTTTCAGCAATCCCGCCTACTACTTGGCTAAAGCCACCATCCACGTAGGTAATCTCGCCCGTGACACCGCTGGCCAAATCGCTCATCAAGAACGCCGCCACATTACCGACTTCTTCAATCGTCACATTGCGGCGCATCGGCGCGGCAGCGGCAACAGCGCCCAGGATTTTGCTAAAGCCCGCAATGCCGCTGGCGGCCAAGGTTTTGATCGGCCCGGCGCTGATGCCGTTGACGCGGATGTTTTTAGGGCCCAACGATTCAGCCGTGTAACGCACAGACGCCTCCAGGCTGGCCTTGGCCAAGCCCATGGTGTTGTAGTTGGGCAGCACGCGCAGTGCGCCCAGGTAGGTCAGCGTCAGCAGGGCTGACTTGTCGTTCAGGTAGGGTAGGGCGGCCTTGGCCATGGCCGGGAAGCTGTAGGCGCTGATGTCGTGGGCGATTTTGAAGCCCTCGCGCGACAGGCCTTCCAGAAAGTCGCCTGAAATCGCTTCTTTGGGCGCAAAGCCAATGCTGTGCACAAAGCCGTCAAACTTGGGCCAGACTTTAGCCAGATCGGTAAAAAGCTGGGTGATCTGCTCGTCGCTGCCCACGTCGCAGTCAAAAATCAGCGTCGAGTCAAAGTCCGCAGCAAACTCGGTGATGCGCGCCTTGAAGCGTTCGCCCACATAGGCAAAAGCCAGTTCAGCCCCTTGCGCCTTGCAGGCCTTGGCGATGCCGTAGGCAATTGAGCGGTTGCTCAGCACGCCAGTGATCAATAATTTTTTGCCGGTTAAAAAGCCCATGGCGCAATCCTTGTGAAAAATCTTGCAGAATTGTGACATGCGCGTGCTGTTGATGATCGCTGTGTTGATGGTGTCCAAAATGACTTGGGCCGCGCATGCTTACGCCCAGTTCGGCGACGTCAAGTACGCACCCGGTTTTACCCATTTCAGCTACGTCAATCCGGCTGCACCCAAGGGCGGCGAGATCCGCATGGTGCCGCCGACCCGCCCTACCAACTTTGACAAGTTCAACCCGTTTACATTACGCGGCACGGCCCCGTACAGCATTGGCAGCCTGCTGGTTGAAAGCCTGCTGGTCGGTAATTCTGAAGAGCCGACCACGGCCTACGGTTTGCTGGCCGAAGACGTTGAGGTGGCAGCAGACAAGCTGTCAGCCACCTTCAGGCTGAACGCAAAAGCGAAGTTTCACGATGGCTCGCCTGTACTGGCCGCAGACGTACTGCATTCGTACACTCAACTCGTCAGCAAACTGGCCGCGCCGCAGTTTCGCACCATTTATGCTGAAGTTAAGGGCGTCGTGGTGGTCAGTGAGCGGGTGGTGCGCTTTGACTTTGCCACGCCCAACCCAGAGCTGCCGCTGGTGGTGGGCGGCATGCCGGTGTTTAGCAGCAAATGGGGTGGCGGTAAACCGTTCGACAAAATCGTGACCGACATACCGATTGGCTCTGGCCCCTACAAACTGCCCAACGACAAGATGGGCCGAGACATCACTTATGTGCGAGACGCCAACTACTGGGCGGCGGACTTGCCCACGCGCAAAGGCCAGTTCAACTTTGACCGCATCACCTTCAAAATTTACCTGGACGAGACCTCGCGTTTTGAGGGACTAAAGGCCGGTGAATACGACTTCATGCGCGAATTTATCTCGCGCAACTGGGCGCGGCAGTACACGGGCAAACAGTTCACGTCGGGCGAGCTGGTCAAGCGCGCCTTTGAAAACCGCAACCCCGGCGACTTTCAGGGTTATGTGTTTAACCTGCGCAAACCGAAATTTCAAGACGTTCGCGTCAGGCAGGCGATTGGCCTGGCGCTCGATTTTGAATGGATGAATCGCCAGTTGTTTTACGGCATTTACAAGCGCGTCAACGGCTACTTTCCGAACAGCGAATTTCATGCTGAAGGCTTGCCCAAACCCGACGAGCTGGCTCTGCTGGAGCCGTTGCGCGATAAATTAAAGCCCGAGGTTTTTGGCCCCGCACACGTAGGCGCCAGCACCGCACCGCCCGGCAGCTTGCGCGACAACTTGCGCAAAGCCCAGGCACTGCTCAAAGATGCTGGCTGGGAATACAAGGACGGCGCGCTACGCAACGCCAAAGGCGAGGCCTTCACCATGGAGTTTTTAAGCGACCAGCCGTCGTTGATCCGGGTGGTGGGGCCCTTTCAAAAAGCGCTCGAAAAGCTGGGCATTAGCTTGCAATACCGGGTGGTGGACTTTTCACTGAGCAAGCAAAAAATGGACGCGTTTGACTTTGAATTAACCACCACACGCTTGCCAGGCTCTACCGCGCCGGGTGGCGAACTGATTGAACGGTTTGGCTCGGAAGCCGCGAAAACACCCGGCTCATCCAACGTCTGGGGCATTGCAGACCCGGCGGTCGATGCGCTGCTGCAAAAAATAGTCACAGCCACGACGCGGCCAGAACTGTCTGCCGCTACCCGCGCGCTAGACCGGGTGCTGACGCATGGTCACTACTCGGTACCGCAGTATTACGGTGATGCGTTTTTGATTGGCTACCGACCCGGGCAGTTTGTGTTGCCGCCAACCATTCCCCCGTATTACGACGCTGGTAACTGGGCGATGTCGACCTGGTGGCCGTCAGCTAAAAATAAATAATATGGCCAGCTACATCCTCAAACGCTTGCTGCTGATGATTCCGACGCTGTTCGGCGTACTGCTGCTCACCTTTGCGATGGTGCAGTTTGTACCCGGCGGGCCGGTGGAGCAAATGGTGGCGCAATTGCAGGGTCGTGATTCCGGCGGTGAGAGCGCCGCTGCGTCAGGCGCGGGCTACCGCGGCAGACAGGGTGTAGACGCCAAACGCATTGAAGAAATCAAGGCCCTCTACGGATTTGACAAGCCCGTGCATGAGCGTTTTATACAGATGATTGGTCAATTCCTGCGCTTTGATCTGGGCAAAAGTTTTTACCAGAACAAAGATGTTTGGCAACTCGTTAAAGAAAAGCTGCCGGTGTCGATCAGCTTGGGGTTGTGGACTTTTTTCATCAGCTACCTGATAGCCGTGCCGCTGGGCGTAGCCAAGGCGGTGCGGGCAGGGTCGCGCTTTGACTTCATCACCAGTTTGATGGTGCTGGTCGGTTACGCGATTCCCGGTTTTGTGTTGGGCGTGGCGCTGCTGGTGGTGTTTGGCGGGCAGTTGCAGTGGTTTCCGCTGCGTGGGCTGACGTCCAGCAACTGGGAAACGCTAAGTTGGGGCGCAAAAATTGTTGACTATTTATGGCACATCACGCTGCCCATCATCGCCATGGTGCTCGGCAGTTTTGCCGTGACAGCGGTGTTGACGAAGAATTCGTTTCTGGAAGAAATACGCAAGCAGTACGTGTTGACGGCGCGCGCCAAGGGCTTGAGCGAGCGTCAGGTGCTGTACAAGCACGTGTTTCGCAACGCGCTGATCCCCATCATCACCGGCTTCCCGGCAGCGTTTATCGGCGCGTTTTTTACTGGTTCGTTGCTGATAGAAACGCTGTTTTCATTGGATGGCTTGGGCCTGCTGAGCTACGAAAGCGTGATTCGGCGTGACTACCCGGTGGTGCTGGGCACGCTGTATTTGTTCACGTTGATTGGGTTGGTGACCAAACTAGTCAGCGACCTTTGCTATGTTTTGGTGGATCCTAGAGTGAAATTCGACTGATGGCGGCGAACCCCACATCCGTTCACACTGAGCCTGTCGAAGTGCTTGCATCGGCTTCGACAAGCTCAGCCCGAACGGTCTCGTTAAGCCCAAGCCGCCGCGCCTGGCTGCGCTTTAAAAAGAACAAACTTGGCTTTTGGAGCCTGGTTATTTTTTCAACGCTGGTGATGCTGAGCTTACTGGCCGATGTGTTGTCGAACGACAAGCCGCTGGTAGTCAGCTACAAGGGAAATCTGTACTTTCCGATTGCCAAAGATTACTCTGAAAAAACCTTTGACGGCGACTTCGCCACGCCAGCTGATTACCTTGACCCGTTCATCAAAGACAAGCTGACGACTGCGCCGAATTGGGCGATTTACCCGCCCAACCCCTACGGCCCCAAAACCATCAACTATTTTGCCAAGTCGCCCAATCCGTCAGCACCTTCAAGGGACAACCTGCTCGGAACTGACGACCGGGGGCGTGATTTGCTGGCGCAACTGATTTATGGCTTCAGGCTCAGTGTGCTGTTTGGTTTGGCGCTCACGCTGATTGGCGTGGTGATTGGCGTGATCACAGGGGCCATTCAGGGTTATGCGGGCGGCAAGACCGACCTGGTGGCGCAGCGGTTTATTGAAATTTGGGGGTCGATGCCCGAGCTGTACCTGCTCATCATTTTCAGTGCCGTGTTTGCGCCCAGCGTGGCGCTGCTGCTGTTTTTGCTCAGTCTGTTTGGCTGGATGGGCCTGTCTGACTATGTGCGTGCCGAGTTTTTGCGCAACCGCCAGCTCGACTACGTTCGGGCCGCGCGGGCACTGGGCGTGAGCAATTTGCAAATCATGTGGCGGCACATTTTGCCGAACAGCATGACACCGGTGGTCACGTTTTTGCCTTTTCGCATGAGTGCTGCGATTCTGGCTTTGACGTCGCTCGACTTTCTGGGACTGGGCGTGCCGCCCGGTACGCCGTCGCTCGGTGAGTTGCTGAGTCAAGGCAAAGCGAACATTGATGCGTGGTGGATTTCACTTTCCACTTTTGCCGTGCTGGTCATCACGCTGTTGCTGCTCACATTTATGGGCGATGCGCTGCGCGATGCGCTGGACCCTCGGAAAGCCGATCTGTGAGTAATCAGCTCCTCCAAGTCAAAGACCTGCGCATATCCTTCGCAGGCAAAGCAGTCGTTCATGGCATCGACTTTTCAATCGCGCCCGGTGAAAAGTTGGCGCTGGTCGGTGAATCCGGCTCGGGCAAAACCATTACCGCGCTGAGTTTGCTGCGGCTGGTGCAAAACGCTGAAGTCAGCGGCAGTGCCGTTTTCCAGTCTCCCAAGGGCGAAGTCGAACTGCTGGGTATGCCCGAGCGCCAGATGCGCGGCCTTCGCGGGCAAGACATTGCGATGATTTTTCAGGAGCCCATGACGGCGTTGAACCCGCTGTTCACCATCGGCAATCAGATTGAAGAGATTTTGGCATTAAAACAAGGCATGGCCCAAGTAATACGGGGGCAAGAAGCTATTAAATTGCTAGCAGATACCGGCATCACTGAACCTGAGCGTCGGGCCAAGTGCTTCCCGCACCAGCTTTCGGGCGGTCAGCGCCAACGCGCCATGATCGCCATGGCGCTTGCCTGCCAGCCCAAACTGCTGTTGGCAGACGAGCCAACGACTGCACTTGACGTGACGGTGCGCACGCAAATTCTGGACTTGCTGAGCGAACTGCAGCGTAAAAACGGTATGGCGGTGTTGATGATTACGCACGACCTGAACCTGGTGCGCCGATTTGCTGACCGCATTGCGGTAATGGAAAACGGCGTGATCGTAGAGCAGGGCGCGGTTAAAGACGTGTTTGCCAACCCGCAGCACGCTTACACCAAGAAGCTGATGGACAGCAAACCGACGCGGGATGTAGCGGAAGCCGCGCCTGATGCAGCTCTGCCAGCGGTGATGCAAGCCAAAAACCTGCGTGTCAGCTACCCGGTCAGCTTGCCGGGCTTCAAAGGCTGGTTCAAAACTGGGGAGTTTGTGGCGGTGCAGGGCGCGAGTTTTAATATTCCCGTCGGGCAAACATTGGGCGTGATTGGCGAGTCAGGTTCGGGCAAGTCCAGCCTGGCGCTGGCGGCGCTGGGTCTGCACCCGTCGACAGGTGACCTCAGTATGGCGGGCATGAGCTGGAACAAAAAGGCCGCCAACAACAAAGCCATCCGCAAAGCTGTGCAGGTCGTGTTTCAAGACCCTTTCTCGTCGTTGTCGCCGCGCATGACGGTTGAGCAGATTGTTGGTGAAGGCTTGTCAGTCCATCAGCAAAACATCAAAGAGATGGAGGTGCAGCAGCGGGTGCTGAAAGCGTTGCAAGAAGTCGGCATGACTGAAACCCAATTCCCTGGGTTGTTACAACGCTACCCGCACGAATTTTCAGGCGGCCAGCGCCAGCGCATCGCCATTGCCAGGGCGTTGATGGTCGAGCCGCAATTGCTTGTACTCGACGAGCCGACCAGCGCGCTCGACGTGACGATTCAAAAACAGATTTTGCAACTGCTGCAGCGCTTGCAACGCGAGCGGGGTTTGAGTTATTTGCTGATCACCCACGACGTCGACGTGATTCGCGCCATGGCGCACCAGGTGATGGTGCTCAAAGACGGCGTGGTGCTGGAGGCTGGGCCGTTAGCGCAAATTATGGACTCGCCTAAGCATCCGTATACGCGGACGCTGGTGGCTGAACAGGTTTGATTTGCTATTGATACGGGAGCTGCTTGCGCCCGTATTTATTGGGCTGGGGGCTAATTTTATTGCTTTTTTATGTGGTTTCGCACACAATAAATCAGCAAACGCATCTTCCGTGATAGCGGCTGCGGTGACTGCAAGCAGGTTTTGGGGCGGCTCGATCAGGTTGCACGATGGAGCACCAGCCCGCCCTTAAGTAGCACTTGTTCAACTTTTGAAAAGCCGGCACTTTTCAAGGCCTCAGCTTGCTCGACTACGGACATGTATAACTGGTCGTTCTTCATTCCACCCTCCCCGGCGAAGTGGTCGCATACAAGATAGAAGCCGCCCGGCAGGAGCAATGACCTGACTTGTAGATGGAGTTCTGCCGCATAGCGCTTGTGACGCAACTCATGAACGGCCTGATTGGTGACAACGCACCCAAAATGACCAAGCCCATTTGACCAGGTGGACTCACGGAAGCTACGCTCGACAAATTGAACGCTCTTACTCAATAGACCGAGGCGCTTGGCCGCCAGTTCGTGCATTGCCAAGGAAAAATCCAACGCGACGTACTCGACGGGTGGAAGTGCGCAAAGCAGATGCTCGGCTAGAAACCCAGGGCCGGAGCCAAGCTCCAGAATGCGGTGATCGCCGATGCCATTAGAAAGTATTTCCGAACCAAATGCTTCGAAGAACTCGGTTCGCCACGGGCGCTTGGACATTGCCGTTTCTTCCCATTCGCGGGCATCACCCATGAGACGAAGATCTATGGGACTGGGCACATCGCTGAGCATTTCTTGCAACCTATTTACCTATTCATCTAAGTATAAAAATACGGTGAAACCCCGCAAGCGGGTTTCGGCATTTACCACCCTGCTTGAGACCAACCAACCCGGTCTCTCGGTCTGGTCAGTTTGACTATAGCTTGCCAAGTGAAGCAGAGCGTACCCGGTTTGCGGCAGGTGCTGGGTTGACTTAGATTTCAAACCAGTTCAGTGGTTTTTTACTATTAATTCAGGAGCAGCTTGCGCAAGTAATTATTGGGCTAGGTGCCTATTTCGCAAGTTTTTTATGTGCATGCAAACGCAGCCAGTCAGCAAAAGCGTCTTCGGTGATGTCGCCTGTGGCGACGGCCAGCATGGTGATGGTGGCTTCAGCCTGCGTGGCATCAAGCCGATAGCCATTCAGGTACAAAAACAAGCCCGTTGCCAAAAAAGCTGCGCGCTTGTTGCCGTCGACAAAAGGGTGGTTTTTAGCTAATCCAACGGTATAGCTGGCTGCTAACGCGGCTACGTCGGGCGGGGCGTCATCGGCAGCATAGGCCACCAAATTGAGTGGCCGCGCAAGGGCAGGATCCAGCAAACCCTCATCGCGCAAGCCTTCACCCCCGCCGTGGGTTGCCAGACTTTCGCCGTGCAGCAGCATCAATGCGGATTTGGTGATCCAGCGCCAGGTCATTTGGCAAGCTGGTGAAAGGTGTCTTTGAAATCACGCATGAAGGCGCGGCCGGCTGTGATCTCTTCTTCCAACGCCGGGTCGTAAGGCGTGAGCGTGTAGCCATCAGGTGTTTCAGTCAAAAAAACACTTTCACCCTTGCCAAGCTTCAGGCGGGACAAAGCCTCTTTAGGCAGAACAACGCCCACCGAATTACCAATTTGCGTCAATTTAAGCATGTGCATGATTCAACTCCGTTATTACGTCTGTAATACTAAACGGAGGCGCAATGCATGTCAAGTCAAGCGGCACAATGTCGCTTTTTCAGAAAGCCCCAAGATCAATTACTGCGGTACCAGCCCCGACGCCTTGACCAGCTCGGCATGCACCTTGATGTCGCGAGAAATGAGCGCCTGCAAAGCCTTTGGCGTGCTGGTGGCGACTTCCATGCCGCTTTCGCCCAATTTGGCTTTTAGTTCGGCGTCCATCGCTGCCACCACGGCTTTGTTGAGCTGGTCAATGATGGGTTTTGGGGTTTTGGCCGGTGCCAAAAGGCCAATCCAGGCCGATAAAACCATATCTGAAAAGCCGCTTTCGACCATCGTCGGTACGCCCGGTAACACGCCTGAGCGTTGTGGGCTCATCACGCCGAGCGCGGTGAATTTGCCCGACTTGATGTGCGGCAGGGCCTCGGGCATGACGGCAAACATCGCGTCAACCGTACCTGCCAGGGCGTCATTGACAGCCAGCGCGCCGCCTTTGTAAGGCACGTGCAGCAGCTTGGCCTGGGTGCGGGTTTCAAACATCAGGCCCGCCAGATGCTGCGGGCTGCCGTCGCCCGACGTGGCATATGTCACGCTGCCGGGGGCAGTTTTGGCGGCGGCCAGCAGTGCGGCAACAGTCGGGTACTTTTGCTTGTTTGTCACGACCAGCACCATGGGCTGATTGACCAGCAACGACACAGGGCTAAAGTCTGCCTCGGGGTTGTAGGGCAGGCTTTTGAAAACGCTCTTGTTGGTCGTTAAAAACGAAGCCGGTGAGACCGTTAGCGTATAGCCGTCAGCGGTGGACTGTTTAACCGCTGGCATACCAATCTGGCCAGATGCACCCGCGCGGTTGTCCACCACAAAGGGCTGGCCCATCGACGTTTGGAGTTTTTGGCCCAACGTACGAGCGATCATGTCAACACTGCCGCCTGCTGCGAGCGCCACAATGACTTTGACCGGGCGGTCCGGGTACACGCTTTGGGCAGACGCTGAAGCGGTAAAAAGAAGGCTGGATACAGCCCAAACTGCCAAAACAGCAAAACAATTAACGCGCATGGATTTCTTTCGTGTTGGTAATCTGACGGTACGGGTCTCAGCCTGGCAGTGTTGCAGTCACCAAACTTTATAAGCGACCAAAAATTATGCTTTTAAACATGCAAAACATATGCCAGTCACGTACCAGTGATCTGCCGGTCGTGCGTCAGTCGTATCCAAGAGGCAAGGCGGTTCAGAGTCAACGCCTGAATGATAGGGATGTGTCCGCTCATTTGACATCCTGATAAATTAGGCGCTTTTCCCAGTAGAAACGATAAAAGTTGCTTTCAATGTCACCTGTTACCCACCCTTTGCCAAACCATGCAGACCTTGTTGAGCACGCAGATCGCGCCGCGCGGGGCGACGAGCCTTTTCCTGACCACCACAACGATTTGGCAGCCACGCTCAAATTTGCTTGGCAAATGCTGGGGCGGGGTGTGCAGGACAGGCGCTCGGCCTTTCACACCCCGGTGTTTGCCACCCAAGGTACTGACGGCCCGCAGGCCAGGGTGCTGGTGCTGCGGGCTTTTGAGCAAGGCACCCGCACCTTGACCTTTCATACCGATATGCGCAGCGCCAAGTTATTTGAGTTAGGGGGCGACCCACGGGTGGCGCTGACTTTTTACGATGCAGCGCGCAAGGCTCAGATACGCATCAACGGTACGTGCGCCGTACATGCGGATGATGCACTTTGCCAGCAACGCTGGGCAGCGTCGCGGCCAAGTTCGCTGCGGTGTTTTGCGGGCGCACCGCCTGGGGTTGTGAGCACCGTGCCCACCAGTGGCTTGCCTGTACAAATGGAAGGGCGTGAACCCGAGTTGGCCGAACTTGCTGATGCTCAAGCGCACTTTGCGGTGCTGACAGTCTCTGTTCAGCGGTTGGAGTGGCTGCACCTGCATACGCGCGGCCAGCGCCGGGCGAACTTTGTCTGGCCTGACGATTCGGCAAACATTGACGCCAGCAGCCCGTGCCGTATGCAGTGGCTTAATCCTTGATGAAAGGAAAAAGCGAAAAAATTCTGAAAAGGATCGTTTTTGGCCTGTAGCGCATTAAAAGCGGGCGCTGACAGCTATTGTTAGCATAGCAATCAGCTGTCAGGTTTGTGCTGTTTTTCAAGCCGCTCCAGCACCTTAAAGCAGCCCCAAGCGCCCACTACGCCAAACAGTACTACCCCAAGTCCGTACCCAGCCAACACGCCTTTCATGCCGTAGTAATGGCCACCCAGCCAGATAAAGGGCACCACTCCCAGGGTGGCCCGGCCCCAATTCAGTGCGGTTGAATACAGTGCAAAGCCCAGGTTATTAAACGCAGCGTTGGCCACAAAAACAGCCCCATTAAAAACAAAGCTGATCGCTACAAACTGGCAGAAAAAAACAATCACCGTGCGGCCCTCGCCAATCGCACCAAATGCGTCAGCAATCACGCCGCTCAGCAGAGCCATCAGCAGCCACACGACCAGCACGTACACCACCACAAACTTCAGGCTGTCAGACATGGTTGAGCGCAAACGGTCATAGCGCCCCGCGCCCAGGTTTTGCCCCAATATCGGCCCCACCGCGCTCGACAAACCGTACAGCGCCGCAAACGCCACCGGAATAATGCGCCCCACAATCGCCCAACCGGCGACCGCGTTGTCGCCGTACGGGCCGATGGCGGCGGTGACAAAAGCATTGCCAACGGGTGTCGCGACCTGCGTCATGACCGACGGCAAGCCGATGGCAAAAAACGGTTTGGCGGTTTGCGCGACCCATGCCGCAGTCGGTCGGGCCAGCAGTTTGTGGATGCGTATCAGGCCGTACAACCCCACAGATACCATGACCACCCGTGCCAAGCAAGTTGCCAGCGCTGCACCCTTCAGACCCCAGTCAAAACCAAAAATAAACAAGGGGTCCAGTACCGCCACGGCAAAACCGGCACTGAGCGTGACGTACATGGCCCGCTTGCCGTCGCCCAAAGCCCTGAGCAGTGCGTTCATGCACATGCCTGCACCCAGCAACGGCATGGACGGCAGTATCCAGCTGCAAAAGCTAAGTGCCAAGTCGGCCGTGACGCCAGATGCGCCCAGCGCTGCCAGTAATTTGCCTAAAAACGGGTACAGCAGTAACGAGCCCAGCGCCATGCTGGCTGTCATCAGTACCAGGCAGGCACCCGCCATGCTTTTGGCTTGTTCGCGTTTGCCCTGGCCCAGCGCGCGTGAGGTCAAGGCGCTGACGGCAATCGCCAGACCGATTGACAGCGACACGACAAAAAACAGCAGGGTTCCAGCGTAGCCCACAGCTGCAGCCAACTCTTTCTGACCCAGCAAAGAAATATAAAAAAGGTTCAGCAAATCAACCGCAAACACGGCTATCAGCCCGACCGAGCCAGAAGCTGTCATGTTTAAAACATGCCGCATGGTCGAGCCCGTGACAAATTTGCCTTCAATCGGTGCGTGGGTGGTCATGGCGTGAAATGTGTAGCTGGCAAAGTGGCAACGGTTATTTTCGCCTCACTGGCTGCAAAGGCTCGGCGCTGGTGCAGCGACAATCGCGGCATGGCCAACATGCAACTTCAAAACATACTTTTTTCTCAGGGCTTTGGTACGCGGCGCGTCTGTGCCGGGCTGGTGCAACAGGGCCTGGTCGCAGTAGCCGGCACAGTGGTAGATGACCCCACAGCTGAATTTGCAGCAGTCGGCTTGTGTTTTAGTGTGCAGGGCGTTGACTGGCAGTATTTTGAAAAGGCCTACTTGATGCTGCACAAGCCATCAGGCTACGAATGCTCGCAAAAACCGAGCACTTACCCCAGCATTTACACCTTGCTACCGGCACCCATTCGCCAACGCGGCGGCGGTGCGGCGGCCGGTGTGCAGGCGGTAGGCCGGTTAGACCAAGACACCACCGGCCTGTTGCTGCTGTCAGACGACGGCAAGTTCATTCACCGCATGAGTTCGCCCAAACACCACGTACCCAAGGTGTATGAGGTGACGGCCAAGCATGAGGTGGACGACAAGCAGGTCCAAAAGCTGCTGAGCGGCGTGGTACTGGACGATGACCCCAAACCCGTCAAGGCTGCAGCATGCGTGCAAACCGGGCCAAACCAACTGAGCCTGACGCTGACTGAGGGCAAATACCACCAGGTCAAACGCATGATTGCAGCTGTCGGCAACCGGGTCGAGGGTGCTGATGGCACGGGCGGATTGCACCGTTCGCGGATTGGCGCGCTCGCCATGCCAGATGATCTGAAAGCCGGGCAGTGGCGGTGGTTGACGGCTGGGGATTTGGCGGCGATTTCGGGTTGACGTACCGCATGTTGATTTCCCAACCTGGATGATTGACTTGCTTGAACGCGAAGCCAGCAAATTAGGGGTTACAAGGCAATCTGCCCAAGGTGCTGGGCCTTGTCAAAGTAACGCCCTGCGACTGCGTGGTAGGGCGTGTCGAACAGGTGATGGTCTAGCTGGCAGCAAAAACGACCCGAGTCCTATTTTGGCAAGCCACCATTTGCTATTAATAAAATAGCATCTAGAACAGTTATTACGGGGGCTGGTGGCATAAAAAGACAGAAAAACAGAAAAAAGCGGTCTTTTAGGGCCTCATGGCAGCCAAACTTGCCTTATCAAGTGTCAAAATGCCAAAAAAAGTCTTTTCACCCATAAAAAGTGCCTGTGGCCCTTGAAAAAACTGTGAACAATGCTTCTTAAACCATAGCAACTAGCTAACCTCGCTTAAAAAGCGAATAACGCTGTCAAGACAAAGCTGCGGCTGATCGCGGTGGGGAGAGTGCCCGCAGTCGGCCAGTCGGAGTTGTTGCGCATGTGGCGCGGCAGCTGCGATTTCGTCTAACTGGCGCATCGTGCCGTATTCGTCGCTCAGCCCTTGCACCAGCAGCAGCGGGGCGGTGATGCTGCGGCATTCGGGGCGAATGTCGAAGCTGGCGAAGGCTTGAGACAGCCAAACGTCGTTCCATTGCCAGAAAGCGCCGTCTGGGTCTGCATGGTGTTTGGCCAGTCGTGCCCTCAGGTCGCCAGACACATACGCCTCCCTGGCCCGGCCAATCGCTTTGACGGCGACGCTTTCCACCACCACGTGCGGTGCCATGGCAATGCAGGCGGCTAGCGTGTGGCGGCTGGCGTAAAGCAAAGCAATCGTTGCCCCGTCTGAATGGCCGATCAGGACGGGGTTTGGGATGGCCAGCTTTGCCAGCAAATCAGGCAGCACGTCCCAGGCTTCTTGGTGCAGATAGTCGGGCGGCAAGACGTCGCGTCCTAACTTGGAGCGGCTCGACCGGCCGTAGCCGCGCCGTGAATAAACCACCCCGGCGCGCCCGGTGGCCTGGCAAACGGCCAGCGGCCAGTCGATGCCGCGCTGCGTCCACAGGCTGACCGAGCCTAGGCCTTCGTGCAAAAAAATGAGGGGTGCCAGCGCGGCGGAGCCTTCAATTTGGCGTAATTCCAGCTCGATGCCTTGAATGTTCAAGCGTTGCATCACCCCATACTAAATCAACAGCCGCCTTCAAAGCGTTATTCTTACGCCATGAGCAAAATCCTCAACTCTTTTTGGCGCGCGGCCATGTATTGCCTACATCCGCGTGTCATTGCGCTGTCGGTGCTGCCGCTGATCATCATGGCAGTGGTGTCGCTTGGCCTGGGTTACTTTTTTTGGGAAACGGCGGTGACGGCCGTACGTACTCAGCTGGAGAGCTTTGAAATGCTCGACGCCATGGTGCGGTGGCTGGAAACACTGGGTTTAAGCAACCTGCGCTTGGTACTGGCACCGGTGTTGCTGCTGTTTTTGGCTATACCGGTGATTGTGATTGTTTCGTTGCTGTTTGTGGCGTTTTTTATGACGCCTGCCATGGTCGCGCTGGTGGCCGAGCGGCGGTTTCCGGCACTTGAGCGCAAAAAAGGCGGCTCCACGCTGGCCAGCCTGGCTTGGTCTTTGGGCTCCACCGTGCTGGCTGCGGTTGCGTTGGTGTTATCTATACCGTTGTGGCTGGTACCGCCGTTGATATTGATTTTGCCGCCGCTGATTTGGGGTTGGCTGACTTACCGGGTCATGTCTTATGACGCACTGGTTGACCACGCCAGCAGCGAGGAGCGCAGGCAGATATTTAAAGAACACCGCGGATCGCTGCTGAGTATTGGCATCGTCAGTGGCTACCTGGGCGCAGCACCGAGCGTGATTTGGGCGTCTGGGGCCATGTTTGTGGCGTTGGCACCGATCCTGGTGCCGGTAGCGATCTGGATTTACACGTTGGTGTTTGCCTTTTCTTCGCTCTGGTTTGCGCACTTCACGCTAGAAGCCCTAGAGCAGTTGCGCAAGAAAAACAGTGCTGTGGACCAAAAAACGCATGAGAGTGCAGCTCCTGATTTAATAGCAAATAAACCCCTGATAGCTAGCGCCACCGTGATCGACCTACCCGCGCCGGGTGCGCAACCTTAAATTTATTCATACGTTTGACATGACCACGAACTTTGCAATCATCATCATCGGCGACGAAATCCTGTCCGGCAAACGCGCTGACAAACACTTGCCCAAAGCCATTGAATTGCTGGGCGAGCGCGGCTTGCAACTGGCTTATGCCGATTACGTGGGCGACGACAAAACTCGCATCACAGCGACGTTGACGCGGGCTTTTGCAGCGGCTCGCGACGCGGGTGATGTGGTGTTTTCTTTCGGCGGTATTGGGGCCACGCCCGACGACCACACCCGCCAGTGCGCCGGCGCTGCTTTAGGCGTGGAGCTGGCGCTGCACCCCGAGGCCAAAGCGCTGATCACCGAGCGCATGAAGGACACTGCCAAAGAGCAGGGCGTGCCGTTTGATGCAGATCGGCACGACAACATTCACCGGCTCAACATGGGCATGTTCCCGGTAGGCTGCGACATTATTCCCAATCCGTACAACAAAATCCCCGGCTTCAGTTGCTATGTTGAGCGAGACGTTTCTCCAGCCAAGCAGGGGCCGCGGGACTGGCTTCGCCAGACCGCAGGCGCAGCGGCCCCCTCGGGGCTGGAGCCTGCGGCTCCGAACCTGCTTGAGCAGGTTTGGACAGGCGATAGAAGCGAAGCCTCTGGCGAGCGGCGGCCTGCAAGGTGCAGTGACCCACACGAAGTGGGGGAGCGTGGGGGCATACACTTCCTCCCCGGTTTTCCCGTCATGGCCTGGCCAATGTTGGCATGGGTTTTAGACACGATTTACCCACATTTGCACCAAAAGTCAGCCTACATTGAAAAGTCGGTCATCGTGTCTGGCTCGATGGAGGCAACCCTGACGCCGCTGATGGAGGCGATTGAAGCTGAATATGCAGGCGTGAAAGTTTTCAGTTTGCCAAGTGTTGACCACCCCACCTATGGCCGTCACATCGAGTTGGGGGTGAAAGGAGCGCCTGACGTGATTGAGCGCGCCTACCCGGCACTGCTGGCGGGGCTGGTGCCGTTCAATGTCACACTTGGCCCTGAATTGGTGCGTTAAATGTGCACTAATATAGTGCAAATTATTGGATGCACATAATCGGGCAAAACGCAGAACTTTATGCCTTTTAAAGCTGATCATGGGGCTGCGGGTGTTAGTTTTGGCGGCACAATCAAGCGTGTTCTTTGAGTCAGGCGCGCATTCGGTTTGGCACAAAAAGTGCATTCAGTCGTACCTGAAAATATTTCTACAACCCTTCACAAACCTAATTACTGGAGATTTTGATGGCAAAGACCGTCGCAGACGTCATGAAAATGGTCAAGGAAAACGAAGTCAAGTTTGTTGACTTCCGTTTTACCGACACCCGTGGCAAAGAGCAGCACGTCACGGTGCCTGTCTCTCATTTTGACGAAGACAAGTTCGCGTCGGGTCATGCATTTGATGGCTCATCCATCGCTGGCTGGAAGGGTATTGAGGCATCGGACATGTTGCTCATGCCGGACGCCAATACGGCCAATCTGGATCCGTTTTTTGAAGAAACCACACTGCTCCTGAGCTGTGATGTTCTGGACCCCACGGACGGCAAAGCCTACGACCGTGACCCACGCTCAATTGCCAAACGCGCTGAAGCGTACCTAAAAGCGTCTGGACTGGGCGATACCGCCTACTTTGGCCCAGAGCCAGAATTTTTTATCTTTGACGACGTGCGTTATCACACCGACGCCTCAGGTACTTTCTTCAAGATCGACGAATACGAAGCACCGTGGAATTCAGGCAAAAAACTGGAAGGTGGCAACCGTGGCCATCGCCCAACGGTTAAGGGTGGCTATTTCCCAGTGCCACCAGTCGACAGCACGCAAGACATGCGCGCTGAGATGTCTTTGGTACTTGAATCTCTGGGCATTCCCGTCGAAGTCTTCCACCACGAAGTCGCAGGCGCGGGGCAAAACGAAATCGGTACCAAGTTCAGCACGCTGGTGCAGCGCGCCGACTGGACGCAACTGCTGAAATACACCGTGCATAACGTGGCCAATGCTTACGGCAAAACCGCGACATTCATGCCAAAACCTATTGTGGGCGACAACGGCAGCGGCATGCACGTGCACCAGTCGATCTGGAAAGACGGCAAAAACCTGTTCGCTGGCGACGGCTATGCGGGCTTGTCAGACTTTGCGCTGTACTACATTGGCGGCATCATCAAGCACGCACGCGCGCTAAACGCCATCACCAACCCCGGCACCAACAGCTACAAGCGCTTGGTCCCTGGTTTTGAGGCGCCGGTCAAGCTGGCTTATTCGGCTAAGAACCGCTCTGCGTCGATTCGCATTCCTTATGTCGCCAACCCGAAAGGTCGCCGCATTGAAGCGCGCTTCCCAGATCCACTGATGAACCCGTACCTCGGTTTTGCGGCGTTGATGATGGCAGGCCTGGACGGCGTTGAGAACAAAATCCACCCGGGCGAAGCCGCCACGAAGGATTTGTACCATCTGCCGCCAGAAGAAGACGCAAAAATCCCAACCGTTTGCCACAGCCTGGACCAAGCACTTGACTGCCTGGACGTTGGCCGCGGCTTTTTGACCAAAGGCGGCGTGTTTACCGACTCGATGATTGACGCTTACATTGAATTAAAAATGGGCGAGGTTACCCGGTTGCGCATGGCGACTCACCCGATTGAATTCGACATGTACTATTCGCTGTAGGCGGCGTACAAACCGCTTGTGTGGTGAAAAAAGGACGGCCTGAGCCGTCCTTTTTTTGTTGCAGCTTGGGGTTATGGTCAGATAACTTGGCATTTTCATGTGTTTGCCGCATACTGACAAACCGTCCAAAGCCAAATGGCAACTGGAGTTATTTATGTCGCACAACTTATTCATTTCGTCTTTTAGCCTTTTTTTGGGCTTGGCCTGCGGCTCAGCATCAGCGGACGTGTACCGCTGCCTGAGCACAGACGGCAAAAGCACCGAATACATCAACAATGTCAAAGACGCGCAAACGCGCGGCTGCAAAACAATGGTGGGCGGTAACGTAACAGTGGTGCAGGGCACGCCGGTACAGCGAACGCCTGCCGTGCGCGTTGCCTCTGCAGGCCCAGCTCCGGGTAACCGCACTGACGGCAGCCCGGATCAGAAAGCGCGCGACTCTGACTCGCGCAGCATCCTGGAGTCAGAACTCAAAAAAGCCGAGGCTAGACTGGCTGAGCAGCAAAAGGAATTTAACAACGGTGAACCAGAAAAGCAGGGGATAGAAGGGCGCAACTACCAGCGTTACCTTGACCGTGTGACGGACCTGAAAGACGGCATTGCCCGTAACCAAAGCGATATTGCCGGGCTAAAACGGGAAATATCACGTTTGCCTAACAGCAATTAGCCTGCCGTTGTTGCCGACAACACACTCTCAGCCAAAATAGCGGCTTGAAAAAAAATACCACGATCCAGTCGACATCGGCCATTGAGGCAAAGCAGCCTCGCTTCCAAGCTTTTGACCTGCTGGCAACGCTGGTCGCCGTCGTGCGCACCAACGGCATGGTGGTCTTTGCCAATGCTGCGTTAGAAGACGCCCTTGGCATGTCGCGCCGCACCATTGAAGGCTCACTGCTGCCCGATTGCTTTACCGAGCCGCATATTCTGCAGAACGCATTAGAAGGTGCGGGCAGCAATGAATTTGCTGCGCTGCGCTATGACGCTTGGCTCAAGCGTTTAGGCCATGACCCCATGCCAGTCCACGTGGTGGTCGCCCAAACCGATATTGAGGGTGAAGCCATCATCGAGCTGCTTCCTTTGGAGCAACAGGCCAAGCAAGACCGGGAGGAGCGCTTGATGGACCAGGCTCAGGCCACCAAAGAGCTGATTCGTAACTTGGCGCATGAGATCAAAAACCCGCTAGGTGGCATTCGCGGTGCAGCCCAGTTGCTGCAAATGGACATCGATAAATCGCTGACCGAATATACCCAGGTCATCATTCATGAAGCAGACCGGCTGCAGTCACTGGTTGACCGCTTGCTGGCACCACACCGCAGGCCGCATCTGGTGGGCGATGTGAACATTCATGAAGTGTGTGAACGGGTCAGGTCGCTGATATTGGCCGAGTTCCCCAAAGGTCTGCGCTTTAGCCGTGATTACGACATTTCGATTCCTGATTTTCGTGGCGACCGAGAGCAACTGATTCAGGCGGTGATCAACATCGCCCACAATGCCGCCCAGGCCTTGAATGAACGCATTGCAGCCGGCGATGCGCACATCACTTTCAAGACCCGAATCGCCCGGCAGGTCACGTTTGGCAAGCAGCGTTACCGCTTGGCATTGGAATTGCATGTCATAGACAACGGACCGGGCGTGCCGGACTCATTGAAAGATCGAATCTTCTACCCGCTGATATCGGGCCGAGAAGGCGGTTCAGGGCTGGGGCTGACATTGGCGCAAACTTTTGTGCAGCAACATCACGGTTTGATTGAGTGCGACAGTGTGCCGGGGCGAACAGATTTCAAGTTGCTGATTCCACTGCCTTAGCGGGTTTGAGTCCTCGTCTTGAGATATGTCGCCAGGTGTAATTTCTGACAATTATTTCGGGACAACCCCAGGGACACACGCACATGAAACCCATCTGGATTGTTGATGATGACCAGTCGATTCGGTTCGTACTGGAAAAAGCCTTGCTGCGCGAGGACCTGCCGACCCGCAGTTTTACCAACCCGCGTGAGGTTTTGGCTGCATTGAGCGAGTTGAATGGCGCAACCGACGACGAAGGCCCTCAAATTTTGGTGAGTGACATCCGCATGCCCGGTGGTTCTGGCCTGGACCTGCTGGAAAAAGTCAAACAAAAACTTCCTGGCTTACCCGTCATCATCATGACGGCGTTTTCTGACCTGGACAGTGCCGTGTCGGCTTTTCAGGGCGGCGCGTTTGAGTATTTGCCTAAACCGTTTGACCTGCCAAAAGCAGTGGAGTTGATACGCCGCGCTGTCGAGGAAAGCCAGCGAGAAGAGGTTGCCGAAGAGCGCATGGCCGCTGCACCTGAGATGCTGGGCCAGGCACCCGCCATGCAAGATGTGTTCAGAGCCATTGGCCGCTTGAGCCAGAGTAATGTCACGGTCATGATCACCGGTGAATCTGGCTCAGGCAAAGAACTGGTAGCCAAAGCGCTACACAAGCACTCCAGCCGAGCAAACGGGCCATTCATTGCTATTAATACTGCAGCAATTCCTAAAGATCTGCTCGAAAGCGAGCTGTTTGGTCACGAGCGTGGCGCCTTCACTGGCGCGCAAACCATGCGCCGAGGACGCTTTGAACAAGCCGAAGGCGGCACGTTGTTTTTAGATGAGATTGGCGATATGCCGTTTGACTTGCAAACCCGCTTGTTGCGGGTGCTAAGTGATGGGCACTTTTACCGTGTCGGCGGGCATAACGCGATCAAGGCCAATCCGCGTGTGATAGCGGCGACCCATCAAGACCTCGAGCAGCGGGTCAAGGAGGGCTTTTTTCGAGAGGACTTGTACCACCGCTTAAATGTCATCCGCCTGCGCTTGCCCGCACTGCGTGAGCGGCGTGAGGACGTTTTTGCGTTGACTCGGCACTTCTTGCAGCAAAGCGCCAAACAACTGGGCGTTGAGCCAAAACGTATTTCGGACGCCGCCTTGCAGCAACTCAGTAAATTTGGGTTTCCTGGCAATGTGCGCCAGCTTGAGAACATTTGCCACTGGCTGACAGTGATGGCTCCCGCGCAAGTGATTGAATCTAAAGACTTGCCACCCGAAGTGCAGGGCACCTTGCAGGAACTGGCTAAAACCGTGCCGTCACCTGAAGCGGTTCCGGTACCTCAAGTGCCCCCGCACGTCTCGGGCGCAGAACGGCATTCGCCAGAGCCAGCGCCAGCGCCGGAGCCATTTAAAACCGCTGCAGTCCCAGAAAGCATTTCAATCGGGCATAAATCTGCCCCCAACAGCTGGGAAGCAGATCTCGAGATCGAGGCCCAAGCCCTGCTTGCTACCGGCAGCACCGACGTATGGGACGTGCTGAGCCGACGATTTGAGTCAAAACTGATTCAAACTGCCCTGCAAGCCACCCGTGGCCGACGCATTGAAGCGGCACAAAAGCTTGGCATTGGCCGCAATACGATCACACGTAAGATTCAAGAGCTGAATCTGGAAGAATAAAAAACCTCACGCACGCATTGACGGGTGTGTAAGGTGTGGATTCATTGGCAACAAATGGGTGGGCGGTGTTATTTTTGGCCCCGAAGTTTGACCAACTGATTTTGCGTTTCAATCCAGGTTTCCATACCCACTTCAGCAGCGATTTGCGCATAAACGCGGGTCAGCTTGTTGCGCATTCGGTCAGCTTCGGCCCTTGGCAATTCATTGACTTGCATGCCTTTGGCTTTGAGGTCGGCAACCGCTTTGGCGGCTTCTTCACGGGTGTCCTTACGCTCAAAGTCGCGGCTCAGTTTGGCGGCGTCGTTCAGCACCTTTTGCTCGGCACCTGACAAGCCATCCCACCACTTTTTGCTGACCAGCACAATCCACGGGCTATAGACGTGGTTGGTCACCGTCAGGTACTTTTGTACCTCATAAAACTTGCTTGACAAAATGGTGTTGTATGGGTTTTCCTGGCCGTCAACCGTCTTGGTTTCTAGCGCACCAAACAATTCTGAAAACGACATGGGCACCGCATTGGCACCTAATGTATTAAAGCTGTTTAAGAACACGTTGTTTTGCATCACGCGCAGCTTGATGCCGTCAAAGTCTTCCATTTTGTTGACCGGGCGCTTGCTGTTGGTCAGGTTTCTGAAGCCATTTTCCCAATACACCAAACCCACCAGTCCTTTATCTTGCAACTTGGCTTTGATTTTGTCGCCGATGGGGCCATCTAACAGGGCGTCGGCTTCTTGCGCGTTGCTGAATAAAAACGGGGTGTCCCAAAGCGCCATTTCTTTGGTGATTCCGACCAGCGTGGCGGTTGATCCCACCATCATTTCTTGTGCGCCGCCAACCAGGGCTTGCTGCATTTGTGTATCGGGGCCGAGAGCGGCGGCACCGATGGCTCGTACCTTCATCTTGCCGCCTGAGGCTTTCTCAACGGCGTCAGCAAATACCTTGGCCGCACGGCCCTGGTTGCTGGCTTCGTTCAGGCCATAGCCAAAGCGAATCAGTCGCGGTTTGATGTCTTGTGACAGCGCTGCAAACGGGGCAGCCAATGTGGCGACGGTGGCCGCTGCAATCAGAGTTCGGCGAAAGACATGGTGTAAGGGAATCATAAAAAGTCTCCGTTGGTTGTGGTGAAAATTACAGGGGGAAATGATGCGGGGAAAACTGTTGCGGGGGGAGTCAAGAACCGCTACCGCATCCAGGCCACGGGCGCTGTCACGATCTGGGGGAAAACGACAAAAGTAGCCAAGATGATCAGGTAAGTGATGAGGAATGGATTCACGCCCTTGATGACCTGATGCATTGAGATGCGGCCTACGCCTGCCACCACATTGAGCACGGTGCCGACGGGCGGCGTGATCAGGCCGATTGCGCCATTCAAAATAAACATCAAGCCAAAGTACACGGGGTCAATACCGGCTTTGACAGCGATAGGCAACATCACTGGGGCAAAAATCAAAATGGTTGGCGTCAAGTCGAGCGCAGTGCCAATCACGATCAGTGCCACCATCATGACTGCCATCAACAGGCGCGGGTTGTCAACCAAGGGGCCGAGCCAACTGACCAGCACGCTCGGCAAATCAGCCAGCGTAATCATGTAGCTGGCCACTTGAGCCCCCGCACACAAGAACATCACAATTGCAGTGGTTTTGGCAGCGCGAACCAGTACGCCGTTGATCTCGGTAAGCTTCATTTCGCGGTGGATGAAAAGCGCCACCACCAGCGCATAAAACGCTGCCACAACGGCTGCTTCAGTCGGTGTAAAAATACCTGTTTTCATGCCGCCGATGATGATGAGCGGCATCATCAGTGCCCAAAACGCTTTGACTGTCGCCTGAATTTTTCCTTTGAGCGGTAGGGCAGTGCTGGACGGTAAATCAAGCTTGCGCAGCACGAGATTCCACGCCACGATCAGGCCCACGCCCATGATGAGGCCGGGCACAATGCCCGAAATGAACAGCGCTGAAATTGATGTGTTGGTGGTCACGCCATAAATCACAAACGGCATGGACGGCGGGATGATGGGCGCAATGATGCCGCCCGATGCAATCAAGCCCGCAGACGTGTGCATGGGGTAACCTTGACTGCGCATCATTGGCAACAAAATGGTGGCCAACGCTGCGGTGTCGGCCAAGGCTGAGCCGCTCATGGATGCCATCAGCACAGCGGCCCCAATGGCCACATAACCCAGCCCGCCGCGGATATGGCCCACCCAGGCCTGCGCCATGGTGATGATGCGCCCGCTGATCCCACCGGAGTTCATCAATTCCCCCGCCAATATAAAGAACGGTACCGCCAGCAGCGGGAAGCTGTCGACGCCAGCCACCAGGTTTTGCGCCAGCAGTTGCGTGTCCCAAAAGTCCAGCACCCAGGCCATGCCTGCGCCCGTCAGCACCAAGGCCAGCGCCATGTTCATGCCGATACCCATCAGCAGCAGCATGCCTGCTGAAAAGACGATAAAAGCCGCGGCTTCATTAGATAGTCCGAACATCGTGATTACTCCACTTCAACGCCGTGACCGAGGTCCAGCGGGGTTTGTTTGATCAATTCAATGAGCGCCATCACAGCAATTGCGGCTGTACATAACAGGGCAGGCAAGGGCAGCAGCGCGGTTGAATAACCCATCACCACTGATTTGCCGCCCAAGCCAGCCAGCACTTGTTGCCATGCACCCCAGGCCACCAGACTGCTGCCTAATATGACGAGTAGCCGGATCACAACGGTCGCGGCGTGCATGGCAAGGGGGCGATGGCGCAGCAGGGCCACCAGCGAGGTAAACGCCATGTGTTCACCCGCAGGGTAAGCGGCAGTGGCACCGATGAACACCATCCATACAAACAGCAGGCGGCTCAACTCTTCGCTTGCAGCAATGCCGCTGCCAAAGCCGTAACGCAGCACCACATTGATGAACACCGCAACGGCCATCACGCCCAGACAACTTGCCATCAACACGTTGCAGATTTTTTGAAATGGTTTGGTTGCGCCGTCAGTTGTCATACTTTTTCTTCCAGGGCGGTGTGATGTGCGCCAAGCCAAGCGCAGCTTTGTGCCACAAGCTGCGCCAAAGGTGCCATGCCATCTACGCACAGCACGCCTGCTTCGCCTGTAGGCGGCTCTAGCGTGGTGAACTGGCTTTCAACCAGACTGGTTGAAAAAAAATGTGACGCTGCACGCTCGGTCACGCGGGCAAGCGCATGTTCCGGGCTGATGTCAAGATACACAAAGCGCAAACCGGGCGCAGCCTGCCGGAGCCGATCGCGGTAAATGGCTTTGAGGGCCGAGCAGGTCAACACCACGCCACCCGGATGGCCCTGCAAGGCGCCGGCCAGTGTCCCTAGCCAGCCATCTCTGTCTGCATCGGTCAGGGCAATGCCCTCACGCATCTTGTTCAGACTCTCTGGGCTGTGGTGGTCATCCCCCTCAATCAAGTTCATACCTAATTGCTGCGCGACTGCCGAAGCCAAGCTGGACTTGCCACATCCAGCGACCCCCATGATGATGACGGAAGGCAAATTTCTGTTCATTGGACAGCGCTATCCTAATTAAATTAAAAAAATCACGTCAAACAAGAAAACACCATCGTTGTAAAAATGGCTGAGGCCAGACAAATTTAAACTGTGACATTTCTTTTGGATAGCGCTATCCTATGTAAACTTAGTCCTGACGCGAATCCGTAAAAACCCTTATTTGACAACCGCATGAGTCCCAGCAAAACCCGACCCAGAGCCACAGGACGTGTCACGCTAGCAGACGTTGCTCGCGCTGCCGGTGTCAGTCCGATTACCGTGTCACGCGCGCTTCGTGGTGAGCGTGCGGTTGACATGGCGTTGGTCGGGCGGGTGCAAGAAGCGGTCAACAAACTGGGTTATGTCCCTGACCCTGCTGCGCGCGCCCTGGCGTCTCGCCACAGCTCGCACGTGGCTATCTTGATACCCATGTTGTCCAACACTTTGTTTGTTGACTTGCTTGAGGCTGCACAGCACACACTGCGTGTTGCGGGTTACCAGACGCTGATGGCAGTGACCCATTACAACGCCAGTGAAGAAGAGCATCTGCTGCGGGAGCAACTGCTGCATCGCCCGGCGGGTTTGTTGGTTACCGGTTTTGAACGCAGTGAGGCGACCCGGCAATTGATTGCCAAGAGCGGCGTGCCGTGTGTGCATTTGATGGAATCCAGCGGAAACCCTGATGTCTACAGTGTTGGGTTTTCGCAACAAGACGCCAGCGCACTGATGGTGAGGCATTTGCTGCAAAAGGGCCGCAGGCGCGTTGCGTTTGCCGCCGCACAGCTGGACCCGCGCACCCTGCAGCGAATGGAAGGTTTCAGGGTTGAGATGCGCAAAGCGGGCCTGTACGATGCCCGCCTCGAGTGGTTGAACCCCGCACCTTCGTCGTTGGCACTGGGCGGGCAGATGTTTGAACAAATCATGAGCCAACAACCCCCCGTTGACGCCATCTTTTTTTGCAACGATGACCTCGCGCAAGGCGCATTGTTGGCAGCATTGCGGCTAAACATCAAAGTACCGCAAAAAGTAGCTATTGCAGGCTTTAACGACCTGCCTGGCAGCGACCAAATGCTGCCGCCACTCACTTCGGTACGCACCCCCCGGGCTGCCATCGGTACGGCCGCTGCAGGCATGTTGATCCAACTGATGCGGGGAGAAACTGTCGCTACGCCAAGCGTGAATGTGGCTTATGAGTTGGTGGTGCGCGAAAGTGCTTGAGCGATGGTCTCGCCTAATGCCAACGCACAGGTCAAACCTGGTGACTCCAAGCCAAACAAATTTATCAGGCCCGGCACACCGTGAACCGCCTCGCCTTGAATGACAAAGTCGCCGGCAGGTTCACCCGGCCCCTGTAACTTGGGGCGGATACCGGCGTAGCTGGCGTGCAGTGCGCCGTCGGTTAAAGCGGGCCAATATTTGCGAATTTCTGCATAAAAAGCATCGCCTCTGGCAGGGTCAACCGTCAGGTCGTCGGGTGAATCGACCCATTCGACATCTGGGCCAAACCTGGCTTGGCCGCTCAGGTCAATGGTGAGATGCACACCTAGCCCCGCAGCTTCTGGCACGGGGTAAATCAGGCGGCTAAAGGGAGACTTGGCATTTAAGCTGAAGTAATTGCCTTTGGCCCAAAAGGTCGGCGGTACATGGCGGGCATCCAGGCCTTTGATGCGGCAGGCAAGCGCAGGAGCGCTCAAGCCGGCGGCATTGACCACGCAATTGGCTAATAAGCCAGTGCCGTCTGCTGCTATGAGTTCAATAGCTGAAGGCCTAGCGTTTAATTGGGCCACGGGTGTATTTAATACAACACAACCGCCTGCATGTTCAATATCCCCAACAAGCGACAACATCAATTCATGGCTGTCAACGATGCCGGAACTGGGCGAGTAAACAGCAGCAACGCATTCGAGCGCAGGCTCCATCGCCTGAGCCTGCGCACGGGTCAGCAGCACCAAGTCTTGCACGCCATTTGACGCTGCTTTGGCCATGATGCCCTGCAGTTGCCCAACCTGCGCCTGGGTGGTTGCCACCAGCAGTTTGCCGCAGCGGCGGTGACCGATGCCGCGCTGGGCGCAGTAGTCGTAGAGCAGCTGTTTGCCCTGCACGCACAGTTGCGCTTTGAGCGAGCCTGCTGGGTAATAAATGCCAGCATGGATGACTTCACTGTTGCGCGAACTGGTGCCTGTGCCCACGGCGTTTGCGGCCTCCAGCACCATGACCTCTCTGCCCCTGAGTGCCAGCGCCCGGGCCACGGCCAGGCCCACCACGCCCGCGCCTATGACAATGCCATCGACCTTGTCCAAATTTTTATCCTTACAACAATCGGGTGTCGGTTTGCAGCAGCAGCTGCACCAGCGATTGCAAATGCTGTTTAAGTGGGTCAAATCCCGGCGTCATCTCTAGCGTGGCTTCATTCATGTACAGCTTTCGGTTGATTTCCAGCTGAATGCTGTGCCGCTGGTGAGGCGGACTGCTGTAGCGCCTGACCAGCTCAACGCCCTTATAAGGGTGGTTGTAGGCGACGCTGTAACCCAGGCTTTTGAAATGCTCGCAGATCCGCTGCGACAGCACTGGGTTTGCAGTGGTGCCGTCCCGGTCACCGACCACAAAATCGGCATGCGCTTCGCCGGGAAAATCGGTGGCGTTGCTCGATGCAATGGCAGGCATTGAATGGCAATTGATATGCATGCAATAGCCATGCGCTGCGTGCGCGGCATCAACTGCAGCAGCCACGGCTGCATGGTACGGTTGCCAGCAATTGGCAATCCGCGCATTAACCTCTGCCACGCTGAGCTGGCGGTCATAAATCGGCAAACCATCATCTGTGGTGCGCCAAATCAGGCCCTTGCCAAGCCGGACCTTTGACATCACTTTGGCGTCAGTTTCAATCACCCCGGGCCAAGACTCGTCAAGCAAGGTCTCGTCAATCTCGGTCGTGTTGCGGTTAGCGTCCAGATAGCTGCGGGGAAAATGCGCTTCGACCCAATGCACGCCCCAAGCAGGTGCAAAGTCGTACAGTTTTTCAACGTGCGTGTCTTCAGCACGGCGCAAAGCCAGTGCATCGCACGCGTACAAAAAGTCCGGCGGATAGGTCGTGCCACTGTGCGGCGAGTCCAGCACCAGCGCACTGTTGCCCGGCAAATAGCGGATCATGGAGACCTGAGTTTTCATGTTTGAGATTGTGCCTTTCTCCAGGGGCGGTTTGCGCCCCCGGCTAATTAGCAACACGCTGGCCGGGTGCATCAGTCCAGGCTGATCTTGGCAAATTTTGCAATGCGCTGCATTTTGTCGATCTCTTTTTTAATTTGCATTGCAAAGTCGTCTGGTGCTGTTCCTGATGCAAACAAACCCTGTGCCGACAGCTTGTCCTTAAGGGCCGGTTCAGTTAATGCCAACACCACCGCTTCGTTGATGCGTTTGACAACCGCTGCAGGCGTGCCAGCGGGCGCAACCAAGCCAAACCACGACGGATCATTGTTTGAAAAAAGCGTCAGTTCGCCATAAGTCGGCACTTTGGGCAAAACATCAAGCCGTTTGCCCCACGACACGGCAATTGCCCGCAATTTACCCGACTGAATAAACGGCAGCGACGACGCAACCTGGTCAAAGTACAGATTGACTTGCCCAGCAATCACGTCGTTGAGCGCTGGGCCAGCGCCACGGTAGGGGATGTGCACCATGAAGGTATTGGTGGTGCTTTTAAACAATTCCCCCCACATGTGACCAATCGTGCCGTTGCCAGGTGATGCAAACGTGACTTTGCCTGGGTTGGCTTTGAGGTATTTGATCAATTCAGCATAGTTAGTCACCGGCAATGCCGCGTTGACCACCAGCACGCCCGGCGCTTTGACGAGTTCAGTGACAGGCGCGAAATCTTTGATCGGGTCATAGGGCAGCTTTTTGTACACCGAAGGGTTAACGCCGTGAGTTGATAACGTGGCGACGCCCAGGGTGAGGCCATCGGGCATGGCTTTGGCCACCTCACTCATGCCGATCGAGCCGCCTGCTCCGGCGCGGTTTTCAACGATCACGGGCTGGCCCAAAATACGCGACAAAGGCTCAGCCATCGAACGGGCAGTGATGTCAGTGGCACCACCCGGCGGAAACGGCACTACCAGCCTCAAGGCCTTGGCTGATTGAGAGTAAACCAGTCCTGGCAGTAATGATGTTGCCGTGACCGCTGCAAGACTTTGAAGAAGATGACGTTTTAGCATGTGAGGCCCTGTGTTGTGGTGATGACCGATTGTGTAAGCCAATGTGCCTGACGACAAATGATGTTTCAGACTAAGTTCATTCCAAAAACGACTAAACTTCTGCACGATGAAACGATTACAACCGCCGTTGCATTTACTCAATGCGTTCATCACCACTGCGCGTTACGGCAGCGTGTCTCGTGCATCGGAGGCGCTGCACTTGGGCCAGAGTGCTGTCAGTAAACAAATCGCCGAGCTGGAAAGCATGACGGGCGTGCTGCTGTTTGAGCGCGTTCGCAAACGGTTGGTACTGAGCCCTGCAGGGACGCGTTACGAAAACGCGGTCAAACCTTTGCTTGCACAGCTTGAGGCTGCAACGCTTGACTTAATCACCAGCAGCGATGGTGGTGGCGCGCTTCATCTTTCTACCCTGCCTACTTTTGGCGCCAAATACCTGATACCACGACTGCCTGCCTTCCAGTCGCTACACCCGCAAATCACGTTGCATTTTGTGCCTTACGTTCAGGGTTACGACTTCACGCGCGCTGACCTCGACTGCTCTATTTTGTTTGGCGATGGCCATTGGCCGGGCGCGGTGGCAGAGTACATCGCGGGTCATGAAATGGCACTGATTGCGCCCCCCGCATTGGCGCAGCGCATTACCCAAGCGCGAGACCTGGTGGGCATGACGCTGCTGCACCATGTCAGCGTGCCCCATGCCTGGGCGCAGTGGGCCACCGTGCACGGCCTAAGCAGCGCGGCTGGTTTTAACCCCATGGCCGGGCCACAACTGGACCAGTTTCACAGCCTTATACGCGCTGTGATGGCCGGCATGGGCGTCGCCTTGGTGCCGTATTGTTTGGTCAAGGACGACCTGGCGGCAGGCCTGGTGTCTGCCCCCTTTCAAGCTGCCTGCTGGGGCGGATACATGGGGGACATGGGGTACTACCTGTGCTACCCCGAGGCGCGCAGACATTTGCCGCCTTTGGCCCACTTCAAGGATTGGCTGCTGCACGGCCGGTAAAGCTTTGCAGCGGGGGTCGGACGGTCGTGTTGTGACGCTTTGCCCTAGGCTGATGCTGCGTCCTACACGTGCCATCACACCGTGCCTACAGGGGTTTGGATGCCGGGTCACTACATTGAATCCATCTTTTAACTCGCGTGCACACACGCCATAAAAGTATTGGCTGACTTCCCCACATCAAAAAGGATTAAATGTGAAAACTCCCTTCAAAACCTCATTGACTTCAATGGCTTCAATATCGTCAGTTGCTTCGCTTGTCATGGCAGCGCTTAGCTTGACACTGGCAACGGGTGCGCAGGCCCAGTCCAATATGTCGTCAAATTCGGGCAGTGGTTATTCCATGATGTCCCCCGGTTCGGCCTACCTTGGTTTTAATGCAGGCCAATCCAACTTCCGGATTGGCAACGGTAATGGCTTGTTTGGCAGTGAGCAACGTAAAACGGCGTATAGCCTGTATGGCGGCAGCTACTTCAATGACTATTTGGGCTTGGAGCTGGGCTACACCGACTTTGGCCGCGTCAATCGCGGTGGCGGCAGCACCAAGGCTGAGGGCTTTAACATCGATTTGGTGGGCAAATTGCCGCTGAGCCCTTCGTTTAACCTGCTTGGACGCTTGGGCACCACCTACGGCCGTACCGATGTCTCGTCTAATCCCGCTTCGGGCGTGGTGGCGGGTAAACAAACCGGTTGGGGCGGCAATTATGGTCTTGGGGCTGAATTTGCGTTTAATCAGCAACTGTCTGCCGTGCTGCAATACGATGAATACAACTTGAAATTTGCGAGCGGCAACCGTGACCGCATCAACGTCACCAGCCTGGGTTTGCGTTACAAGTTCTGAGGAGGATAAGGTGGGCGCTACCAGTTTAATAGCTGTGAGCGCCCTAAATTCTTGGGCCCAGCAGGTAAACCCTTAAAATCGAGCTCCTAAACCAGCACTTGTTGAGCCGTGCGGTGCGCCAAGGCAAATTTGATTCGGTTGCTGGTTAACTTAATGCAATGTCGACAACCACCGGCACGTGATCGCTGGGACGTTCGTTTTTACGCGGCAGCTTATCAATGTGGCAGCTTTTGACCCGCGGTTTCAGCAGCTCGCTGACCAAAATGTGGTCAATTCGCAGCCCACGGTTTCTTCTGAAGGCAAACTCCCGATAGTCCCACCACGAATAGCTCTTCTCGGGCTGCTCAAACAGGCGAAACGCGTCCGTCAAGCCCAAGTTAATCAAAGCTTGAAAATGTTGCCGCTCTTCAGTGCTGTGGT
The DNA here is from genome assembly GCA_031424935.1 of Polaromonas sp. Lineage (GTDB taxonomy): Bacteria > Pseudomonadota > Gammaproteobacteria > Burkholderiales > Burkholderiaceae_C > Polaromonas. The sequence goes on from JANPIK010000015.1 coordinate 82,822, forward strand.
GGATGGTGCCGCGCAAGCCCTCAGGGTCATAGGTATCGCGGTCATCAACGGTAATGTTGAAGTCGCCCACCAACACCAAGCGAGAATGGTTAGCCAGCTCACGCTGGACCATCGAGTTCAAACCGTCTAGCCATTTCATTTTGTAGGCAAACTTTTCACTGTCGAGTGCTTGGCCATTGACAAAGTAGCCGTTTATCAGCCGAAGGTCGCCTTGCGGCGTATCCAGCGTCGCGGTGATCACGCGTGACTGATCGTCTTCGAATCCGAGGATGTTTTTCAAGACATCGCGCGGCGATTGGCGACTCAAAATGGCGACACCGTTGTAAGTTCTTTGACCTAAAAACACACTCTGGTAGCCCACATCTGCAAACGCTTGAACCGGGAATTTTTCGTCTGTCAGCTTGAGTTCTTGCAAACACAGCGCATCCACCGGGTTGCTGGCCAGCCAGTCGATGACTTGCGGCAGCCGTACAGGCAGTGAGTTGACATTCCAAGTGGCTATTTGGGTCATATTAAAAGTAAATTAGGTCTTGACCCTTGTTTTTTGTGGGCCGCATGCTACTGAATGCATAGCAAAAAATATGCCACATCAAGTGCTTCGCATTAAATATGCAGCATGGCCAGTATGCCCACCAACAGGCCACCCGCAGCGGCGGCGAACATCACGTATTCGACCCAGCGTTTGCGCGTCAGCAAGGCGATGGCCGCCATCGCAATAGATATTTGCAGCACGGTCGTGGATTGTGCCCAGCGGTGGTGCTGGTGCATTTGTTGATCCGACTGCTTGTCCCAATCTGCAGATTCTTTTTCCAGTTTTTCTGCCACGAGCTTGATGTCGGTTTTTTCTTTTTCGTAACGGTCAATCTTGGCTTGGTATTTGTCTTTGGCGGCTTCAAGCGACAAGTCACGCGAGACCTCTGCCAACGACTGTTTCGTACTTTTTGCTTGAAAAAAATTCCATTGGTTTGAAGCTTCAGTTTTTTTGATGGCCGCGTTGTTTTTGTAAAGCCCCGCATTGGCCTGAGTCGCACCGCCCATGTACGAAAAAATAGCACCCACCGTGGCAATGACCGCCGTAATGACCGCGATTTGTGCCGTCATGCCCTTGCTTTTTTCGTCATGGCCGCCGTGCCCGCCCTGCGCGGCATGCTCCAACTCATGATCATGTGGGCCGTGTACGTGAAATCCGCCTGATGACATGTTAAGTTTCCTTTTGATGGGGTAAAGATCTTTGATAAGTAATGAAGCTGAATTTCAATCCTGCGGCAGAAACGTGGTCTTCTTGATGACTGACTTGCCATACGCTGCCCAGCTGGGGCGCGAAGGCGTCACCGTTAAAGGTTTTGTCGATTCGTGTGACCTCAATTCGGCTGGCCAGCGGTTCGGCCAACGCGTAGATTTGTGCGCCGCCGATGATCCAGACCTCAGCTGCGTTCTGGCACCGTGCCAACGCATCATTCAGGCTGAAAGCGGTGTGTGCGCCCTGTGCCAGCCAGTTTTGCTGACGCGTGATCACCACATTCGTTCGGCCTGGCAGCGGCCGGAATTTGTCGGGTATCGAGTCCCACGTCTTGCGGCCCATGATGACCGGGCTACCCAGAGTGAGCTTTTTAAAATGCGCCAGGTCTTCAGGCAGGTGCCAAGGCATGACGCCGTTTAGCCCAATCACACCATTGGCAGACTGGGCAAAAATCATGTGAATATTCATGGCTGGCGTAGCCATCAAACAGCAACCGCTGCCTTGATGGCGGGATGGTGCTGGTAGTTGATGAACTCAAAATCTTCGAATTCATAGTCAAAAATCGAAGCTGGCCGACGCTTGATCTGCAGCGTGGGACAGGGCAGCGGCTCCCGGCTCAGTTGCAATGCCACTTGTTCCTGGTGGTTGCTGTAAATGTGACAGTCGCCGCCGGTCCAAATAAAGTCGCCCAGATCCAAGTCGCATTGCTGCGCCACCATGTGGGTGAGCAACGCATAGCTGGCGATGTTAAACGGCACACCCAGAAAAATATCAGCGCTGCGCTGGTAAAGCTGGCAACTGAGTTGGCCCCTACCGCCTGCAACCAAGGCAGGCGCCACATAAAACTGAAAAAACGCGTGACAAGGCATCAGTGCCATTTTGTCGAGGTCGGCCACATTCCATGCGCTAACGATGATGCGGCGCGAGTCCGGGTTGGTTTTCAAGGTGTTGATGACCTCAGAAATCTGGTCAATGTGCCCGCCACCTGGGGTAGGCCAGCTGCGCCACTGCACACCATACACGGGGCCCAAGTCACCATCGGCACGCGCCCATTCATCCCAAATCGTTACGCCGCGTGCTTTAAGCCAATTGTTGTCGCTCGATCCTTGCAAAAACCACAGCAATTCATGCACGATGGACTTGACGTGAACCTTTTTGGTCGTGACCAGCGGGAAACCATTTTTTAAGTCAAACCGCATCTGGTAGCCAAACACGCTTTTGGTGCCGGTACCTGTACGGTCTGACTTGAACACACCATGCGTATCGACATGGCGCATGAAATCTTCGTATTGGGAGTAAACGCATGGGGTCATACAAAAAGCGCGCCGTGTGTGAGAAAGGAAATGTACTTGGCTCTGTCGAAGTCAAAATTATGCCCGTATCACCCGCCCCGGATTCATCACATCCAGCGGGTCCAGTGCTCGCTTGATGGCGCGCATCATGCGGAGCGCTACCGCTGATTTATGTTGCTCCAGCTTGTCCAGTTTTAGGCTACCCACACCGTGTTCAGCTGAAATGGAGCCATCAAACCGTGCGACCGAGTCATAAACCAGCGTGTTGACCTCAAGCTCGCGGTCCCGTAAAAAAGCCTTGGCGTCGCCTTCAGCAGGTGCCTGCACGTTGTAATGCAGATTGCCGTCGCCCAGGTGGCCAAAGTTAACCAACCGAACACCAGGAATCGCCGCCGTCAGCAGCGCATCAGTCGTCGCTACAAATTCCGGGATACGTGACACCGCAATGGACACGTCGTGTTTGATGTTGAGGCCTTCTTCGGCCTGTGCGAGCGGAATGCTTTCGCGAACATGCCAAAGCTGTTTTGCTTGGCTTAAGTTTTCAGCCACCACCGCATCGCTGACGCAGCCGTCATTAAAAGCGGTTTCAAGCAACCGTTCAAACTGTTCGCGTGCATGGCTTTCTGATTCGTGGTCCGAGTTTTCAAGCAAAACAAAGTAGGGAGCCCCCTCGCTCCCTGCTTGCAAAAGCGGCACGCGCTGCTGTGGGTAATGTTTGGCCACCAGGCTCAATGCAAACTGCCCCATGACCTCAAAACCCGTCAAGCCCGCGCCCAAATGCTGATGCGCCAGACCAAGCAACGCAACGGCGTGTTGCATAGACGGCACCGCTGCCCAAGCGGTGAGCTTTGCAGCGGGCTGCGGGTAGAGTTTTACCGTCGCCGCGGTGATCACGCCTAGCGTGCCTTCGCTGCCAACAAATAAGTCTCGCAGGTCATAACCCGTATTGTCTTTGCGCAAGCCGCTCAAACCGTGCCAAATTTCGCCTTGGGCCGTCACGACTTCAAGACCGAGGCACAAGTCGCGCGCGTTGCCGTAGCGCACCACCTGCGTGCCGCCTGCGTTGGTGGCAAGGTTGCCGCCAATCGTGCAACTGCCTTCAGCGGCCAGGCTAAGTGGAAATAAAAGACCCGCTTTCTCAGCGCTTTCTTGTAGGGTTTGCAAAATGCACCCGGCATCAACGGTCATGGTCATATTAGCGGCGTCAATAGTGCGCACAGCATTCAAGCGCAGCAAACTCATGACTACCTGTAAGCCGGACTCGTCGGGAATCGAGCCGCCCACCAGCCCGGTGTTGCCGCCCTGAGTCACGATGCTCACACCTTTTGAAACGCAGGCCTTGATGACAGCACTGACTTCTTGGGTGTTGGCAGGCCTGACCACGGCAAGTGCTTTGCCGCGCGAGCGTTTGCGCCAATCCAGCTCGTAGGCCGACAAATCGCCGTCCACCAGCACATGGCTTTGCCCCACCAGCGTTTGGAGCTGATCGATTAAGCCCTGGTGCATGTCATTTACTTCCATCAGTAACTTCCATCAATAACTCCCATCAATAACTTCCTTTAGGCAGCTTGGCAATACCCTTAAACCGGATTTTGACGTGGAGAGAGCATGCGGTAAAAAGTATCAGGCACAACACAACTTCAGTCATGGCCAAGTAGTTGCCAGGCGCCTTGTCGCTCCAGGCGCGCACTGCGCCTTCGGTAAAGTACACCCACACCAGCAGGCTTAACCAACGGTAGGTGTACATGCGGTTTTTCATCACGCCTGCCAGCGGCAAGATCAGCGGCAGTACTTTCAAAGCCAGCAGGGAGCCACCGGGTCTGACGGGGGCCAATACCATCTCCCACAACACGCCAAGGGCGATCAGGCTAATCAGGCTGGCTGCTGCGGTCCAGCGAATGGCTTCAATTTGATGGTCTTTGGTCATGGGTGTCGAGGTCAGAGTCTGAGGCATGATACCGGGGATGAATTTTCAACAACGATTACAAGTCTTTTGGGCCGACCTGACGCATTTCCCTTGGCAGGGCACGTTGCTGATGCTAAGGGACCGCTTTCGTGAAGACCACATGGGCCTGACGGCCAGCAGCTTGACATTTACCACTTCTATTGCACTGGTGCCGTTTTTTACGGTGGCTTTGGCGGTGTTCACCGCTTTTCCGATGTTTTCTGACATGCAAGGTGCGTTGCAAAGCTGGCTGATCAACAGCTTGATCCCCGACAACATCGCCCGGCAGGTGTTGGGCTATTTGACGCAATTTAGCAGGCAGGCCAATAAGCTGGGGGCGGCCGGTCTTGGGATCTTACTGGTCACGGCGATTGCACTGATTTTGACCATCGACCGCACCCTCAACGGCATTTGGCGGGTAAAAAAAACCCGTCCTTTTGCCCAACGGGTGCTCATTTATTGGTCTGCGATCACACTGGGGCCTGTGCTTTTGGGCGCGAGCCTGGCGCTTACTGCGTCGGTGGTGGCAAATACGAGCGGGTGGGTAGGGTCGTTGCCGTTTAGCTTGCTTTTTATACTGAATAGTTTTCAGTTCCTCTTGGTCGCCGGTGGGCTTGCGGCGCTTTACCGTTATGTTCCCAACACGTATGTGAAATGGAGCCACGCCTGGGCCGGCGGCATTTTTGCAGCAGCAGGCATTGAGCTGGCAAAAAAAGTTTTGGCGGTGTACCTGAGCAAAGTACCCACTTATTCCATGATTTATGGCGCTTTTGCAACCCTACCCATTTTGTTGGTCTGGATCTATGTGGCTTGGGTGATTGTGCTGCTGGGCGCTGTGGTGGCGGCGTATCTGCCCAGCCTGCTGGCGGGCGTTGCCCGGCGCGGTGGTGGGCACGGCTGGCACTTTCAACTGGCTGTTGAAGTGTTACAACACCTGGCAATGCTGAGGCGCGGCACCCAGCTGGGCTGCAGTGCATCCAAACTGGCGCAAACATTGCAGATTGATGTGCTGCAACTCGAGCCCATACTGCAAACCTTGTCTGAGCTTGGCTGGGTAGGCCAGCTGATGCCCCAGGCAGAGTCCGGCGTTGATGAAGAATCAAACTACATTTTGCTGGCTAACCCTGAGCAGACGTTGCTCGAGCCCTTATTGCAGCGACTTTTACTTGAAAAAACGGACTCGACTTTGCCGCTTTGGCAACATGCGAATTGGGCCACGCTTCGGTTGCAGCATGTGCTGTACGTGCCGAAAGTGCTGTAACTGCGGTAAACACATCGCCGCCGGAGCAAGCTGAGCATGCTGGCGCGGGCTTGACTTTAGTCCAACCTGTCTTCAGACGAGTCAGAAAAATCGGACAAACTAGGAAAATCAGGCGAGGCTGAACGGGGCGTGCAAAAACCCCCTGAAGCGCGCGCGACCACCACGGGTGAGTGCTGCGGTTAGCCGATAGTCAGGAAAACGCTGTAAGAATCGCCCAAGCGCAATTCGGCCTTCTAGCCGTGCCAAACTCATGCCCGCGCACTGGTGAGTCCCCAGGCCAAAAGCCAGATGGCGGTTGTTCTCGCGTTCCAACCGCAGCGCGTTGGGCTGCTCAAACTGCGCCGGGTCACGGTTGGCTGCACCAATGCAAAGACTCAAAAGACTCCCTGCTGCGATGTCCACGCCGCCAACTTGTGTGTTTTTTAAGGCGCGTCGGTTGCTGAGCTGGTTAGATGACTCAAAACGCAGGAATTCGTCCACTGCGGATGTCAAATAGGCCTCTAGCCCTTGTAAATCATGGGCTAGATGCTTCATATTCAATAGCATATCGGCTCTGGCATCTGGGTGTTCTGTCAACGCCGCCAGCGCATTGCCAATCAGGTTGGTCGTGGTTTCGTGGCCTGCGTTCAAGATAAAAACGCAGTTTTGTAGCAGTTCAGCTTCGCTTAGCTTTTCGCTGGTCGTTTCATCGCCTATCAGGCGTGTCAGCACATCATGCTCAGGGTGGCCGGGGTGACTGCGTCTTTCGGCGACCAGTGTTCTCAGATATTGGGTAAATTCAACGACGCTTTGGTTGCCAAGCGCTTGTTGCTCAAGTGTCAGTTTTGGCTCAAGCGCGCCAAGTATGGCCAGCGACCATGAGCGCAGCGGGCCTCGTGCAGCATGCGGAACGCCCAGCAGGTTGCCAATCACTTCAACCGGGATAGCGGACGCGAAATCATCAATCAAATCGCCCCCACCGTTGGCTTGTAAGTTGTCCAGCAGGCTGTCGACGCGTGTGACGAGGCTTGATTCCATGCCAGCGATCGCACGGCGTGTCAGTGCGCCGATGATACGGCTGCGTATACGCGTGTGCAGTGGCGGATCGTTAAACACCAAACTGGCGGTGTGGTGCTCAAACAGCGGTGAGCCCGCGCCGTACTTGGGTTCAAACTCGATTTTTTTGTTTGAACTGAAGGTTTGTGCGTCGCGGTATACCGTCACCACTTCTTGATATCGGGTTAAAAAATACGAGCCATCGGGCATCAGGCGCACTGGGCTTTGCTGCCTAAGCACGTCATAGACCGGATACGGATTGACATAAAAATCAGGCGGCAAATCGCGCAGGTCAAACGTATCTGCAATGGCTTGCGCTCTGGCCGCCGACATCGTGGGCGTCATTTTAAAAAATCTTTAATCGCTATCAGCGTTTGCTCTGGCGCTTCAGTCATTTGATGGTGACCGACTGCCAGGTTGACGACCTGCCAGTTTTTTTGACTGGCCTTTGCCTTGTCGATCAGCAGGTTTGCCGCTTTGGCTTGGGTCATTTGGTCATCTGTACCCAGCAAAAACAAGATGGGGCAAGTCACCTGGCTGATGGCTGCTTCACCGTTTGCATAGTCATCACAGGCCTTGAAGCCCCGGTGAAAGACATTGACCTTTGTATTGCTGGCCAGCACCCGCCGGCCTAATGCCATGCTGGCCCCGTACACCCATGTACCGGGGCCCAGGGCCGATGGCGGTGCCGCTAGGGTGCTGCGTGAAAACACATTGATCATTTTCAGCGCAGCCATTGGGTCGTTCAGCGATGCGTCTAGCAGCGCGTTTGAGACCTTCATCGGAAACGCCGTCCCCACCAAAACCAGGCGGGTGATGCGGTTGCCCAACTTTGAGGCGGCTTCAAGGGCAATCAATGACCCCCAGCTGTGGCCGATGAGCGCGGCTTTGTCAATGCCCGCTGCATCTAGCAATGCTACAATAAACATAGCGGCATCCTCAACTGATTCGGGGGCTAAGCCTTCACTTTTGCAATGCCCAGGCAAGTCAACGGCCAGCACATTCCAGCCGTGGTTGGCGAGGTAACGGCTTTGCAAGATCCAGACGCTGTGGTCGTTGAGTACACCATGAATAAAAACGACACAGGGTTTTGCTTTGTCGAGCGCTTTGCCAGCGGTGTAGGCGTAGGTTTTGTGATGGTTGACTTGCAAGTACATGTCAGGCTCCTGCTTTGTCAGCGGCTCTTTCGGCGATTTTTAAGGCGCGCTTTAAGTCGTCAATCAAATCATCAGCATCTTCCAGACCAATTGACAGGCGAATCGTGCCTTGGCCAATGCCCGCGCCGCTAAGGGCCTCGTCCGTCATGCGAAAGTGGGTGGTGCTGGCCGGGTGAATCACCAGGCTGCGGCAGTCGCCGACATTGGCCAGGTGGCTAAAGACACGCAGGCTTTCAACGAACGCCTTACCCTGATTTCGCGAGCCAGCCAAGTCAAAACTAAATACCGAGCCGGCACCGCGGGGCAACAGCTTTTTAGCCAGGGCATGGCTGGGGTGAGATTCAAGCAGCGGGTGGCCCACGCGCGAGACAAACGGGTGGCTGGCTAAAAACGCCACCACTTTTTCAGTGTTGCTCATGTGCCGTGCCATGCGCAAACCGAGCGTTTCGATGCCTTGCAAAATCAACCAAGCGGTGTGTGGGCTCATGCAGGCACCAAAGTCGCGCAAGCCTTCGCGCCGGGCGCGCAGTAAAAAGGCACCCACTGTGCTTTCTTCACTGAACACCATGTTGTGAAAACCGTCGTACGGTTCGGTCAGCTCCTTGAATTTGCCTGTCGCCTTTGGTGAAGCCCAATCAAACGACCCGCCATCGACCACAATGCCGCCAATTACCGTGCCGTGGCCGCTTAAAAATTTGGTCGCTGAGTGGTAAACCAAATCAGCGCCGTGGTCAAACGGTTTGATGAGCCAGGGCGAGGTGAGGGTGGAATCCACCAGCAGAGGCGCGCCAGCTGCGTGGGCAATGGCGGCAACTGCCTCAATGTCCAGCACGTCCAGGCCGGGGTTACCCACGGTTTCGCCAAAAAACAGCTTGGTATTGGGTTGGGCCGCTTTACGCCATCCATCCAGATCGCCCGGTTTGACAAACGTAGTTTCAATCCCAAAGCGGCGTAGGGTGTAGTGCAGCAGGTTTTGTGAGCCGCCGTACAAAGCCGTAGACGCGACGATGTGCGACCCGGCACCCATCAGTGTTGCGATGGTGAGGTGTAATGCGGCTTGCCCGCTGGCAGTGGCAATAGCACCTATGCCGCCTTCTAGCGCAGCGACTCGCTGCTCGAGCACCGCGTTGGTTGGGTTGCTGATGCGTGAGTACACGTGGCCTGCACGCTCCAGATTAAACAAACTGGCGGCATGGTCGCTCGATTCAAAAACAAACGAGGTGGTCAGGTGAATGGGCACCGCGCGCGCGCCGGTGGTCGGGTCAGGCGTTGCACCAGCGTGCAACGACAGGGTGTCAAAGCCAGGGTCAGCGTAACCGGGCATGGTGCAGTCTCCGAAGTGATGTTCAGACGAAAAAATACAAAGGCACATGTAAAAACAAATTCACAAGCTTGACCGCTCATTGTGGGCTATATTGCCTTTGAGGCCCCCCGCTGTAATCAGCCGTGGGAATATAAACACAGAACCGAGGACATCGCCATGAAAGTAGCCGACATACTGCGGGTTAAAGGCAATACGCTTTACACCGTTCAGCCCGACGAACCACTGGCCAAAGCGGCGCAGATCATGGCCGAAAAAGACATTGGTTCTTTGGTGGTCATGGAATACGGCGACTTGGTGGGCATGTTGACTTTCAGGGAAGTCATTGTCAGCATCGTGGGCAACAGTGGCGAGATTGGCAACATGCTGGTGCGCAAGGCCATGGACGACCACCCGCTGACTTGTACGAGCGAAACCGAACTAGATGAAGTTCGACGCATGATGCTGGAGCGCCACGCCCGTTACATGCCGGTGATGAATCAAAAAATGCTGATGGGCGTGATCAGCTTGTACGACGTAGCCAAAGCCGTGGTCGACAGCCAGAATTTTGAAAACAAGATGCTAAAGGCCTATATACGGGATTGGCCTGCTGGTGAGGATGAGGGCAAGGATGGTTGATCGACTTGCTGCATGGGTCATAGATAATATGGCGCTATGAGCGGCAACACCTTTGGCAATTTATTCGCAGTCACCAATTTTGGTGAATCCCACGGCCCTGCCATTGGCTGCGTGATTGATGGCTGCCCACCCGGCATGGACTTGTGTGAGGCAGACATTCAAATTGACCTGGATCGCCGCCGCCCCGGTACCAGCCGCCACGTGACCCAGCGCAATGAGCCTGATACGGTTGAGATTTTGTCGGGCGTGTACCAAGGCAAAACGACCGGTACACCGATTTGTCTGCTGATTAAAAATACCGACCAGCGCAGCAAAGACTATGGCAATATTCTGGAGACGTTTCGCCCCGGCCATGCTGACTACACTTATTTGCACAAGTACGGTCTGCGTGACCCGCGTGGCGGGGGACGGTCGTCGGCACGACTGACAGCCCCAACGGTTGCGGCGGGCGCGGTGGCTAAAAAGTGGTTGCTGGCGCAATATGGCACAACTTTTAAGGGCTGCATGACGCAGATTGGGGACGAACTGATTGCGTTTGAATCTTGGGCGCATGTGGCAAACAATCCGTTTTTTGCGCCTGTTGCGAATGTCTCAAAGTTAGAGGCCTACATGGACGCGCTGCGCCATGCGAAAGACTCTTGCGGAGCCAAAATTCGGGTTGTTGCGTCGAACGTGCCCGTTGGTCTGGGTGAGCCACTTTACGACAAACTGGACGCCGATATTGCTTACGCCATGATGGGCATCAATGCCGTCAAAGGCGTCGAGATTGGTGCCGGCTTTGCCAGTGTGGCCCAGCGCGGCAGCACCCATGGTGATGGCTTGTCGCCAGAAGGCTTTCAGTCAAACAACGCAGGCGGTGTGTTGGGCGGTATCAGCACCGGGCAAGACCTGGAAGTGTCAATCGCCATCAAGCCGACCAGTTCAATCACAACGCCTCGCCAGTCGATTGATACCGCAGGTAATCCGGCTGAAGTGGTTACCAAAGGCCGGCATGACCCATGCGTGGGCATACGCGCTACGCCGATAGCAGAGGCGTTGCTGGCGCTGGTGGTGATGGAGCACGCGTTAAGGCAGCGTGCCCAAAATGCTGATGTTGTTGTCAATACGCCTAACATCATGGCAAGTCGACACGGTCAGATTTGACGGCAGCCGCCGTCGGCCAAAATTTCAGGAACTTGCCCAATGAAAACCGTACTCGTTTTAAACGGCCCCAATCTTAATTTGCTAGGCATGCGGGAACCGGCTGTTTACGGCTCGAAAACACTGGCAGATGTCGAAGCGCTCTGTACGTTGGAGGCCGCCAAGCATGGGTTTGAACTCGACTTTCAGCAAAGCAATCACGAAGGCGCGCTGGTAGACGCCATCCATCAAGCCGGGCGCGCTCAAGCTGCGGGTACCTTGATGGGTGTGGTGTTTAACGCGGGCGCTTACACCCACACCAGCATCGCGCTTCATGACGCCATCAAAGGCGCGGGAGTCACGGTGATTGAGCTTCACATCAGCAATGTGCATGCGCGCGAGGCGTTTAGGCATCACTCCTACTTGTCTCCGGTAGCCAAGGGCGTGATCGCTGGTTTTGGCGTGGCGGGTTACGCGTTGGCGATTGCTGCCTTAGCCAGCATGGTTTGATGCGGCGTTTCTAGGATGGCCACAGCGCCTAAATATCCGGTGGACGAGCGCGAGGTTGATATGACGGCCATCCGTGCGCAAGGGGCGGGCGGGCAAAACGTTAACAAGGTTTCGAGCGCGATTCATCTGAGGTTTGACATTTCTGCGTCGTCGCTGCCGGGTGATCTGAAACAGCGGCTTTTTGCATTAAATGACAGCCGCATCACCGAGGCAGGTGTGTTGGTCTTGAAAGCCCAGCAGCACCGAACCCAAGAGATGAACCGCAGCGACGCCTTGGCCAGATTGCAAGAAATCATTGACAGTGTGACGACACCCGCTAAAAACCGCCGCGCCACCAAGCCAACATTTGCGTCGAAACAGCGACGACTTCAGGGGAAAAGCTTGCGGGCGGGTATCAAAGCCGGGCGCGGCAAAAGCAGTGCTGCAGATGATTAACGCAAGACACATCAAACATCAAACATCAAAGATAGGTCAGGCCATGCGCACCACTTTAGATATTTCTGACGACGTTTTATTTGCTGCCATACAAATAGCTTGGCATGACGGTAAGACGCTAGGTCAAGTCATCAGTGACCTGGCGCGGCAGGCTTTTGCACGCAGAGCTGATGCGTCAATGCAGGCAAATATGGTTTCGGAGCACACGAGGTTGACAAGCAAATGCTATTTAATAAATAGCACGCCATGTATATTTTAAAAGGGCAAGGGCCTATTTTTGCTCTGGAAATGACTGGGCGACTGCCCCATTGCCGCCTTAAACATGGCCGAAAACGCGCTGTCGCTGGCGTAGCCGGTAGCTAAGGCGACCGTGCTGATCGGCTGGCCACGTGCCAGCAAGGGCAGAGCGTGCGCCAGTACAACCTGCTGGCGCCATTGTTGGTAGCTCAGCCCCAGTTCATGCCTGAACAGGCGGGCGGCGGTGCGCTCGCTGGCACCCACGCTAAATGCACAGTCGGTCAGGTTTGTGCGCTCACCAGGTGCACGCATCACGGCCTCGCAAAGCGCTCGTAAACGTTTATCGCCCGTTTGCGGATGAGGCAAGGGTATTCCTATGGCCTGCGTGTCAGCATGCGTAATTTCATCGAGCGCCAAACTGATCAGCAATTGCTCTCTTACAGGATTCGCGCGGTGGTCCAGCGCGCGAATCGTCTCGCGCAGAAGGTTTGACACAACAATGACGCGGCAACTGTTCCAACCTTCCGGAATTGCCGCTGCATCAATATACAAAGTCCGAAATTCTGCCGCCTCTAGCACCGTGATGTGGTGTACAGCGTGCGGGGCAATCCAGACCGCACGTGACGGCGGCACGATGTAGGTGACCAAACTTTTGCTGGCTTCCTCAGCAGTGACCTGCACGATACCGGTAGCGCAATAGGCAAGCTGTGCCCACGGGTGGGCGTGTGGCTCAAAGTGCGTGTCGGCGGGCATGCTGCGGGCGCGCACGCGCACCGGGCGCTGGCGGTTGGGCATGTAGCTGTCAACATCGCCAAGCGGGGTGGGTTTGAGAGATTTACTGCCCATGACATTTTCGGTGGTAAAGGTTTGTCTGAAATTCGCTAATGATTGGCTATTCGTCGCATTTCAACATCGCAGGGTAACACTACGATTGCAAGATGAACACTACCAGCACATTGAATTCACCAGTAGCCAGCGTACCGTTTAAGCAAGACGCCAGCGTCATTAGCCTGGTTGGCATAGCGCACCTGGTCAGTCACTTCAGCCAGCTGCTGTTGGCACCGTTGTTTCCCTGGCTTAAGACCGAATTTAGTGTCAGCTATGCGCAGCTTGGGTTTCTGATGACCGTATTTTTTGTGGTGTCTTGCGGCGTGCAAGCAGCATCTGGCTTTGTGGTCGACAAATTTGGCCCGCGCCCGGTGCTGTTTGCCGGGCTAGCCCTGATAGGTTTGGCTGCTTTGGGTTATGCAGTGAGCACCAGTTACTGGATGCTGGCCGTCGCAGCTGTGGTGGGCGGCGCTGGCAACGGCGTGTTTCATCCAGTCGACTACACGCTGCTGAACCGTAAAGTCAGTGCGCCGCGTTTGGGTCATGCCTACAGTGTACATGGCATCACCGGCAGCTTGGGCTGGGCGCTGGCACCCGCCATGCTTGTGCCATTGGCGCTGGCTTTTTCATGGCGCGCTGCGTTGGTGGCCGCTGGCCTATTGGCGTTCGCAGTGTTGGCAGTGCAGGTGTTAAATCGCGAGAAGTTGACATTGCCTGTGGCGCTTTCTGGTCGCGTTGCCGCTGGTAATGACAGTAACTTCGGGTTCTTAAAAATCCCAGCGGTGTGGATGTGCTTTGCATTCTTTTTTTGGTATGCCGCAGTGCTTAGCGTGATTCAGACTTTTGCGCCAACCGCCGCGCAGCGCCTGCACGACGTGCCGTTGCCCTGGGTTGCCATGTGTTTAACGATCTACATGCTGGGCAGTGCAGGCGGCATGGTGTTGGGCGGTTTTTTGGCGGCAGATGCCAAGCGCTGCGAACGTGTGGTGGGCCTGGGTTTCAGCATTGCAGCGGCTTTAGCCCTGATGCTTGCGATGGGACATTTGGCGGCATGGACCGTTCCGGTAATATTTGGTTTGATGGGTTTTGCGTCCGGCATGGCAGGGCCCTCGCGGGATTTACTGGTTAAGCGCTCAACACCAGACAACGCATCTGGCCGCGTGTACGGTGTGGTGTACGCCGGGCTAGACATTGGTCAGGCTGCGGCCCCGCTTTTGTTCGGCGTATTAATGGACAACGGCCAATACCGCAGCGTCCTGCTAGGGCTAGTGTTGCTGCAAGCGGTCTTGGTAGCCAGCGCTTTCAATGTGCGCCGTGTACGGCGGACGCCACTGGTTGCCCTTTGACCGCCGATGGCCAAGCAGCGCGGCGCGACATAATTGCGCATGACATCACAACTTGCCGGCCACCTCCTTGTTGAGTGCCTGATTGCTCAAGGCGTTACCCACGCGTTTGGCGTGCCAGGCGAAAGTTACTTAGCCGTACTTGACGGCCTGTACGCCAAGCGCGCCTCGATCCAGTTCGTCACGTGCCGACAAGAAGGCGGCGCTGCTTACATGGCCGAAGCGCACGGCAAGCTGACGGGCAGGCCTGGCGTTTGTATGGTCACACGCGGCCCCGGTGCCACAAATGCCTCTATAGGCGTTCACACTGCGTTCCAAGACTCAACCCCTATGTTGCTGCTGGTAGGCGATGTTGCCAGCGACTGCCGTGACCGCGAAGCGTTCCAGGAGGTCGATTACCAAAGCTTTTTTGGGCCCAGTACCAAAGGCTTTGCCAAGCGCGTTGAGCGCATTGACGATGCCGACCGCATTCCAGAATATGTGGCACGAGCCTTTGCCACCGCCATGAACGGCAGGCCTGGCCCGGTGGTACTGGTACTGCCTGAAGACATGCTGACCCGTATGACCAGTGCGCAGCCGCTGGCAAGGGTCGAACCCGTCCAAGCTTGGAGCGACCCCGGCGCATTGCGCACGTTGCGTGAGATGCTATTAAAGTCGGAGCAGCCCTTCGTTATCGCAGGCGGGGGGGGGCTGGACGCCGCAGGCCGCTCAAGCTCTGCAACGCTTTGCTGAAAATTGGCGCTTGCCGGTCGGCAATGCTTTCAGGTTTCAGGACACGTTTGACAACCACCACGCGTTGTACGCGGGGGACGTGGGTATTGGCTTGAACCCAAAACTGGCCGCACGCATCAAGGCTGCTGACCTGATCATCGCCATCGGCCCACGACTTGGCGAGATGACAACCAACAACTACACCCTGCTTGAAGTACCCAAGCCAAAGCAAAAACTGGTACATATCCACAGCAGTGCTGAAGAACTGAACCGCGTTTATCAAGCCGACCTGGCAATGAATGCCACCATGAATGCCGCTGCACGCTCGCTTGAGGTATTGACCGCCCCCATCAGCGTACCCTGGGAGCAATGGGCGCTTGACGCCAACGCTGACTATCTGGGCAACCTTCAACCCCACAAGTTACCGGGCGACGTTGACATGCCCGCCATCATTGACGTTCTGCAAAAACACCTGCCGCCCGACGCTGTACTAACAAATGGTGCAGGTAACTTTGCCAGCTGGACACATCGGTTTTACAAGCACCACGGATTGGCCAAAGGGCATAAAACACAACTCGCCCCGACGGTTGGTGCGATGGGTTACGGCGTGCCCGCAGGCATTGCCGCAGCCATTACTACCGGGCGTGTGGTGCTAACAATGGCGGGTGACGGTGATTTTTTAATGAACGGCCAGGAGCTGGCCACAGCCGTGCAGATTGGCGCCAAAACCATCATTGTGCTGCTCAACAACGGCATGTACGGCACCATTCGCATGCACCAAGAACGCGAATACCCCAACCACTCAAGTGGCTCGCGTTTGCAAAACCCTGACTTTGCGTTACTGGCTCGTGCTTACGGCTACGCAGGTGTGCGAATTACCCGAACGGCAGAGTTTGAGGGAGAGCTTCTGGCGGCATTGGCACGGGTTGAAGGTACGTTGATAGAAGTCATGTTGGACGCCGAAGTGATCACCACGCGAACAACCTTATCGGCCATTACAGCGCAAGCAATGTCTCTTAATGGCTAATCATGCGCGACTCGAACGGAACAGTCGAATAACCGCAGTTAGGGTAAAGATTTTTAATGATTGATGTTGTTGTCCTGTTTTTTTTACTTGGCCTTTTGGCGCGGCTGGTAAAAAGTGATTTGGCCTTGCCAGGCGTTTTGTACGAGACGCTCTCCATTTACCTCCTGCTTGCGATTGGACTCAAGGGGGGCGTAGAACTGTCCAAGCAAACGCTGGGAGCGGTTGCTCCGCAAATAGCGTTTTGCCTTGTTTTAGGGTTATGCATACCTCTGCTGATTTATCCCGTACTCAGGCGCCTGGTCGGACTTAATGGGTTTGACGCCGCTTCGGTGGCGGCGCATTACGGCTCGGTGAGTGTGGTGACATTTGCTGTTGCCAGTGCTTACCTGACTCACAGAAATATCCAGTTTGAAGCCCATGCCGCGTTGTGGGTTGCCTTGCTGGAGGCCCCTGGAATCGTAGCGGGTATCGCCTTGGCGCGTTGGGCAGAAAAGCAGCAAGGCGGCTCAGCTGGCGCCAAAGCGGTATTTTCATGGCGAGCATTGGCACACGACGTGTTTTTGGGTAAGTCAGTTTTTCTGCTGGTCGGTGGGTTGCTGATTGGCGTTTCGATGGGCGAATCTGGTACGGCGCCGATTGCACCACTTTTTACGCTGTTATTCAAAGGCGTGTTGGCCCTGTTTTTACTTGAGCTTGGGCTGGTTGCAGGCGGCAGGCTAGGTGAGCTGAAGCGTTACGGCTTTAAATTGATAGCATTCGCCTTGCTTGCGCCCATGGGTCTTGCAGTATTGGGCGCCCTAGGCGGCAAGGCGCTGGGCTTGAGTACAGGCGGCATTGCCATCATGGCAGCGCTGGCTGCCAGTGCCAGCTATATTGCTGCGCCCACCGCAATGCGCATCGCCGTGCCGCAGGCCAATGCAGCCTTGTCTATTACTGCGGCTTTAGGTGTGACTTTTCCGTTCAACGTGCTGTTTGGCATACCGCTTTACTTGAAACTTGCGCAATACATCAGCTAATTGATTAGCTGATCATCATCTGATCCACGCTAAATTTTGGCTACCCTTCAACGCTAAAACCTATGCTTAAACACGATAAAAAATTACTCGTCATCATCGCCGAGGCAGTGCTTGAAAAGTCACTGATCAGCGACGCCAAACGCTTGGGTGCCCAGGGCTACACCGTGTACGACGTTCGCGGTGGCTCCCAGTACGCCACGCATGAGGGCAGCTGGGACGCGGACCGCATGATTGAGATGAAAATTATTTGCGACGCGGCGGTCGCTGATGCATTGGCCAGCCACGTGATAGGCCAATACGCCAGCAATTTTGGCGTGAGCTTGTTTTTCTCGAACATCGAGGTAATGCGGCCCCAAAAGTTTTGATTCTGAAATACCCAGGCATAAAAAAAGCCGGCTTTCGCCGGCTTTTCAGGTTTACTTAACCCGTGCAAATTATTTGACGTGCTTACCGATCAAGCCAGCCATCTCAAACATCGACACTTGGGCTTTACCGAAAACAGCTTTTAACTTGGCATCGGCATTGATCATGCGCTTGTTGATTTGGTCTTGCAGTTTGTTGGCCTTGATGTAGACCCACAACTTGCTGACAATCTCAGTGCGCGGCAGCGGCTTGTCGCCCAGAACTGCTGCCAGTTCTTTGCTCAAGGTCAGTGCCTTCATGAACGCGGCGTTTGGCGTCCGCTTTTTTGCCGGTGCCGTTTTAACGGCGGGTTTTACTGCCGCTTTTTTTGCTGGAGCTGCTTTTTTCGCTGCTGCCTTCTTCGCGGGAGCTGCCGCCTTTGCAGCTACTTTCTTTGCCGGAGCAGCCTTTGTTGCAGGCGCTTTTTTAGCCGGTGCTTTTTTTGCAGTTGCCATGATTGATTTTCCTTCTAGAAGTTGACAAATCACCACCAGAGATAACTACTCTCGAGTGACACAGCGGATGCTACTGGAGAAAGGGTGCTTTTCATAGAGGAAAAGGCTCTTTTCGGCAGTAACTGACACATATTTGCCTTTGAAAATCAAAAAGAAGGCTTCAAAGCAATCCTTGGTGCGAGAAAATGCTTCACACCCTATTGAAAAGGCAATGTATGCAAATCGAAAACGCTTTTAAATTCAGCACCTGCGACCTCTGCGATGCACATAAAAACGACACCTCCGGCAGCTTTAGAGTTCTGGCCCCGGTATTTAAAAACTTTGGCGGGTTGTCTAAATTTTGCGGCCCGGTCGTTGTTATCAAATGCTTTGAAGACAACTCACTGGTCAAAACAGTTGTGGACAGCGCGGGTCGGGGCCGCGTGTTGGTGGTGGATGGTGGCGGGTCGCTTCGGCGTGCCTTGATGGGCGGCAATTTAGGCGCAGCTGCCGCGAAAAACGGCTGGGCGGGTGTGGTGATTGACGGCTGTGTGCGCGACGTGGCTGAGCTCGCACAGTGCCAAACAGGTATCCGAGCATTGGCTGCGATGCCGCTGCCCACCGAGAAGCGCGGTGAAGGTCAGCGGGGCGTGGCGGTGCAGATTCAGGGGGTATGGGTGCGCCCTGACGATTGGCTCTACGCCGATGAAGACGGTATGGTGGTGATGCCCGCGCCTGGCTTAGCCTAGCCCCAGCGGCTGCACGACAAGCCAGAGAGCTAACTGAAAATGCCTTTGTACAGCATGTAAGCAGCCAGCGCGTACAACATGCAGGCAAAGATCCGCTTCAGATCAGTAATCGGTAGCGAATGTGCAGCTTTTGCGCCTAACGGTGCCATCAAAAAACTGCAAACCGCGATGACCAGCAATGCGGGCACCCAGATGTAACCAAAGGCGCCGACGGGCAGGTTTTGCACGCTGATGCCGCTGATGATGTAGCCCGTCACATTCGCGGCAGCGATCGGGAAACCAAGCGCCGCAGAAGTGGCGACAGCGTTGCGAATCGCGACGTTACACCTGGTCATGAAAGGCACGCTGATAAAGGCGCCTCCCGCACCCACCAGACCAGATAAAAAACCAATAAAACTGCCTGCCGCCAGCAACCCGACCGTGCCGGGCAATTGGTGTGTTGGCTTAGGCTTCTTATCCAAAAACATTTGGGTGGCCGAAAACCCGACAAACAAGCCGAAAAAGATGGCCAGATACGAGCCCTTGAGCATGGAGAAAACCCCCAAGCTACCGATGAAACCGCCAGCGACTATCCCTGGCGCTAGGCGTTTGACAATGTCCCACCGGACTGCACCGCGCTTGTGATGAGCCCAGACGTTAGATAGGGAGGTAAAAACGATTGTCGCCATTGAGGTTGCAATTGCCATTTTTACGGACAGATCAGATGCAACACCCCGGTTGGACATGATGACGGTGATAAAGGGCACCATCAACATCCCCCCGCCTACACCCAACAGCCCTGCCATAAAACCAGATCCAATGCCCAACGCCGCCAGTTCAATGATCAACAAAGGTTCGAGCAGCATGGGTTTATGTTTTGATGCGGGTTTACACCCAGAAACTTAAGGGTATTTTTTTAAACGGTGAAGTTAAACTGAAATTGAGTTCTTTTTGAATCATCTTTTAACAACTTGCAGGAGCTTGTGTATGCGCTTGATTTCTTTCATCACTCACTTTACAAAAGCTTTGGCTAGTGTAGCTTTGGCCTCCGGCTGTGCAGTGCACGCAGCAACTTGGCAGCCCACTAAAAATGTCGAATTTGTCGTACCTGCAGGCACGGGTGGTGGCGCGGACCAGATGGCGCGCCTGATTCAGGGCATCATCACCAAAAATAATTTGATGAAGACATCTATGGTGGTCGTCAATAAGGGTGGCGGTGCGGGAGCCGAGGGTTTTTTGGAGCTAAAAAACGCCAAAGGTGATCCACACAAAATTATCATCACCTTGTCGAACATGTTTACTACGCCGCTTGCAACGGGCGTTCCTTTTAGCTGGAAAGACATGACACCCGTGTCGATGTTGGCGTTAGATGAATTTGTATTGTGGGTGAATGCCGAGACGCCTTATAAAACGACGCAAGAGTATCTGGCGGCTGTCAAAGCAGCAGGCGGCAAGCTGAAAATGGGCGGCACTGGCTCCAAGCAAGAGGATCAGATCATCACCGCCTTGATTGAAAAATCGCAGGGTACCAAATTCATTTATGTGCCTTACAAAGGTGGCGGAGAGGTCGCGGTTCAGCTGGTAGGCAAGCACATTGATTCGACAGTCAACAACCCGATTGAAGCCGTTGCCCAGTGGCGGGGTGGCAAGCTTCGTCCACTGTGTGTGTTTGACGCCAAGCGTCTGGCATACAAGGACAAAATTGCCGACAAAGCATGGTCTGACATCCCCACTTGCAAAGAAGGTGGCCTGGATGTGGAATACCTGATGCTGCGCGGCATCTTTATGGCGCCTGGTGTCACACCTGAACAAACAGCTTACTACGTTGATTTGATGAAAAAAGTACGGGCCACAGCCGAGTGGAAAAAGTTCATGGATGAAGGTGCTTTTAACCAAACCTTTATGGAGGGTGCAGAGTTCGCGCGCTGGGTGGCTAATGAAGAGATTCGCCACCGCCTGCTGATGCAAGAAGCTGGCTTTGTCGCCAAATAACGGGTTACGCCATGCAAGACGAAGCACCCGAGGCGAGCGCGGCCTCCAAACGTACTTTAGAGATCATTACCGCAATTTTCTTTTTGATTGTCGGCACCATCGTGATGTGGGACAGCTCACGTATGGGTGCGGGCTGGGGTACTGATGGGCCCCAAAGTGGCTACTTCCCGTTTTATATTGGTTTGTTGATGAACATTGCCAGCGCAGCTAATCTTGTCCTGGCCCTAAAAGCTAACAAGAGCGAATCTTTCGTGTCTCGTTCACAAATCAAGCTGGTCTTCGCCATCTTTTTTCCGTGCCTGATTTACGTTGCGGTTATGCAGTGGCTGGGTTTGTACGCAGCGTCCCTCATTTTTATCGCCGTGTTCATGCGCTGGCAAGGTAAATTCAGTCTGATTAAATCTGCAGTGACTTCGCTTATCGTTGTTGCAGTGTTGTTCGTGATGTTTGAAATATGGTTCAAGGTGCCTTTGATCAAAGGCCCAATAGAAGCTGCGTTGGGGTATTGACATGGATGAAATGCAGGCTTTGTTTCAGGGCTTTTCAGTAGCTTTAACACCCGTCAACATTGGGTTGATGTTTTTGGGGATTGTTTTAGGTATTCTGATTGGCGTTCTGCCCGGTTTGGGCGGCGCCAATGGCGTCGCGATTTTGTTGCCACTGACGTTCAGCATGACGCCGGTATCAGGCATTATCTTGTTGTCTTGTATTTATTGGGGTGCGTTATTTGGCGGGGCAATCACGTCGATTTTGTTCAACATCCCAGGTGAGCCGTGGTCTGTTGCGACCACTTTTGACGGCTACCCGATGGCGCAGCAAGGCCACGCAGGTCAAGCACTGACGGCGGCATTCACCTCATCGGTTGTGGGGGCCTTTGTCGCAGTGTTGATGATTACTTTTACGGCGCCACTGGTCGCAAAGTTTGCGCTTAAGTTTGGGCCGCCCGAGTTTTTTGCGGTGCAGTTGCTCACATTTTGTAGTTTCGTTGGCATGAGCAAAGGTGCGCCGTGGAAAACACTGGCCGCCATGTTTTTAGGTTTTGCGCTCGCGGCAATTGGCATGGACAACGTCACCGGTCAGTTGCGCCTGACATTTGGTTTTGAACCCATGATGAAAGGCTTCGATTTTTTGATTGCAGTTATCGGTTTGTTTGGCATCGGCGAGATTTTGCTGACCATGGAAGAAGGGCTTGCATTCAAAGGAAAAGACGGAAAAATCAATGCCAAAGTGGTTCTGGAAACCTGGAAAAAGCTGCCTCGATACTGGCTCAGTTATGTTCGCAGTGCCGCCGTAGGTTGCTGGATGGGCATCACCCCTGGCGGCGCTACTCCTGCGTCGTTCATGGGGTACGGCATTGCCAAGCGGTTTTCTAAAACTCCGGGTAACTTTGGCAAGGGTGACATCGAAGGCGTGATTGCACCAGAGACCGCTGCTCACGCGGCAGGCACGGCAGCTTTGCTGCCCATGTTGACCCTGGGCATACCCGGCTCGCCCACCGCTGCAGTCCTTTTGGGCGGCTTACTGGTGTGGGGCTTGCAGCCTGGTCCTTTGCTTTTTGTCGAGCAAAAAGACTTTGTTTGGGGGCTGATTGCCAGCATGTATTTGGGCAATATTGCGGGCCTGATCGTGGTATTGCTGACTGTGCCTTGGTTTGCCGCCATTTTGCGCATTCCATTTTCGATCATTGCACCGGTCATCCTGGTCATTTGTGCGGTGGGGGCGTACACCGTTCACAGCTCCATGTTTGATGTCTGGCTGATGATGGGTTTTGGCGTGATGGGTTACGTGTTTAAAAAGCTGGACTACCCGCTGGCGCCTTTGGTACTTGCATTGGTGTTGGGGGACATGGCCGAAAACGCCTTCAGACAGTCGCTGCTGGGCTCCAGTGGCAGTATGTTGGTGTTTGTGTCCAATCCTCTGGTAGCTAGCATTACCGCTTTGGCGCTGTTGATGTTGTTCTGGCCATTGATTGGCGCGCTGGTCAAGCGATTGAAATCCGCTCAAACATGACACCCGCCCTTTGGATACGCTACGAAGTCAATGGGCGAGCCGAATTTGGCCAGCTGCAAGGCGACCATATCGCTGTATTTCAGGGCGACTTGTTTGGTGCGTCTGAGCGTACCGGACAGACCTTGAACCTCGCTGATGTCAAGACAATATTGCCTTGCCTGCCCAGCAAATTGATTGGGCTATGGAACAACTACCACGCCCAGGCTGTCAAGCAAGGGTTAGGCGTGCCCGCCGAGCCGCTTTGGTTTATCAAAGCGGCGAGCAGTTATTGTGCAGATGGGCAGGCTTTTACGGCGCCCGCCAGCTACGATGGCCGCGTGGTGTACGAGGGTGAATTGGGCGTGGTGATTGGCAAAACGTGTAAAAACATCAGCGTAGACGAAGCGGCAGGTGCCATTTTTGGCTTGACCTGCGTTAACGACGTGACCGCGTTAGATCTTTTAAGTCGGGATGCATCGTTTGCGCAATGGACGCGTGCCAAGAGTTTTGACACCTTTGGCATTTTTGGGCCTGTCATCGCCACCGGGTTAGACTGGAAAACGCTGAACGTCAAAACGGTGGTTAACGGACGTGAGCGACAAAACTACCCTTGCAGCGACATGATTTTTTCGCCTGCAGAGATTGTGTCGATCTTGTCTCGTGAAATGACGCTCTGCGCCGGTGATTTGATTGCATGCGGTACGTCGCTTGGCGTGCTGCCGATCAAGCCCGGTACCGTGGTAGAAGTGGTGATTGATGGCATAGGCGTGTTAAAAAATACCTTTGAATCAGTCACAGCTGAACCTCGCGCGATGTGACGAAAAGCTGAGCGAAATACCTTTCAAATTTTAAACACGACAGACGATTGAAATGAAAATTTGCATTGTTGGGGCAGGGGCCATTGGCGGCATGCTGGGCGTTAAGCTCGCACTCAGCGGTCACGACGTGACCCTGGTTTTGCGGGGGGCCAATCTTGACGCAGTCAAGCAAAACGGATTGACGCTGATTGAAGAAAACGGTAACGAACTCTTGGCCAAGCCCATTCGAGCAACCTCCAGTATCCGTGACGCTGGGCTGCAGGATTTGGTGATTTTGGGTCTGAAGGCGCACCAGGTGGCTGATGTGGCGGCCGACTTGCCGCAATTGATGCACAGTGCGACCCGCACAGTAACCATGCAAAACGGCATTCCGTGGTGGTATTTTTACAAGCTACCGGGAAATTACACCGGCATGCCGGTAACGGCGGTTGACCCCGATGGCGTGATTGCGCGCCATATTCCAATTGACAGCGTCATCGGTAGCGTGGTGTACCCGGCGAGCGAGGTGATTCGCCCGGGTGTGATCAAAGTGATTGAAGGCAATCGCTTCACGTTAGGTGAAATTGACGGGGCTGATACGCCCAGCATTCGTTTGATCAGCGACGCCTTCAAAGCCGCAGGCTTCAAGGCACCGGTATCCAGCGACATTCGCTCTGAAATATGGCTCAAGGTGTGGGGTAATTTGAGTTTTAACCCCATCAGTGCGCTGACGCACGCCACGCTGGAAGACATTTGCCGGTTTCAGCCAACCCGCGACCTGGCTGCAAGCATGATGACCGAAGCGCAAGCGATTGGCGAAAAGCTGGGTGTGCAGTTCAAGGTCAGCCTTGAAAAACGCATCGCGGGTGCTCAGGCCGTTGGGCAACACAAAACGTCGATGCTGCAAGACGTAGAGCAGGGTCGTGCCCTCGAATTGCAGGCGCTTGTGGCCTCCGTGATGGAATTAGGACAAATTACCCAAACCCCCACGCCAACCATTCACGCTGTGTATGCCTTGGCCAGCTTGCTGGCAAAGAATCTTCAACAGCACAAAGCAACGCTCAAAATTTCCTGATTTCGTTTTTTAATCACTTGCCCATGACACACTTCACTACCCTTCACAACATGGTGGCGCAACAAGCGCCCGACGCAACCGCCATGATGGCACCTGGCGGCACGCCGCTGTCTTACGGGGCCATGAACGCATTGATTGCCAACACCACAACCGCCTTGAATGCAATGGGTATTGGCAGAGGTGATCGGGTAGGCATTGTTTTGCCTAACTGCCCCGAAATGGCAACCGCCTTTGTCGCGGTAGCCAGCGCTTGCACCGCAGCGCCTCTTAATATGGCTTACCGTGCCGACGAATTTGAGTTTTACCTTTCCGATTTGAAGGCCAAGGCGCTGATCGTTGCAGCCGGTAGCGAAACCCCAGCCGTCGCCGTTGCCGCCAAGTTAGGGATGGCGGTCATTGAACTTAAAGCTTTGCCAGACCAAGGCGCGGGAAATTTCGAGCTGGTTTCGCCTCAAACAGGGCAGGCTACGTTACCTGGTCCTGCGCAGGCCGATGATGTGGCGTTGATTTTGCACACGTCTGGCACGACCTCGCGGCCTAAGATTGTGCCCTTGTCACACCGAAATGTATGCGCGTCAGCCCGCAACATCAGCAACACCTTGCAACTTACCAGCGCCGACCGTGAACTGCATGTCATGCCGCTATTTCACATTCACGGTTTGATTGCCGGCGTGCTGGCACCGATGGCAGTGGGCAGCATGATTTTCTGCACGCCAGGTTTTAATGCGCTCAAGTTTTTCGGCTGGATGAAAGAATGCAAGCCCACTTGGTATACCGCTGTGCCCACCATGCACCAAACCATATTGGCACGTGCAGCCAATAACATGGATGTGATTGAAGCCAATCCCTTGCGATTTATTCGCTCATCATCGTCCTCAATGCCGCCGCAGGTAATTGCCGAGCTAGAGCGGGTTTTTAAGACCCCCTTGATCGAGTCTTATGGCATGACCGAAGCTGCGCATCAGATGGCCAGCAGCCCGTTGCCACCGGGTAAACGCATCCCTGGCTCGGTGGGTATTGCCGCTGGCCCGCAAGTTGCCATCATGAGTGCTGCAGGTGATTTATTGGCAACCGGTGAAATTGGCGAGATTGTCATTCGTGGCGAAAACGTGACTCTGGGTTATGAAAACAACGACAAAGCCAATGCAGAAGGTTTTAGCCACGGTTGGTTTCGCACTGGAGACCAAGGTGTCATGACTGCCGATGGCTACATCACCCTGACCGGCCGATTAAAGGAAATCATTAACCGGGGCGGTGAAAAAATATCGCCGCGCGAGGTGGATGAGGTTTTGATGGATCACCCGGCTGTAGCGCAGGTGGTGACGTTTGGCATGCCGCACGAAAAGCTCGGCGAAGAGGTTGCGGCGGCCGTCGTGTTACGTGAAGGAAAAACCGCGACTGACCAAGAAATACGTGCATTTGCTGCTACTAAATTAGCAGATTTCAAAGTACCCCGCAAAATTTTGATCATGGATGAAATACCAAAAGGGGCCACGGGTAAATTGCAACGCATTGGCTTAGCTCAAAAACTTGGGCTGACCGCCTAAATCGACTCACTTTTGAACTTCCTACGCTTCATATTTTCGCGCTGCGCTCTAATTGCGAAGTCGACCATCTCGCGAAACCATCGCCAAGTCTACAAATTTGCTGCCATGGTTCTTGGCCGCACCATAAGAGACGGTAAATCCGCCCGTATCGTAAGTGCCAAGGTTGCGCATAGAAGTGATCAGGCTTTCCGCGTTACCCGGTTTTTTAGCGCGTCGTATAGCTTCTGTCAGCACCTTAGCGCCAATACAAGCCTCAAGATGTGTGCTGTTCATGGCGGCGGTGATGCCTGAGTCCTGTAGCGCCTTCGCACACTCCCGAACGACTGGGAGGGGAGACGTTGCATTAGGTACCACTTGGGCGATAGACACGCCTGCGCCAGCCTCGCCAGCTGCAGTGATGTATTGCTGAGCGCCGACAAAAGACAAGCTCGACATGGGAATGGTCAGTCCACGGGCGATAAGCTGGCGGCTAACTTCTGCTGCCGGCCCTGACAACACGGTATTGATCAAAACATCAGGTTTTAGTTTGATCAATTCGCTGATTTGGTTCGCGTCTACTTTCGTATTACGCTGAAGTGACAAGGATTTAGGCTGCTTGCCTTGTTTTGCAAGGTATTCGGTCACGGCCTCCAGATTCTGTTTGCCTACCTCGTCGTCATAGTGGATGACCACCACTTGCTTTAAACCGACGCCCGTCCAAAACGCCAGCATTTTTTCAATTTCTTCTGAGTAAGAGGCGCGCAGCGTGAACACCACTGGGCTGGCTTTGCGAACAGGATTGGCACCAGAAAAAGGCGCAAAAAACAAAATGTCTGCTTTTTCTGCTAACGGCATGGCATCCAGGCTAAGGGTGGCCGATGCAAATCCAAACAAGGCAGCTACTTTGTTGTCTTGCAAAAGTTTCTGGGCATTTGCAGCGGCAAGTTTGCGGTCGTTTTTATCGTCCAGCGACATCAGTTCTATTTGCCGTCCGTCTATACCACCTTTGGCGTTGACTGACTTGAAATAAGCCAGCGCACCATCACGAATATCGGTACCAAAGGCAGCGTTACTTCCGGACAGGGGGGCCGACTGCCCGATGAGCCAAGGCGTTTGTGCTTGGCCGAAGGACGGAAACAAGCCGACCGTACCCAAAGCCAGTGACAGAACCAGATGTTTTTGCAGCATATATGTGTGATTCCCAAGCAAAGTTGTTCAGGAATTATGAAATGCGACAACGGGGAGCTGGTAGGTAATTTGAGAAGCAGCGCCGACAATTTTGTAAGCGGGCGTAATTTGAAAGGTGTCTACAGTAACGCTGGGCCGTCATCCTGAACCGGGGTTCAGGTGGGCTAGGGCAGCCAGGCTTTGGGCTCATCTAACGCGAGACGGGCACGCCAACCAGGCAATTTACCAGGCCCGTGCTATTAAAAGCATTGGTACAAGGAAATATAAAGCCCAACGCATACTGCAGACCAGACGATTGTAGGCCTAAGCAGGCACTTTTGCTATTTTCGGGCAGCCGTTACAGCAGCTGGCCATCAGGTCCAAGCGCAACATCCAGTCGCCGTAGCAGGGCAGTTAACTGAGGATTTTCATCGTCCGCCGTGTGTGTGATCTGAAGTTTTGTGTTTTGCTCGGGCACTTCAAAAGCCAGATTCAGCGCGGCTAAAACCGCAATGCGGTCACGCGCTTTGATTTTTCCGCCGTCGCGGATTTTGCACATCGCCAGGTCAACCCGGTTCACCGCATCCAGCAAGCGTGCGTCGCCATCTGGCGGGCAACCCAGCAAATAGCTTTGCCCCATGATTTGTACTTCGAGCTGTTTCATCATGCCTGTCTCAGTGATTCCAGCGCAGCGGGTTGACTGTGGCTGGCGTTTTCCGGCAGCCGCTCCAGCAGTGCCTCAACCCTTGCCCGTGCGGCACCGAGCCTAGATTTCAACGAGTCGCGTTCTTGCGTCAGTAAAGTGACTTCGCCTGTCAGCAAGGCATTGGT
This sequence comes from Polaromonas sp., assembly GCA_031424935.1. Taxonomy (GTDB): domain Bacteria; phylum Pseudomonadota; class Gammaproteobacteria; order Burkholderiales; family Burkholderiaceae_C; genus Polaromonas. Next base: position 110,858 of record JANPIK010000015.1, read on the forward strand.
GCGTTGCAATTCTTCATAGCGCAGCAACAATCGCTCCACACGTTCAGTGATCTGATCAATTTGGGTGATATTGGGCATACAGTTGCAATTGTAGGGTTTACAGTCACGGCCAGGCGTAGAATCTGACCTGTTGGTGCTCGCGGTGTGGTTCACATGCCGCAGTTCAACGGGAAGCAGGAGAGAGTTTGCCGCCGACGGCATGACTTTTAACCTGCGCTGCCCCCGCAACGGTAAAACGGACGAATGCGCGCGATTTTTTTGGCGCAACTTCAGCCTTCATCTTTAGCCACTGAGCGACGTCAAACGTCATTTGGGAAGGCGATGAAAGCAGCTCCGTCAGCCCGGATACCGGCCAATAAGGTGATGGTTCGCCCATAAAAAGGCACGCTGTCTTTATCGCTCATGCACTGGCGGGGAAGCCGGTGAGGGCTTATCGCTTGATTGTTTATTTCATGAAAACCCGTTTGAATCGTGCGCGTCTTGCCGCACTGCCTTTGGCTTTGGCCGCTGCATTTGGATCTTCATCAACCCTGGCTCAAACCACTGCGCCGGTCTCTACCACTAACCGGGCTTATAACCAACTCAAAGATGTTTTTGTCTCGGCAACGCGCAACGCCACCCGAGTTGACGAGCTGGTCAGCGATGTGGTGGTGATTGACCGCTCAGACATCGAAAAATCTGCCGGCCGTACCTTGCCCGAGATACTTGCGCGGGTGCCTGGCGTTCAATTCAATTCAAACGGCGGTTTGGGTAAGCTCAGCAGCATGCTCATCCGCGGTACCGAGGCGCGCCACGTCCTGCTGTTGATCGACGGTGTGCGTTATGGTTCTGCAACCGCGGGCACGCCTGCTTGGGACAACATTCCCGTCGACATGATCGAGCGGATTGAGGTGCTCAAAGGACCCGCGTCGGCGCTGTACGGCAGCGAAGCGGTGGGCGGCGTGGTGCAAATTTTCATGCGCAAAGGCGCAGTGGGTGCCAAGCCTTTCAGCCCGTATGCTGCCATGACGCTTGGCAGTGAAAACTTTAACGAACTTGCGGCTGGGTTTTCAGGTGCGCAGGGTGCGGCAACGTATGCGCTTGGCGTGCAAAGAACGCGGGTCACCGGCATTTCCGCCACCAACTCAAAGGCACCGTTTGGCAACTTCAACCCTGACAGCGACGGCTTTGAGCAAAACTCGTTCAACGGGTCGGTCAGCTACCAGATCAACACCGCGTGGAAGCTTGATGCTGGGCTTTTGCAGTCAGACGGCGTCACACGCATTGATGACGGCCCGGGCCGTGACAGCCGCTCAGCGGTTCGCACCACCACCGCCCGAGTGGGCGTTGAGGCGCAACTTTCACCCAACTGGAAAACCCAGTTGCGCCTGAGCCAAAGCGCAGACACCAGCCGGGCCATCGTCGCGGCGCCGGCCAATTTGCCAGGCCTCTTTAAAACCACGCAAAACCAACTGAGCTGGCAAAACGATGTCAACACACCGTTGGGCGTGGCCTTGTTGGGTGTCGAAAGTTTGACTCAAAAAATTGACAGCACCACGCTGTATACCGTGAACCAGCGGGATGTCATGTCCTACTTTGCCGGCATCAACGGCAACGCAGGTAAACATAGCTGGCAAGCCAATGCGCGGCGGGACAACAACTCGCAATTTGGCGGCAGCAGCACCGGGTTTGCGGGCTACGGCTACAGCTTGTCGCCCGCTTGGCGGGTCAACGCCAGTTACGGCACCAGCTTTGTGGCGCCATCGTTTAACCAGTTGTACTTTCCTGCGTTTGGTAATGCGGCGCTACAGCCTGAGCGCGGCAAAAACACCGATGTGGGAGTGACCTGGAGCCAGTCAGGCCAAACCGTCAAACTGGTGACGTATAACAACCGCATTCGCGGCTTTATTACCAACACCACGCTGGCCGCCAACGTGCCGCAAGCGCGGATCGACGGCACAACGCTGGCCTGGACCGGGGAGTTTGGTGCACTAAGTTTGAATGCATCGATTGACACCTTGAACCCGCGCAATGAGCTAACCGGTAAAACGCTGGCGCGCCGCAGCAAGAGCGTACAGCGCTTGGGCGCTGACTATGCCGTGGGTGGCTGGAACATGGGCGCAACGGTGCTGCGGGTGGGCGACAGCTTCAACGATGCTGCCAACAACCAACTCCTTGAAAAGTACACCACCGCTGACCTGTACGCCGACTACAAATTGGACAAAGACTGGCGCGTGCAGGTCAAGCTGAACAACCTGACCAACAAGCAGTACGAGACCACGCTGGGCTACAACCAGCCTGGACGCGGCGTGTTTGTGACACTGCGCTGGCAGCCCAAATAAGCGGCTGCTCGCAGCTTGAGAAGTATCCGTGACGAACACCACGCTAGCTCATCCGCCAGGCCCTAACTGGCGCGTAGCCCACACGGGCGGCAGCGCGGCTAGTCTGGGCCCGCAGCGCATTGTCTGCCTGACCGAAGAGCCGACCGAATGGCTTTATATGCTGGGCGAGGAGCGGCGGATTGTCGGCATCTCAGGCTACACCGTTCGCCCGCCGCGTGCACGTGAAGAAAAGCCCAAAGTCAGCGCATTTTTAAGCGCCAAAATCGACAAAATCGTCGCGTTGCGACCTGATTGCGTGATTGGCTTTTCAGACCTGCAAGCTGACATTGCGGCCCAGCTGATTAAACAAGGCATTCAGGTCACGATATTTAACCAGCGCAGCGTCGCTGAGATTTTCTCCATGATGTATCAGCTGGCCGCCATGGTGGGGCAGGTGGACAAAGGTATGGCGTTGATACAAACGATGCAGAACCGTTTGCTTGAGATCGAGGCCGTCGCGGCGCGGCTACAACGCCGCCCACGTGTGTTTTTTGAGGAGTGGTACGACCCGCACATCAGCGCGATTGCCTGGGTGTCAGAGCTGATCGGCATTGCTGGCGGCGACGACTGCTTTCCTGAGCTGGCTAAAGAGCCTATGGGCAAGGGCCGCATCATTGCTGACGGGCTTCAGATCGTGCAGCGCAACCCCGACATTATTTTTGGCTCTTGGTGCGGCCGCAAGTTCAGGCCAGCGCATGTGCATGCACGGCCGGGCTGGCAAATGGTGAATGCCGTCAAAAATGACCAGTTGTTTGAAATCAAATCCGCTGAAATTTTGCAGCCGGGCCCTGCGGCGCTGACCGACGGTGTTGAGCAGATTCACAAAATCATCCTGTCCTGGAGTGCTCGATATGCAGGCACGTAGCGAGATGATTTTGGGCGGTCAGCGCAGCGGCAAGTCGCGGCGTGCCGAGCTGCTGGCGCGTGACTGGCTGGCGCAGTCGCTGGAGCACCGTGCCGTGATGGTTGCCACCGCTCAAGCTTGGGACGAAGAGATGGTCAAACGCATTGCCCGCCACCAGCAAGATCGGGCCGAGCGGGTACCAGGCATGACCACGGTTGAAGAGCCCCTGGCCCTGGCCGAAGCGATTCAAACCCACAGCCAGGCGCAAACACTCGTGGTGGTGGACTGCTTGACGCTGTGGCTGACCAATTTGCTCATGCCGCATGAAGAAAAGACAAACCATCACCCGCAAGCTGTACCTGGCTCAATAAATGCATTAAATATGTCATCGGCCCCCGAATTTAACAATGATATGGCTATGCTTTTAATAGCAATTAAAGCGGCGGTGGGCCCAGTGATTTTGGTGGGCAACGAGATTGGGCTGGGCGTGATTCCGATGGGCCGCGAGACGCGCATGTTTGTTGATGAACTCGGCCGCTTGAACCAGGGTGTGGCAGCGGTGTGTGAGCGGGTAACCTTTATGGCTGCCGGTTTGCCGCTTTTCCTAAAGGGCCAAGCATGAGGTACTTTGCCGTGTTGATGCTGCTTTTTTGCAGCGCTGTGCAAGCACAAGTTGGCGGCTTACAGGTCGTTGACGACCGCGGCATGACGGTTAGCTTTGCGCAAACGCCGCAGCGTATTGTCAGCATGCTGCCTTCTTTGACGGAGAGTGTCTGCGCCATGGACCAATGCCACCGCCTCGTGGGTGTCGACCGCTATTCCAACTACCCGGACAGTCTTAAAAATCTGCCCAAACTCGGTGGCGGTATGGACCCCAACATCGAAGCCATCGTGGCGTTGAAGCCCGACGTGGTGCTGGTCTCGGGCAAGTCACGCTCATCTGAACGGCTGGAGGCCTTGGGCATCAAAGTGGTCGCGCTGGAAACCAAAACCCATGCTGATGTCAAACGCGTGCTGTCAATACTGGGTGTGCTGCTGGCTGTGCCCGAAGCGCAAGGCGCAGAACGGGTGTGGCGCGTCATTGACAGCAGCGTGTCGGCAGCGGCGCAGTCGTTGCCTGCCAAAGCCAAAACAGCGCGGGTGTATTTTGAGGTCAGCCGTGGGCCGTATGCGGCGGGCGAGTCCTCATTTATCGGTGAAACCCTCACACGATTGGGCGTCAAAAACGTCGTGCCCGCCAATCTAGGCCCGTTCCCGCGACTGAACCCCGAATTTGTAGTACGTGCCAACCCCGACGTCATCATGATTGGCAACCGCAGCATGGTCAACGCGGTGGCTTACCCCGGCTGGAGCAGCATCAAGGCAGTCAAAACCGATCGCGTGTGCGTGTTTGGCGTGGGTGATTCAGACGTGGTGGTGCGCCCCGGCCCGCGCATGGCTGAGGCGGCGCGGCTGATGGCCAAGTGCCTGGAAACCTATGAGTAACACGCAAAATCGCCAAGCGGTTTTGTTGGTGGCTCTGCTCTTGGCTGCGTCGTGCGGCTTGCTGTTGCTGGGTGTTGCTGTCGGTAGTACTGGTTTTGAATCAGTTGCCAATATGCGAAGTGACCCGCAGGCCATGCTGATCGTGTGGGAAATCCGCTTGCCGCGTACAGCGGGTGCTTGGCTCGCTGGCGCATTGCTGGGGCTGGCGGGCGCGGTTGCGCAAGGGCTGTTTCGCAACCCGTTGGCTGACCCGTATTTGTTGGGCAGTGCATCAGGTGCGTCGCTGGGCGTCGCGCTGGCCATGGCGTTGTTTGGTGTGTCCCCGCTGGCCACGCAATGGGTGGCGCGCCTGGGGTTAACGGGTGCTGCATTTTTAGGCGCAGTGGCCGCAGTGCTGCTGACCCTGCTGTTGGCTAAAGGTGTGCAGCACACGCTGCGTTTGCTGCTGGCCGGTGTGGTGGTCGGTGTGGTGCTTGGGGCGTTTACGTCATTGGTTTTGCTGCTCACGCCGGACATCATGCAGGCCATGCAAGCCTTCATGCTGGGGACCACGGCGCTTGTTGGCTGGACGGCCTGCACCGTGATGGCCTCGGCGTTTGCCATCAGTTTGATCGCCGCCTGGCTGATGAGCCATGTGCTAGACGGCCTGGCACTGGGTGAGGCCACTGCCCAAAGCTTAGGGCTGCAATTGCCGCAAATGCGAGCCGCGCTGGTGGCCGTGCTGGCGCTGGCTACTGGCACGGCTGTGGCACAAACGGGTTTGATTGCATTCGTGGGTTTGGCCGCACCACACTTGGTGCGCTCAGTGGTTAAAACCACGCACGGGCGGTTGATCGTTTTGTCCAGCCTGATGGGTGCGGTGCTACTGGTAGCGGCTGATATTTTGGCCCGCTGGTTGATGGCCCCGCAAGAGCTGCCGGTGGGCGTGTTGACGGCAGTGCTCGGCGGCGGCTACTTGCTGTGGCTGATGCACAGGCATACCGGGCGAGGTTCTGGGTTATGAGTGTCGCTATACATTCAGTAGCTGAAAAATTGGTCGCAATACAGGTCCGTGAAATAAGGGCTAGACTCGGAAATGCAGAGGTTTTAAGCGATATTTCCATTGCTTTTTCGCGTGGACGGTGGACCAGCATCGTCGGGCCGAATGGCGCAGGTAAATCGACTTTGCTCAAGGCGCTGGCCGGATTGACTCCATTCACAGGATCAGTCGAATTGCTTGAGCAGCCCATGCAAAGCTTGCCCGCCAAACATCGCGCGCAGCAACTGTCTTGGCTGGGCCAAAACGAAGCCTCAGCAGACGATCTGACGGCCTACGACGTGACCATGCTGGGCCGATTGCCGCACCAGCCCTGGCTGGCGCCGGCAAGCGCCGCAGACCATGCCGCCGTAGAAAAAGCCTTGCGCTCAACCCAAGCCTGGGACTGGAGGGGCAGGGCGCTCGGGCAACTGTCAGGTGGCGAACGTCAACGTGTTTTACTCGCGCGGGCTTTGGCGGTTGAGGCCGAGGTGCTGCTGATGGACGAGCCGCTGGCTAACCTGGACCCACCGCACCAAACCGACTGGCTGCTGCTGGCCAAAGCGTTGGTTGCGAGCGGTAAAACCGTCATCAGCGTGCTGCACGAAATATCGTTCGCGCTGCAAGCTAACGAGGTGGTGGTGATGGCTGCAGGCCGCATCACACATCAAGGCGCTTGTACTGATGCTTCTAGTCACCGGGCGATTCAGGTTGTGTTTGACCAGCGCATTGCCATTCACCAGCTGGCTGGCCAATGGGTGGCTTTACCCAAAATTTAAATCGAAAATTTGAAAATTAATTGGAGTCTGACCCCAATTAGGGGATTCATTATGCAAATCGAAACACCTCCCGCAGACAAACCTTACGAAAAACCCGAGGGTGAGCGGCGCGGCCTGCTGATCGTCAATACCGGCGACGGCAAAGGCAAAAGCACCGCCGCGTTTGGACTCGCATTGCGCGCCTTTGGCCGTACGCATGTGCACGGCAAGAAAATCAAGATCTTCCAGTTCATGAAAGTCCCTACGGCTCGCTTCGGTGAGCACCGCATGTTTGAGCAACTGGGCATACCGATTGAAGGCATGGGAGATGGTTTTAGCTGGAAGAGCCAAGACCTGGAGCGCTCAGGCCAGCTGGCGCGTGACGGCTGGCTAAAAGCCAAAGCCGCCATTCAAAGCGGCGAGTACTTCATGGTGGTGCTCGATGAATTTACCTACCCACTGATTTACGGCTGGATGGAGCCCCTGGGCGGCGTTGAAGAGGTGATTCAAACGCTGTTTGACCGACCAACACACACCCACGTCGTCATCACAGGCCGCCGCTGCCCGCCCGAGATCATTGAGCTGGCCGACACCGTGACAGAAATGACGATGGTCAAGCATGCCTTCAAAGCGGGCATACCGGCGCAGCGCGGCATTGAGGACTGACCAACGTGCTAACGGCGCCAATCTGCTGCGCAGCACTGCTGTTGGCGCTCATTGTTGACCGCTATTTAGGCGAACCCCCCACACGCCTGCACCCCGTGGTATGGATGGGCAACTACCTAAACTGGGCTGCCAGGCGGCTTCAACCGAACCCTTCGCCTGCCGTTCGAGATTTGAAGTCATTTTGTCTTGCAGCCGCCTATTGGTGGGCGGGAGCAGCTATGGTTTTAGCAGTAGCTTGTGCTGCGCAATGGGCTGCGTTTCAGTTGCCTTGGGTTCTGGGCGCGCTTTTGCTGGGTCTGGCGCTTAAACCCATGTTGGCTTGGGCGATGCTGCGGTCTGAAGTTGCGGCGGTAGAAGTTGCTTTGGACGAGTCGCTGGATGCGGGTCGGCAGCGGCTGGCCATGCTGGTCAGCCGCGACACGGCAAACCTGAATGCGACCGAAGTGCGTGAAAGTGCCATCGAATCGCTGGCTGAAAACCTCAATGACTCCGTGGTGGCACCGATCTTCTGGTTTGTGCTGTTCGGACTGCCGGGTGCGGCGGTTTACCGTTTTGCCAACACTGCTGATGCGATGTGGGGCTACCGGGGCAGTAGAGGCGGGGTGAACTGGGAATGGGCCGGCAAATGGGCGGCGCGCGCCGATGATGTGCTGAGCTGGCTGCCTGCGCGCATCACGGCACTGCTGCTCAAACTGCTGTCGCAAGGCGTTGACTTGAAAACGCTTGGCCTTGAAGCCCGTAAAACACCCTCTCCAAACAGCGGCTGGCCGATGGCGGCGATGGCGCTGGCCATTGGTATACGCCTGCAAAAGCCGGGTGTTTATGTGTTGAACCCATCTGGCAGGCCGCCTGGGCCAAAAGATACCAGTTTAGCCTTGAAAAATGCATCAAATGTGGCCTTGGCTGCCTTTTTATTTGGGCAAGTAGCTATTTTATTAATAGCAGTTGTCACATCATGACTTGGGCTTTTCAACGTATTCACGGCGGCCCGGATGCGTTGGGCGCGGTGCAGTTTGACTTTTCAACCAACAGCAACGCCTGCGGGCCGTGCCCGACAGCGCTTGCCGCCTTGCAGCAGGCAGATCCAACGCAATACCCAGACCCCTGCTACACGGCGCTGCGTGGGCAACTGGCCAATTTTCATGGTGTTGATGTTCAGCGTGTGGTGCTGGCGGCAAGTGCCAGCGAGTTTATTTTTCGCATCACGGCACTGGTAGCGGGGCGCAGCGGTCGATGGGTGAGTTTGCCCCGGCACAGTTATGGCGACTATGCACACGCTGCCGCAGCACACGGTTTGAAAGCAGCAGAGGCGGGTGCGGCTGACCTGTACTGGGTCTGCGAGCCGTCTAGCCCCTTGGGACAGGCACTTGCTGATGGTTTGGATTCAGGCTGCTTTGTACAGGTGCTCGACCGGGCTTATGAGCCGCTGCGTTTAAGTGGTGATTTTGCGCATGCAGCCAAACTGCATAAGTTGTGGCAGCTGTTTTCACCCAATAAGGCGCTCGGCCTGACCGGCGTGCGGGCGGCCTATGCTATTGCGCCTTTGGACAGCGCGGCAGATATTGAGACCATCAACCAGCTCTGCCCTTCATGGCCTATTGGCGCGCATGGCGTTGCCATGCTGGGAGCGTGGGCGCAGCCCGACACGCAAGCCTGGCTGGCTGGCAGTTTGGTGACGCTACGGCAATGGAAACTTCAGCAGACTGCCATGTGTGAATCGATGGGTTGGACGGTATTGCCCAGTCTGGCTAATTTTTTTGTATGCCGCGCAGATATTGATTTAGCAGCTTTGCGCAGGTACGGCATCAAGCTGCGCGACTGCACCTCTTTCGGCTTGCCCGGTCATGTACGCATCAGCGTGCAGCCGCCGCTTGCACAAGCCGCGCTGCACAATGCGTGGCAACAGACAAAGGCATGACATGACAGCAAAAGCCGTGATGGTTTTGGGCACGACCAGCGGGGCGGGTAAAAGTTGGCTGACGACGGCTTTATGCCGCTATTACGCCCGGCAAGGCTTGAAAGTTGCCCCCTACAAAGCGCAAAACATGAGCAACAACGCTAGAGTGGTTGTGGGTGGGGAGATTGGCAGCGCCCAATACTTTCAGGCACTCGCCGCCCGTGCCACGCCTGATGTCCGCATGAATCCGCTGCTGCTCAAGCCTGAAAAAGACACCCAGAGCCAGGTGGTTTTAATGGGGCAGGTCAACGCCGAGTTGTCAAAAATGGCGTGGCGCAGCCGCAGTGCGACAGTCTGGCCGGTGGTGGCGCAGGCACTCGATGAGCTGATGGTCGAGAACGATGTGGTGGTCATTGAGGGCGCTGGCTCACCCGCTGAAATCAATTTAAAGCACAGCGACATCGTCAACATGCGGGTGGCACTGCACGCCGGTGCGGCTTGCTTGCTGGTCACGGACATTGACCGGGGCGGGGCGTTTGCGCACTTGTACGGCACATGGGCCATGCTGGACGCCGCGGAGCAGCAACTGATCAAGGGTTTTGTATTAAACCGCTTCAGGGGTGACGCCAATTTGCTCGCGCCTGGCCCCCAAATGTTGCAAGACCTGACAGGTGTGCCCACTGTGGCCACGCTGCCGATGTGGTGGCAGCACGGCCTGCCGGAGGAGGATGGTGTTTTTGACGACAGAACCATGGCCACAGGCAAAGTCACCACAACCATTGCCGTGATTGCCTATCCGCGTATCAGCAACCTTGACGAGTTTCAGCCGCTCAAAAACGTGCCCGGTGTGCGGCTGGTCTGGGCGCGTAGCCCGGCGGGTGTAGCAGATGCCGACTGGATCATCCTGCCAGGCTCAAAAGCCACCAGCAGCGACCTGGCATGGCTGCGCGAGCAAGGGCTTGACTTGGCAATAGCAGCGCATGCAGGCCGGGGTGGGATGGTTTTAGGTATTTGCGGCGGCTTGCAAATGCTGGGTGAGGCACTGATTGACCCACATGGCATTGACGGCAACGCTGCCGGACTTGGCTTGCTGGGGGTTGTCACGGTATTTGAAAAAGCCAAAACTGTGCAGCACAGACAAACCCGTTTTCAAACGGTTGAAGGCGCATGGTCGGTTTTGTCCAACGTCCCCGTGGCGGGTTACGAGATTCACCATGGGCAAACATCGCTTCGTGCGGATATGGCGGCCGCTGGCCAGGGTGCACTGCAAGTCATGCCGCATGACCTGGCTTGGCAAAGCCCGTCGGGCAATGTGCTGGGTATCTACCTGCACGGCATGTTTGAGGACGCAGCCCTTATGCGGGCACTGTTCGGCATTCATGTACCTACGCTGGACAGTGTGTTTGACGGCTTGGCAAACTACATTGAGCAGCACTTTGAGCCTGGCGTGCTAAACGCGTTAATTGCCCCTTGACGCCTTTAACGCCAAAAAAGCGTCCAAACTCAGGCGATGTGACGCATGATGCCGGGTGAGGGCCACATCCTACAAGCACACGCGATGCCTGCCGCTTGGCCATTTGCCAGTTTCCGGCTAAGGTGTGCGTTTGACTTGAAAGCGCAGACATGGCCTACCAGAGTATCAACCCGTATAACGCTGAAATATTGCATTCATTTGACGAAACAAGCGCTGCCGAGCTTGAACAAAAGCTGACGGCCGCATCCGCCTGCTTCAATGACGTTTGGGTCAAGAAAAGCTACGCTGATCGCGCCAAAGTGCTTGCCCGGGCCGCCGCCATCCTGCGGGAACGCCCAGAAGAATTTGCCCGGCTCATCACGCTGGAGATGGGCAAGCTGCTGGCGCAAAGCATGGGCGAAGTGGCTTTGAGCGCGGCTATCCTGGACTACTACGCACAGCATGCCGAGGCATTTTTGGCCCCTGAAAAGTTAACAACAGCCAAAGGCGAAGCCAGCGTTGAAAGCAATCCGGTCGGTGTGTTGTTCGGCATCCAGCCCTGGAATTACCCTTACTACCAGATTGCCCGCTTCGCAGCGCCTAATTTGATGGCGGGCAATGTCGTGATGGTCAAACATGCATCTAGCGTGCCCCAGTGCGCGTTGGCCTTTGAACGGCTGATGCACGAGGCAGGGGCACCCGAAGGTGCCTATACCAATCTTTTCATCTCAAAAGATCAGGTGGCGCAGGTCATTGACGACAAGCGCATCAGGGGTGTTGCCTTGACCGGAAGCGAAGCTGCGGGCGCTGTTGTCGCCGCACGCGCGGGTCAAAACCTGAAAAAAACCACGATGGAGCTTGGCGGCAGCGACGCCTTTATCGTGCTCGAAGATGCTGACCTGAACAAGGCTGTGAAATGCGCGATCAGCGGTCGTATGGGTAACTCGGGCCAGGCTTGTACCGCGTCCAAACGCTTTATTGTGGTGGAGGCATTGGCCGATCAGTTTCTCGAAAAATTTCAGGCAGCGATGCAAAACTTCAAAGCCGGTGACCCACTCGACAAAGCCACGACTCTGGCGCCGTTGTCGTCCGTGGGCGCGCTCGACAAGTTGCTGGAGCAAGTCGATAAAGCCTTGGCACACGGTGCAAAAATCGTCATGGGCGGCAAGCGCATTGACCACGCGGGCGCGTTCATGCAGCCGACGATCCTGACAAATATCAGCCCGGAAAACCCTGCCTATAGCGAAGAATTTTTTGGCCCCGTGGCATTGTTTTTTAGAGTCACAGATGAGGATGCCGCTGTAAAACTTGCCAACGACTCGCCGTTTGGATTGGGCGGCTCTGTATTTACCCAAGACATCGCGCGGGGCAAGCGCATCGCCAGCCGCATGGACACTGGCATGGTGTTCATTAATGCCCCTGCCTCGTCATCACCCGAGTTGCCTTTTGGCGGCGTTAAAAATTCAGGCTATGGCCGGGAGCTTTCCAGCGCTGGTATACAAGAGTTTGTGAACAAGAAGCTGATTAAAGTGGCCTAGGCTTTTAGATCTTTGGCGGTAGGTTGCGTTCAGAGCAGGTGCGACGCGCTATGTAGCTGCGTTCTGACTATTTTTCTATTTATTTAGTGCTGTAGCCCAACAGATTCATGGGCTCCCAGCTATCAAATTAATAGTTTCAGGTTTGTTGTCCAGCGGATTTTCAGTTGTCGGTTGTGGGGTATTCTTTGACTAACCACAAAGTTATCCAATGAATTCCTATACGAAAGCCAACGCCAACGGCAATTCAACCATTTTTAACAGGCGTCAACTTCTTCAATGGGCAGCCGCTGGTTCGGCGGGCTTGTGTCTACCGCGGTGGGCTGGGTCGCAGGTTCGGGTGTCTGACACAACTTTCGGCTTGGGCGTTGCCAGCGGATCACCCACACACGACTCGGTGGTGCTCTGGACGCGCTTAATGCAGCCGGTGATGCAGGATTCTGGCAATTCGGTCATTCACGTACGTTGGGAGGTGGCTGACGACGACAAGTTCACCCGCATCGCACAAAAGGGTCAATCGTTGGCAGTTCCTGGATTGACCCACTCGGTGCATGCAGAAGTGCAGGGGCTGGCGCCCGACCGCTGGTACTTTTACCGTTTCATGGTGGGCGATGCCATCAGCCCGGTGGGCCGAACCCGTACGTTTCCTGCGCCTGACGCAGCCGTGGCCCGGTTGCGCCTGGCCTATGCATCTTGCCAGCGCTGGGAGCACGGCTACTACGCTGCCTACCGTCACATGGCGCAAGAAAATTTGGACATGGTCATGTTTTTGGGCGATTACATCTACGAGTACCCGCGCGCTGGCAATAGCGTACGCACGCCGCCCGGCGGTTGGGTTTTAACGCTTGAAGACTACCGCCAACGCTACGAAACCCACAAGCAGGATACCGACTTGCAAGCGATGCATGCAGCCTGCCCCTGGTTGGTTACCTGGGATGACCACGAGGTTCAAAATGACTACGCCGACCTGACCGCAGGCGAAAACGGCCCCGATGTCGCAGATTTTGCTGCCAGACGTACCGCTGCTTATCAGGCGTTTTACGAACATATGCCGGTACGCGCGTCGGTGCTGACGCGCGCTGTAGCTGGTATTGCCAGCGGCGCAGAAATGCGTATTTACAACCGCTCTCAGTATGGTCAGTTGGCGTCCCTCACCATGCTGGACGCGCGGCAGTATAAAAGCCCGCAGGTATGTACAACCGGTGGCAAACGTGGCTCCAGCACGGTGAACCCTGCCAATTGCAGCGAGTGGACCAACCCCGCACGCACCATGTTGGGGGCCGAACAGGAACGTTGGCTGGATGCAAACTGGGGTAGTACCCTCGGCAAATCGACCGCCTGGAACATCGTTGGCCAGCAATCGTTAGTCGGTCAGCGTGACTGGAAGGCCGGCCCAGAGCAAAGCTTATGGAACGACGGATGGGACGGCTATGGCGCAGCGCGAACCCGCCTGACCGATTCAGCGCGTAAGCACAGCGTGGCCAATTGGGTCGTGCTGGGCGGCGATGTTCATGAAAACTGGGTAGGCCAGATCAAGGCCGATTATTCGCAGCCATCAAGCGCGGCAGTTGGGGTTGAGTTTTGCGGCACGAGTATCACGTCGCGTTCAGGTGGCAATGGCAAATTGGCCGAGACCATGGCGGAGAACCCGCACTTTGTCTTTGCTGACGCAGAGCGCAAAGGCTACGGTGTTGTCGAAATCACGCCAACGCAGTTGAAAACAACGCTGCGCGTGGTGAGTGATGTGACGCGGATAGACGCTGGCATTGAAACGTTGGCGCAGTTTTCAGTGCGCACCGGCAGGGCCTTGGTCGAGCGGGTTTGACCCTACTGCACCACTTCCAACAACCGATCAAGCCCACCGTCGTTGATCGCCACCATGGCCTGCTCACGCACTTTTGGCTTGGCATGGTAAGCCACTGACAAACCGGCTGCGCCCATCATCGGCAAGTCGTTTGCGCCGTCGCCCATGGCAATCGCCTGGCTTGGTTGAATGCCCAATAAAGCGCATGTTTCCAGCAGCGTTTTGCGCTTTTCTTCGCCATCACAAATATCGCCCCAACTCTGGTTGACCAGCTCGCCTGTCAGCACGCCGTTGTCAATCTCCAGCTCGTTAGATTTTGCGTAGTCAATGCCCAGCAGCCCGGCCACACGGTTGGCAAAAAAGGTAAAGCCGCCAGACACCAGCAGCACCTTCAGGCCGGCTGCTTTGCAGCCGGCAACCAACTCGGCAGCCCCCGGGTTGAGTTGCAAACGCTTTGTGTAGACGCGCTCCATGTCTTGTACAGTCACACCTTTGAGCAGCGCCACGCGGCTGCGCAGGCTCGTCTTGAAGTCTTTAATCTCCCCGCGCATGGTGGCCTCAGTGATGGCTGCCACCTCGGCTTTGAGACCCACCGCATCAGCAATTTCATCAATGCATTCAATATTGATGAGGGTCGAATCCATATCAAAGGCGATCAGCTTGAAGTCTGCCAGCTTTAGGGGAGGGGTGAAACCTTTTAGGGTTAAACCGTCAGGGTTAATTTCAAATGTCATCTTTGACCGGGTAGTTTTTTTGTATTCTCGCAAATTCGCGTCGTGTTAAGCAGACATAAGCAGCATTTACCCGCTATAATCTCGCATTCACGACCAAATGGGCGGGTTCACACCGCTCATTTTTTTTGGGCGTTTGTTTTTGATAAGCATAGATTATTCGGGCATTTTTAGCATCTAGATGGCAGCACAGAGTACCCACGACACGATAGCGCAAACCGTCACCGGGCTAGGTTATGACTTGGTGGACATAGAGCGCACCAAAGGCGGCTTGCTGCGGGTAACGATTGATTTTCCGCACGCGCCTGGGGCTGAGCAGTTCATCAATGCCGAAGACTGCGAGAAAGTCACGCGCCAGTTAGTGTTTGTGCTGGAAGTCGAAGGTGCAAACTATTCCCGGCTTGAGGTCAGCTCGCCAGGCATAGACAGGCCTTTGAAAACTGAAAAAGATTTTGTGCGGTTTGTAGGCGAGCTGGTTGACCTGACCCTTAAACAAGCGGTCGGTGCAGCCGCCATGGGTTCGACCGTGTCTGCCAATCAGAAAAAGTTTCGCGGCACGCTTGAAAAATTAGAAGCAGGCTGGCAAATTGTCTGGAGCGACGAGCCCGAAGTAAAACCTGGCCACAAGGTCAGCAAGAAAAAAATGCCTGCGCCGCTGCAGGCTCTGGGTTTCACGCTCGACGAAATAGCGACTGCGCGCCTTGCGCCTGTGGTGGATTTCAAAGGTCGCAAACCCAAATCTGCCCCGCTGCTTTCCGGCGCTGAAAAGCTGGCATCGCCTGTTTTGATGACGCCGTCTTCCCCTGAGATTAATCCTGTGACTGAAAGGCCTGTGAAATGAACCGCGAAATGCTGATGTTGGTGGATGCCATCTCGCGCGAAAAAAACGTCGAGCGTGATGTTGTTTTCGGTGCCGTTGAACTGGCCCTGGCGCAAGCCACTAAAAAGATATATGCCGGCGAAGTTGAAATTCGCGTGGCGGTGGACCGCGACAGTGGTAACTACGAAAGTTTTCGCCGCTGGTTGGTGGTGCCTGACGCTGCCGGCCTACAAAACCCTGAAGCTGAAGAAATGTTGTCTGATGCACGTGATGAAATCGCTGACATCGAAGAAGGCGACTACATCGAAAAGCCGATTGAAAGCATGCCGATTGGCCGGATTGGCGCGATGGCAGCCAAGCAGGTCATCCTGCAAAAAATTCGCGACGCTGAACGTGAAATGCTGCTGAATGATTTCATGAGCCGTGGTGAAAAGATATTTGTCGGCACTGTCAAACGCATGGACAAGGGCGACATCATTGTTGAATCGGGTCGTGTGGAGGGTCGTTTGCGACGCAGCGACATGATTCCAAAAGAAAATTTGCGCTCTGGTGACCGCGTGCGCGCCATGATCATGGAAGTGGACAACACATTGCGTGGTGCACCCATCATTTTGTCGCGTTCCGCACCTGAGTACATGATTGAGCTGTTCCGTTCGGAAGTACCTGAAATTGAGCAAGGATTGCTGGAGATCAAATCTTGCGCTCGCGACCCCGGCTCGCGCGCAAAGATCGCCGTGTTGTCGCATGACAAACGGGTTGACCCCATTGGCACCTGTGTCGGTGTTCGTGGCACGCGCGTGAATGGTGTGACCAACGAATTGGCCGGTGAGCGGGTTGACATCGTGCTGTGGTCTGAGGACCCGGCCCAGTTTGTCATCGGTGCACTGGCGCCGGCCAATGTGTCGTCAATCGTGGTGGACGAAGAGCGTCACGCGATGGATGTCGTGGTCGACGAAGAAAATTTGGCAATTTCGATCGGACGGGGTGGCCAAAACGTTCGCCTGGCCGCCGAGCTGACGGGCTGGAAAATCAACATCATGACGGCTGACGAATCTGCGGTTAAGCAGGCCTCAGAGACGGACACCAGCCGCAAGCTGTTCATGGCAAAACTCGATGTAGACGAAGAAATCGCCGATATTTTGATTGCTGAAGGCTTCACCAGTTTGGAAGAGGTGGCATATGTGCCATTGCAGGAAATGCTGGAGATCGAATCTTTTGACGAAGACACGGTCACCGAGCTGCGTAATCGCGCCAAAGATGCCTTGTTGACGATGGAAATCGCAAAAGAAGAAAATTCTGGAGGCGTGTCACAAGAGCTGCGCGATGTCGATGGCATGACGCCCGAACTTTTGGCCAAGCTCAACGCCGCCGGTGTCGCCACACGCGACGATCTAGCTGACCTTGCTACAGACGAGCTCACCGATATTACCGGGCAGTCCCATGATGACGCCACGGCCCTGATCATGATTGCGCGTGCCCACTGGTTTCTAGACGAAACACCCGCTACCGAACCCGCCAGAGCTCAGGCCGACGCTGAAAAGTCGGCCGTAGCTGATGAGCAGTGATCATGAAGGCCGCACAGGAAAACCAAATATGTCAAGTACCACTACCGTCGCGCAATTTGCAGCTGAACTGCACAAATCAACCGCCACACTGATCGAGCAATTGACCAATGCGGGCGTCACCAAAGCCAGCGCTAATGACACGCTGGCTGAAGCTGACAAGCAAAAGTTGTTGGCTTATTTGCAGGCCAGCCATGGCACTGTCACCAGCGAGCGTAAAAAAATCACGCTGGTGAAAAAGTCCACCAGCGAAATCAAACAGGCGGACGCTACGGGTAGGGCACGCACCATTCAGGTTGAGGTGCGAAAAAAACGCACTTTTGTCAAACGCGAAGATGGAACAGATGTAGCCGCAGACGACCAAAGCATTGAAGTTGTCGCGCCCCAGCCGCCGGTGATTGACGAAGCTGAACTTGCCCGACGGGAAGACGAGGCCATGCGGCATGCCGAGTTGTTGCGCCGTCAAGAGGCTGATTTGGCTGAAAAGCGACGTTTGCGCGAAGAGCAAGAGGCTAAAGCGGCTGAAGACGAGCGCATTGCGGCCGAGAAAATAGCGGAAGCCTTGGCCCGTGCTGCCGAAGTATTCGAAAAAGCCCGGCCGTCGAGTAAAAAAGCCAAAGAATCTATCGCTGCCCCTGAAGTTGTAACGCCTAAAATTTCTGAAGCGGCAGCCGCTGAACAAGCCGCTAAGGCCGCTGAAGTCGCTGCCAGCCAAGCTGCCGCAAAAGCAAAAGCGACGGCAGAATTTCAGGCGGATGCCGCCAAGTCGATTGACCTGCAAGACCGCCGTAAAAAAGCTGAAGCCGAGGCTGCAGGCATTCGCGCGATGATGAATGCGCCCAAGCGTGTCTTGGTTCCCCACGTGGATCCGAAAGTCGCCATGAAGGGAACGCTGCACAAGCCGGCAGCGGGTTCAGTTGTAGCCAAAGCGGCCCCAGGCGTGGCCGGTGCGCCTGGCGCAGCTGGCAAAAAAGAAGTCAAGTCAGAAAACTTGTCATCGACCTGGAAAGACGACGCGGCCAAGAAAAAAGCGTTGCCGACCCGTGGTGCCACTGCAGCACCGGGGCGGGGCAATTTCCGAGCCGGTGCGCGCG
Source organism: Polaromonas sp. (assembly GCA_031424935.1). Classification (GTDB taxonomy): domain Bacteria; phylum Pseudomonadota; class Gammaproteobacteria; order Burkholderiales; family Burkholderiaceae_C; genus Polaromonas. Next base: position 128,882 of record JANPIK010000015.1, read on the forward strand.
GCGGCAGCAGGCGCGGCAACGACCGTGATGCGCGCCCTGAGTCCAATTTTATTGCACCGACTGAATTTAAAGTCATCGAAGTGCATGTGCCCGAGACGATTACTGTCGGCGAGTTGGCGCACAAGATGAGCGTCAAGTCCAATGAGGTCATCAAACACTTGATGAAACTGGGCCAGATGGTCACCATCAACCAGCCGCTGGACCAAGACACCGCCATGATCGTGGTGGAAGAAATGGGCCATACCGCGGTCACCGCTGCGCTTGATGACCCGGAAGCGTTCACGGATGACGACGTGCAAGGTCAAAGCGCTGAGTTGCTGCCTCGTGCCCCTGTGGTCACGGTCATGGGCCACGTTGACCACGGCAAGACCTCGCTGCTGGACTACATTCGCCGCGCAAAAGTGGCCTCCGGTGAAGCCGGTGGAATTACCCAGCACATTGGTGCCTACCACGTTGAAACACCGCGCGGTATGGTGTCGTTCCTTGACACGCCAGGCCACGAGGCATTTACCGCCATGCGTGCCCGCGGCGCGCAGGCCACTGACATTGTGATTTTGGTGGTAGCCGCAGACGACGGCGTCATGCCGCAAACCAAAGAGGCCATCAAACACGCCAAAGCTGCGGGCGTGCCGATCGTTGTGGCGATTAACAAAATTGACAAACAAGGCATCAACCTGGAGCGCGTCAAGGGTGAGCTGGTCACTGAAGAGGTCATTCCCGAAGAGTTCGGTGGTGACGTACCGTTTGTAGGCGTGTCTGCCCACACGGGCGAAGGCATCGATTCGTTGCTGGAGCAAGTGTTGCTGCAAGCTGAGGTGTTGGAATTGCGTGCTCCGGTCGCTGCTTTGGCCAAAGGGTTAGTGATTGAAGCACGCCTAGACAAGGGTCGCGGCTCAGTGGCTACAGTGCTGGTGCAGTCCGGCACGCTCAAGGCGGGCGATGTGGTGTTGGCAGGTTCAACCTACGGCCGTGTGCGCGCCATGCTGGATGAAAACGGCAACACCATCAAAACCGCTGGCCCATCGATTCCGGTCGAGATTCAAGGTTTGACCGAAGTTCCACAAGCTGGTGATGATTTCATCGTCATGCTCGACGAGCGCCGTGCGCGCGAGATTTCGACTTACCGCGCAGGCAAGTTCCGCAATACCAAGCTGGCCAAGCAACAAGCCGCCAAGCTGGACAACATGTTTGCCGACATTTCGCAAGGCGCGGTCAAACTGGTCCCCATCATCATCAAGGCTGACGTACAGGGTTCGCAAGAAGCGCTGGCCCAGTCGCTGCTCAAGCTGTCGACAGATGAAGTCAAGGTTCAGCTCGTGTACTCCGGCGTGGGCGGTATTTCTGAGTCTGACGTCAATTTGGCGATTGCATCCAAAGCATTGCTGATCGGCTTTAACACCCGTGCGGACGCGCAGGCGCGCAAGCAGGCTGAAAATAACGGCATCGATATTCGTTACTACAACATCATTTATGACGCAGTAGATGAGCTTCGCTCTGCCATGTCGGGCATGTTGACGCCAGACAAAAAAGAAGAAGTTATCGGCACTGCCGAGATCCGCAACATCTTCAAGGTGTCCAAAATCGGTTCGATTGCCGGTTGTATGGTCACAGCGGGTATCGTGCGCCGCACCGCCAAGTTGCGTTTGCTGCGTCAAAACGTGGTCATTTACACCGGCGAGTTGGACTCACTCAAGCGCTTCAAAGACGATGCGAAAGAAGTCAAAGAGAGCTTCGAGTGCGGCTTGAACATCAAGAACTACAACGACATCGAAATCGGTGACGTACTGGAGTTCTTTGAAATTCGTGAAGTCGCCCGGACGTTAGAGGCGGCATAAACGGTATTGTTTTCAGATGCGTAAAAAGTCCAACACTCCCAATCGCGGCTTTCGGGTCGCCGATCAGATTCAGCGCGATCTGACGGATTTGATCGCCCGCGAATTGAAGGACCCAAGGGTCGGAATGGTGACGATCCAGTCGGTCGAAGTGACGGCTGATTACGCGCACGCCAAGGTGTATTTCAGCGTGTTGATGGGCGATGCGGCCAAGTGCGAAGAAGCCCTGAACCAAGCGGCGGGATTTCTGCGCAACGGCTTGTTCAAACGGCTCATGACCCACACTGTGCCGACGCTGCACTTTCATTTTGACCGCACGACTGAACGCGCGGCTGACATGAATGCCCTGATTGCCAAGGCCGTTTCTTCTCGCGCCCAAGAGGACTAGCCATGCAGACGCCTCGCACCAGGGTGCAGCGGCGCCCCGTGCATGGGGTGTTGCTGCTAGATAAACCGATAGGACTTTCTAGCAATCAAGCATTGCAGAAGGCCAAGTGGTTGTTTCGGGCCGATAAAGCCGGACACACCGGCACGCTTGACCCGTTGGCCACCGGCGTGCTGCCGCTGTGCTTTGGCGCAGCGACCAAGTTCAGCCAAATGCAGTTAGATGCTGATAAAACCTACGAAGCTGTTCTGCTCTTGGGCTTAAAAACCACGACTGGCGACGCAGAAGGTGACGTGATTGAAACGCGTCCGGTGCCTGACATCACACCTGAACTCCTGGAACGACTGACTCAGCAATTTACCGGCCCCATTGCTCAGATTCCTCCGATGTACTCTGCACTTAAAAAAGACGGTAAAGCACTGTACGAATACGCCAGAGCAGGACAAGAAATTGAACGCGAAGCCAGAAATATCGTTGTTTACCAGTTAAATATGGCTGTGGCCCTTGATAAACGTGCGCAGGCTGCTATTAAAATCATAGTAAAATGTAGCAAGGGCACGTACATCCGAACGCTGGGTGAAGACATTGGTGAAGCGATTGGCTGTGGCGCGCACCTCGGCTCTTTGCGCAGAATTGAAACCGGTGGCTTCACCGCTAAGCAGTGCATCAGCCTGCCTGAATTGGAGGCGATGGATGAAGCAAGCCGTGATGCCCGCTTGCTGCCGCCTCAGTCGTTGGTAGCCAGTTATCCGGCTGTCACATTGGACGCCGACAATGCGGGGCGCTTTTTAAGCGGGCTTCGTCGTCGGGGTACACCGGGCCAGTGGGGCAAAGATGCACCGCTGGTGCAGGTCTTTGGCTCCGACCCGGTTGCCTTTTTAGGGTCAGGCCATGTTACTGCTGACGAGTTGATTCCCCAGCGCCTCCTGTCACCCCTTGAAGTGCAGGACATGTTGCAAGCCGTCCCAAGTTAGATTTTTTGATTTTTTGAAGTTTTAGTTTTTAGAAGAAAGTCCATCATGACCATCAAGCAAATCCGCAATATCGCCATCATCGCCCACGTTGACCATGGCAAAACCACCATGGTTGACCAGCTGCTGCGCCAGTCGGGCACATTTGCCGACCACGAAAAAGTCGTCGACACCGTGATGGACAACAACGCGATTGAAAAGGAGCGTGGCATTACCATTTTGGCCAAAAACTGCGCCGTGACCTGGGAAGGCACGCACATCAACATCGTTGACACACCGGGCCACGCCGACTTTGGCGGTGAAGTTGAACGCGCGCTGTCAATGGTTGACGGCGTGGTGTTGCTCATTGACGCACAAGAAGGCCCGATGCCGCAAACCCGCTTTGTGACAAAAAAGGCCTTGGCCTTGGGGCTGAAGCCTATCTTGGTTGTCAACAAGGTTGACAAGCCGGGCGCTCGACCTGACTACGTGGTGAATGCGGCTTTTGATTTGTTTGACAAGCTGGGCGCTAACGATGAACAGCTGGATTTTCCAGTGGTATACGCCTCGGGCATCAACGGCTGGTCTTCTCTGGTAGAGGGTCCACCCAACGAACAGTGGGGCCCCGACATGTCGGCGCTGTTCAACACCATTCTCAAACACGTGCCGCCGCAGAAAGGCGACCCTACAGCACCGCTGCAACTGCAAATTTCAGCGCTTGATTTTTCAACGTTCGTCGGCCGTATCGGTGTAGGCCGCATCAGCCAGGGCACCATCAAACCCATGATGGATGTGGTGGTGATGGAAGGCCCCGACGGCAAGGCCATCAAGGGCCGAGTCAACCAAGTATTGACTTTTCAGGGCCTGGAGCGCGTGCAAGCGACTGAAGCCGGCCCGGGCGAAATTGTGCTGATCAACGGCATTGAAGGCGTCGGCATCGGCGTGACCATCACCGACCCCGTCACTCCTGCCCCGCTGCCGATGCTCAAAGTTGATGAGCCCACGCTGACGATGAACTTTTGCGTCAACACCAGCCCACTGGCGGGCCGCGAAGGCAAGTACGTCACCAGCCGCCAGATCTGGGACCGCCTGCAAAAAGAGTTGCAGCACAATGTGGCGCTGCGCGTCAGCGAGACCGATGAAGAAGGTATTTTTGAAGTCATGGGCCGGGGTGAGCTGCACTTGACCATCCTGCTGGAAAACATGCGCCGTGAAGGCTTTGAGATGGCGGTATCCAAGCCGCGCGTGGTGATGAAAGAAGTTAACGGCGAAAAGCACGAGCCGATTGAGCTGGTCACAGCTGACATCGAAGAAGGCCACCAAGGCGGTGTGATGCAAGCTTTGGGTGAGCGTAAGGGCGACCTGGTCAACATGGAATCTGATGGCCGGGGCCGCGTGCGCCTCGAATACCGTATTCCGGCGCGTGGCCTGATCGGTTTTACCAACGAATTTTTGAACCTGACGCGCGGCTCGGGTCTGATTGCCAATATTTTTGACTGCTATGAGCCGCACCGGGGTGAGATCGGTGGCCGCAAAAACGGTGTGCTGATCTCGATGGATGCAGGTGAAATTTTCACTTACGCGCTGGGTAAGCTGGACGACCGTGGCCGTATGTTTGTGAAAGCGAATGATCCGGTATATGAAGGCATGATCGTCGGTATTCATAGCCGTGACAACGACCTGGTCGTCAACGCCACCCGCACCAAGCAGCTCACCAACTTCCGCGTTTCGGGCAAAGAAGACGCCATCAAAATCACCCCACCGATTGAGTTGACGCTCGAGTATGGCGTGGAATTTATTGAAGAAGATGAGTTGGTCGAGATCACGCCCAAGTCAGTGCGCCTGCGCAAGCGGCATTTGACCGAGAGCGAGCGTAAGCGGGCAGGGAGATAGCCCCCACGCTTGCCCACTGCGTGTGGCCCATGTTTGCTTTAATAGCCTCGGGTGTGAACCAGTCACTGTCCTATAGTTGGTTTAGTGCTACGATTAAATTTCGTAAAACTTTAATTATGGTAAAACTATGTCTACCGTAGCACTTTCTCCAAAATTTCAGGTTGTCATACCCAAAGATATTCGCCGTGCTCTGAACCTTGTGGCTGGCCAGCGCATGGAAGTAAAGCTCAATGGCGACAAGGTGGAGTTCATCCCTGAAAAGACGGTGGCCAGTCTGCGGGGGCGCTGGCCAGGCATGGACACGCAGGTTGTGCGCGACGCTGACCGGGTTTGAGCGTGGCAAACATCAAGCACAAACCTCAAGCCACGCTGGCGCTCGTCGACTCTTGTGGTTGGCTGGAATACGTTACTGGCGGCGCAAACGCTGATTTTTTTGAGACGGCACTGCTTGATGCCAGCAACCTGATTGTCCCGACGCTGTGTCTGTATGAGGTAGGTAAACGCATGCTGATCACTCAAGGTGAGGAAGCGGCGCTTGAAGTGTTGGAAATGATGCGCAAAGGCCGAGTCGTGCAGCTTGCAGCAAATGATCACTTTGCAGCAGCTAAAACCTCAGTCGTCCACAAGCTGGCGATGGCCGATGCGTTGATCTGGCAAACCGCACACTCTTTTGGCGCGGTCGTTTACACGCAAGACGGTGGGTTAAAAGCCATGACTGGTGTTAAGTTCCAATCGAAATAAAAGTGTCGCTCGTTATTTTGACCATCGTCACCCGCAAGGTCCGGGACTTGGCACCGTACCCCCTGATTCACCATCCTTGGGCAGTTGCCGTCTGATGTCTCGCTTTGTTTTAACCCACCGCCGCGCGGTGGTGCTCATGGTTCTTTGTGCGCTGCTGTGGTCGACCGCTGGCTTGGTCACGCGGTATCTTGAATCTGCCCGCAGTTTTGAGGTGACGTTTTGGCGCAGCTTTTTCACTGTGCTGTCGTTGTTGGTGATTTTACCGATGGTGCGTGGGCGCAAAGTTTTTGCGCAGATGCTGAAATGGGGTGATGGGGGCAAAGCGCTGTGGCTGTCCGGCCTGTGCTGGAGCGTGATGTTCACCGCCTTCATGGTCGCGCTGACGCTAACAACCGTGGCCAATGTGCTGGTCACGATGGCGCTGGGCCCCCTGTTTACGGCGCTGTTGGCACGTATTTTTACCCATCACCGCATCCCGGCGCGTACCTGGCTGGCCATTGCATTGGCTGGCGTGGGCATTGTCTGGATGTACGGCGGCCAGGCTGATTTGTCTGCCCAACTGACGGGTACGCTGGTCGCCTTGCTGGTGCCGATAGCCGCCGCTTGCAACTGGACGGTGGTGCAGCACAGCCAGGCGCATGGGCACAAAGTTGACCTGGTACCTGCCGTGCTGGTGGGGGCGGTAATTTCGTCAGCAGTCACGCTGCCGCTGGCTTGGCCGTTAACCGCAACGCCGCATGACATTGGCTTGTTGGCTTTATTGGGGCTGACGCAACTGGCCATCCCTTGCGTGCTGGCGGTGTGGTGCGCATCGGTTTTGAAGGCGCCTGAAGTCTCGTTGCTGGCGCTGCTAGAGATTATTTTTGGAATATTGCTGGTGTGGCTGAGTGCGGGTGAAGCGCCTGGCGCCAGTGTGCTGTATGGGGGTGCGCTGGTGATAGGCGCACTGGTGATGAACGAGATGATGGCTTGGAGAGAAAGAGCATGACGACAGATATTTTGGTCGAAAGACGCGGCAACGCCGGGCTGATCACTTTGAATCGCCCGAAAGCGCTGAATGCGCTGAGCTTGCAGATGGTGCGGGACATCACCGCGGCTTTAACCGCGTGGCGTGATGACCCGGCAGTCGAGGTAGTGGCGATTCGCGGTACAAATAAAGTAGGTAAGCCGGGTACGCCCGAGGCGCTGTTCGGCGGGTTTTGCGCGGGGGGTGACATTCGGTTTTTTCATACCGCTGCGCTGGCAGGCGACAAGGCGCTGGATGAGTTTTTCACTGAAGAATATGCACTGAATCACCTTATTCACAACTACCCCAAACCGTACATCGCCTTCATGGATGGCGTGGTGATGGGTGGCGGTATGGGGCTCTGCCAAGGCGTAGCCTTGGGAGCCCCATTGGGCGAATATGAAGGCGCAGGCCGGGCAAGCCCGTCTGCGCGTGCTCAGGGTTCAAAAACAAGAATCGTCACCGAGCACACCAAGATGGCGATGCCAGAGACCAACATTGGTTTGTTCCCCGATGTAGGCGGCGGCTACTTTTTAAGCCGCTGCCCCGGCCATGTGGGCGAGTACCTGGCGCTGACGGGCGAGGTGATTGGTGCGGATGACGCGATGGATTACGGTCTGGCCGATGTCAAAGTCTATGCAGGCAGCTTGCCTTCGCTGTGGGACAAGCTGGGCAGCAGCTCGTTTGAAGATTGGAATGCTACTAATTTGGGAGCTGAACGCGACCATAAACAGGACGCTACAGCCCTAAAACATCCTCAAATTGATACACATTTCAGCCTTTTACGCGTTAAACACATCATCGACAGCCTAGAGAAGGCCAAAGATGACATTTGGGCCAAGAAAACCGCCGCCGTGCTGCGCAAACGCTCACCGCTGATGCTGCACGTCACGCTGGAGCAAATCCGTAAAGCGCGCGGCATGACGTTGGCCGATGACCTGCGCATGGAGCGCGACATGGTTTACCAATGCTTCAATCTGCGGCCCGGACTTGAGAGCGAAACCGTCGAAGGCATACGCGCTTTGGCGGTTGACAAAGACTACACGCCCAAGTGGAACCCAGAGCGGATTGAAGACGTCAAGCCTGGCATGGCAGATGCGTTTTTTGTCAGCCCCTGGGCGGCGGATGCGCATCCGTTAAGAGCGTTGACCTAGCGGTTTCTAGATTTCATCGCGCGCTCTACCTCGCGTTTCCCCTCACGATCTTTAATCGTGTCGCGCTTGTCGTGCTCGCCTTTGCCTTTGGCCAGGCCAATCTCGCATTTCACGCGGCCGGCTTTCCAGTGCATGTTCAGCGGCACCAGGGTAAAGCCTTTTTGTTCGACCTTACCCATCAGCCGCTTGATCTCGGCCTTGTGCATCAACAGCTTTTTGGTCCGCACCTTGTCGGGCGTGACGTGGGTTGATGCCGTGCCCAGCGGGTTGATCTGGCAGCCGATGATGAAAACTTCGCCATTCCTTATCACCACATAGCCGTCGGTCAGTTGCACTTTGCCCTCGCGTACCGACTTGACTTCCCAGCCTTCAAGCACCATGCCGGCCTCAAAGCGCTCTTCAATGTGGTAATTGAACATCGCCTTTTTGTTGTCGGCAATCCGCACGGCAGCCGCAGCCGCCTTGGGTGACACGATAGCGGGTCGGTTCTGTTTGGATTTTCCAGACGATACCGCGTCGGGTTTTTTTGTGGAGGTAGAGCGAGAGAGGTCTTTGGTTGCCATGGCGTTATGTAAGGATGCCGGCGACCAATACAATCGTAGACAACTCCTGATTGTATGAAAACCGTTCACAAGTCCGTTTTAATTTGGTACAGCGCTGCTGAAATGTTTGCTCTGGTGACTGATGTCAGCAGTTATCCTCAGTTTTTGCCCTGGTGTGACGAGTCCGCCGTTTTGAGCGAAGACAAGCAAGGCATGACCGCTAAAGTTGGGTTGTCCATCGCAGGCTTAAGCCAGAGTTTTACGACCCGCAATACGCATGTCAAAGACCGTCAAGTCGGTTTGAAATTAGTCAACGGTCCGTTCTCAAAACTTGATGGTCAATGGGACTTTACCCCCGTAGGAAAGGCCACAGACCGAGCCTGCAAAGTTGAATTTGCATTGACTTATGACTTTGACAATGCCGCTTTGGCTGCGCTGGTAGGGCCAGTTTTTGACAAGGTCGCAGGAAGTCTGGTGGATGCCTTTGTCAAAAGAGCAGGCAATATTTACGGAGAAGCGTCAACGTGAAAGTAACACTTGCTTATTCACCAACACCGCGCCGCGTGCAGGAGTGGACTTTGGTGGTTGCGGCTGGGTGCAGCGTCGGGCAGGCGATACAGCATAGCAGTCTGCTCAGTGAGCACGTGGACCTGACATTTGACAATCTGACTTTGGGGGTTTGGGGCAAGCGTTGCGGGCTGGCCCATCAGCTCAATGAAAACGACAGAATCGAGGTTTACAGGGCGTTGCGGGTTGACCCCAAAGTCGCACGCCGAGAACGCTTTACCCGACAAGGGGCAAAAAACGCTGGTGCTGGCCTGTTTGCTAACAAGAGACCCGGTGCTAAGGCGGGTTACGGCGGGTAGGGTGTAGGCTGCTAGGGCCCAAAAGCTGCCTATTTGCAGCTGCTGTCAATAATTTCCTGGGCTCTTTTTGTTTCTGATGCGCGTTTGGCATCGTCAAAAATTTCTCGCTCGCCTTTGGCATTGACTGATGCCATGCGTACGCCAGATTGCAAGGTAGACAGCCCGTTTTTGGCGCGATCGCAATTTTCGGCTTTGGTTTTGGCAACTTTTTCTTCTTCGGCTTTTCTTTTAGCCGCTTCCTCGTCGTCGGCTTTCTTTTTCTTGGCTTCCAACTCGGCGTCTTTGCCCGACAGCTTGGGTGCGCTGGCTTTTGCGGCTGGCGCGGTAGGCGCCACCATGGGCTTGGTACCCGCTAAGGTTTCACTGCCTGGTGCCGTAGTGGCCTGTGGGGAGGCCGCTCTGGCGGCACCGGCTGGACGTTTCAAAATGTCTTTTTCCGCAATTTCTGCAGGCGGTGGGCGGTCGCTGAAAATTTTTCGACCGTCTTTTTCTACCCATTGCCATTGCGCGCTGGCCGTTACGGCGGCAAACGCCAAGAGGCAACAAGCCGCAGCCTTGGCCAAGATTTCAGGTATGGGTTTTGATGTCATTTTTTAAGTGTATTGCTGCAAGTTGTGGCCTTGGGGTGACAAACTTTAAAGGCGTCTTTTGTGTGCCCGCCGGGCCTTTTCGCTGATTTTTATTGCGATTCATTCATCTTAAACGCTTCATGCCGGTTGCCCGTAGACAAACTTCACGCGGCTACAATCCTATTTTTGGAGCAAAACCCATGCGCCTACTCGGCAAAGCGCTCACCTTCGACGACGTATTGTTGGTGCCAGCGTACTCACAAGTCCTACCCAAGGACGCCTCACTTTCGACCTTTTTCTCACGCAATATCCAACTTAATTTACCTCTTGTGTCGGCTGCTATGGACACGGTGACCGAGGCCAGGCTGGCCATTGCCATAGCCCAGGAAGGCGGTATTGGCATCGTACATAAAAACTTGACGGCCCAGCAGCAGGCCGCCCAGGTAGCCAAGGTCAAACGGTACGAATCAGGGGTGGTGCGAGACCCGGTCGTGATAACGCCTGAACACACAGTGTTACAAATCTTGGCGCTTTCTGAGCAGTTGGGCATTTCAGGCTTTCCGGTGTGCGACGGCGGCAAGGTGGTGGGCATCGTCACCAGCCGCGATTTGCGGTTTGAAACCCGCTACGACGTCAAGGCCCACCAGATCATGACGCCCCGAGAAAAGCTCATCACGGTCAATGAAGGCACCTCGGCACTGGAGGCCAAGGCGCTGCTCAATAAATACAAGCTTGAGCGGCTGCTTGTCATCAACGACGACTTTGAGCTCAAAGGCTTGATTACCGTCAAAGACATTACCAAGCAAACCAATTTCCCCAATGCCGCGCGAGACTCCTCTGGTCGTTTGCGCGTGGGCGCGGCTGTGGGAGTCGGTGAAGGTACTGAAGAACGGGTCGAAGCCCTCGTTAAAGCTGGGGTAGATGCTATCGTCGTTGACACAGCCCACGGCCACAGCAAAGGTGTGATTGACCGGGTGCGCTGGGTCAAACAAAACTATCCCCAGATCGACGTCATAGGCGGCAACATTGCCACGGGTGCGGCAGCGTTGGCATTGGTCGATGCCGGCGCGGACGGCGTCAAAGTCGGCATTGGCCCGGGCAGCATTTGCACCACCCGTATCGTGGCGGGCGTGGGTGTGCCGCAAATCATGGCCATTGACAACGTGGCCACAGCCCTGCGCGGCACAGGCGTGCCGTTGATCGGCGATGGCGGCATTCGGTATTCGGGCGATATTGCCAAGGCAATTGCAGCGGGTGCGAGCACTGTCATGATGGGCGGCATGTTTGCAGGCACTGAAGAAGCGCCGGGCGAGGTCATTCTGTACCAAGGCCGCAGCTACAAAAGCTACCGCGGTATGGGCAGCATAGGCGCCATGCAGCAGGGAAGTGCAGACCGTTACTTTCAAGAATCTTCTACAGGCAATCCCAACGCCGACAAGCTGGTACCCGAAGGCATTGAAGGGCGCGTGCCCTACAAAGGAAGCATGGTGTCCATCGTTTTCCAAATGGCAGGCGGCCTGCGCGCCAGCATGGGCTACTGCGGTTGTGCCACGATTGACGAGATGCAAAGCAAGGCCGAATTCGTTGAAATAACCTCAGCAGGTATTCGTGAGAGCCATGTGCATGATGTGCAGATTACCAAAGAAGCGCCTAACTATCGGGCGGATTGATCGCCAGTGAGTTAAAGTAAGGAATTCTTACTTTAAGGAGATCATCATGCTTGCCAAAATGACGTCCAAAAACCAGATCACGCTGCCGAAAGCTGTGATCTCTAAATTGCCACCCAGCGAGTATTACGAGGTGGAGGCGGTTAACGACTGCATCATGCTGACGCCTGTGCGGGTGCAAAATGGCGATGCTGTGCGCAGAAAACTTGAACTGCTCGGAATCACTGAGCAGGATGTGGCTGATGTTGTCAAACAGGCGCGCAGCACTCGCGCATGATCCGTACGTCTGATCCGGTTCCGCGTGTTGTTTTGGACAGCAATGTTTTACTTTCAGCGCTGGTTTTTGCGGGCGGAACGTTGGGTCGTTTTCGATCACTGTGGATCAGCGGCACTGTTGTTCCTTGTGCGTCCAAAGAAACGACCGAAGAGCTGATTCGTTTGCTGGCAAACCAAAAATTCAAACTTGATATGAGTGACCAGGAAAGTCTGCTTGCCGACTACCTGCCGTTCGTGCAGGTCACTGACATATCCCCAAAAGCGCATCAAGCAAATCTGCCCATTTGTCGCGACCCATACGATCAGATGTTTCTTGAACTCGCGCTTGCCAGCAAAGCCGATTTTTTGGTGACTGGTGACCAAGATTTGTTGGTTTTAGCAACTACCTCCGACCTTCCGTTTCGTATCCTTAAACCTATTGAGTTTTTGACTCAACACCAGCTCTTGACCTGAGCTACATGAATCCCATGCAACATCAAAAAATCCTGATCCTGGACTTCGGAAGTCAAGTCACCCAGCTTATCGCCCGCCGTGTGCGCGAAGCGCATGTTTTTTGTGAAGTTCACTCATGTGACGTGACCGACGACTGGGTGCGTGACTATGCCAAAGACGGCAACCTGAAGGGTGTGATTTTGTCGGGCAGTCACGCCAGTGTGTACGAGGTGGATGACCGCGCGCCTGATGCAATTTTTGAGCTGGGCGTTCCCGTGCTGGGCATTTGCTACGGCATGCAAACCATGGCGCAGCAATTGGGCGGTAAGGTAGAAGCGGGTAAAACGCGCGAGTTTGGCTATGCTGAAGTCCGGGCGCATGGGCAGACTGAGCTTTTCAAGGGTATTGAAGACTTCTCTACACCTGAAGGCCACGGCATGCTGAAGGTGTGGATGAGCCACGGCGACAAAGTCACCGAGCTGCCGCCCGGCTTTAAAGTGATGGCGTCCACGCCGAGCTGCGCCATTGCCGGCATGGCTGACGAAGCGCGCAAGTTTTATGCGGTGCAATTTCACCCAGAAGTCACGCACACGGTGCAAGGCCAGGCCATATTGAACCGCTTTGTTTTAGACATTTGCGGCACCCGGCCCGACTGGATCATGGGCGATTACATTGAAGAAGCCGTTGAAAAAATCCGCCAACAAGTAGGCACTGAAGAAGTCATTTTGGGCTTGAGCGGCGGGGTCGACTCATCCGTTGCAGCCGCGTTGATTCACCGCGCCATTGGCGACCAATTGACCTGCGTGTTTGTAGACCATGGCTTACTGCGGTTAAACGAAGGCGACATGGTGATGGACATGTTTGTCGGCAAGCTGCACGCCAAGGTTATTCGTGTCGATGCCGAGGCGCAGTTTTTGGGCCACCTTAAAGGCGTGAGCGAGCCAGAAGCCAAACGCAAGATTATCGGGCGTGAATTCGTAGAGGTTTTTAAGGCCCAGGCTCAATTGATACGGGAGCAAGCCGCTACTAAAAACGTAGCATGGCTGGCACAGGGAACCATTTACCCAGACGTCATCGAATCCGGCGGCGGCAAAAATAAAAAAGCCGTTGTCATCAAAAGTCACCACAACGTCGGCGGCCTGCCGGAGCAACTGGGCTTGAAGTTGCTGGAGCCACTGCGCGAACTGTTCAAGGACGAAGTGCGTGAACTGGGTGTGGCGCTGGGCCTGCCGCACGACATGGTCTACCGCCACCCCTTCCCCGGTCCAGGTCTGGGCGTCCGCATTTTGGGCGAGGTTAAAAAAGAATACGCTGATCTGCTGCGCCGGGCAGACGCAATCTTTATTGAAGAGCTGCGCAATTTCAAAGACGCAGCTTCTGGCAAAACCTGGTACGAGCTGACCAGCCAGGCCTTCGCAGTCTTCCTGCCAGTGAAAAGTGTGGGCGTGATGGGCGATGGCCGCACTTACGACTATGTGGTTGCCCTGCGCGCCGTACAAACCAGTGACTTCATGACAGCAGACTGGGCCGAGTTGCCATACGCACTGCTCAAGAAGGTCTCCAGTCGCATCATCAATGAGGTGCGCGGCATCAACCGGGTCACTTATGACGTGAGCAGTAAGCCACCTGCGACGATTGAGTGGGAATAGGCAGATGTTCTCAAGTTCATGGGCGTTAAATAAGCTTTAACTGAAAAGACTTTCATGCGCAAATTTTCAAGATGCCTTGTCACTTCGGTGTTATTTTCAGTCCTCACGGTTAGCGTACAGGGTCAGCCTATTTCACTGGCAGACGGCCGCAACGGTCGCATTGAGTTCGAGTCCATCACACCACCAGACCGCTGGCAGTTTGTTCGTAAAAACTTAGACAACACAAAGAAAGTTACTGTCTTTGGTGACTTGCTGATGCCGCGCAAGAGCACTGAAAAAGTTCCGGCAGTTCTTATCTCGCATGACAGCGGCGGCGTTTCTGCCAAGCTGTATGACGTGTGGGCCAAGGAGCTAAATAACGCTGGGATTGCTGTGTTTATTGTGAATAGCTTTAAGCCTCGCGGTATCGACACCACAACCAATGATCAAGGCCAAGTGAGTGTCACAGCTGATGTGGCTGATGCACTTTATGGTCTAAAGCTGCTGTCTAGCCACCCGCAAATTGATGCGAAACGCATCTTTCACATGGGCGGTTCACGCGGCGGAACAGCGGTGTTTGAGACCTATTGGGACATGGTTCGTCGGGCGGTCATCACTGACGATCTGAAATTCGCTGGGCACATTCCGCTGTACCAAGGCAACTGCAACACGCGATTCCGGTTTGACCGTGGCAACACCAACAATGCTCCCATGCTGGCGCTTATGGGTGGCGCCGATGACGGTACACCCGCCGAAGCTTGCGCGGCCTATTACACCGAGTTGAACCGGGCTGGTGCGAACATAAAGTGGAAAGTGTTCCCCAATACATTTCACGGTTTCGATGGAAGTACCGCCCGTACTTATTTGCCACAAGGCGTGACGGCAAAAAATTGCTCAATTGAGGTGTTTCTGACCGACGTAAAGGGTGGCGGGCTTGGGGAGGCGCGAGATTACAAATCTGGTATAGCTATCACTGGCTTTGCGGAATGGGACAAGGCGTTTGCGGCTTGCAATAGTCGAGGGTTTACGGTCGCCTCAAATGGTGCGGCCAAAGATCAAGCAGTCAAAGAAGTCATCGACTTCGTGAAAGGTCATTGACATGAAGACCATCGTTTTTGCATTGGTCGTTGCCGCTAACCTTACTTCCGCCGCCCACGCTGCGCCTGCATCCGACCTGGGCAGTGGGCAAACCGGTCGAATTGAATTTAACTCAATCACGCCACAAAGCATGTGGTCATATGCGCGGCGCAACATGACGGAGACGAAGCAGGTCGTTGTATATGGTGACCTGCTGATGCCCAAGACTGTCAATGGCAAAGTGCCTGCATTGGTATTGAGCCACGGCAGCAGCGGCGTCAGCCCTTACGCTTATGAAGTGTGGGCGCGGCAAATGAATGCTGCTGGCGTTGCGATATTCATTGTGGACTCATTCAAACCGCGAGGCATCAGTGAAACTGCCCAAGATCAAAGTGTCTTGAGTCCAGCTGCAAACATTGCCGACGCAATGAACGCATTGAAGTTGCTGGCTACCCACCCACAGATTGATGCCAGTCGCATCTACAACATTGGCTTTTCACGGGGCGGCGGCACGGCGTTTTACACAGCATGGCCGACGTACCAGCGGCCCGTCGATACCAACGGTGCCAAGTTTGCCGGCCATATTCCGGTATATCCATCCGCTTGCAACATTCGGTATCGGGCAGATACGGTGAAAGCGACTGCACCAATCTTCATGGCAGGCGCTGACCGCACTCTAGAAGATTGGCAAGACAGTGCAGTGTGCGAACGCTTTGCCAAGGAACTTGCCGCTGCCGGTCAGCCGGTCACGTACAAGGAATATCCCGGCACGCACCACGGCTGGGATGGACGCAGCAACTTCTTCTACTTCAACAACGCGGCGACTGCGAAACCTTGCGACATGGAATTGCAGATGACAGACGTGGCTGGCGGAGGACTTGGACGGGATGCCAGAGACCTGAAAACTGGCAAGACATTAAGCAGTTACGCCGAATGGGATGCCGCGGTCAAATCCTGCATGACCAACATGCGTGCTCGTATTGAGGGCAACGTAAAGCAAAGCGATGTATTGGTCAAAGACGTGCTCAACTTCATGGGCGTACGTTAATCATCCAACAAGCACAGCAGTTACGAACACCAAAGTAGCCAAGTATTGTTGCGGGTGCGACGGTAGATTGGCTTCGTACCACCTGCACGCAAATCAACAGTGTTCCGCCAACTTCCCTCAACTTCCCTCACCTTTTCACAAGGGCTCAACAGTGAGTATTACCAGCCAATGTCGTTCATTCTTAAGACCTTGTTGATCACCGGGTAGGACAAACCCATGCCGCGCCGCGTTTTCGTCATTGGTGCCACGGGCACCATCGGTCAGGCAACCGTTCGCGCTTTGTTGCGTTGTGGACACGAGGTGGTGTGTTTTGTACGGCCGCGTTCAGGCGTAAAAGGCAAGCTTTCGCCTGCTGATAACGCCAGGCTTTTTTTGGGTGCCACGGTGCGCGTGGGCGATGTTCGCGACGCCGCCTCGCTGGCGCGCGACGGTTTCTGCGGTGAGCAGTTTGATGTGCTGGTGTCGTGTTTGGCTTCGCGTACCGGTACACCCAAAGATGCGTGGGCCATCGACCACTTGGCGCAAGTCACGGCGCTGGATGCCGCAAAGGCAGCGGGCGTGACACAGGTCGTGCTGTTGTCGGCCATTTGTGTACAAAAGCCGCAGCTGGCTTTTCAGCAAGCAAAGCTGGCTTTTGAGGCGGTATTGATTCAGTCAGGGATGACTTATTCCATCGTTCGTGCAACGGCTTTTTTTAAGTCTTTATCCGGCCAGATCGAACGGGTAAAGGCTGGCAAACCGTTTCTGATTTTCGGCGATGGAACGCTTACGGCGTGCAAGCCGATCAGCGATTCAGATCTGGGCACATACCTGGCGGCTTGCATTGATGACACAGCACGCCACAACCGAGTGTTACCCATCGGCGGTCCGGGCAATGCCATCACGCCGCGTGAACAGGGCGAGAGATTGTTTGAACTGCTCGGCAAGCCGCCGCGCTTTCAGCAGGTGCCGGTAGCACTGCTAGACAGCATCATCACCGTGCTGAGCTTGCTGGGCCGCGTGGTGTTGCCGCTGGCCGATAAAGCAGAGCTGGCGCGCATAGGCCGCTATTACGCCACCGAGTCGATGCTGGTATGGGATGCAGCCGCTGCCCGCTACGACGAAGCCGCCACACCATCGGCGGGAGATGAAACCCTTTATGACTACTATCGCAAACTGGTGAGTGGGGAGGCTTCGGCCGAACGCGGCGACCACGCTGTGTTTTGAAAACACAAATCTTTAAAGGCCAGCCGAATTCCAATCCGCTACAGGCTCGTCGGGTTCGGCGGTCAAGCCGCAGACTTCAATATTGGCTTGGCATCGGGTTGAGGCGTACAAATACCCCCAATGGCAAAATACATACATGATGTATCTGCCGCCAAATTTCGCTGCCAAAGACTCTGACACCACCAACGCCACCGCCCATGAACTGATGCGCGCTAATCCGTTTGCCAGTTTGATATCGACGGATGATGACGGTTTGCCGTATGTCACACCGCTGCCTTTGCACTTGTTAACTGAGGGCCCTTCCACAGGCTCTGGGCAATCGGAGTCGCTACTGCTGGGCCATTGCGCGAAACCTAACCCACATTGGCGCTATCTCGTCGCGCGGCCATTAGCCGTCGTTACCTTTATGGGCCCCCACGCTTACATGACTCCACGCGTTTATCCCGACCTGGTTCGGGTACCCACCTGGAATTACCTGACCGTGCATTGCACTGTTGAAGCCAAAATTATCGACCACTTTGACGATATAGACCGTTTGCTCAAGCATCTGATTGCTGACCACGACCCGACTTATGCTGACCAGTGGCGCGGCTTGGGTGAAGATTATCAGCACAAAATGATGAATGGCATTGTGGCTTTTGAGCTCAAGGTTCTGAAGTTGCAATGCAAGATCAAGCTCAACCAGCACCGGCCTGAGGCAAGCGTTGCCATGCAAACGCTGTACGCCAAAGGTAACGATCACGAACGCGCCCTGGCACGGTGGATGGATAAACTAGCCTTTCACTGATCCAGCCGTCGAGCATGAAATCAGCAGCCAGGTTTAAAAACTGCCGTTTAGGTGGAAAATTGGAGACTGGCCCCTGTAAATATTGTGTTTTATGCTCATAAATTAATAGCATTTTGAAAGAGTTTTGGACTATCTAATTTCCCCCATACCTGACAACGAGGCAGAGCGGATTGCGGCCCTGCGGTCAGCCATGTGCGCCTACGTGCCGCGCGAGGATCGGTTTGACCGTATCACCCGTATGGCTCAGCGCTTGCTTCATGTGCCGATTGTGCTGATTTCGATCATTGAAGACGATGAACAGTGGTTTCGCTCTGCCCAAGGACTTGACGTGCCTGAAACCACGCGTGAAATTTCGTTTTGTGGTCATGCGATCATGTCGCCCGACGTTTTTCAGGTGCGCGACACCCACGCTGACCCTCGCTTTGCACATAACCCACTGGTCACGGGCCCGCCCTACATCCGCTCATATTGCGGTTGGCCGCTGGAAATAGCCTTGGGTCTGCGTGTTGGAACCCTGTGCGTGCTGGACACCATGCCGCGCACTTTTTCAGGGGAAGACCTGGAAAGTCTGGCCGATATGGCGCATATGGTCGAGTCAGAACTGCGCATCAGCGCCATGACTGACAACCAAAAAGCGCTGTTGACCCAGTCGTCCAGAGACAAGCGCAAAAAGCTGCTCGACCCCCTGACGGGCTGCTGGAGCGAGGCTGGGTTCATCGAGCTGCTCACCCGTACGCTTAAAGATGTGCGGACGAGTAAGGTTTATGCGGCGCTGTGCGGGATTCACATCATCAATCACGACGATTTCAATGTCACCCAGGAGCAGGGCGGCACAACCGTCAAGGCCATGCTGGTTGCCCAGTTTATTCGCCAGCGTTTGCCTGCAAATGCGATTTTGTGCTGCATGCCCGGAGGGCGTGGCGGCATTTTGTTTGCGGCGCGAGACAAGGATTTACTTCGCGAGCAAATCTGCAGTTTTTTGCAAGTCGAAGACGCGGCGCCCGTCGCGGGTATGGTGTTCCCCCAGCAAATGCATCTCATCAGTTCAGTGCTGCAGCTTGAAGGCAAGGATGCACGGCTAGACCCCGAATTGCTTTTTGAAAAAATGATGGGTCAGTTGGCTGAAATCAATGCGGTATCGTCATTTTTGCGTTAAGCCCTGGCATACATGCTGACCGATATTGACGTTATGCAACTGGCGCTTGCTCAGGCCCAGACCGCCGCAGCAATGGGAGAGGTGCCTGTCGGTGCAATCGTCGTGTTTAAAGGCAAAGTCATCTCAACGGGCTGTAACGCACCCGTCAAAGACCACGACCCGACGGCGCATGCAGAGATCATTGCGCTACGCGCTGCGGCCCAGTTGCTGGGCAACTACCGGCTGCCAGACTGCGAGCTGTATGTGACGCTGGAGCCTTGTGCCATGTGCAGCGGTGCCATGCTGCATGCACGGCTCAAACGTGTGGTGTTCGGTGCATCAGACCCGAAAACCGGAGCGGCAGGCTCTGTCATCAACATTTTTGATCAGCCCCAACTGAATCACCAAACGACGCTGCTCGGCGGGGTCCTTGCAGATGAGTGCGCAGCGCTGCTAAAGTCGTTTTTTAGCCAGCGGCGTGAGGAAAAGAAGGCGAAGGCGCTGTTGCGTACCGTGTGACGGTCGCTTTCAGAATACTGTCTGCTATTAACTTTATAGCTGTTTGCGCAGGTATTCGTTGGGCCAGAGGCCTAAATGATGCCTGAAAATGACTAAAATCGCGTCAAATCGTCATTTCCCATGCTGAAAAGTCTTCAAAACCCGGTTTGTGATGCTTCCACGGCCTAAAATTCGTCGTTTTAGGTATAAAAAGTGGCCTTGGGTCAATGGATATGGGTGTAATTTGCTCCTGAGTTTATAGCGATTGATACGGTAAATGAAGTGTCTGTAGCTTTGAAATGCGTCCAGTCCTGATAGAGCTGTCCTGCCAAACTCATCTGGCGCAGGCTATAGTCAAAACCGTGATTCGCAGCCAGATGCAGTGGGATTTGCAGGCAGTTCGTGAAACAGTAAGAAGCCTACAAACCCAACAGAGAAGCCATTTTCAGGGGATTTTGATGCCCAGATTATCTT
This sequence comes from Polaromonas sp., assembly GCA_031424935.1. Taxonomy (GTDB): domain Bacteria; phylum Pseudomonadota; class Gammaproteobacteria; order Burkholderiales; family Burkholderiaceae_C; genus Polaromonas. The sequence continues at coordinate 149,048 of JANPIK010000015.1, forward strand.
GTAGCGCCGGTTTTTTACCGCATGGTTTGCGGTATTCATTAGTTAGACGGTATGGATGAGATCATCGCTGGCGTTATGGGTTTCATAGTCCGACAGACCGGGAGAGCGTTTGTCTGGCTACTTTCATTTGGTCGATGGCGCGGCGAGCAATTGTTTGGCGATGAGGGGTCTATACACAGTGCAGCAGGTTCGCTCTCGTTCGTTAGAGATGGTAGACGCGTCATTACCGACACCGGCCTCTTGTTTTTTGGCATTGCCTTTTATGTTGTTGCTTTTGTGGTCGTCATTGCATATTGAACACAGGCTTAACCAGTCGGCCCAGAGGCGACCACCTAGGTCGTTGCCTGGCCTTCAACGGTAAAAATCAAAACCCGCAACCGATGCGGATGCCAAAGCACTGGCGAGCGGTACGGCAACCCGATTTTCAGCCTGGCGCGTTGAGGCGCAGTCACCAACAGAGCTGCTGCTGGCGGACTTTACCGGGCGCACGCGGTCTTGGCTGATGGCCGTGCCTGGGCCATCAGTGAATGACCTACCCGGCACGCTGCTTTACTTTGGCTCTGCGGTTGTGCCGCTCTCAGGGCAGGGGGCGCAAAGCATGGGCTGGCTGTTTCATGCGTTGTTGGGTTTTCACCGGCTTTATTCGCGCTTTTTGCTCGGTGCCGCCAGCCAACGTATCAGGTCATCAGACCGCAACTAAACTGACGCTTAACAACTCAAAGGAAACCTATGAATTACGTTTACATCGTTGCCTTGCTGGCTATCATCCAATTTATTGTTTTCGGCATTTTTGTGGGTGCAGCGCGCGGCAAATATGGGGTCAAGGCACCAGCGATGACTGGTAATGAGCATTTCGAGCGGGCAGTGCGTGTTCACATGAACACCCTGGAGCAACTGGTTTGTTTTGTTCCGGCACTGCTGATCGCCGCCGTCTACTGGCCACAGACCTACGTCGCTGCAACCGGGGTTGTGTACCTGGTGGGGCGTACGATGTACCGACAAGCCTACCTGTCAGACCCGGCCAAGCGCGGTTTGGGCTTTTTGTTGACGTTTTTGCCCACCCTGCTGCTGGCGCTAGCAGGGCTGGTCGGGGCGGTCATGCGTTCAGTTGCTTGACCTTAAATGGATTCAACGATCCTGAAAGCTTTGGTTTTCAGTTGTGAGGCGATTGACTCAGGTTAAATCAGGTGACATCCGGTGAAATGGGTGGCAACAGATCCATTCACAGGTTGCCCCCTTATCCGCCTACAGTTGTTGCTTATATATTGATAGCATTTGGCTGACGGGTGAAATGTGGCAGGCGCCTACACAGCTTGTAGGCCACTGCGCACAGGCACGGGCAGGGCAGGACACAACAATAAACAAATGCTGCCATGTTGTGACACGTTTCCTGAGATTGCTTGACGCATATGTACGCCCCTTTAGCTTCCCGAAAGGCTGACCCAGACGCGTTTCATCGGCAAATCGCGCGGTTCAATGTTTTTCGGCTTGCAGTCGGCACGCCATCACACTTATGGCTGCAAACGCTTGAAGATGAGTTTGAACTCCGCGTCGCTGAAGGTCATTATTTAGAAGCATTGCGTGTAGAGCTAGCTTGTCAGCTGCCGGGTAGTCACCACAACGCCGACACATTCGTTGAATGGTTTGCCGCCCTCGCCCATACCGGTCCCGGACAACAGCATGGCCTCTTTGACTGGCTTGCCCACAGTGCCAACCTGCAAGAGATGCGCTGGTTTTTAACCCAGGAAGCAGCAGGAGAAGCTGGTTTTGACGATTTATTGGCTTACACGCAAGTCAAATTGCCGCTTCAGCCCAAGCTGGAATGCGCACGCAACTATTGGGACGAGATGGGCCACGGTAAACAAAGTGCCATGCATGGGCAAATGTTAGGTCACATGGTCCAGGCGATGGACTTGACACCCAGCATCGACACGACCGTGTGGCAGGCTTTGGCACTGAGCAACACCATGATCGCTCTAGCCACAACTCGGCGCTACACCTACCAGTCGATAGGTGCGCTCGGCGTGATTGAATTGACCGCGCCCGGCCGGGTGAAGCAGGTCTCAGCCGGTATGAAGCGCTTGGGCTTGGATGGCCGAATGCGGGCTTATTTCGACCTGCACGCCGCGTTGGATGTGTCCCACGCCAACGCCTGGATTCGTGAAGTGATTCGCCCCTTGGTCGTCGCTGATCCCGCCTGTGCCACGTTTATTGCAGAAGGCGCACTGATGCGCTTGGTTTGCGGCGAGCGTTGCTTTGACCGATATAGCGCCGAGCTGCAATTAAGCACACACGTTTACGCGCCATGCTGAACACGCTTGAGCACCACGAGAGCGCCGCCGCACTCGGTCTGATCTTGCAGTATTTGGCTGCCAACAGCTACCGCTTCATTACGCCGACGCCGCTTACGCACCAGCGGGCGTTGGCCCATCGGGGTGAGCAGATGGCAGCCGACTTGCGTGATGTGTTTGGCTGGAACCTGCCATTTAAGAGCGCGTCTTGTGAAGGTATGACACGCGAACTGCTGGCAGCCATGCGCGGGGCGGGCGTGCTGCAAACACGGGGCGATGTGTTGCAAAGCCGTGTACGGGTGGCCAGTGTGGGTGATGATTTGTTTTTGCATTCAGGTTTCCCCACCGCACAGGACGATGCTGTTTTTTTTGGCCCGGATACGTACCGATTCGCTCAGTTTATTCAGCAGTGCTTGGCAGCGGATGCGTTGCCGGCACAAGCGCCGGTTCGGGTTCTTGACGTAGGTTGCGGCAGCGGGGCAGGGGGCATGGTTGTTGCGCGCGCATGGGGTCAATCGGGCGGTCTAAAAATAATCATGAACGACATTAACCCGGTGGCGCTGCAGTATGCGGCGATCAATGCAGCGCATGCCCATTTGGCCAACGTTGTCGTGAAACCGGCATTAGGCAATGCCTTGCGCGCTGTGAAGGGCGACTTCGATCTGATTATTTCTAACCCCCCGTATCTGGTGGATACCGCCCAACGCGCCTACCGTCATGGCGGCGAACGCTTGGGGCGCGCGCTTTCTGTGCGAATCGGGCAAGAGGCCCTATCGCGGCTAGCACCTGGCGGGCGTATGTTGCTCTACACCGGGGTGGCCATTGTTAACGGCGTTGATGGGTTTTTAGCCGAAATGCAGCCGCTGCTTGCCGACAAAGATTCAAACATTAAATTTGATTGGAATTATTCAGAAATTGACCCGGACGTATTTGGCGAGGAACTTGAGCAGCCCGCTTACAAGCATATCGACCGGATTGCCGCTGTCGGTTTGAGTGTCACTCGCAGGCTGGGAGCGATGTGATGCAGGCGGGTTTCTCATCAAGCACTTATTTAAAGCGTGAGCCAAACGCGGCAAGCATTCGCCCCAGCACATTAGAGCGCATGCCTAAATGGTTGATTTGCATACCGCTTACCTTGCAATGGTTGTGGTTAGCGCTGCGCTATCACAGCTTAAGCCTGCCTACGGTAGCAAACCCGACCATCACGGCTGGCGGGTTGGTCGGCGAGGGCAAGCTCGAATATTTCGATGGCATGGGCCCCCTGGCGCTGTCTGCCACGGCGGCGTATTGCGCTCTGCACAACAATAAGCGTTACACCGGCGCGGAGTTGCGAGAACTGATGCGCGGCGCGGGTTTGACTTTTCCCGTCATTGCTAAACCAGACTTGGGTTTGTGCGGGTACGGCGTGCGACTGATTGCAAATCGTGCCGAACTGATTGACTACCTCGCGGCATTTCCGGCGGATGAAAAAGTGGTGTTGCAACAGTACCTGCCCCAAGAAGGCGAGGCCGGTATTTTTTATGTACGCAGTCCGCTGGCTGAATCAGGCAGCATCATTGGCCTGGCGTTGCGGTATTTTCCGCGTGTCACGGGTGACGGGCAGCGCACGATTGCCGAATTGATAGCGGCTGACCCACGCGCGCAGCGCATGCTGGCATCACCGCGCCACGAACCAGCCTTTAATCCTAGCCACGTACCTACAGCTGGTGTAGTGGTGCGGCTCGCAACCATAGGCTCGACCCGTGTAGGCGGACTCTACCGAAATGGCAAACAATACATTACGCCACAGCTTAATTGCGCAATCGACGCAATTGCCCGTGACATGCCCGACTTTCACTTTGGACGCTTTGATGTGCGTTTTGAAAATTTGCAAGATTTGAGTGCAGGCGAGGCGTTCACGATCATGGAGATTAACGGGGCTGGCTCGGAGGCGATTGAGGCCTGGGACCCTGATATCGACTTTTTTACAGGCTTCGGCATGATTTTCAAAAAGCAGCGCATCTTGTTTGCTATCGGCAACGCGATGCGCGCCAAAGGCTTCAAACCACTAGGTTTCATCGCATTGGCCAGGCTAAACCACAGGCAGAACAAGCTGATTGCGCGCTACCCGCCATCAAATTAACTGTCGCTGTTGCATGATTTCACCATCCAATACATAAATTTTACATGGTGATAAATAGAATTGCTGCACCGCAAAATAATTTCTCAATATAAGAAATTAAATTTCATATGGCGGAGTTATAAACGCAAGTTGTTGATTTTATTTAAATAAATAAATTGTCTTATATAAGACATAAGAGCTGAATAAGTCTTGTAGAAGACTTAGAATTTGTTATCGCAAAATTTGGCTTCAGTTCTTTTTATTTTTAACCAGGAGTTCACCATGCCCCAAACCTTGAATGACCAACTCACACGTGAGCAACAAATCGCAGCACTTGAAAAAGACTGGGCCACCAACCCGCGGTGGAAAGGCATCAAACGCGGTTACAGCGCAGCCGACGTGGTGCGCTTGCGTGGCTCTTTTCATATTGAGCACACCCTGGCTCGCCGCGGTGCTGAAAAGCTGTGGGATCTGGTTAACGACGAGCCGTATGTCAATTGCTTGGGCGCACTCACCGGTGGCCAGGCCATGCAGCAGGTCAAGGCTGGCGTCAAAGCCATTTACCTGTCGGGCTGGCAAGTCGCCGCTGACAACAACAGCTATGCATCCATGTACCCAGACCAATCACTGTACCCAGTTGATTCAGTGCCTACCGTGGTTGAGCGCATCAACAACACCTTCCGCCGTGCGGACGAAATCCAGCACTCCAAAGGCATTGACGCTGGCGACAAGGGCTACATCGACAACTTTGCACCCATCGTGGCCGATGCTGAAGCCGGTTTTGGCGGCGTGTTAAACGCGTTTGAACTGATGAAAGCCATGATCAGCTCTGGTGCGGCTGGCGTTCACTTTGAAGACCAGTTGGCTTCGGTCAAAAAATGCGGCCACATGGGCGGCAAAGTGCTGGTACCTACGGCTGAAGCCTGCCAAAAGCTCATCGCAGCCCGCATGGCAGCCGACGTATGCGGCGTGCCAACTTTGGTCATTGCCCGTACTGACGCAGAAGCAGCCGACTTGCTGACCAGCGACTACGACGAAAACGACAAGCCCTTCATCACCGGCGAGCGCACCGCTGAAGGCTTTTACAAAACCCGCAAAGGCATGGACCAAGCCATCAGCCGCGCCGTGGCCTATGCCCACTATGCCGACCTGGTGTGGTGCGAAACCGGCACGCCTGACCTTGAATTCGCCAAGAAGTTTGCTGACGCGGTGCACGCCGTTCACCCCGGCAAAATGCTGGCTTACAACTGCTCGCCATCGTTTAACTGGAAGAAGAATCTCGACGATGCAACGATCTCAAGGTTTCAAAAAGAACTCGGTGCCATGGGCTACAAGTACCAGTTCATCACCCTGGCTGGCATCCATTCCATGTGGTACAACATGTTCGACCTGGCACAAGACTACGTCGCACGCGGTATGACGGCCTATGTTGAGAAAGTGCAAGAGCCAGAGTTTGCAGCACGCGGTCGCGGCTACACCTTCGTGTCGCACCAGCAAGAAGTGGGTACCGGTTACTTTGACGAAGTGACTACCGTGATTCAAGGCGGCAAGTCAAGCGTGACAGCGCTGACGGGTTCGACTGAGGAAGAGCAGTTCCACTGAAAGGCGGACCTATGCAGCGGTTGTAAAATACGTGCTGCTTAAACTTTTAAGCGCGGTAATGACCGCGCTTTTTCATTTTCATTGCCATGCTTAACATCACGCTTCCCGATAACTCGCAACGCCAATTTGACGGCCCAGTCACCGTCGCTGCGGTCGCTGCGTCGATAGGTGCGGGCTTGGCCAAAGCTGCCCTGGGAGGCAAGGTTGACGGTAGAGTCGTCGACACCAGCTTTCTGATCGATAAAGACAGCGCGCTTGCCATCATTACCGCTAAAGATGTCGATGGTTTAGAGATGATTCGCCACTCTACCGCGCATTTGTTGGCCTACGCGGTTAAAGAGTTGTTCCCAGACGCGCAAGTCACGATTGGCCCGGTGATTGAAAGCGGGTTTTTCTATGACTTCTCGTACAAGCGTCCTTTCACGCCTGAAGATTTGATCGCCATCGAAAAGCGCATGACCGAGCTGGCCGCCAAAGACGAGCTGGTGACACGCCGCGTGCTACCGCGAGACGAAGCCGTGGCGCATTTCAAGAGCATTGGTGAGCACTACAAGGCAGAAATCATTGCCAGCATTCCGGCTGGCGAAGACGTGTCTTTGTATCGCGAAGGCAATTTTGAAGACCTGTGCCGCGGCCCGCACGTACCGAGCACGGGCAAGCTGAAGTTCTTCAAACTGATGAAGCTGGCCGGCGCCTACTGGCGCGGCGACCACCGCAATGAAATGCTGCAGCGCGTGTACGGTACTGCGTGGGCGACCAAAGACGATTTGCAACAATACCTGACGCAGCTTGAAGAAGCTGAAAAGCGCGACCATCGCAGGTTGGGCAAAGAACTGGACTTGTTTCACATCGATGACCATGCGCCAGGCCTGGTGTTTTGGCACCCCAAGGGCTGGACGCTCTGGCAGGGCGTTGAGCAGTACATGCGCAAGGTCTACCAAGACAACGGTTATTTAGAGGTCAAAGGCCCGCAGGTCATTGACAAAACGCTGTGGGAAAAAACCGGCCACTGGGACAAGTACCGCGACAACATGTTCACCACCGAGAGCGAAAAGCGTGAATACGCTTTGAAGCCGATGAACTGCCCTGGCCATATTTTGATTTTCAAGCAGGGCATTAAAAGCTACCGTGACTTGCCACTGCGCTACGGCGAATTTGGCCAGTGCCACCGCAACGAGCCATCGGGCGGGCTGCACGGCATCATGCGGGTGCGCGGCTTTACGCAAGACGACGGCCACATTTTTTGCACCGAAGAGCAAATTTTGAAAGAGTGCGTGGACTACACCACGCTGTTGCAAAAGGTCTACACCGACTTCGGTTTTAAAAACATCATTTATAAAGTGGCAACTCGGCCTGAAGCGCGGATTGGCTCAGACGAAAGCTGGGACAAGGCGGAACACGCATTGATGGAGAGCCTGAGGGCATCTGGCTGTGAATTTGAGATTGCGCCTGGCGACGGTGCTTTTTACGGTCCCAAGATTGAATACACCCTGAAAGACGCGATTGGCCGCCAGTGGCAGTGCGGCACGATGCAGGTTGATTTTTCAATGCCTGAGCGGCTGGACGCTGAATACGTGGGTGAAGACGGCGCGCGCCACCGGCCCGTCATGCTGCACCGCGCGATTGTGGGCAGTCTGGAGCGATTTATCGGAATTTTGATCGAAGAACATGCTGGCGCGCTGCCCACCTGGCTGGCGCCGATGCAAGTTTCGGTGCTCAATATTACCGATTCTCAAGCTGAATATGCCCGAGAAGTTGCTAAAACGCTGCAAAATCAAGGGCTTAGGGTCAACTTAGACCTGCGCAATGAGAAAATTACGTATAAAATACGTGAGCATTCGATGCAAAAGCTGCCGTACATCTTGGTCGTAGGAGACAAAGAGATGGCAGCTGGCGCTGTCGCAGTGCGCGCCCGGGGAAATAAAGACCTCGGTGTGATGCCACTTGAAGCGTTTGCAAAGCAGATCGGCTCAGACATCACTGAAAAAGCCTGATTTTTCACCGTTTTTGATGATCAATTGAGCTTCTAGCCGTTTAAACACGGGCGCAAGCCGCTATAGCTTTTATAGCAGAGTTTTAAAGGATACCGACCATCGCTACTGAATTTCGTGACCGCCGCCAACGCGAAGAACGCAAGCACCGCTTGAACCGTGAAATTATGGCTCCCGAAGTACGACTTTCGGGTGTCGACAATGAGCCGCTAGGCGTTGTCAACATCATGGAGGCGCTCCGATTGGCCGGAGAAGCTGACGTAGACCTGGTAGAAATCTCGCCGACGGCTGTGCCGCCGGTTTGCAGGTTGATGGACTACGGCAAGTTCAAGTACGCGGAGCAGAAAAAGGCAGCGGAAGCGAAATCCAAGCAAAAAGTCATTGAGATCAAGGAGATCAAGTTTCGCCCAGGCACCGACGACGGTGACTACAACATCAAGGTGCGCAACATCAAGCGCTTTCTGGATGAAGGCGACAAATGCAAGATCACGCTGCGCTTTCGTGGCCGAGAGATCACGCACCAGGAACTGGGTTTGGCTCTTTTGGCACGTATCAGGGATGAGTTGGCAGATTTGATAGTGGTAGAGCAGTTTCCCAAGCTGGAAGGCAGGCAGATGGTCATGATGATCGCGCCGGGCCGTAAAAAGCCAGGAACTAAGCCGCAGGCAGAAACGGCCCCAGCAGTTCCTGCAGCTGCATGAGCTTAGATTACAGGGGCACTGCAAAGTGATCCTGCTGGTCTTGATGAAAGTCAAGTACAGGAAAAGCGGTGAGATAAAACTCGCCGCGCAAAGCGAAGAGTTTTAAGACTCTTTGTAAAAAAGTGTCGGGCTTTAAAACTCGACACTTTACAAGTGTCAAGCCTGAAAACTCGACACTTTACAAGTGTCTCGGGGCCATCAAGGTTGCAAAGAGTTTGCAAACGCCTCACGAGCACAATGAAAAAGGAGCAGAAATGCCCAAAATGAAGACCAAAAGCGGCGCTAAAAAGCGTTTCCGCGTTCGTCCAGGTGGCACCGTCAAGCGCGGTCAAGCCTTCAAACGTCACATCCTGACCAAGAAGACCACCAAAAACAAACGTCACCTGCGTGGATCAACAGCTGTTCATGAGACCAATATGGGTCACATGGCGCAGATGTTGCCGGGCCGTGGTATTTAATTTAACGACGAACAAGGAGTAACAACATGCCTCGCGTCAAACGTGGTGTAACGGCTCGCGCCCGCCACAAAAAAGTTTTAGCCCTTGCCAAAGGTTTCCGCGGTCGCCGCGGTAATGTTTTCCGGGTCGCCAAAGAAGCGGTGATGAAGGCCGGACAATATGCCTACCGTGACCGCCGTACTAAAAAGCGTGTGTTCCGTCAGCTTTGGATTGCCCGTATCAATGCCGGTGCCCGTTCATTTGGGTTGACTTACAGTCAATTTGCCAATGGCTTGCGCAAAGCCGGTATCGAAATCGACCGCAAAGTTTTGTCTGACATGGCCATCCATGACAGCGCTGCGTTTGGCGCTATCGTGGGCCAGGTAAAGGCAAAGCTGGCTGCTATTTAATTTATAGCTGCTCGCTGTCATATACATTGGGCCAGAGCTTGAAAAGGCTCTGGCTTTTTTGTTTTGTCCGAGATTGATTGTGTGGATGTATTTGTATGAATAGGCTGGTTCAATGACTGATCTGGACACCATCGTTAACGAAGCTTGTGCCGCGTTTGCACATGCGGCGCTTCCTGCTGAATTGGAAAACGTAAAGGCGCTGTTTCTGGGTAAAAGTGGGCGCATCACTGAGTTGATGAAGGGCATGGCTCAACTCTCGGTAGAAGAGAAAAAATCACGTGGTGCCGCCATTAATCTGTCCAAGCAGGCGATTGAAGCTGCGCTCAATGCGAGACGCCAAGCGCTAAGCGATGCCGAGCTAGACAGGCAACTCAAAGCCGAGGCTCTAGATGTCAGCTTGCCTGGTCACCCTAGATCGCAAGGAGGTTTGCATCCGGTGTCGCTGACGCTGGAGCGCATAGAGTCAATATTCGGCTCGATGGGTTTTGATGTGGCTCAGGGCCCGGAAATCGAGACCGATTGGTTTAACTTCACAGCGTTGAACACGCCTGAAGACCATCCAGCGCGATCGATGCACGATACGTTTTATGTCGAAGGTGGCAGTGAACAGGCGGTTGGGGCGGCCCCTAACTTGTTGCGCACCCATACCAGCCCGATGCAAATTCGTTATGCGGTTCAGCATGTCAAAAAGTATCGCGCCATCATCGACGCGGGTCTGGCCATGCCAGAGATCCGCGTCATCGCGCCAGGCCGTACCTATCGCGTCGACAGTGACGCCACGCATTCGCCCATGTTTCACCAGTGCGAAGGCCTGTGGATCGGCGAGAACGTGAGCTTTAAAGATTTGAAGTTTGTCTTTACCGATTTCTGCCGTACCTTTTTTGAAAGTGACGACCTGGTATTGCGCTTCAGGCCCAGCTTTTTCCCGTTCACTGAGCCGAGCGCTGAAATTGACATTCAGTTCCAAACCGGCCCGCTGTCTGGCCGTTGGCTGGAAGTCGCAGGGTCGGGCCAAGTTCACCCCAATGTGGTGCGCAACATGGGCCTAGACCCCGAAAAGTACATTGGCTTTGCATTTGGCATGGGGCCCGACCGGCTGACCATGCTGCGCTATGGCGTCAATGACTTGCGCTTGTTCTTTGATGGCGATATTCGCTTCTTATCGCAATTTCAAAACTGAACGACCCCAAGCTCAATCTTCAAGCCAAACGTGTAGGTAAATCATGCAGTTTTCTGAATCCTGGTTGCGCGAATTTTGCAATCCGCCCCTTTCGACCCAACAACTGGCCGATACATTGACGATGGCTGGCCTCGAGGTTGAAGAGCTCAAACCCGTGGCACCGCCGTTCACAAAAATTGTGGTGGGCGAAATCAAGACCGCTGCCAAACACCCCAACGCAGACAAACTACAGGTGTGTGAAGTTGATGTGGGGCAGGGCGCCTTGCTAAGCATCGTTTGCGGCGCGCCCAACGCACGGGTTGGCATCAAAGTGCCCTGCGCACTGGTAGGTGCCGAATTGCCTCCTGGTGCAGACGGCAAGCCGTTCATCATCAAAACTGGTCAATTACGCGGTGTAGACAGTCACGGCATGTTGTGTTCCGCGCGTGAGCTCAAAATTTCTGAAGACCACGGCGGCCTTCTTGAATTAGCAGCAGAAGCGCCACTGGGGCAAGACATCCGAGAACATCTTCAGCTTGACGACACCCTGCTGACACTCAAGCTCACACCAAACTTGGCGCATTGCCTGAGCGTTTACGGTGTGGCGCGCGAACTGGCGGCCTTGACCGGCGCACCTTTGAAAGCGTTGGTGTTTTCGCCCGTCGCAGTCACTGACGAAGCCCGTTTGCCTGTCACCATCAGTGCACCGGACTTATGCGGCCGGTTTTCAGGCCGTGTCGTGAAGAACCTTAACCCTCAGGCCAAAACGCCGCAGTGGATGGTCGACAAACTGGCGCGTTGTGGCCAACGCAGTGTCACAGCGCTGGTGGATATTTCAAATTATGTGATGTTCGAGTTGGGCCGACCCTCACATATTTTTGATCTCGAAAAAATCCAGGGTGGTCTGGATGTTCGCTGGGGCAAGGCGGGTGAGTCTTTGAAATTGCTCAACGGCAGTACCGTCGTGGTCGACGAAAAAGTGGGCGTGATTGCTGACGAGACCCGGGTTGAATCACTTGCGGGCATCATGGGTGGCGGTGCGACGGCTGTGTCTGACGATACAAAACATATTTATGTTGAGGCCGCTTTTTGGTGGCCCAAAGCGATTGCAGGGCGCTCGCGCCGGTACAACTTTTCGACCGATGCAGGGCACCGCTTTGAGCGCGGTGTGGATCCTGGTCATACCGTGGAGCATATTGACCGCATCACGCAACTCATTATTGAGATTTGCGGCACGGCCAGCACCGTTTGCGGTCCGATGGATGATCTTCAAGTCAACATGCCGGTGGCTGCTCCCGTTACCCTGCGCGTCGCCAGGGCCAGCAAAATCATTGGTATGCCGCTGACGCAAGCGCAATGTTTGGCGGGTTTTGAGCGTTTGGGTTTGCAAGTGAGCCAAGGCGAAGGCACTTTAACCGTTACGCCGCCCAGTTATCGCTTTGACCTGCAAATTGAAGAAGACCTGATTGAAGAAGTCACGCGTCTGGTGGGGTATGACAACCTGCCCGATACGCCGCCACTTGCCCCGATAACCGCTAAGCTCAGGCCTGAATCTGAGCGCAGTCCGTTTGGTGTGCGGCGTGCTTTGGCTGCGCTGGGTTACACCGAGACCATCAACTTCAGCTTTGTTGAAGAGCGTTGGGAGCATGAGCTGGCAGGCAACCCCAATCCCATCAAGCTGCTGAACCCGATTTCTAGTCAAATGGGCGTGATGCGCTCGTCTTTATTAGGATCACTGCTACAAGTTCTGAAGTTTAATCTGGATCGAAAGACTTCACGGGTCCATGTGTTTGAGTTGGGTCGGGTATTTTTGCGTGATATCGGTAGTCAGAACAGCGACACCACCGTCGCTGGTTTTGACCAGCCTATGCGGGTGTCGGGCCTTGCTTACGGGTCTCAGGCGGAATTGAATTGGGACCACCCCGTAAAAAATGTTGATTTTTTTGATGTGAAAGGCGATGTTCAGGCCCTGCTTGCACCAACTCACGCTGAATTTGAGCCGGGCCAGCACCCTGCCATGCACCCAGGCCGCTGCGCCAGCGTGATGGTGGCCGGGCGCGTGATCGGTTTTGTGGGAGAACTGCATCCTAAATGGCGTCAAACTTATGACCTGGTGCAGGCGCCCCTGTTGTTTGAACTTGATTTGGACGCCATATTGCAGCGCCAGATTCCGGTTTTTACGCCTGTCAGCAAGCTCCAGCCTGTCGAGCGTGACATTGCTGTCATCGTGCCAGAAGTGGTTACCCACGCGGCTTTGATGGCTGTGATCAAGGCGGCGCCGACACAGGGCCTTCTTAAAACCGCTGTTTTATTTGATGTGTACAAACCCCAAGCGGGTACCGCCAGCTTGCAGTTAAACGAGAAAAGCCTGGCGGTACGCTTGGTGCTGTCAAGCGAGACGGCTACACTGAATGACCAGACCATCGACACCGTTGTTCAGGCAATTGTGTCAGCCATCGAGCAAAACCTCGGGGGGCGCCTGCGCTGCTAAGCCGACTTTCCAGATCTGACATCAAACAATAACGCGTACGGATACGAGGGGACACCATGGAGTTTTCTATTGAGAGCCTGGAAACGCCTGCGCTGACCAAAGCGCATTTGGCGGAACTGTTGTTTGACCAGATTGGGCTGAACAAGCGCGAGTCAAAAGACATGATCGACTCATTTTTTGACTTGATTTCTCATAGTCTGGTTGAAGGCACTGATGTCAAGATTTCAGGTTTTGGTAATTTTCAAATTCGTACCAAAGCGCCTCGTCCGGGTCGTAACCCGCGAACGGGCGAGTCGATTCCGATTGAAGCTCGCCGTGTGGTGACCTTTCACGCCAGCCATAAGCTCAAAGAGCAAATTCAAAGTAACGGCGGCGCGGCATAACAAATCCAGCGTCAGTTTGTGCGTAAGTGCCTGTGAGTTGTGTAAGCACGCAACACATTTTAAAAAAAGTACCCGCTGAAGGCGCTAAGTGGAGGGTAAGTTTGCGCTTCGTTTGGACTTAGAGTAAATTGATATGTTTACGTTCTAGCACATTGATTTCGTTGGAGAACTTTCTACCTTCTATTCCGGCAAAACGCTATTTCACCATCGGTGAAGTCAGCGATTTGTGTGGTGTCAAACCTCATGTCCTGAGATATTGGGAGCAGGAGTTTACACAGTTGCGCCCTATGAAAAGGCGCGGCAATCGCCGCTATTACCAGCATCACGAAGTGTTGATGATCCGAAAAATTCGAGATCTGCTTTATGACCAAGGGTTTACCATCAGTGGTGCGCGTAACAAGCTCCACGAAACAGTACCCACTGAAAGTGACAAACACAGCAGCGATGTGGTCGCAGCAAACGGTATTGACACGGTTGACGTTACTGATTCTGTATTGGCTGACTTTTCTGACTCTGCAGACTTTGAAGACAGCCGCCCGATTGAAGAATCTCTTGCGATGGACGCTGGCAAAGCGCAGCAGCATCTGCAGTTGGTTCGTCGAGAGCTGTCCGAAATCCGTGATTTGCTCAGTGTGGGTTAGTGGTTTTGCCAAAGCCTCAAGTTATAATTCCCGAAGTTTCGGTGTGTGGCGCAGCCTGGTAGCGCACTTGCATGGGGTGCAAGGGGTCGAAGGTTCGAATCCTTTCACACCGACCAACTGTTTTTTGATCGAAATCCGCTCACAAGCCTGTGGAAAACTCACAGGCTTTCTGCGTTTTGGCCCTAGAGGGCTTTTTTTATGACTGAAAATCAGGAAGCCCCTGTTGATATCGTCTACTTGTGGGTTGACGGCAGTGACCCGGTATGGCGGCACAAACGAGCGAAAGCTGCGGCGGCACTCGCAACTGTCGAGCGGCAAAAAATGGCGCTTTATGGCAACGTCGAAGGCAGATTTCGTGACAATGACGAATTACGCTACAGTTTGCGGTCGGTAGAAAAGTTTTTCCCGAATCACGGTCACATCTATGTTGTTACAGATGGCCAAACGCCGCAGTGGCTGAACGCGTCCCCTGGCCTAACGGTGGTGGACCACCGCGAACTCATTCCGGCCAATTTGCTGCCCACTTTTGATTCCGGCAACATCGAATCGTATATTCACCGCATCAGCGGTTTGTCTGAACGATTTTTTTACCTCAACGATGACGTTTTTTTTGGTGCGCCAGTTAGGCTGGCCGACTGGTTTTATGAGGGTGGAACCTACGCCGCCTGGTCGGACGATCCCTTAATTTCGGACGAGCCCATGCGCTCAGATGCCACATCGCTCGAAAACGCTTGTCGGCTGTCTCATGAATGGTTAAAGAGCCAGTCATCATTGGCCCAAGTTCAACCCAGCCTGGCCGTTGCTTCACTGGGCTTCGAGTGGGTCGATTACCAACCAACTTTTCGAACTTTTGCACATTCGCCCCGGCCGATGCTGCGTTCCCAGATGGTCAAACTCGAAAGTATCGCGCCTGAGCTTTTCGCAAAAGTGCGCTCCACGGTATTTCGAGTATGGGACAAACCGACGATCGTGTCAGATTTTGTGATGCGTTGGGCTTTGGCGAATGGCCAGGCATGCATTCGTGAGCACAGCCACATTTACGTGTCTACCGGAGCAGACACGCAAACGCTGAACACCGTGTTGACCGAACTGATCAACGCAGTCGGCGCCCTTGATTTTTTCTGCATCAACGACACGACCGACAACTCGCTGGGGCATGGTCCACAATTGCGACGAATCAGAGAGGCGCTCAATGACGTGTTTCCCCTCGCATCCCGGTTTGAGCGGCACGCGTTGATGCAAAGTGCTAACGCTGATCAGTTGATGTCGGTGGCGTGAAAGCCGAACCGCCCGGCTTTTCTGTCGGCAAAATAAAGCTGCAGCGTTTCTTTGACTGTTTTAAACGCAATTTCGTCCCAAGGAATTTCGGCTTCTGTAAAAAGCCGTGCCTCCATGGTCTCATGGCCAGGGTCAAATGTGGTGCTGGTTAATTTTGCTAAATAGAAAAAGTGAACTTGACCGACCCTGACCACGTTAATCAGCGTGAATAACTGCTGCATTTCAAACTGAGCGCCAGCTTCCTCTACCGTTTCGCGAGCGGCTCCCTCAGCCGTGGTTTCGTTCAGCTCCATGAAACCTGCAGGCAGCGTCCACTTGCCTTTGCGGGGCTCAATGTTTCGCTTGCACAGCAACACTTGGCCGCCACTGTTGTGGCCACCGCTACCAGCGTCGGGCTCCCATATGGGTACCGTGCCGACCACATTCAGCGGATTTTGGTACTGCACCGTGCCGCACGCCGGGCAAACGGCGCGCTGCTTGGTGTCGCCATCGTCTGGCAAACGGTAAACGACGGCGGTACCGCATTCTCGGCAATGTTTAGGCGGGGGGGATTGCATCAGATGGGGTCAGGCTTTGGTTGTTTTACCGTGCTTTTCAATCAAGGTTCTAGCGGTTTCGATCAGTTTTTTACCGTCAAAGCCTTTTTTGTTCATGTCTTCCACCCATTCGACTTCAACCGCGCGCGCTTTGCGGCGGAAATCCTGCGCTTCGGCCACACTGACGGTGTAGATGCTGTTGCCACGGTCACTGGCCGTTTTGCGTCCGATACCGTCATTGCCTTGCTGGGTTTTGCCCAACCATCCAGATGTGGCAATACCTGAATTGTTATCGATGATTTTTTTCAGGTCGGGGGCCAGTGCGTTGTATTTGGCTTTGTTCATGGCCATCACAAAGGTGGTGGTGTACAAGCTGCCGCCTGCAGGGTCAAACTCCGCGTGGAATTTGGTCAACTCGTTGACCTTGACGGACGGAACGACTTCCCACGGAATAACGCAACCATTGATCGTGCCTTTGCTCAAGGCGTCGGTAATCGCGGGTAACGGCATACCGACTGGCGTAGCTCCCAAGACACCCAGCAGCTTGGTCACTTGCCGGGTCGGGCCTCGCATCTTCATGCCGCGCATGTCGGCAACTGATTTGACGGCTTTGTCAGCGGTGTGGATCACCCCTGGGCCGTGAACCTGTAGCGCCAATACCTGGGTGTCCTTGAATTCATCACTCGCCACGGTTTGAACATATTCCCAATAAGCTTTGGACGTCGCCTCTGCGTTGTTCATCATGAAAGGCAGTTCAAACACCTCGATTCTGGGAAAGCGGCCGGCTGTATTTCCCGGCAGCGTCCATACCACGTCGACCACACCGTCTTTGGCCTGGTCATACAGTTGCACCGGCGTACCGCCCAGCTGCATGGCGGGGTAGCCTTCGAACTTGATACGCCCGCCGGATTCTTTCTCCACTTTTTCCATCCACGGTTTGTGCATGGACATCCACACATTGGACTGCGGCGACATGAAGGTGTGAAACTTGAGTGTTACCGACTGCTGGGCAATGCTTGAGAGTGCAGGCGCACCCAAAGCTACGGCAGCGCCAGATTGAAGGAGTGTGCGGCGGGCGATCATGTGGATTCCTTGACAAACAAAGGTGATGGATTGCAAAATTTTAAGGAGCCTGCCGTGTTTGCAAACCCGTGAATGCCCTATAAAACGCGCGCCAGCTTCTACAAATCGGCCGTCAAGTGATGTATTTAACCAGCCAAAGCGAAATTCCGGGGAAAAACAGCAGCAAGATGGTGCGAAGTGTGTCGCTGATCAAAAACGGCATCACCCCTTTGTAGCTCTCGCTGATCGGCACATCCTTAGCCAGGCCATTGACGACATACACGTTCAGGCCCACAGGCGGGGCCAACAAACCAAAGCCTACCGTCATCAGCACCATGATGCCAAACCAGATGGCAACTGACTCTTTAGGCATGCCAAAGTCAAGACCAATGACCATCGGAAAAAAGATCGGAATCGTCAGCAGCAGCATCGACAGCTCGTCCATCACCGCGCCCAGCACCACGTAGAAAAGCAAAATAGCAGTGACCACCATCAAAGGTGACAAGCCCCAACTGCCTACCACTGCCGCCAACTGGTTGGGCACTTGCGTTAGGGCAAGTGCCGAGTTCATGAGGTCCGCGCCGATGAAGATCAGGAAAATCATGGCCGAGCTTTCGGCAGTCGCATAAAAGCATTGCTTGAATTTCGTCCAGGTCAGCTCGCGCCTGAGCAGCGCCGCCACCAGGGTTGCCGCGGCACCCACCGCGGCACCTTCGGTGGGTGTGAAATAGCCACCGTAAATGCCGCCAAATACCAGGGTAAAAATCAGCGCAATCGGCACAATGCCCATCGCCAGGGTGGGTGACAGTCTTTCGTCGGCGTCATTAACCTCCGGCGCTTGACCCGGAACCAACCGCACATAGATGGCAATAGCAACGATGTAACCGACCATCGCGATGATGCCTGGCACCATGGCGGCGGCGAACAGTTTGGCGATGTTTTGCTCGGTCAAGATCGCATAAATGACCAAAGGAACCGACGGCGGAATCAAGATTCCGAGCGTTCCGCCCGCCGCCAGGGTGCCAGTAGACAGACGACCTGAATAGCCGTGGCGCTTCATTTCTGGCAAGGCGACACTGGTGATGGTGGCTGCAGTAGCGACAGATGAGCCGCAAATCGCGCCAAATGCAGCACACGCCAGCACAGACGCCATCGCCAAACCGCCCTTGAAGCGCCCCATTACCGCTGCTGCAAAGCGAAACAGTGCCTTGCTGATGCCGCCCTGGGTGGCAAAGTGCCCCATCAAAATAAACAACGGAATCACCGACAGGTCGTAACTGGCAAAACGAGCAAAGGCCTGGGTATTTAAAAAGTTGGAAAACGGCCCCCAACCCGTCTGCAGCAAGTAGCCCGTACTGCCTGCTACAAACATCGAAACGGCAATCGGCACTCGTACCGCCATAAACACCAACATGATGCCAAAGATAGCGGCGGTAAGCGTCAGGGCGCTCATATTTTTGCCTTGTCAGAGCCAGAAAAGCCGAACAGCGCCTGATGCAGCCCGATCACCATACTCAGAACAAACGGCGGGACCATGCTGGCGTAGGCCACCCATTCTGGAAACCCGATGATCTGAGTCTCAGAATGGGTACGCCAGGAGTTCAGCCCGCCCAGCGTGGTACGCCAGGCCAGCAGGGCAAATACCAATGCCAGCAGCAACGCGCCAAAACGGTCCAACCCGACGTTGGTTTTGTCGCTGAATTTGGCAGAGAAAAAGTCAACAATGATGTTGCCCCGCTGAACTTGGCAAAACGGCATGAACAGGGCAATAGCGGCACCTGCAGCAACGCCCGTGAGTTCAAAGTCACCGGTGATGGTGATGCCCATGGTGTTGCGCCCAATCAGGCTGGCACAGGTCATAAGCGTGATAAGCGTCAGCAACAAGCCGGCCAGAATCGCGCAGATTTTAGCCAGTAATGCTAGGATTTGCATAGCTGCTTGCCCCCGTATTCATTCAGTTTTAGACCACTTTGACACGTAACTCGCCTAAACCAGCAATGCCTGCCACCATCGTGTCTCCGCTGACCACGGCAGCCACGCCCTCGGGCGTTCCGGTGTAAATTAAATCGCCGGGCATTAGCGCCCAGGCAGCAGACAGGTGCTCAATGGTTTCGGCGATGTTCCAGATCAATTTGGAGACGTTGCTGCGTTGCCGGTCTTTGCCGTCAACCTGCAGGTACAGCTCGGCACCACTAACGTTACCTGCTTGCGACACTGGCGTGATCGGGCCAATTGGCGCAGAGTGGTCATAACCCTTGCCAATGCACCACGGGCGACCGGCTTTTTTCATCTCGCCTTGCAGGTCGCGGCGCGTCATGTCCAGACCCACGGCGTAACCGTAAATGTGTTGAGGGGCGTCTGCTGCTTTGATGTTTTTGCCGCCCGTGCCAATGGCAACCACCAGTTCAATCTCATGGTGTAGATTTTTGGTCAGGCTGGGGTACGGGATGTTGCCCGTGGTTCCTGCATCAACAGCCACAATCGCATCGGCTGGTTTTAGAAAGAAAAACGGCGGCTCTCGGCCGGTAAAACCCATCTCTTTGGCGTGCTCTTCATAGTTGCGTCCGACACAGTAAACGCGGTGAACCGCATAGCGGTCAGACGTGCCAATCACCGGTATTGAAATCACTGGCGGAGGCGTAAATACATAATTTTCAACGGACGTCATCACATTCTCTCTTCTCTGTGTATGCCCAATGCCAAGTGCACCGGGCGGTCTGAAAAACTGAACAACACGCAGCCCGACGTTGACTGCAATCGAGCCGTGTGCCAGGACGGGATGACAAAATGGTCACGCGGATTGAACGAATACACAACGGTGCTGCCGTTGTACCCAATGCTAACGCTACCGTGACCTTCCACCACGCTAAATACTGCACCATCGGTTTGCCGATACGGCTTGCCCACAAACCCCGGAGGCAGGCGCTGCATGAATGTTGCCATCGTGGGCATGGGCGGCCCCCCCGTGGCTGGGTTCACGTAGCGCAACTTGACGCCGTCCCAGTCGTCAATGTCGGCTTCGGTCTCTAACTGGTGCAGTGCATCCCGGGTGCGATCGTACGGATAACTGACCAGTGGGGAAGTCTGGCCAAGCGGCATCACATGCCGCACGGGCAGCATGTTGACGCCGTATCGATGCTGATGGGTGCTTTCAGATGTTGCTACCGGCTGGCTGGCATGTGTTGAATCTTCGGCAAAACCAGCGTCAAAAAACCTCAGCATGGGTATGTCCAGGCCGTCAAGCCATACCACCGGCCCGTCTGCCCCAGCGGTACCCAGATGGCCATGGTCGTGCCACGTCCAACTGGGGGTGATGATGAAGTCGCCGGGCTTCATGGGTATGCGTTCGCCATTCACGGCGGTGTAGGCACCGCAGCCTTCAACAACAAAACGAAGCGCGCTTTGGGTGTGGCGGTGGCTGGGCGCTACCTCGCCCGGAAGAATGACTTGCAGCCCGGCGTACAACGATTGAGTGATGCAGGACTGGCCAACCAACGCGGGGTTTTCAAGAATCAGCACTCTGCGCACCGCGTCTTGGGCGCTGATCAAGTCGCCAGATGTCGTCAAGTAGGGCGCGATGTCGCTGTATTTCCAGTGGGCAGGAACACAAGGCGTCTGGGGTGAGGGCGGCACCAGCTTGTGCAAGACTTCCCATAGCGGGCTCATCGCGTATTTGCCGATGGCGTCGTAAAAATCTTGACGCTTTTTCGTGTTGTCTGGGTGGGTCATGGCTAGAGGTGCGCTTTAATCGTCCAGATAGACGCCATCGCGTTTTAACGTTTGTTGCAGCAACCGGACATCCAAGTTAGCAAAGGTTTGGTCCAGCGGCAGCAGAGCCGCCGCCGTGCCTGCGGCTTGTCCCATCACAAAGCAGCCCCCACTGACACGAGCTGCCGATTGCCCCTCATGCGTCATCGAGGCACAGCGCCCGGCCATCAGCAGGTTGTCAACGCCCAAAGGCACCAACATTCGGTACGGCAGATGGTTGTACACACGGCCCTGCGTTGAATCGCAGTTGCGGGGGAAATGCCAATCAATGCGGCCTGCGGCGTGCAACTCCATCGGCCAGGCATTGACACCGACAGCGTCGTCAAACTGCCTCGACTCAAGGATGTCATCGCCACTCAGTGCATACACGCCCTGGATACGCCGTGATTCACGAATACCGATTTGCGTGGCAATATCCAGTATGTCAGATTGTGCAAAGCCAGGAACCTCAGTACGCAAAAAGTCGAAATACTGTGCAATTTGCAGGCGTCCTTCCAGCTCGCCAGCACTGAGCTGCCTTGCATCAGTAGCATCCATGGCCGTACCGTTTGCGTTGCTGATTTGGGTGACATTCGCGCGCCATTCGACCGGGTTTTTTTGCGGCCGGAGAATCGCGCCTTCGCGCGGAAAGCGGTATCTACCGGGCTGGCGAGCCTGCGCCTGAGCCATGAGGGTGTTGATCGCTTTGAAATCACCCACCGCAGCCAGCGCAGCGCTTGGATCGACATGTCCAACCCTGAACATGGTGGTTGGGTACAAGCCGCTGCCTTGTCCGTCGTCTGTCTCGTAGGGTACGCCGGCAAAATGGGCCACGTCAGCATCGCCCGAGCAGTCAATGAAGCGCTTGCCCCGCACGGCCAAGCGGCCTGATTTGGTTTCGATGATCAACGCCGTGATGTGCCGGTCTTGCATGGCCACAGCTGCTGCCCAAGCGTGAAAAAGTATCTGCACTTTTGAGGCCACCAACAACTGGTCAGCAGCACATTTGAAGGCCGATACATCGTAAGACCGTACCCGAATCCGGCCTTGCATGCCGTCTTGCGGTGCATTGAGCCCGCCCAACGCGTCAATACGCGCCAATAGCTCGTCTACCACGCCATGCACCACCTGCTGCATGTCGCCGTTTTTGCGCCCTTACAGCCCGGCAAAATTGGTCACCCCACCCGCTGTACCCATGCCGCCCAAAAAGCCGCATTTTTCAACCAACAAAACACTGGCGCCGTGTTTTGCGGCGCTGACGCTTGCTGCTATGCCTGCTGGACCGCCGCCGACGACGACAACATCAAACTCCCCAAACACGCTCAGTGTGCGGGCTGGCTCAACGACATGGTTCATTCGAGCTTGATATTGCGCATGGCAATGATGCCGCTCATGATGGCAGTTTCGCTTTTGATGCGGCTGGTTAATCCCTCCGGCGATGTGCCTACCGCTTGCCAGCCTTGGTTAAACAGTTTCTGGCGTGTGTCGGCGTCTCGGATAATTCTGGACACTTCGGCATTTAGCCTTGCCTGAGCTGCTTTGGACAAATTAGCAGGGGCCACCAGAGCCGTCCAGACCTCAAGATTGAAATTACGCACTTCAGCATCGGCCAGTGGCGCGATTTCAGTGGCCAGCGGACTGCGACCACTGGTCAAGCCAATGGCCTTGAGCTTGCCCGCCCTGATCTGCGGCAACGCGATGCCCGGCGGCACCAAAGCCATCTGAATCTGGCCGCCCAGCAACGCTGTGACGACTTGCGGATTGCCTTGGTACGGAATGTGTACGGCCGCCAGGTCACCTGCCTTGGATTTGAGCAATTCCATGCCCAAGTGACCCACCGAACCATTGCCTACCGAGCCATAGTTCCACTTGTCGCCACCATTGCGTGCTGCATCAAAAAACGCGCTGCCAGACGGCAAATTAGTCGGGGCCACCAAGACAAGTGGGGCGGTGGTCAGCAAAGAGATGGGGGTGAAATCTTTGGCGGGGTCATAGGGTAGTTTTGCGTTCAACAACTTTGCGGATGTCAAGTTGCCATTGATCACGACGCCCAGCGTGTGGTCGTCGGTGGCTTTGGCCACCTGATCGGCAGCGATGTTGCCCGAAGCGCCGGGTTTGTTCTCAATAATGACGGGCTGACCAAGGATTTTCGACAAAGGTTCAGCCAGCGTGCGCGCGGCCATGTCGGGCGTTGAGCCGCCCGGGAAACCCACCAAAATACGTACCGGCTTGGTCGGCCAGACGGCGGCTGGTTCCGGCTTTTTAGAGGATTTTTGAGCTGTGGCGCTCGTAGGTAATGCGCCAGATGCTATGAATATTGCAGCAACGACCAACTGGCGACGTGGCATTTTCATCAAACTTGCAGTGTTCCTCATGGCTTGAATCCTCAGGAAAAAGATCTCGATTTAAACAGATTTACCGAGCAAATTGCCGCTCTGAGCTTCCCCGCGTTGAGTTTTGGGCACTGCCGGACGTGTCCGATTTGCCAGACTTAGCGGGGGTGGCGGGGGTGGGGTTCCCTTTAAACTTCACCCATGAAAAAAAGTTTTAATTTCGGCGAGGCACCTGGTCATTTGATTCGTCGGGCACAGCAACTGGCGGTTGCTATTTTTATGGAAGAAACCGCCGCTTACCACGCGACGCCGGTCCAATTTGCCATTTTGAATGCCTTGATGGACGACCCGGGTGAAGACCAGATCACGCTTTCTGTTCGCGTTGCGTTTGACCCGGCGACCTTGGGTTCGGTGGTGGGCAGAATAGAAGCCAAGGGTTGGGTCACACGACAATCGGACCCCGCCGACAGGCGTCGCAAGCTGTTGTGGATCACCCCAGAGGGCGAAAAGGTGGCGCTGGGCATGAAACGGGCAGTCACCAAAGCCCAGCAGCGCATTGTCTCGCCGCTCGATGCAGACGAGCGGGTACAGTTGTTGGCGCTGCTGACAAAGCTAGTGTCTGGACACGAAAACTTGGCAAAGTAGGTGAATAACAAAAGATTGACGGTTGTCTTTGATTGACGTTTCAATGTTAACTTTTGAACTTCAATACTGTGACGACGGCAGTTTGACGCTCAAGCCGTCCAGGCCTGCATTCAAAATGATCTGGCAACTCAAGCGGCTATTCGCTTGGCGCGGCGCCGCGGTAAAGGCCAGCATGGCGGTTTCTTCAGCATCTGGGGCACCCAATTGCGTCGCAAAAGGCTCATCAACATACACGTGGCAGGTGGCACAGGTCATCAAACCGCCACAGTCTGCGGCAATGCCCTCCAGATTGACTGACGTTGCGGCTTCCATCAGGCTGTTGCCGATTTTTGCCACCAGAGAAGTCTTCACGCCGCTGTCGGTCGTCAGATGAATGGTGATGGTTTTGCTCACAGGCGTGTTCCTTTAAAAGTTTAAATACGGCCAAAATACTCGCGCCGTTGCCATTCGTTTTTATCGTTGGCCAAGTTGTAGCTCGCAATTTCTGCCGATTTAATATGGCTGAAATAGCGCACAAAGTCTGCCCCAAAGTCGGCACAAAAAACCAGATCGCGGTTAAGCATTTCAAGCGCGTTTTCAAGGCTGCAGGGGAGCGGCTTTTCATGGGCACTGTAGGGTGCGTCGGTCGCCTCAGGCGCTTGCATGCGCGCTCGCATGCCGTCGATGCCCGCATGAATTTGCGACGCGATGTACAGGTACGGGTTGGCTGCAGGCTCGCCAATTCGGTTTTCAATGCGCGTGGCGTTGTCGTTTGCCCCGCCAATCACTCGAAGCATCGCGCCCCGGTTGTCATGCCCCCACACGGCAGCCTGCGGTGCCAGCGACTGGGGTTTGAAGCGGTCATAACCATTGATGGTGGTGGTACAAAACGGGGTGCTGGCATGCGCATGGGCCAACAGCCCTGCCAAATAATGCTGACCCAGCGCAGACAGCGCGTAACCCGCTTGCCGGGGGCTGGTGCAGCCGCTCTCGGGACTGTCCCTTGTGAGCAGGTTGCGGTTTGTTTTAAGGTCGGTCAGCGATTGGTGCAAGTGCCAGCCGCTGGACATGACGTTAGGAAACGGTGGCCGGCACATAAAGCTGGCGTGGTAGCCCGCACGCCTGAGCGCTTGCTTGACAGCGCTCCTGAACAGCACCATGTTGTCTGCCGCCTGCAGGGCATCGGTCGGTGCAAAAACGGCTTCCACCTGGCTGGGCCCCAACTCGATTTCAAGCGATAACAGCGGCAGGCCGAGCGCTTGGGCGGTGCGCTGGACGATGCGAAGAGGCTCATCGGCCATGTCTGCCCATTGTTCTGACAACATATGAAAACCGGGATGGACCATTGACACGTCAGGGGCGCAACCCGGCCAAGCGGCCTGCATGGGGTCCAGTTGGTGATTGGCTGAATCACCTTTGATTTTGTAGATGTGAAACTCGACCTCAAGCCCACACGTCATGCCGCAGCCCAAGTCCGCGAGCTTTGCCAGCGCGGTTTGTAACATCCAGCGCGTGTCAAATTCAACGGCTTGCCCGTGCGGGTGCCACGCCTGGCATTGCACCCACCCTGTTTTGCTGGCCCACGGCAGTTGCCGGTAGCTGTCGGGGTTTGCCAGCAGCGTTGCATTGCCTGCAAATCTAAACCCAGCTAAACCAGCTACAGGGTTGGCTGCATTGTCAGCATTAAACACTTTGTAGGCTGTGTGGTCAGCGCTGTCTTTGAGCAGCAGGCTGCTGACCATGCCTACGCCGCTCATCATGGCGCTGGCCGCCGCAGACGCCACCAGTGTCTTACCGCGCAGCATACCGTGCAGGTCGCACCACGCAAAGCGGACCAATTCCACCCCGCTGGCATCGATCAGCTGGGCCGTGCGCTGTAGGGCGGCCTGCCGCTCGGCGGTGTGCACGCCGCATCGCTCAGCAAACGTTGCCGCTGAGCGGGTTGTTGAGGTAGTCATGGGGCTGGTCACGCCGCGCGTCATTTCCACGGCGCGTTGCTGCGCTTGGTGTCGGCTGCTGCTTGCCACCATGCCTCGTGGTCAATTACAGGCGCAATCCCATCCACCGTATCTGGCCCGGTCATGCTGGCCACGTAATTTGGATCGGCAATGCCGGGCGCAGTGCCCCCACTTTGCAACGCATCAATGGCTTTGACCAGCATGCGCCGGTTGGCCATGATGACTTTGTCGGTGGTGCCTAAATGTTCGCGCGTCCGGTCAGCAATTTCGCCCATGCTCTCCACTGCCCACTGGTCGTGTACGTTGATGTCTTCTTCGCCCATGCCCAGGTAAGTCGTGCTCATTTGTTCTGCGGCATTAAACCCCCAGTTATTGTGGCGTCCTGCGATAGGAATGTAGTCAGGCAGGCTGATGAATTGCTGGCGCTGCGCCCGCATGGCTTGTTTGTTGATCGGCTCTTTAAAGCTGGTGAAAAAGGTGTACCAGTAGGTATGGGTGTCATCCACCGGGACATGCATTTGCGTGATGGTCAGGGTCTCTGACAGCGGAATCACAAATGTTGCCGGAAAGACCGCTTGCGTCACGCGGACGTGGGTGAGGCTGTCGGTAACACGCCGCAGGGCAGTGAGCTGTAGCCCCCAGGGCTTGTCGATAAAACGGATGTCGGGCTGGTCGAACTCACGCATGATGCGCGTCATCGGCCATTGCTCGTCGCCCGCCGCACCAGCGCTGGCGCTGCGAAACTGTTTGCCCGCGTCGTTGTTCCCTATGTTTTCCAAGGCTTCGTCTTGCAAAAAGCGGTGCAAGTACGATGGATGAGCCGGATCAATCCCCACTTCAAAAGCTTGTAGCCAGTTGGCATTCCACAAGCCTTTAAAGGCAAAACTGTAGCTGGCGGGCGCATTAAAACAGTCAAACTTGGGGAAGGGTGGTGGCGTTTTGTCGGCATCTCCTAGCCAGGCAAACAGCACGCCGCTTTTCTCAACCAACGGGTAGCTGCGCTGCCGCACACGTTCGCACAGCTTGCTGCCAGCGGGCTCTGCGGGTGTCTGAAGGCAGCGGCCGTCGGTGGCAAACTGCCAGCCATGAAACGGGCAGCGCAGGCCGCCTCCCTGGGCAGGGGTCTCCAGCCGGCCAAACGACAAGTCAGCGCCCCGGTGCGCGCAATCGCGGTCGAGCAAGCCCCAGCTGCCCGATGCGTCTTTGAACAACACCAGCTCTTGCCCGAGCAGCCGGATCGCCTTGACCGGGCGCGCCGCCATGCGCGGGTCAAGCAGGGGGTCGAACTCGTCCAGCAAAGCCGCTGGCTGCCAATACTGGCGCAGCAACTGTCCACAGGGCGTGCCGGGCATGATTCGGGTCAAGCGGTGGTTTTGTTCGGCGTTCATGACTGCGAATGATAATCTCGCATCAACTTTTGAGGGGTGACATGATGGATACCAAAGAGCCGCGCTTATGGGTTGCAGACGGCTGGACTGCCAAGGTGCTGAAGAACGAAGACGATGACGGCTGGGCCGTTGCCATGATCAAAGACGGCGAGCCAGAGCCAGCCCTGATTGGCCCCTGGACCATGGGACGTGACAAAAAGAACCCCAAACCGCTGGACCACAACGCTTTTGGTACGCTGGTTAAAACCGCGTCCGAGTTTGTGCGCAGACACGAGCAGCAACTGCACGCCCAGCTCCATCAAAGCGTCACCGTGACGGCTAAATCAAAACGGATCACCGTGTTGCTCGACATTGAGCCCGACGAAGACAATCCCGCTGCAACCTTGACTGCGCACAGCGACGATGGCCAGCAACTCGCACAGGTAAAAGTCGCAGCATCATTTAAGCTCAACCGGACCAGCGCAACGCTTTGGGCCGACAACGACTTTGCCAAGCCAGCTTGATGGGGAGCGGCCCAACACCCTGGGCTGCCGTGTCAAAATCTACTGCAGACCCTACAAATCTATCCGAATGAATTTTGCCCCCGACCTTGCCGCCGTTACCCACGCCATTCAATTGGCGGTGGCGCCGGTCTTTTTGCTCACTGCCGTGTCTGGCATGATCGCGGCAGTGGCGGGGCGGCTGGGCCGCATCATCGATCGGGCCCGACTGCTGGAAAACCGGTTAGAAGCAGGCAACGTGGACGAAGCGCGTAGCCACCGCATGTACGCCGAACTTGGGCAACTGCGCCTTCGGGGTTGGTTGGTCAATGGCCGCATTGCCTTGTTGACGCTGTGCGCGATGCTGATCGGCCTGACGATCATTTTGCTGTTTTTGGGCGAAACCAGCGAACTGCCCACCCTGAAAATCGCAACCATCAGCTTTTTGGCAGGCGTCGGTTGCTTTCTCACCGCGCTGCTGTGTTTTTTGACGGAAACGCTGCAAGCCACAAAATTGTTGAAGTTTGCTGAAAAGCCGCCGGAAGCCAGCACCAAAGCCAAATGAAGACTGCCCAACGCCGTTTTACGCCATGCTATCGTTTAAATAGCATCTAGCGTATACTTTGTAAAGGCCAGGGGCATATTTAATCTGATTTCTCAATTTTGACCCACTCAACTTGCGGCTAAGCGCCTGTCGCGCGCACCTCCATCGTCACCACAGACTCCTGAAAGACTCCACCATGCTGCTAGATGCTGATGACTGCCAACTCGTACTGGTCGATTACCAAGCCCGTTTGATGCCTGCGATTTTTGAAAGCGAGCAGGTGATCGCCAATGCGGTCCGGCTGGCGCGTCTGGCCAAGCTGTTTGACGTGCCAGTTTGGGGCACGGCACAAATGCCCGACAAGCTGGGAGACACCGTCCTCAGCGTTTTAGCCGCCATTGAAGCGGCGGGCGGCAAAACCATGGCCAAGTCACATTTCAGTGCGATTGCTGAAGGCTTAGGCGACTACCTGAGGCCGCCTGCTCGTAAACCTGCGATGGGTGCCAACGCCAGGAGCCTGCCCAAACACCTGCAAAAACCAGCACCCGAACCCGAAGAAGGCAGAGGCGCCATCGTGATTGCAGGCTGCGAGGCGCACATTTGCCTGATGCAAACCGCGCTTGACCTGCTGGAATCAGAGTTTGAAGTCTGGGTTGTGACCGACGCTTGCAGCTCACGCAGTGAGCGCAATCGCGATGCCGCTTTTGACCGCCTGGCAGGCAACGGCGCAGAACTTGTCACCACGGAGATGGTGGCGTATGAGTGGATGGGAAACGCCGAGCACCCCTTGTTCAAAGAGGTTCTCGGATTGGTCAAATAAACCCCCGCCGTGGCTGACTACCGTGGTGCCAGACGAATCGCGCCGTCTAGGCGAATGACTTCGCCGTTGAGCATATCGTTTTCAAAAATATGTTGGGCCAATTTGGCATAGTCCTCGGGCGTGCCTAACCGACTTGGAAAAGGCACCGACGCAGCCAGCGAATCCTGAACTTCTTTAGGCATGCCAAACATCATTGGCGTGCCAAAAATCCCAGGGGCAATCGTCATGTTACGGATACCGTTGCGTGCCAAATCGCGCGCAATGGGCAATGTCATGCCCACCACGCCGCCTTTGGACGCGCTGTAAGCTGCTTGACCCATCTGGCCGTCATAGGCGGCAACCGATGCGGTAGAAATCAGTACACCGCGCTCCCCCGTGGCTTCGGGGTCGTTTTTGCTCATGGCCTCGGCTGTCAGGCGAATCATGTTGAAGCTGCCAATCAGATTGACCGTGATGGTTTTGCTGAACACCGCCAGGCTGTGCGCACCGTTTTTACCGACGGTTTTTTCAGCGGGGGCGATGCCTGCACAGTTGACCAACCCCATCAATTTGCCCATTTGAATAGCTTTAGCAACAACTGCTTGGCCATCGGC
Organism: Polaromonas sp.; assembly: GCA_031424935.1. GTDB lineage: Bacteria > Pseudomonadota > Gammaproteobacteria > Burkholderiales > Burkholderiaceae_C > Polaromonas. The sequence continues at coordinate 178,617 of JANPIK010000015.1, forward strand.
CTCGTTGCTCACATCGCATTTAACAAATGCCCCGTTGATGTCTTTGGCAATGGCTTCGCCTTTTTCAGCTTGCATATCGGCGATCACCACATGCCCGCCGCAGGCTGCCAGTCTACGGGCTGTGCCTTCGCCCAAACCCGACGCGCCGCCGGTCACGATAAAAACTTTGCCCGCGATGTCCATGATGGTGTCCTGTGAAATATTAATCTTAAATTAACGTTGACGTTAACGTAAAGCAGATCGAAATTATGGCGCACAAAAAGCGCCATGTTCTATTTGCACGCCACAGTGCCGCTGGGAGATGCGTCAAATTCACACATCTTGTATCGGCTTGTACTGACAAGATGGCTAGGGAGCAGCGCCATAAAGTGAATGAGTTGTCACTGCTTGACAACCGCTTCAGGGGCTATAGCGGATAGGTAGCCAAAACGCTAGCGCATCAAATTTTTTACCAGAATTTAGATGATTTGGGGGGTCTTACATTTTTTACCGGGATGCACACTTATGGACACACTACTGTTTACCTATCGGCCCGTAGCCGCATCTGCCGCACTTTTGTGTGCAGGTTTGCTGGGTGCTCCAGTCATGGCATTTGCACAAACGTTGGCGGGTTCTAGTACGGTGTCGGCCAGCCATCGCCCAGGCAAAGCCTGCCAGGGCGTGGATGTTGAAGGTAAAAAATATAAGGAAGAAAAAGACTTGCTGGGTGTTCGGCATGCAGACGAGCACGCTCACATGCGCCGGGTTCATTGTCAAGTTGAAAACGGTTCGCGTCAGGTTCCCGCCAAAGACTTGGCAAAACCTGCAGCGCAAACGTTGAAAGACGACAAGGATTTTATTGCGGCCCATCTCAAAGACAAAAGCGACAAGACACTGACGGGTAAGCCATTCGACCCGCGAGGGTACGGCGGCGGTTCGGTGCCGGCCCCGGCTGGGTTTCAGGCGGCAGTTGCCCCCGTGGTAGGCGTTGACCCTGCTGTGGGCGGCCGCTGGAGCGACCCTTTTGTTGTGCCTGTGGTGGGTGTTACCGCCACGTTACTCCACACGGGAAAGGTATTGTTCTGGTCATATGACCCGGTTGACTACCACAACCCAGCCATTTCAAAAAATGGGGTGGCTTACCTTTGGGACTGGCGCACGAGGGTTGGCTACAACATCGTGCCACCCGAAAACATCTGGTGCGGCGGCCAAACCATTTTGAGCGACGGTCGTGTTTACGTGGCAGGCGGCAATTTGCGCTATCCTGACCCAAATGCAGCCAATGGCTTGACCAATTGGGAAGGTACCCTGACCAATTTCACCTTCAGTCCCCTTGACGAAGCTTGGGCCAAGCAACCCAATATGGTGCGCGGACGCTGGTACCCTACGGTGACCAAGCTGGCCGACAACCGGGTCATCATCACCAGCGGGATGGACGAGACGGGCTCGGGAGCCATCACCAACCAGGTCGAGCTGTTTACGCCAGACCAGAACAGGATGGGCATTGGGACAATTCGCGCAGTAGGTTTGCACAATTCGTCGGGTTTGTACCCATCACAATTTTTATTACCCGGCGGGCAGATGCTGGAAGCAGGGCCCAGTGCAGCGAGCAGCTACCAAATGAACACCGTCAACTGGGGCTGGAGTCCTTTGCCGCGTATGAAAGGTGACCATTTTTACGCAGGCAATGGGGTGTCGTATTCTGACGCATCGGGTTCTGCCGTTAACCAAACGATCATGGTGGCCGGGGGTTATAACTATGTGGCGGCCAATTCGCCACAAAATGGCCCACAGGCTGGCAATGAATGGCTTGATGGGTTCAACCCAGCGGGCGGCTGGAACGCCTACCCTTTATGGAGTTTGCCGCGTCACAACGCCAACACCGTGATACTGGCAGACGGAACCATGCTGACCGTTGGCGGGAACAAAGGACTTTATGGCTACGAAGAGGCAGTATTTGTACCAGAGCTGTACAGCAAGCCGATAGGTGATAAGACTGGCACATGGCTGCAGATGGCACCCCATGCTGTTTCAGCGGCCTACCATTCGACAGCATTGTTATTGCCCGACGCGACTGTGATGCTGTCGCAGGACGATATGGACTACGGAGCGCAGGCTTCTTTCCAGCACAAGGTACAGGTGTATGCGCCGCCGTATCTTTTTAAGGGAGCCCAGCCGGTCATCACGCAGGCACCTGCTGCACTGACGTATGGGCAGTCATTTACGGTTTCGACGGATCGCAGCGGCATGGCCAGTGCGCTTCTGGTGGCCCCGGGCGCTACAACGCACGGCAATGACATGCATCAGCGTGCAATCAAGCTGAAGGTGACGCCCATCACCAACGGCATGACCGCGCAAATTCCCGCGTCTTCGGCATTGGTGCCGCCCGGCTATTACATGCTTTTTGTAATGGACACAGCTGGCGTGCCGTCAGTGGCTAAATTTGTACGCATAACGTGATTCAGCGTTTTAATGATTTTGTAAAAAAGGGCTTCATTGCCGCTGGGTTGATGAACATCATTGGCGTTTTGTTGTTTTCGCGTGCCTTTACTAATTCAGCCATCAACACCGCAGATCCAGTGGTGATGTCTAATTTTGGGCTGCTCATGATTGCGGTGTGGGGCTTGGCTTACCTGGGTGCGGCGGCGATCAGCTCCAACATCAAATGGCTGGCAGGTGCGTTCGCTTTAGAAAAGCTGGTTTATGTGGTGGTGTGGGTAAGTTGGCTGTCCAATAACAGCCTGGCACAGCTGTATGTCAAGGACACTTTTGCCGGGGCATTTTTCAGCATTTATGGCTTGAATGACTTTGTGTTCATGCTGTTCTTTGCTTGGGTTTTTTTAACCAAAAAAGACTTAAAAGCACATGAAGCTCAATAAAAACATGGGCAGATAGCTATTAAATAAGTAGCAGTCGACTAAGTGCTGCTCGATCCTGAATCTTGCCCATCGACCCCCAGCAACCGGTGCAACCGGGTGCTGCTGGTGGTGTATTCAAGCTGGGGATTTTTGCCGGGAAAGACAATGTTGGCTGCGCCGAAAGCTGCCAATGCGGATTCATGAAAACCGCTCAAAATCAATTTTTTCTTACCAGGGTAGGTATTGATGTCGCCCACCGCAAAGATGCCGGGGACGCTGGTGGCAAATGTTTCGGTGTTGACGAGCACTTGTTTTCGCGCCATTGCCAGGCCCCAATCGGCTATGGGGCCCAGCCTGGGCGACAGGCCGAGGTAGACAAGCAGTTGGTCAGCCGGCGCCGTTTGGATTTGGCCGTCAACGCCTGTGACTTGGGCAGCCGTGAGCTTACCGGCTGCTTCGTCAAAGCCTGTGACTTGGCCAACCAACAGTTGCAGGGCCTTGACACGCGCCAGGGCGCGGATTCTGGCTAGCAGGTCAGGCGCGGCTTGGTTTGCTTGAAAAATATCACGGCGATGCAGCAGGGAGACGCTTTTTGCTGCCCCTTGCTCAGCTAGGTTAATGGTGCATTCAAGCGCGCTGTCTTCGCCGCCAACGATTAAAACGTGCTGACTGACTGTGGCCTTAGGCTGTGAATGGTAGAAAAGTTGAGAATTTTCAAACGCGCTCAAGCCATCCACTTTGAGTAACTTAGGCTGAAAAGCGCCCACGCCCGCCGCAACGATGATGACTTTCGTCGTGAACTGCTGGCCTTGTGACGTGGTGATCTGAAAACGCCCGTCTGGCTGCTGATCAATCTGGTCGACCGTTTGACCAAGATGAAGTGGCGCGTTGAAAGGTTTGATTTGCGCGAGCAAACTGGCGGTTAGCTCACGACCTGTGGTGCGCGGTGTGCCGGGGATGTCGTAGATGGGTTTGTCGGGGTATAGCTCAATGCACTGACCACCGGGGCTAGGCAGCGCGTCAATAACGTGACATTTAATCTCCAGCAGACCGAGCTGAAAGACCTGAAACAAACCAACTGGGCCTGCACCGATGACCAGGGCATCGGTAAAAATCATGCTCAGCGAACCAACTCGGACAATTTGCCTGTCTTGTCTTTCCACTCATCAGCATCGGCTGGCGGTGCTTTGCGTTTGGTGATGCTTTTCCAGCCTGCGGCGGCACTCAGTTCAACATTGAGCTTGATGAATTGCATTTGGTCTGCAGGCACGTCTTCTTCAGCGTAAATGGCATTGACCGGGCATTCGGGGATGCAAACAGCGCAATCAATGCACTCGTCCGGGTCAATCACCAACATGTTGGGGCCTTCGCGAAAGCAGTCAACTGGGCAAACGTCCACGCAGTCGGTGTACTTGCAGCGAATGCACGATTCAGAAACGATGTGAGTCATGGTGTAACGGTAGAGCCTGTAATTAAATGAATTTTAAAGGCTTTACAGCACTAAAGCAGCGCCTGAGGTTTTGTGGCTTGCGGTGTCTACGAGTATCAACGACCCCAAGCCGCGCGACTGCTTGTAGGGCAAGGCGGCGATCGGCTCTAACAGCGCCAGTTCGACCACACCAATCGCGTTGGTATCTAATTGGGCCGCTGCCGTGCTTTCTAGCGTGTTGATGTTGATGTGACTGACAACTCGCTTGATTTTGGCTTTCACCCAGCGGTGCCCATGCAGCGCCCAGTAAATTCGCCCGGGGATGAGCGGCTCTTCGTCCATCCAGGCGACGGTCGCTAGGATTTCTTTTTTACCCGGGTTAGGGTTGGCCTCATCTGTTGCCAGCAACCAATCACCTCGGGACACATCGAGCTCACGGTCCAAAATAACGCCTGCACTGTGGTTGGCCGTCACAGTTTTGGGTTGACGCGCATGGCTTAACACTTGAGCGATGGTGGCAGTTTTGCCGCTGGGCATGACGGTGACCTCAACGCCGGGCTGTGCATTGCCGCTGACGATACGGCCCCAGAAAATGCGGCGACCCTGGGACGTGTCCGCGCTTGAAGAAGATGATTTCTCGACCCATTGAACCGGGAAAGCAAACGGTTGTTGCGTGTCCGCCGGAGTGCTTGACAGCAGCTCTAATATTTGTAGCAGGCTGCGCCCGTTGTAATTGCACCAACCTGGGTTTTTGTCCACCACATTAAAACCGATCAAGGCTGAAATCGGGACAATGGCTTTGACCGGAATGCCCGCAGCCGTGGCAAACTTCAGCAAGGTCGCGCTGATGTTGGCAAAGGCCAAGGCTGGGTCAGCCACAGCGTCGAGTTTGTTGACGGCAAACACAATAGCAGGCACGCGCAGCAAGTTGACCAGCAAGCTGTGACGGCGGGTCTGGGGCAGCAGTTCGGGCAGTGTTGATTGCCAATTCAATTTGGTCGCATCGACCAGAACCACAGCGGCATCCGAGCTTGATGCGGCCGTGACCATGTTGCGGGTGTATTGCTCGTGGCCCGGTGCGTCGGCAATGATGAACTTGCGCGCCGCGGTGTTGAAGTAGCGGTAGGCCACATCAATCGTGATGCCTTGTTCACGCTCGGCCTGCAAACCGTCAGTCAGCAGCGCCAAATCGGTTTGGCCACCGCGCTGCACACCTGCCAGCTGATCTTGCAGCACGGTTTTGCTGTCCACCAGCAAGCGGCCAATCAAAGTGCTTTTGCCGTCGTCAACGCTGCCGCAGGTGACAAAGCGCAGGGCGGCTCTGGTGTCTTGCTTGGATCCTTCGACAAGCTCAGGACGAACGGTAAGGGTAGAGCTCATCAGAAATAGCCTTCTTTTTTACGTTTTTCCATTGACGCATCGGATGTTTTGTCGTCCATCCTCGTCGCCCCTCGCTCGCTCACGTCGGCAGCCAGGGTTTCCAGCACCACATCAGCGGCGTTCAACGCTGGACTGGCAACCGGACAGGTACAGGTAATGTCGCCCACGGTACGGAAGCGCACGGTTTTTTCAAGCGCGACCTCACCGTCTTTGAGCGGCGTGAGTTCAGTCACCGGAACCAGCAAGCCTTTGCGCTCGACGACACTGCGCTGGTGGGCGTAATACAGCGATGGCAGTTCGATGTTTTCACGGTTGATGTATTGCCACACGTCGAGTTCGGTCCAGTTGCTGATCGGGAACACGCGAAAGTGCTCGCCGGGTTGCAATCGGGTGTTAAACAATGTCCACAGCTCGGGCCGCTGGGCTTTGGGTTGCCACTGACCAAACGCGTCGCGGTGCGAAAAAATACGTTCTTTGGCACGGGCTTTTTCTTCATCACGGCGTGCGCCGCCTATCAGTGCATCAAAGCGAAACTCGTCGATTGCCTCCAGCAGTGTGACCGACTGGTGCACGTTGCGTGACTCCCCGGGGTGCGCCAGGCGCACAGTACCGCGCGCCATCGAGTCCTCAACGCTGCGCACCATCAGGTTGGCACCTAACTGCTTGGCCCGGTAGTCGCGGAAGTCGGTCACTTCAGAGAAGTTGTGGCCGGTGTCGATCATCAACAGCGGATAGGGAATGTTGCCCGCCCCAAAAGCTTTTTCAGCGCATTTGAGCAGGACCAATGAATCTTTGCCGCCTGAAAACAGCAGCGTGGGGCGCTCAAAAGCGGCTGCGACTTCGCGCAAGACAAAAATCGCTTCTTCTTCAAGCGAATCCAGATGGGCACTGCTTAAATGGTGAAGTAACTGGGGTTCTGTTCTGGCGTTCATGGGGGTTTTGGTGGTCAAAATCAGTGACTGGAATCAATGTGAAAGATGCAGGCCGCATTCGCGGTTGTCCTCGCCCTTGGTCGGGTCGACATAGTCGAAATTATTAGGCAGGCCGTGAATTTCGCAATACTGATACAGGTCCTTGGACGACCAGTGCAGCAGCGGCGCGACTTTGATCAGGCCGTCGGAGTTAACGCTGACGGGTTCCATCTGAGCGCGCACTGCGGTATCAGTAGCGCGCACGGCAGTAAACCAGACGGTGGGTGCTGTCTCAAGCAGCGCTCTGGTGAACGGCTCTAACTTGACTTCTTGAGTAAAAGCGACGTGGCGCGGGTCGTCTAGCGCCGGCGTTGCGCCTTGCACCGCCTCGCGGTGCGCGCGCGAGCGGCGCGGCAGGTAAATGTGCAAGTCCAGATTCAGCAGTTTCGTGACTTCGTCCGCAAATTGGTATGTTGCATCGGTGTTGTAGCCGTTGTCCATCCAGACCACGGGCACCTTGGGGTTGGCGCGTGTGACCAGGTGCAAGATGACGGCTTCAAAGGGCCTGAAGTTGGTGGTGACGATGGCTTTCTGGTTTAAGCCGACCGCCCAGTCCACCAAGCCTTGCGCGTTGCGGCCCAGCTCAGCGTTGATCTTCAAGAGGTCCAAGTTCATCCCTGTGCCTCCACATAATGCGGCTGGACATGTACCGCATCGCCCTGATAGGCACCCACATCAAAGCCGGGGTAAGCAGCCAGCACGCGCTCAGCCACGTCAAGCGGCTGGTCATCACGCAGCACGGCGGTGGTAAAGCCGCTACGCTGCATTTGGGCGAGCTGGTCAATCAGCACATCGCCAGTAGCCACAATGTCGCCTTTGAAACCCAACCGCCGGCTGAGCAAAAACGCCTGGCTGAAAGCGCGGCCGTCGGTAAATTTAGGAAAGTGCAGTTCAACACTGCCAACGCCCGCAAGCGAGACTTCGCGCGGGTCGTCTGTGTTCGCAATTTTTAGGTGTTTAGAGTCATCATTTTGGCCTGTGGCCCTTGTATTGCCTGCGCCAGCTGCTATTAATTTTATAGTCATTAAACCGTCTCCTCATGCAGCGCCGGGTGCCGTGCGCCGTTGGCTGCCTGTTTGAACGGTTCTGTACCCAAACGCGTCAGCGCAGCGATAAAGGTTTCTGGCTGATCGGATAACCGTTGCTGACGGTAAACATCGAGAACGGCTTCAATCACATCGGGCACCTCCGCCGCTGAAAACGAGGGCCCCACGACTTTGCCTGTGACTGGCGCGCCTGACAGCTTGGAGCCGTCTGATCCACCCAAGGTAATCTGATACCACTCCTTGCCGTCTTTATCGACCCCCAAAATGCCAATGTGCCCACTGTGGTGGTGACCGCAGGAGTTGATGCAGCCGCTGATGTGCAGGTCAATTTCGCCCAGGTCGTGCAGCTCATCGAGGTCTTGGTAGCGCCGCGTGATTGCTTCTGCCAGCGGCAAGCTGCGCGCATTGGCCAGGCTGCAAAAGTCCCCGCCGGGGCACGCGATCATGTCGGTCAACAGGCGAATGTTGGGGCGGGCAAAACCGGCTTTGCGCGCGGCTTTCCACAGCTCGGGCAACTGGTCGCAGCGCACCCAGGGCAGCACCAGGTTTTGGTCATGCGTCACGCGTATTTCGCCTGCGCTGAACTGGTCTGCCAAATCTGCGGCAATGTCTAACTGGTCAGCTGTCGCGTCGCCCGGTGCCTGGCCCAGGCGCTTGAACGACAACGTGACAATGCGCAAATCCGGGTTTTTGTGCGGTGCCACGTTTTGCTGCAACCAGCGGCCAAATTCAACATCGTCTTGCGCCGCTGCACGCAGGATGTTGGCAATTTTTGCCTCGGCATCGCTGCGGTTGCAGCTTAGGTCGGGCGCGACAAATGAGCTGGCTACCCGGTCGAGTTCCGCTTGGGTGATGGTGTGCGGCGCGCCGTCTAGCTGGACGATATCTTTGTATTCGGCCTCGACCTGGTCAAAAAACGACTGGCCTTCAGCCTTGACCAAAATCTTGATGCGCGCTTTGTAAATGTTGTCGCGGCGACCAAATCGGTTGTAAGCGCGAACGATGGCTTCCAAATAATTCAAAATCTGATGCCATGGCAAAAACTCACGGATCACGCTGGCCACGATGGGCGTGCGCCCCATACCGCCGCCGACCAACACTTTAAAGCCTAATTCACCTTGCTCATTTTTGACCATATGCAGGCCGACATCGTGCCAGGCTGTAGCGGCACGGTCTTCCAGCGCACCGGTAATCGCAATCTTGAACTTGCGCGGCAAAAACGCGAACTCAGGGTGCAGCGTGCTCCACTGGCGCATGATTTCTGCAAACGGGCGCGGGTCAGCCAGCTCGTCATCCGCGATACCGGCACGCTCGTCACTGGTGATGTTGCGAATGCAGTTGCCGCTGGTTTGAATGCCGTGCATGTTAACGCTGGCCAGCAAGTCCATCACATCGGCTGATTTGTCCAAAGGAATCCAGTTGTACTGCACGTTTTGGCGCGTGGTGAAGTGTGCGTAGCCTTTACTCAGATTGGTTTTGACTGACTTTCCATCAGACAAAGGGATGTCTCCCAGCTTGTCTTGGGCCGCTTGCGCGTCATTAAACAAGGCAGTGTTCGGCTGATCGTAGTCACGGGCGATTTTGGCCAGCACACGTAGCTGCGCAGTATTCAGCTCGCCATAAGGCACGGCCACGCGCAACATCGGTGCATAACGCTGCACATACCAGCCGTTCTGCAACCGCAGGGGGCGAAACTCGTCTTCAGGCAACTTGCCGGCTTGCCAGCGCGTGAGCTGATCCCGGTACTGGCTGGCCCGAGCGCGTACAAACTGGCGGTCGAAATCTGTATATTGGTACATGTCTGAATCTAAGAAATGTTAAATAGCGATCAATTTGAGTCCAGCATAGGCCAGCAAGATAGACAACAGTGAGCGAATCACCCGGTCGGGTGTTCTTTTCATCAGTGCCGTGCCGAGCCAAATCCCGGGCAGTGAGCCAGCCAGCAGCTTGGCCAACAGGGGCCAGTCCACCGAGCCTATCGACGCATGGCCCAATCCTGCCACCAGCGTCAGCGGCACGGCATGGGCAATGTCTGCCGCAACAATACGGGGCAGTGGCAAAGCAGGGTAGAGCAACATCAGCACAATCACACCAATCGCGCCTGCGCCCACCGACGTGAGGGTGACCAGCGTACCAATCACCGCACCAAACAGCACAGGCAAGGTCCAGTGGCGCGCTTGGGTGGCTTGGCTCAAAAGTTCTGGGGCAATGTGGGAAGGTGCAGCTTTGCCGCGCAGGGCTTTAAACAGCGTTGCAGCGGCTGTCAGCAGCAAGGCAACGCCTAAAGTTGTCGTCATGATGGCCTGGGTAGCAGCGTTCGCAGGCCCGAGTTGCTTCAAAACATAAAGCGTGGCCAAGCAAGCTGGCACACTGCCCAAGGCCATTTGGCCAACCACAGGCCAGCTGATCAAACGGTGGCGCGCCAGACTCACGGTGCCGCCCAGTTTGGTAAATGCGGCAAACAACAGGTCGGTGCCAATGGCCAAATGCGGCTTGATACCAAAGCCAAATATCAACAAAGGCGTCATCAACGAGCCGCCGCCCACGCCAGTCAGACCAACCACCAGGCCCACAGCGAAACCGGCAATGACGTAGGCATACGAGGCGGTCAGGAGTGAGGCTAGTTCAAACATAGACTGGTTAATGTAAGGGCCAAGCTGCCTTTAGCAAAATACAGTTTTGTTCTGCACTTATGCAAATAAGTTTATTTAGAAATAGCTATAAAGAGATGTCGTCAAAAAAAGTGTCGTCAAAAGAAATCTCGTCAACACCATAAAAAAAGCAGGCGCTCGGCCTACTTTTAAGAACTTGCAAAAAGTGGCTTTAGAGCCATAGCCTACTTTTTCTTCGGCGGCACTGCTTTGTTCATGCTGGCTGTCCACTTGGTGGCAAACGCTTGCAAATCGCCAAGCCGCTTGAGCAGGTCTGCACCCAGAGCTGTCACGGTGTAGCCCGACGTACCGTGGGTCATCAGGCCAGCCGCGCGCAGCTCTTTAATACGGGTATTCAAGGTGTTGGGGGTAATGGTGCCCACACTGTCTTGCAAAATTCGAAAAGTTTGCGGATGACCGTCTTTCAGTGCCCACATCACGCGCAAAGCGTATCGTGACTCCAACAGTTCAAGCAACTGGCCAACAGCCGCGGATTCTTTAGCGCTCATCGAAGTTTCTCCTCTTGTCAAAATAATGTGTTCATAATTTAGCCATAAACCAGCCGCTGGCACAAACCTTTGGGCAAATATAGCGCAAATCTGAGCCTGCTACAAGTTTAATAGCTGCTAGCGCCAATTTTTATTGGGCCACAGCCTCAAAGACATATAAAAAAGCGCCTGTTGAAATGATCAGCAGGCGCGTCGGCTGCGCTGTTTGTCGGCTGATGGCCTACAGCGTGTCGATAAAGCTGCGCAATTTGTCGGAGCGCGAGGGGTGCTTGAGCTTGCGCAGCGCCTTGGCTTCTATTTGGCGAATCCGCTCGCGCGTCACGTCAAACTGTTTGCCGACTTCTTCCAGGGTGTGGTCGGTAGACATTTCAATGCCAAAGCGCATGCGCAGCACCTTGGCTTCGCGTGGTGTCAGGCTGTCGAGAATGTCTTTGACCACATCACGTAGGCCGGCCTGCATGGCGGCCTCTAGCGGTGCGGTGTTGGCACCGTCTTCAATAAAGTCACCCAGATGTGAATCGTCATCATCACCAATTGGCGTTTCCATCGAAATCGGTTCTTTCGCAATCTTCATGATCTTGCGAATTTTGTCTTCCGGGATCTCCATCTTCTCAGCCAGCACACTGGCGTCGGGCTCAAAACCAAACTCCTGCAGATGCTGGCGGCTTAAGCGGTTCATCTTGTTGATGGTTTCAATCATGTGCACCGGAATACGGATGGTGCGCGCCTGGTCGGCAATGCTTCGGGTAATCGCCTGGCGAATCCACCATGTCGCATAGGTCGAAAACTTGTAACCCCGGCGGTACTCAAACTTGTCCACGGCTTTCATCAGGCCGATGTTGCCTTCCTGGATCAAATCAAGAAACTGCAGGCCGCGGTTGGTGTATTTCTTTGCGATCGAAATCACCAGGCGCAAATTGGCCTCAATCATTTCTTTCTTGGCATCGCGCGAGTTGGTCTCGCCCTCGTTCATGCGCTTGTTGATGTCTTTCAGATGCAGCAACGGCACGACAACTTTGGCCTGCAATTCACCGAGCTTGGCTTGCAAGTCCTGAATCGGCGGAATATTGCGCGCCATCACAACCGACCACGGCTTGCCACTGGCTACTTGTTTTTCAACCCACTTTAAATTAAGCAGGTTAGGCGGAAAGTCTTTGATGAAGGTTTCCTGCGGCATGCCGCACTTTTCAACAATGATCTTGCGCAACTCGCGCTCTTTTTTGCGCACGTCCAGCACCTGGCTGCGCAACAAGTCACACAATTTTTCAATCGTTTTAGCGGTAAAGCGAACCGTCATCAGCTCGTCGCTGAGCGACTTTTGGGCCTTCATGTACGTCGGTGTGCCGTAGCCTTCCTTGTCGTAGGTTTTGTGAACCTTCTCAAAGTGAATGGCAATTTTGTCAAAACGGCTCAAAGCCTCAATTTTCAATTCTTCCAGCTTTTTCGTCAGGGCCTTGGAGCCGCCCTTGCCGTCGTCATCGTCTTCTTCGTCAAACTCGTCGAAATCTTCTTCAGCGACATAGTCGTCTGCCTCGTCAATCACGGTGAAACCGTCCACGACCGTCGAAATCACGACCTTGCCATCACGGATTTCTTCACCCAGGCGCAGAATCTCGGCAATTGTTGCCGGCGATTCAGAGATGGCTTCCATCATCCGCATCAGGCCGCCTTCAATTCGTTTGGCGATTTCAATTTCGCCTTCGCGCGTCAGCAACTCGACGGTGCCCATCTCGCGCATGTACATTCGCACTGGGTCGGTGGTGCGACCAAATTCACTGTCAACGGTAGACAGCGCAGCTTCAGCGGCTTCTTCCGCTTCTTCTTCGGTTGACCCAGCAGGCGCATTGCTGGTGATCAACAGCGATTCAGCATCTGGCGTTTGCTCATAAACTGCCACACCCAGGTCGTTCAGCGTCAATATGACCGCTTCGAGGGTTTCGGCGTCAATCAGTTTGTCGGGCAGGTGGTCGGAAATTTCGCCGTGCGTGAGGTAGCCGCGCGTTTTGCCCAGCTTGATCAGCGCCTTCAGGCGCTGCCGACGCTTCAAAATGTCTTCTTCGCTCAGGACAGTCTCGTCCAGGCCAAACTCTTTCATCAAGGCGCGTTCTTTGGCCTTGCTGATCTTCATGCGCAGCGGTTTGACTTTTTCAGTAGTCTCAGTGGCGGGCGCTTCTTCAAACTCTGCAACAACATCTGACAAGTCTTCATCACCGTCAACGGCGGCTTTTGGCTTGCGGCCACGTTTGGCTGCAGGCGTGTCGGCATCCACAGCTTTGGCGGGACGGCCAGGTTTCTTTTTAACGGCAACGTCAGCAACAACAGGTGTGGTTTCAGCGGTTTTTTTAGTAGGCACTTAGGGAGCTTTCTTCAGGACAGGGCTGTATCAACCCAGGCTTTATCAATCGGTAAAACAACGAATCAGCCACCACACCGTAGACAAAACAAAACGTTGTGCGTGGTTGACTGACGGCAAGCAGCAGCGCCTGCATATCATCACAAGCTGTGTGGGCGATCATTTGGTATGCAGTCCTTGCGGTGCTGTAGCCAGCTCTTGTTCAAGAGGGTTTCCGTGGTGCGGAAGGCTGTTGCCGGAGGTGCTGCTGTCGCGCTTGTGATAAGTAAGGTTGGATTATACCCTATTGCCTCTTTTTTAGGCGGGTTATTTGGCCCCCACGCTTGTCACTGCGTGTACTGCGCTGCCCCCCGAGGGGGCGCTTCGCCTTGCGCCCGGCGGAGCCGGATCGCGGCTCTACTGGTGAAATCGGGGAGTGACCTCATGACGCGCGATCAAATCAGGATGGACGCAGGCTAGCGGCCAATTCGCGGTAGCGCCGCATGGCCAACGGGTCGGTGGCTGCCCTTAAAGCCAAATCCTTCATTTCCTGCTGGCGGTTGAGCTTGAGCAACTGGTCAAGAATACTGCGCACCTCGTTCCAGTCGCCTTCGATACCTTTGGGGATTTGCGACAGTTGGGTCACGGCGTGCGCTTCATGCGTGTGGCCGCGCAAACCTTCACGCAGGGCAGCCCAAGGCTGTGGGCCGTGATCGTGCAGTTGGTTTTCTAGCCAGGTAAACAGTGCGCCGTGTGGCGCGGGCAGGGCACACAACAAGTGCTGCTCTTCTACGGTCAACAGGTCCCAGCTCTTCGGCTCGGTCAGCAGCTGGCGCAGAACACGGTCTTCGCGCCCAGCAGGCAGCAGGCGACCGGCAACGCGTCGCGCGGGTGCAACGCTGGCGGGTACAGGCACTGAAAAATGCGGCTCGGAGTTTGAATAATCTGCGTCTTGACTGTCAGGGTAGCCCGCCTCGCCGGGGTAGCTTGAAAACCTGTCATCCTCTTCGGTTTGAAGTGGTGTTAAATGTGATTTAGGGTCTGGGCGGTTGATATCCGGTCGCGAGTAGCTACTTTTTTTATAGCTGGCGGCTTTTTTGGCCGGTTGCCACACATCGAGCAAGTCGCGAATATCGATCAACACCTTGTCGGCGATTTCGGCCAGCAACTGGCGTTTCAGTGCGCCGTCGGGCAATAAAGTCCACAGCGGGCGCGCATTGCTGGCCATGTGGGCTCGGCCTTCTGCCGTGTCCAGATCGCATTCCTCGGCGGCCGCCTGGAGCATGAATTTACTCAATGGCAATGCCTTGGCAATGTACTGTGCGAAGCCGTCTTTGCCGTGTTCACGAATGTAGCTGTCTGGGTCGTGCTGCGCCGGTAAAAACAAAAACTTGACGGTTCTGACATCGGTGGCAAAGGGCAGGGCAGCATCAAGCGCCTTTCGCGCTGCGCGCCGGCCTGCGGCGTCCCCGTCAAAACTAAAAACGACCGAATCCGTGAACCGGAACAGCTTTTGCACATGTTCCGTCGTGCAAGCTGTGCCCAGAGTGGCGACCGCGTTGGCAAAACCCATTTGTGCCAGTGCCACCACGTCCATGTAGCCTTCGGTCACCAAGGCGTAGCCGTATTCACGCAGGGCGGTGCGGGCTTCAAACAGGCCGTACAGCTCGCGTCCTTTGCTGAAGACCGGTGTTTCAGGGGAGTTAAGGTATTTTGGTTTGTCATCGCCTAAAACGCGTCCGCCAAAACCGATACATTCGCCCTTGATGTTTCGGATAGGAAACATCACCCGGTCCCGAAAGCGGTCATAGCGCTTGGCCTCCCCGGCTGAATTTTCTTCCCCTGGGTCACCTGTGATGACCAGGCCGCTTTCCGTCAACAGCGCATCGTTGTAGTCCGGAAAAACATTGGCCAAGCTGCGCCAGCCAGCAGGTGCGTAACCCAGGCCAAATGTTTTGGCGATCTCGCCCGATACGCCGCGCCCTTTGAAGTAGTCAATCGCTTTGGGCGAATTGCGCAAGGCCTTGATGTAAGCAATACCGGCTTTTTCGAGCACGCTGGTCAGCGTGGCCAGCTGTTCGCGCATCTGCGCTGCTTTGGCCCGGTCTTGGGGCGACACGTCGTCTTCAGGCACTTGTAGGCCGTACTGTTGGGCCAGGTCTTTGACGGCCTCAACAAAGGTCATGCCGCCGTGGTCGATTAAAAAGCTGATGGCATTGCCATTTTTGCCGCAGCCAAAGCAATGGTAGAACTGCTTGGTTGGGCTGACGCTGAAAGATGGCGACTTTTCGCCATGAAAGGGGCACAAGCCCATGAAGTTGGCGCCTCCCTTTTTCAACTGCACATAGCGCCCGACGATGTCCACCACGTCGGCCCGGGACAGGAGTTCTTGAATAAAAGATTGCGGAATCGACATGGCCGTATTTTGACGGGTGCGTTGAGCAATGCCGTTTAGGCGTAAAAAAGCCCGCTTGATGCGGGCTTTTTAAAAATCAGCAGCGATTTATTTTGGCGCTGTTTTTTTAGCTGGTTTTTTGCTTTTCTTTGGCTTGGCAGTTGCGTTGTTCATGATGGACTTTCAGGTTAAAGATGAGAACGGTGTCGGCGATTAAGCCGGCATTTACTCTTGTTACGCTCTGGAATTGCTTCTATGCTTCACAAGTCTAGATTTAACGATGCATCGGCGCTGGCGGTTGACATCAATTGTTGAAATCGGTTTTTTTTCCTTTATATCGCTGCCCCATGTCCGCACCCTTGCTAAACAGCACCGTCAACCGCCCGCTGCATCGCGTCCGAAACCTTCAAACCCTCGACTTTGTTCGGTTTTTGTGGTGCCCGCCGTTTTACGTGATGCTTGTTTTTTTGGTCATTGAGGCTGCGTTGGCCGCAGCCACCACCGCGCTCATCATCAAGGCCGGACATGATGTGGCCGACCAGGCGTTTTTAATTTCAGATTTTGTCTGGATTGTGCTGGCCCAGTCGGCGTCCTATGTCGTGGGTGCGACCAGTTGGATATTTGCTGAACGGGCCGGTTTTGGT
The DNA here is from genome assembly GCA_031424935.1 of Polaromonas sp. Taxonomy (GTDB): domain Bacteria; phylum Pseudomonadota; class Gammaproteobacteria; order Burkholderiales; family Burkholderiaceae_C; genus Polaromonas. Next base: position 194,811 of record JANPIK010000015.1, read on the forward strand.
GCCTATGGCCGTTATATGCTGCGTTTTGCCCGAGACAACCGTCACCACCCCGCATTGTTGGGCGACAAAAGCCAGCGCGAGCAAGTCGAGCCGTTTTTGACCAACGAAACTTTTCAAATCTTTTTCGAGCTGGTGTATGAGCTGGAGGCTGACCTGAAGCTCTTTTTTGGCCTGATATTTAACGCCATTGTGTTGGGCTACGCCATTGATGCCGGGCTGCCAGGTGTTTACGCGGCGGTGTTTGTCACCTTGCTGGCGCTGCAATACTTGGTGCGCAGGCCGGTTGCCGGGGCTTATCTGGCGCAGCAAGCCACCAGCAATCGCATGACCGCCCACACCTACACAGCGTGGGACAACATCACCAGTGGCAACCGTTACAACTACCGGCTTTGGCATGCGGGCTTTAAGCTGCGATTGCGGGACGCGCTACGGGCGCAAATCAGGGCGATTTTGGCGCGTGAGGGCATTGCCACCATCAGCGGGATTTTTGCATTGGTGGTCATTTTCAGTTACCTGGCCTGGATAGCTGGGCGCGACGTCACCGACACGGGCTTGCTGATCGCTTTGGCCGCTACGCTGCCGCGGCAAATTGACTTGTCATATAACGTGCATGGGCTGGCCAGTGGTTGGAACGACCTGCTGGCCGTATGGACGCGCATGCAAGGCGCCTGCGCTGCCATGCAGCCTGCGCCGGACCCGGGCTTTGACCAGCGCATCCGGTTTGAAGGCGTTGCGCTGTCTGTGTCTGGCGTCAACGGCCAGGAAGCCGTGGCCTGCGCCAGTGTGGACGAGGCGATGGCCCTGATCGACGCCAAAACGCCAGCTCGCTTGCTGGTGCGGGGCAGCAACGGGTCAGGCAAGTCAACGCTGCTGGTGGCACTGAAGGCGAGGTTAGGGGCAAGGGCGTTTTACTGGCCAACCAGCGACAAGCTGGCCTTCGCTTTCGCGACAGCACCGTCGCCCGCAGGCGCGATCATTGACGCCGAAGCAGCTACCGGCGACGCCGAAGCTCCTGCTTGGCGTGATGACGACATCACGCCAGCCGGGTTTTCATCCGGTGAGCGGCAACTCAAAAGTTTGCAGGAAATCGTCAGCCGAACCCGTCTAGCCGTGTATTTGTTGGACGAATGGGACGCCAACCTGGACGTCAAAAACCGCGCCAGTGCCGAGGCCTTGGTAGCCGAGCTGGCGTCGCGAGCGGTGGTGGTGGAAATCTCGCACCGCGATCGGCGTTAAGCAAGTCTGAATTTATCGCCCGGCACCAGTTGAACAGGCGGTTGATCATGCGGTTAATCGTGCAGTTACCAAAGCTGCTACACAACAGCCTTCGCCAGCGCCGCAAACTTGTCCCCGCCAACTGTGAACAACCTTGTTGATGGCTGCGGGGTAAAAGCCTGATCGCCTTGTCCCGCGCGGGCTGGCGACCTGCGCCTAATTTTTGCGCAAACGCCAGGTTGATGGATTTTTGATCTGTTTTTGAAGGTAAAAATGCGATTTTCAGCGCGACCAATCAAAGATATGCACCGCTCTATATCTGTTCATCTTAATTGGGGATAAGTTTGTTGACGAGACCGGGAAAAGCTTGCCAAAGTCAATATCCATGAGGCTTTGAAGCTGATGCCTAAGAATTAAGCACAGTGGACATACTGCCAAAATTTTGGAAAAAACGACGTGGCTGACGAAGTTATACCTGAGTTATGTGGATAAGTGTGTTGATGAACACCGAACAAGCCCTTTAAAGCCATGTTCCATGGGGGCTTGCAAGGCGTTGCTTAATTTTTGGGCAACGCGAAAGCCATGAGCCACCACAGCTTTCTGTCGGATTTTTGTGTCCGTATCAGGCGGTGAGCTTTTCGACATGGGCCTGCCGGGTGTACAAAAAGTCAATGACCGCCTTGCGGTAGCCCAGGTACTGCGTACTTTCAGCCAGCGCCACCCGATTGCGCGGGCGCTCCAGCTCAATGTTGACAACATCGCCAATCGTGGCACTTGGCCCGTTGGTCATCATCACGATGCGGTCGCTGAGCAGCACGGCTTCATCCACATCGTGGGTCACCATCACCACGGTACTTTGCGTTTTGTGCACGATTCCCAACAACTCGTCTTGCAGTTTGGCACGGGTCAGCGCGTCCAGCGCGCCAAATGGCTCGTCCAGCAGCAGCACTTTGGGCTCCATCGCCAACGCTCTGGCGATACCCACGCGTTGCTTCATACCGCCTGAAATCTCGCCCGGGCGCTTTTGCGCCGCGGCGGTCAAGCTGACCATTGCCAGCACCGAATCGGTGCGTGCTTTCAGTTGGGCCTTGGTCTCAACAGCACTGAAGACCCGCTCAACGGCCAAGTAAACGTTCTCAAAGCAGGTCAGCCACGGCAGCAGCGAATGGTTTTGAAACACCACCGCACGCTCAGGGCCGGGGCCTGAAATTTCTCGGTTGGCGCAAATCAGGCTGCCTTCGGTGGGTGCCGTCAGCCCGGCAATCAGGTTAAGCAGGGTTGATTTGCCGCAACCCGAATGGCCAATCAGCGCGACGAATTCGCCCTTTGCCACGGTGAGGTTGATGTTTTTCAGCGCGCAAAACGGGCCTTTTTTGGTTTTAAAGGTTTGTTCTACGCCCTGGATCTCAATGTATTTGGTAGTAAGTGATGACATGGTGGGTTCCTAGTTCAGGGGTACCGTGGAACCGGCTTTGCCGGGCCACTGGTGGCGCCCCCTTGAGGGGGAAGCGCCGAAGGCGCTTCGGGGCTGGTTCAAGTTCTTACCTCTTCAAAAGTAAAGGCGGTTGCGAGTTTGATCAGGGCAAATTCCAGCACCAAACCCACAATGCCGATGACAAAAATCGCGATGATGATGTTTTTAACGTTCAGGTTGTTCCATTCGTCCCACACCCAAAACCCGATGCCGACACCGCCCGTCAGCATTTCAGCCGCCACAATCACCAGCCACGCCGTACCCACAGCCAACCTGACACCCGTGAGCATGTAAGGCAACACCGCAGGAAACAAGATTTTTGTGACGATTTTCCATTCGCTCAAGTTCAGCACACGGGCCACGTTCATGTAGTCCTGCGGCACCCGCTGCACGCCGACGGCCGTGTTGATGATCATGGGCCAGATAGAGCAGATGAAAATCGTCCAGATCGCTGCTGGGTTGGCACCTTTGAACACCAGCAAACCAATCGGCAGCCAAGCCAGCGGCGACACTGGACGCAGCAGGCTGATGAGGGGGTTAAACATGCTGCTTAAAAACTTAAACCGGCCAATCATGAAACCGACCGGAATGCCCACCAGCGCGGCCAAGCCAAAGCCAAGCGCCACACGCTTGAGAGACGACAAAATGTTCCAGCCAATGCCTTGGTCGTTGGGCCCTTTGCTGTAAAACGGATCACTGAAAATCGTCACCGCTTGCGTAAAAGTGGCGCTGGGAGATGGAATGCTGCCTTTGCTGGTGATGGAAACTGCCATCCACAGCAGCACGAGCAGGCCAAAGCCAAGAACCGGCGGCATGATGCCCTGCCACACAAACGACCAGTCGCGCAGCGGCCTGAAAACGACTGGTGCCGCCCCGGGCAGCGGATTTTCAGCCGTGATCAAGTCTTTTGACCCTGTGGCCCTTGATTTGCTTAAAGAAGTAGCTCCTGAAAGTGTAGCATTTGCGCTGCTCTCGGCAGCATGGGCTTCATGAAAGACTGCAGCAACCATGACAGGTTCCTTAAAAAGAGTTGAATCAGGCCTTGACTTTGAAGCTGTCGGCATATTTGGCCGGGTCTTTGCCGTCCCACACCACGCCGTCCAGCATCTTGCTGGAGCGCATCAGGTCTTTGGGCACACTGACCTTGGCGGCCGTGGCTGCTTGCTTGTAAATGTCAATTTGGTTGACTTGTTTGGCCATCGCCAAATAGTCCACATGCTCTTTCATCAAGCCCCAGCGCTTGTGCTGGGTCAAAAACCACATGCCGTCAGACAGATACGGAAAGTTGACCGCGCCATCGCCTGAGAACTTCATGAAGTTTGGGTCGTCCCAGGTCTTGCCCATACCGTTTTGGTAGCGGCCCAGAATGCGCTGGTTAATGGCGTCCACGCTGGTATTGACGTAGCTTTTGTCCGCAATGGTTTCGGCCATCTTGGTTTTGTTGCTCAAACTGGCGTCAATCCACTTGCCTGCCTCCAAAATGGCGGCAGTCACGGCGCGCGCCGTGTTGGGGTTCTTTTTAACGAATTCAGCAGTCGTACCCAGCACCTTTTCAGGGTGGTCTTTCCAGATGTCCTGGGTGGTGATGGCGGTCACGCCGATACCGTCAATGATGGCGCGGTGGTTCCACGGCTCGCCGACGCAGTAGCCGTCCATGTTGCCGACGCGCATGTTGGCCACCATTTGCGGCGGCGGCACCGTGATGACTTTGGCGTCTTTCAGGGGATTGATGCCGTTGGCTGCCATCCAGTAGTACAGCCACATCGCGTGGGTCCCGGTGGGAAAGGTTTGCGCAAAAGTGTATTCACGCTTGTCGGTGGCCATCAGTTTGGCGAGCGACTGGCCGTCAACCGCACCTTTTTCGGATAACTTTTTGCTTAAAGTGATGGCCTGGCCGTTGTGGTTCAGCGTCATCAGTACAGCCATGTCTTTTTTCGGCCCCGCTGTTCCTGCATGCACGCCGTAGATCAGGCCGTACAGCGAATGGGCAAAGTCCAGTTCGCCACTGACCAGTTTGTCGCGCACGCCGGCCCAACTGGCTTCTTTGGTTGGGACAATCGTGACCCCATATTTCTTGTCAATGCCCAGCACCGACGCCATCACGACGGACGCGCAGTCAGTCAGCGGAATAAAGCCAATCTTGACTTCTTTCTTTTCAGGTGCGTCTGAGCCTTGGGCATACACCACCGCGCGCAGGGCAGGGCTGATGCCCACAGCGCCTACGGCTGCGGCTTGCAACACGTTGCGGCGTGTCAAAGACGGTTTGAGCAGTTCGGTCATTCATGCACTCCAGGTAAAAAGTTAAAAGTCCCAAATAGAAAACAAAAAAGGCGTTCGACCTGTGCAGTCACGTCATACGTGAATGCAGGGTACGAACGCCTTTGTTCATCGAGGCAAGCCGCATCGCCGTTGATGCCGCTTGACTAGTACTTTTGGTGCAGCAAAAGCCGTGCCAGGAGCTTGTCGTCGTTCAAAAGAGTGTTAAATAAGGTCTTTTTACCTATTAAAAATGGCTTTAACGCTATAGATACGGGCGCGAATAGCTATATTGTTTATAGCAAATAAAAGCCTGAGTATTGCAAAATTGTGCGCCGCACTGTATTTGTGCAACGCACCATACATAAACCTCATCGCTGGTGGAACAACACCAACTTGGTTTCACGTGTCTGATCACCCTTTGTTGCGGTGATGGTGGATTCATAACGAGCTCCGGGAACCGGAATTTGCGCCTGGAAGGTAAATGCAAAATTGCCGGAAGCATCGGAACGCACGGACTGCGAGCTGACCGCCTGGTTGATTCCGAAGACACCAGCAAGCGAGGCAATCACTTGCGTCTGGATGTCCACTTTCGCATCGGGTGCAGTACGACCACGTACTGTGATGGCACCGCCATTGACTTGAGCATTGTTGGCATGACTTGTGATGTCCAGAGGCAAGGTAGCCACTGGAATGGGGGTCTGGGCGCTGGCGATATTGAACACCCAGTTCTGGCGGACGGCATTGCCTGCGTTGTCTGCCGCAGTGACCTCTACCTGGTGCGTGCCGGGACGCAAGTCACCGCGCCAGGTCAGGAATTGCGGCGTGATACTGGCAGCGCGGCTCACGTCCTGACCACTGATCAGAATCTTCACCGTCTTTGGATCGACGCCAACGCCGCCACGGTCGTCAAATGTTGCGGAAACAGAGACGGGACCAGCGGGTACTGTTTCGTTGTTTTGCGGCGCAAGATTTCTGATGGTGGGCGGCCGTGCATCAACCAGCAACGCCTGATTCAACTTGGCGTTCACGGTTTGACCATTGGCTACAAGTGCGCTAACAATATTCAGTGAAGGCGGGAAATTGTCATTTCTGCGAATCGTGTAAGCGCCTTCGTAACGGCCTGGACGTACTTCGGTCATGGGTACGTCGCGCACCACAGAGTCGATGGAAAACGTGGCGCGTCCGCCGGGCGTGCCGACGGTGGCAAAGCGCAGCTCAGCGCCGGGCTCTATGCGGGCCACAGGCGTTACGGAAAAGCGCTCAATGGCAAGCTGCGTTGCCGCCGGAGCGGGCACGGGAGGAGTAACTGCTACCGGTGGTGTCGCATTCGCCATGGCCCGAGTGACTATTGTCGAGACATTGCGTACCCGCAACGTTGCGCGGGCTGTAGGTGTCGTGCCAAGCTTGTCGCGGCGGCTCAGGGTGTAGGAGCCTTCATAAACGCCCTGTTCGGTTTCTCGGAGAACAATGTTTTTATTGACGCCGCTTAGGCGCACGCTGGCTTGCCCGCGCGGAGTCCCTTCGACCGTGAAGTCAAGATCGGTACCCGGCGTGAGTTGGTCAGATCCATCGATCTGAAAACTGGTTATTTCAGGCGCGTACCTGGCCTTTTTTGGCTGCGCACTTGCCAGTTGCGGCGCTGTTGCAATGAAACAGGTTGCAAGCAATGGGACAAGGTAGGCAATGAAGCGCCGTGTTGTTGTCATGTAATCCTCGATGTAGTAAGTTGTTGTAGCTGTTGTTATAACTTTCCTGAAGGTAAGCAAATGTAGGAGAGTGTGCGCACGATACGTCCGTTACTCGCTTCAAACGCGATTGAGTCGCAGCCGATTCAGGCCGCGCAATTTGCGCACAGCGCAAGCAGCCTTGCAGGCAATTAACCCAGCAAATCGGCCGCGTCCAGCATGCGCTGCGCGACTTCGCCCATGCGCAAACCCTTGTCCATCGCGGCTTTGCGCAGTTTTGCAAAGGCGGCTTCCTCGCTCAGGCGCAGGCGCTGCATCAGCAAACCTTTGGCGCGGTCAATCACCTTGCGGTCTTGCAGCTCGGTTTTGGCGTGTGCCAGCTCTGACCGCAGCCCCTGCTCGTGCTCAAACCGCGCCATTGCCACTTCAAGAATCGGGCGAATCCGCTCAGGCGACAAGCCCGCCACGATATAAGCCGAGACGCCAGCAGCCACCGCATCTTTAACGTGGGTGGTGTCGTTGTCGTTGGTAAACAGCACAATCGGTCGGCGCGCGTCACGGGTAGCCATGACCACATGCTCCAGGCTGTCTCTGGCTTCGCTCTCTGCATCGACAATGATCATGTCGGGCTGTAGCTGTGCCAGCCGCTCGGTTAAAAACGTGTCAGCAGGCAATACAGCGATCAAGTTGTAGTTGTTTTGAAGCAGCCCAATACGCAGCTGGCGTGACCGCTCGGCCAAAAGTGCGCCGCGATCATCACCCGGCTGGAATTCAGCCAAATCAGGTGCAATCACGACCAGGCGCAGTGATTCAAAAGGACTCATGCTCAAGCCTTGCAAGATTTGCACCAGATCCAGGTTCCTAGGCCAGAGCGGGGCGGCGACCAGCGGAGATGCGTTCAAGCCCAACAGCCGATAAACATTTGTTTGAGTTGATCAAGCCAAAAGCTGACACGTTTGGTTTGGGGTCGCTGATGGCAAGCAACAGCCCAGCCCAAGCACGATGAAGCATGACAAAAACGCTTGAAATCAGCGCCTTATCGGGCGATGCGGATGTACCGAAAAACGATGCCAGAAGGCAGTTTTTAAGGCGGTCGATTGCCATCGTTCCAGTGGCGTCGCTGGCTGGCACTGCTCAAACCCAGCAAAGTTTGCCCGCCGTGCCAGGCGACAGAAAAGGCCAGTCGAATCGGAGCAGCCAAGGTAATCAAGGTAGCACCAACAGCTACGCCCCGGTCTATTTTCATGCAGAAGAATGGACTTTTATCAAAGCTGCTGTGGCTCGATTAATTCCCAGTGATGATTTGGGTCCTGGCGCGCTGGACGCAGGGGTTCCGGAATTCATTGACCGGCAAATGGATGCGGTGTTTGGCTATGCCGCCATCTGGTACATGCAAGGCCCGTTTGTAAGTACCAAGCCCGAGTTTGGCTACCAGGCCGCATTGGCTCCGCGGGATGTGTATCGCGCCGGGATTGCAGAGCTGAACAGCCACTGCAAAACTGCGTTTAACGGCAAGACTTTTGCAGCGCTGGACACTGCCAGTCAGGATGCCACACTCAAGCTGCTGGAAGCTGGCACGCTGGTATTTACAGGCACTTCAAGCAAGGCTTTTTTTGATTTCCTGTTGCAAAACACCAAGGAAGGCTATTTTTGCGACCCGATTCACGGCGGTAACAAAAATGCGGCTTCATGGAAGATGATCAGCTTTCCGGGTGCGCGCGCCGCCTTCGGCGATTGGGTCGGCAGGCCGGGCGAAAAATACCCGTTGGGTCCGGTGTCTATCCATGGCCCACAGGGGTAACCCAGCGTTTGAATTATGGCCAACCTTAAAAAACCAAAAGTTGATGTGGTGCTGGTCGGTTTTGGCTGGACCGGTGCCATCATGGGAATGGAGCTAACTGCTGCAGGCATGAAAGTGCTGGCGCTTGAGCGGGGCCCGGCGCGTGACACCAACCCTGACTTTGCCTACCCAAAAAATACCGATGAGCTGAGTTTTGGCATACGCGGCAAGCTGTTCCAGAACCTGGCCAAAGAAACCATCACGGTGCGGCATGCGCCTGGCGATGTGGCTGTGCCTTATCGCCAGCTGGGCTCGTTTTTACCCGGTAACGGCGTAGGTGGGGCAGGCGTGCACTGGAACGGCCAAAACTGGCGTGCGCTGCCTGACGACCTGCGCATCAAAAGTCGCATACTGGAACGCTACGGTAAAAAATTCATACCGGACGACATGCCGCTGCAGGACTGGGGCGTGAGCTACGACGAGCTTGAGCCGCACTTTGACATGTTCGAAAAGATTTGCGGTATTTCGGGTAAAGCTGGCAATCTTCAGGGCGTGATCCAGCCCGGTGGCAATCCTTTTGAAGGTGCCCGCGCTAATGAATATCCGATGCCGCCGATGGCACCTGTCAACGTGGCGGTGCTGTTTGACAAAGCCGCGCGCGAACTGGGGTTTCATCCCTTTGCGCAAGCGTCAGGAAACATGTCACGCGCCTACACCAACCCCTATGGCGCACAGATGGGGCCGTGTAATTTTTGCGGGTTTTGTGAGCGTTTTGGCTGCTACAACTACTCAAAAGCATCGCCGCAAACCACGCTGCTCCCAACCTTGATGAAGCGGACCCATTTTGAGCTGCGGGTCAACAGCCATGTCACCCGCGTCAACATGGCAGCTGACGGTAAGCAGGCAACCGGTGTGACCTACATCGACGCCCAGGGCAACGAGATTGAGCAGCCTGCTGACTTGGTGGTGCTGTGCGCCTACCAATTTCACAATGTGCGTTTGTTGCTGTTGTCAAAAATTGGCAAGCCTTATGACCCAGCCACCCGTTCAGGCGTGGTGGGCCGCAATTACGCCTACCAGATGATTGGTAATGTGCAGCTGTTTTTCAATACCAACCAGCCCATGAACCCTTTTGTCGGGGCGGGTGCCAGTGGCAGTGTGATTGACGATTTCGATGGTGACAACTTTGACCATGGACCGCTTGGTTTTATTGGGGGTGCCACCATCAGCGGTATCAATACGGGTGGGCGGCCCATCCAGCAAATGGGCCTGCCCGAGGGCGTGCCGGCTTGGGGGGCAGGTTGGAAACGGGGCGTCAAGGACAATTATTTGTACACGGCGGGCGTGGGTGCGCAAGGTTCGGTCATGCCAAACCGGAACAACTATCTGGACCTGGACCCGACCTACACCGACGTCTACGGCCTGCCGCTTTTGAGAATGACCTTTGACTGGAAAGCCAACGAAATGGCGATGACGCAATTCACAGTTGGCAAAGCTGTTGAGATTGCGCGCGCCATGGGTCCACGTGAAATCAAGGTCAGTATGAAAAAACCAGGCGATCACTATGATTTGCGCGCCTACCAGTCCACCCACAACACCGGCGGCGCGCCGATGGGGACTGACCGCGAAACCAGTGCCGTCAACCGCTACTTGCAGGTGTGGGATGTGCCCAATGTGTTTGTGATGGGGTCCAGTGCATTTCCGCACAATTTTGGTTACAACCCGACGGGAACTGTCGCGGCACTGACGTACTGGGCTGCCAAGGCGATCCGCGAGCAGTACCTGAAAAACCCGGGCCCACTGGCGTGAAAGACTTCATGTCAACGATAGGTACTGTTAAATCAGGAGCTGTTTGCTGCCTGATTTATTGGGCTACAAGCTGTTTTTATGCTCCAGTTGCACTTGCGCAGGTCACGCGGGAGTCAGTGGCTGAAAAGTTTTACGCCAGCCCCGGCATGCCTGTCGGCAGCGTCATCACCACGCCGATCCAAGAGCCAGCATTGCTCAATGCAGCTGATCCGCTGGTCCAGAAAGGCTTGTACCTGGCCCGTGCTGGGGATTGTGTTGGTTGCCATTCCCGCCCTGGGGGCGCGCCTTTTGCAGGCGGACTGCCGCTTAAAACACCGTTCGGCGTCATCATTTCAACCAACATCACGCCCACCACAACGCACAAAGGCGGCGGCATGGGCAACTACACCCAGGCTCAGTTCAACCGCCTGATGCGTGAGGGCATCAACAACACCGGCCACAACATTTACCCGGCTATGCCGTATGCAAACTATGCACGCCTTTCAGATGACGATCTGGCTGGACTGTATGCGTATTTCACCCGCGGCATCGCCCCGGTGGTGCAAACCAACGCCCAGACCCAACTGGCTTGGCCTTTCAGCATGCGCTGGCTGGTGAAAGGCTGGAACTGGCTGTACCTTCCCAAGCCCGGCTATGCACTGGACGCCGGGCGCGATGCGCAGTGGAACCGTGGTGCGTATCTGGTTCAAAGCCTGGGTCACTGCGGCGCATGCCATACACCGCGCAACTTGGCGGGAGCTGAAAAAGCCAGCACTGAAAAAGGCGGCAAAACTTTCTTGGCCGGCGCCTTGATAGATGGCTGGTTTGCGCAAAATCTGCGAAACGCCCCAGACACCGCGGTAGGACTGAACAACTGGAGCCAGCAAGATTTGGTGTTGTATTTAAAAACTGGCCGTAGCCACCACACTGCCGCTTTTGGTGCCATGGCAGAGGTGGTTGGCAATAGCACGCAGCACATGAGTCTGCCTGACCTATCAGCGATCGCCGTTTATTTGAAGTCTTTGGGAGATCAGCAAGCCGCAAGCGAAGCTGTCAGTCAGGCCGAAGCACCCAGCGCGGGAGTCATAAGTCTTGATAAGCCGCAAGGGCAGGTGGCTGCATCACTCAATGCCACTTTCAATGATCCCAGCACGGCGGCTTTGCAAAATCATCAGGCACATCTGCCCGGCGCGCTGGTGTACCTGAACAATTGTTTGGGTTGTCACCAGTCCAGCGGCAAAGGCGCCAGTCTCGCTTTCCCGTCTCTGGTGCAAAGCAGCACCGTGGCTGCTCCCAATACCACGTCGCTGATCCGCATCGTTCTGCAGGGTGCCAACCTGCCTGGCACGGCAGACGCACCGTCCCAGCTGGCCATGCCTGCTCTGGGTTGGCGGCTCAGTGATGCCAATGTGGCAGACGTATTGACATTTGTCCGCAGCAGCTGGGGCAACCGTGCGCCGGCGGTAACGGCAGCAGAGGTGGCCAAGGTCCGCAAAACATTGGCTGCCACGCCCTGAGGACCCGGGCATGTGCATCCGCAACTAAGGCAGGGGCGCCGCAACCCGTTGACGACGACCTATACACTGGCGGCATGATTGTTTTAGGTTTTGAGTCAAGTTGTGACGAAACAGGCGTGGCCCTGGTAGACGCGTCAGGCCCGGGCGTGCCGCGCCTGCTGTCGCATGCCCTTTTCAGCCAGATTGATATGCACCAAGCCTATGGCGGCGTGGTGCCCGAGCTGGCCAGCCGTGACCATATTCGCCGCGTCTTGCCGCTGACAACCCAAGTCTTGGCCGCTGCGGGTTGCCCGTTAAGTGGTGTGGATGTGATCGCCTACACCAGAGGCCCAGGGCTGGCGGGTGCGCTGCTTGTGGGGGCGGGCGTGGCCTGTGCCATGGCGGCGGCACAGGGCAAGCCGGTGATGGGCATACACCATTTAGAAGGGCATTTGCTGTCGCCATTTTTAAGTGTTGATCCGCCTGAATTTCCCTTTGTAGCGCTTTTGGTGTCGGGCGGCCACACCCAGCTGATGCGGGTTGACCGGGTGGGCAGCTATCAGCTGCTGGGTGAAAGCATCGATGACGCGGCCGGCGAGGCGTTTGACAAATCCGCCAAGCTGATGGGGTTGCCCTACCCGGGCGGGCCACATCTGGCCAAATTGGCAGAACATGGCAACCACTCAGCCTTCAAATTGCCGCGACCGCTGCTGCACAGTAACAACCTCGACTTTTCGTTTGCCGGGCTAAAAACAGCCGTGCTGACACAGGTTAAAAAAACAGCAGCTCAGCGGGCCGAGCCTGTTCAAGCCTGGCCCGACGCACTACGCGCCGACCTTGCCGCTTCAACCCAGGCAGCGATTGTGGAGGTGCTGGTCAAAAAATCTCTTGCAGCCATGTCGCAAACCGGGCTCAGTCGGCTGGTGGTGGCGGGTGGTGTGGGCGCCAACGCCTTGCTGCGCAGCGAGTTAAACGCCGCGTGTGGCGTGCGCGGCATTCGGGTGCATTACCCCGAGCTGCATTTGTGCACTGACAATGGCGCGATGATCGCCATGGCCGCCGGCATGCGTCTGCAAGCTGGTTTGGACCGCTTGCAGGACAGCTACACGTTCGACGTCTTGCCGCGTTGGCGTTTGCAAGATTGCAGCACTTGAATTCTTGAACACTTAGCGACAAAGCCATCACTCGGCTTGAAGTCGAAGGAAAATTAACCATGCGTCAGGCCGTTATTAATCTTGAAGAATCGATGATCCGCCAGGTCGCCAACGCGGGCATGGGCCAGGCTGACGTGCTGAAGTTCTGGTTTGGCGAAAGCGATGAAGTCACGCCGCAGTTCATTCGGGATGCAGCCATCAACGCCATGCAACAGGGCGACACTTTTTATGCTCAAAATCTGGGCCTGCCTGAGCTGCGTGAGGCAATTGCGGGCTACGCTAATGATTTGCGTGCGCCGGGTGCTGCAAAAATAATAGCAGACCGGGTGGCGGTGACGTCTGGTGGTGTCAACGCGCTGATGCTGGCGGTGCAGGCGTTGGTCAACAGCGGTGACGAGGTGGTGGTGGTCACCCCGGTATGGCCCAACCTCACTGGGCAACCCGCCATCATGGGCGGGGTCGTGCGGCCGGTCAGCTTAAAGCCAGTTGCGGGGCAATGGCAACTTGACATGAGCGAGTTGCTAGACGCCATAACCACCAGTACCAAGCTGTTGATTCTGAATGCGCCAAATAACCCGACCGGCTGGACGTTGTCGCGTGATGAACAACACACCTTGCTGGCGCATTGCCGCAAAACAGGCACCTGGATTTTGGCCGATGAGGTCTACGAGCGCCTTTATTTCGAGCCAACCACCAACGGCTGCGCGCCCAGCTTTCTTGACATTGCGTTGCCGGATGACCGTTTGGTGGTGGTCAACAGCTTTTCCAAAAGCTTTCTGATGACAGGCTGGCGCCTAGGCTGGTTGGTCATGCCGCCGGCCATGACGCCGCAAATGGGCAAGCTGATTGAATTCAATACGTCTTCGGCTCCCGCTTTTATTCAGCGCGCGGGTTTGGTTGCCATACAGCGCACCTTGGAGGTCACGCCCCGTATCGTGGCGCATTTAAAGACATGCCGCGACACCTTGATTCCGTTGTTGCAGGCCATGCCCGGTGTTCAGGTTGCGCCAGCCAAGGGCGGTATGTACGCATTTTTCAGACTACAAGACCAAGCACGGTTTGGAGATTCTCTGGCTGTGGCTAAAAACTTGGTGCTTCAAGCGGGTTTGGGCCTGGCGCCCGGCAATGCTTTTATGGCAAACCCGGATGCAGACTCTCAAGGCTGGCTGCGTTGGTGTTTTGCCAGCCAGGATTTGGACCTTCTTCGCTTGGGCGCGCAGCGGCTTGAACGTTGGCTTGGGCTATAATCATGGTCTTTGCTGAGTAAAACTGGCAATACACGACGATAAGCGGTTAAATCTCATCGTGAGAAAACTGCATCGCTCGCAAGTTGCACCGAAACGGTGCTGGAAAGTAAACATGATCGCAAAATCTATCAAGGCTGAAATCGTTCAGTCCAACGCACGTGCCGCTGGCGACACGGGTAGCCCAGAAGTTCAAGTCGCCCTGCTGACTGGCCGCATCAACGAACTCACCCCCCATTTCAAAGCCAATGCCAAAGACCACCATGGCCGCCGCGGTTTGCTGCGCATGGTGAGCCGTCGCCGCAAACTGCTGGACTACCTCAAGTCCAAAGATGCTGGCCGCTACGTGGCGTTGATTGCCAAACTCGGTTTGCGCAAGTAAGCTGGAAATCAAATAAAGACGCCTGAGTTAGTTCACTAGCTCAGGCGTTTTTTACTTTAAAACTTTTGAAATCAGGCAAAACGGTCACGAGCTGTGTCATTCCAAAAAATTCTCTGCCCTCGCAGACAGGTGTTTTCTGGAATGGCAACGTTTCCTTTTGTTGAAGTTTCGGGCTTCTCGCACTGCCTCATGTGTGATTTGTTGTGATTTGAATGGATTTAAACATGAGCATTTTTAACAAAGTTACCAAAACCTTCCAGTGGGGCCAACACACGGTCACGATGGAAACTGGCGAAATCGCCCGCCAATCCGGCGGTGCAGTCAAGCTTGACATGGACGGCACAGTAGTGCTGGCCACCGTTGTTGCCAAAACCTCGGCCAAGCCGGGTCAGGATTTCTTTCCGCTGACGGTGGATTATTTAGAAAAAACTTACGCGGCTGGCCGCATCCCGGGCAGCTTTTTCAAGCGCGAAGGCCGCCCTAGCGAATTTGAAACGCTCACATCACGCCTGATTGACCGCCCGATTCGCCCGCTGTTTCCTGAAGGTTTTTTGAACGAAGTCCAGGTCGTGATTCACGTGTTGTCGCTCAACCCTGAAGTTGAAGGCGACATTCCTGCGCTGATTGCATCAAGTGCTGCCCTGGCTATTTCTGGCATTCCATTCAACGGCCCGATTGGCGCGGCGCGCGTTGCTTATATTGACGGCCAGTACGTGCTGAACCCCGGCAAAACCCAGCTCGTCGGCTCCAAAATGGACCTGGTCGTGGCAGGCACTGAAGCCGCTGTGCTGATGGTCGAGTCTGAAGCCAGCCAGCTGAGCGAGGAAATCATGCTGGCGGCCATTGTGTATGGCCACGAGCAGGGCAACATCGCGATCAATGCCATTCATGACCTGGTGCGTGACGCTGGGAAACCTGTCTGGGACTGGAAAGCACCCGCCAAAGACGAGCCACTGATTGCCAAAGTAGGCGCACTGGCGGAAGAAAAAATGCGCGCGGCCTACCAAATCCGTAACAAGCAAGCACGCACGCACGCCACGCGTGAAGTCACCGCATTGACCAAGGCTGGCTTGAAAACCGACGGCGTGGAATTCGACAGTGTGGCGGTTGAAAGCATGCTGTTCGACATTGAAGCCAAAATTGTTCGCAGCCAAATTTTGGCAGGCGAGCCCCGCATTGACGGCCGCGACACCCGCACCGTGCGCGCCATTGAAATTCGTAACTCTGTGCTGCCGCGCACCCACGGCTCGGCCTTGTTCACACGCGGCGAGACGCAAGCATTGGTCGTGACCACACTCGGTACCGAGCGTGATGCCCAGCGCATTGACGCGCTGAGCGGTGACTACGAAGACCGCTTCATGCTGCACTACAACATGCCTCCGTTCGCCACGGGCGAAACCGGACGCGTGGGTTCGCCCAAGCGCCGCGAGATTGGTCACGGCCGTTTGGCCAAGCGCGCGTTGATGGCTGTGTTGCCAAGTAAAGAAGAATTCCCGTACACCATGCGTGTGGTGTCAGAAATCACCGAGTCCAACGGGTCGTCTTCAATGGCTTCGGTCTGCGGCGGTTGCTTGAGCCTGATGGACGCTGGCGTACCCATGAAAGCGCACGTGGCAGGTATTGCGATGGGTTTGATCAAAGAAGACAACCGCTTTGCGGTGCTGACCGACATTTTGGGCGATGAAGATCATTTGGGCGACATGGACTTCAAAGTCGCGGGCACCACATTTGGCATTACCGCGCTGCAAATGGACATCAAAATCCAGGGCATCACCAAAGAAATCATGCAGGTTGCTCTGGCCCAGGCCAAAGAAGCGCGTATGCACATCCTGGGCAAAATGCAAGAAGCTATGGGTGCGGCTAAAACCGAAGTGTCTGACTTTGCACCACGCCTGTACGTAATGAAGATCAACCCCGAAAAAATCCGTGACGTGATCGGCAAGGGCGGCGCTGTGATCCGCGCATTGACCGAAGAAACCGGCACGCAAATCAACATCGAGGAAGATGGCACCATCACCATCGCGTCGAACGACAGCGCCAAGGCAGACGAAGCCAAACGCCGCATTACCGAGATCACGGCAGAACTCGAAGTGGGCAAGATTTATGAAGGCCCAGTTACCAAGATTCTGGACTTTGGTGCGCTGATCAACCTGCTGCCAGGCAAGGACGGTTTGCTGCACATCAGCCAAATCGCGCATGAGCGCGTCGAGCGGGTGCAGGACTACTTAAAAGAGGGCCAAATCGTCAAGGTCAAGGTCATGGAAACCGACGAAAAGGGGCGAGTCAAGTTGTCAATGAAAGCGCTGCTGGATCGCCCGGTGCAAGATCAGGACCGTGGCTAATCCGTCAGCTGGATTGATTCGCTATTAATTTTATAGCTGCTGGCCCATGTGTTATTTGGGCCAGTGGGATAAAAGAGTTCTAAAAGCATGAAAACTATTGAAATAAGCGCTTTCGGTGCGCCTGAGGTGCTGCGGCTCGCGGAGAGACCTGCACCTGTTGCGGGCGCAGGCGAGCTGTTGATCCGCGTCAGTGCTTCGGGTGTAAACCGACCAGACGTTTTGCAGCGCACCGGCAACTACCCTGTGCCACCGGGTGCGTCGGATATTCCGGGGCTTGAGGTAGCCGGCCACATTGTTTCTGGCGACCCGGCCGCGCTGGCATCCCACGGTTTCAAAGTCGGCGACCGTGTTTGTGCGTTGGTAGCGGGCGGTGGTTACGCCGAGCTGTGTGTTGCGCCAGTGGGTCAGTGCTTGCCAGTGCCTGCAGGATTCAGCGATATTGAAGCGGCGTCTTTGCCGGAAACCTTTTTTACGGTGTGGAGCAACGTATTTGAGCGCGCGCACTTGGTGAAAGGCGAAACGCTGTTGATTCAAGGCGGCTCAAGCGGCATTGGCGTGACAGCGATTCAGATCGCCAAAGCACTCGGTGCGACGGTTATCGTTACCGCTGGCAGTGACGAAAAATGCGCCGCCTGCCAAGCTTTAGGCGCAGACCATGCCATCAATTACAAAACGAGCGACTTCGTGGAAGAAGTTAAAAACTTCACGAAAGTGAACGGGGTGAGCAGGGGCGTTAACGTCATTCTGGACATGGTCGCAGGCAGCTACGTAGCCCGCGAGATCGAATGCATGGCAGAAGATGGCCGATTGGTCATCATTGCGGTGCAGGGCGGCATCAATGCCGAATTTAACGCCAGTTTGGTGTTGCGCAAACGCTTGACGATCACCGGTTCAACCTTGCGCCCGCGCTCGATCGAATTCAAAACTGCGATTGCCAATGCATTGAAAGATAAAGTTTGGCCCTTGCTGGAAAGCGGAGCGATCAAGCCGGTGATTCATAGCACCTTTGCAGCTGGCGATGCCGCCAAAGCGCACACCTTGATGGAGTCGAATCAGCACATTGGCAAGATCGTTTTGACGTGGAATGCAGCATGAAAAAACTGATTGCCGGCAACTGGAAGATGAATGGCAAATTTGGTGATAACCAAAGGCTGCTTGATGCTATCTTGGATGGTTTAAAGACTAACCAGCCTAGCTGTGGCGTTGTTGTCTGTGTACCGTCCCCATATTTTGTACAAGTGCAGGACTACCAAGACCGCAGCCGTGACGGCAACGATGAGCTAATGCTCAAAATGGGCGCTCAGGATGTATCGGCGCATAGCTCTGGCGCTTTTACGGGTGAGGTTTCTGCGACGATGCTTAGAGAGCATAACGTTGGCTACGCCATCGTCGGCCACTCAGAGCGCCGCCAATACCACGGTGAAACCGATGCATTGGTGGCCGACAAGGCCAAAGCCGCGCTGGCCGCTGGCATCACGCCCATCGTTTGCGTCGGTGAAACGCTGGCCGAACGCGAAGCCGGGCGTACCGAAGAAGTCGTCAAACGTCAACTGGCTGCAGTGATTCATGCCAACGGACATTGCATCAGTGAAATTGTGGTGGCCTACGAGCCGGTTTGGGCCATTGGCACAGGCAAAACCGCATCGCCAGAACAAGCGCAAGCGGTTCACGCGGTATTACGGGCGCAGCTGAAAGCGGCGACTGACCAGTTCGCCAGAGTCAAGATTTTGTACGGCGGCAGCATGAATGCTGCTAACGCAGCGAGCCTGTTATCGCAACCGGACATTGATGGCGGCTTGATAGGAGGGGCCTCCCTCAAAGCCCCAGACTTTCTATCAATTATCGCTGCAGCGCAATAAATACCTACCTAGCCAGCTATTAAATCAGGAGTAAAAAATATGAACGTCATTTTAACCATTGTCCTTGCGGTACAGATGCTTTCGGCTATCGTGATGGTCGGGCTGGTTTTGGTACAACAGGGTAAGGGGGCTGACATGGGCGCCGCTTTTGGCAGCGGCGGTTCGGGCAGCTTGTTTGGTGCCAGCGGCAGCGCCAACTTTTTGTCGCGCAGTACAGGCGTTCTGGCCACCGTATTTTTCGCATGTACGCTGGCCTTGGCCTATTTTGGCAATTCGCAGCCTCGCGCCACTGGGACCAGCGTTCTTGAAAATGCGGCAGTTCTTGCGCCGGTTACCGCAGCATCTGCGGCAACCGGCTCGGCTCAAATCCCCGGTACAAGTGCGCCAGTCGGTACCACGACGGCTGCTCCTGCTGCTCCTGTGCTGCCAGCATCTGGCGCAGGCCAAATCCCGACAAAATAAGCCTGATCTGGCTGCCAATCTTCTTAAAAAGGCATGAATTCAGGGTAAACTCTAGGGCTGTTGGGTAGCGAAGCCGCACGGTTCCTCATGCTTCCCAGACACTAAAAACCGCGGACGTGGTGAAATTGGTAGACACGCTATCTTGAGGGGGTAGTGCCGAAAGGTGTGCGAGTTCGAGTCTCGCCGTCCGCACCAGATTGACGTACAACCGCCATGGCGCTGTCGCGTTGATCACCAAAGCAACTTGACACAAACTGGCTCTCATTCGTTGACCCCATCATGAATCTCGACCAGTACCTCCCCGTTCTTCTTTTTATCCTGGTCGGTGTTGGTGTCGGTGTCGTGCCTCAGGTGCTGGGTCGCCTGCTTGGGCCGGTAAAGCCCGATGCCGAAAAAAATTCACCTTACGAATGCGGCTTTGAAGCGTTCGAAGATGCCCGGATGAAATTTGATGTGCGTTATTACCTTGTTGCCATCTTGTTCATTCTTTTCGATTTAGAAATTGCGTTCCTTTTCCCCTGGGCTGTTGCGCTTAAAGAAATTGGTGCAGTGGGGTTTTGGTCGGTCATGGTGTTTTTAGGAATTTTGGTGGTGGGGTTTATTTACGAATGGAAAAAGGGCGCACTCGATTGGGAATAACAATTGAGGGGTCTTGATATTCGCCACAAAGGTATTTTGTATGTCGCTCGAAGGTGTTTTTAACGAAGGGTTCATGACCACGAGCTACGACTCAGTGGTCAATTGGGCCAAAACAGGCTCGCTTTGGCCCATGACTTTCGGTCTGGCTTGTTGTGCGGTTGAAATGATGCACGCCGGCGCTGCCCGATATGATCTGGACCGTTTTGGCATGTTGTTTCGGCCCAGCCCGCGACAGTCCGACCTGATGGTTGTGGCGGGTACGCTGTGTAACAAAATGGGGCCTGCATTGCGTAAGGTCTACGACCAGATGTCTGAGCCTCGCTGGGTATTGTCTATGGGGTCTTGCGCCAATGGCGGCGGTTATTACCACTACAGTTACTCTGTGGTGAGAGGCTGCGACCGCATTGTGCCTGTCGATGTTTATGTTCCGGGCTGTCCGCCGACGGCTGAGGCGCTGATGTACGGCATTATTCAGCTGCAACAAAAAATCCGCCGGACCAACACGATTGCGAGGGCCTGATGCGGCCCGCGACCCCAGATCAAATCAGCGAAGCGGTTTCCGCTGTCCTGGGCGACAAGCTCAAAAACATACAGCTTGCCTTTGGCGAAGTTACGGCGACTGTCAAAGCGGCTGACTACCTTGCCTCCGCCGTTTTGTTGCGTGATGCGGACGGCTGCAAATTTGAGCAACTGATCGACCTTTGCGGGCTTGATTACTCCGAATACAAAGACGGCCAATACGACGGGCAACGGTATTGCGTGACAACGCATCTGCTCTCCGTCAGTTTGAACCAGCGTTTGCGTCTCAAAGTGTTTTGTGCTGATGATGACTTCCCGGTCGTTCATTCTGTCAACGACATCTGGAACGCAGCCAACTGGTTTGAACGGGAAGCGTTTGATTTGTTCGGGATTATTTTTGAAGGTCACAACGACTTGCGCCGTATCTTGACTGATTACGGTTTTATCGGACATCCGTTTCGCAAAGATTTTCCGACCACTGGCAACGTTGAAATGCGTTACGACCCTGAGCAAAAGCGCGTCGTGTATCAGCCAGTGACCATCGAGATGCGTGAGATTACGCCCAGGATCATTCGCGAAGACAACTACGGCGGTAATCATCAGAAAGCTGGTCATGGCTGAGATTAAAAATTACACCCTCAACTTTGGTCCGCAGCACCCGGCAGCTCATGGTGTGTTGCGCTTGGTGCTGGAACTCGACGGCGAAGTTATTCAACGGGCCGATCCACACATCGGTTTGCTGCATCGCGCCACTGAAAAGCTGGCCGAGAGCAAAACCTACATTCAGTCGCTTCCGTACATGGACAGGCTCGACTACGTGTCGATGATGTCAAACGAACAGGCTTACTGCTTGGCGATTGAGAAGTTAATTGGTGTAGACGTGCCTGAGCGTGCGCAGTACATCCGCGTGATGTATGCGGAAATCACCCGACTGTTGAACCACCTGTTGTGGCTAGGTGCACACGGGTTTGACTGCGGCGCGATGAATATTTTGATTTACTGCTTCCGTGAGCGTGAATCGTTGTTTGACATGTACGAGGCGGTTTCGGGCGCGCGCATGCATGCAGCGTACTTCAGGCCGGGCGGCGTGTACCGCGATTTGCCCGACCGCATGCCCCAGTACAAAGTCAGCAAGGTTAAAAACGCCAAAGCGATTGAAGCGCTGAACGAAAACCGCCAAGGCTCTTTACTTGACTTCATTGAAGACTTCTGCAAGAAGTTTCCAGGTTACGTTGACGAATATGAAACCTTGTTGACGGACAACCGCATCTGGAAGCAACGAACGGTCGGCGTGGGCGTGGTATCTCCTGAACGGGCTCTTGCACTTGGCTTTACCGGCCCTATGCTGCGAGGATCAG
Organism: Polaromonas sp.; assembly: GCA_031424935.1. Lineage (GTDB taxonomy): Bacteria > Pseudomonadota > Gammaproteobacteria > Burkholderiales > Burkholderiaceae_C > Polaromonas. Next base: position 216,467 of record JANPIK010000015.1, read on the forward strand.
GCTTTGCGTGGGACTTGCGCAAGCAACAACCCTACGATGTTTACGCCAAGATGGACTTTGACATCCCGGTTGGTAAAACGGGTGATTGTTATGACCGCTATTTGGTGCGAATTGAAGAAATGCGTCAATCAAACCGCATCATTCAGCAGTGTATTGACTGGTTGCGTGTCAATCCTGGTCCCGTCGTCACAAGCAACCACAAAGTAGCAGCACCTGACCGTGAATCGATGAAATCCAACATGGAAGAGTTGATTCACCACTTTAAGTTGTTTACTGAAGGTTTTCATGTGCCCGAGGGTGAGGCGTATGCTGCCGTTGAACATCCGAAGGGAGAATTCGGAATCTACATTGTGAGCGACGGCGCAAATAAACCTTACAGGCTGAAAATTCGCCCGCCAGGCTTTTCACATTTGGCGGCAATGGATGAGATGTCGCGTGGCCACATGATTGCAGACGCCGTGGCCGTTATCGGGACGATGGATATCGTCTTCGGTGAGATTGACCGTTAGTACAGGCACTTGTAAAAATGATTTCTGAACAAGCCAAATCGAAATTCGCACGCGAAGTCGCCAAGTATCCAGCTGACCAAAAACAGTCAGCGGTCATGGCTTGCTTGACGATTGTTCAAGAAGAGCTGGGTTACGTTAGCGCTGATAGCGAAAAAATGGTGGCTGATTACCTCGGCATGGCGCCAATCGCCGTGCATGAAGTAACCACCTTCTACAACATGTATAACCAGCGACGGCTCGGAAAATACAAATTGAATGTATGCACCAATTTGCCTTGTCAGCTTCGCGATGGTGCAAAGGCACTGAAGTATTTAGAGCAAAAACTTGACATATCGATGGGTGAGACAACGGCTGACGGCTTGTTCACCTTGCAGCAGTCTGAATGCCTGGGAGCCTGCGCAGACTCACCCGTCATGCTGGTGAACGATTTGACGATGTGCAGCTTCATGAGCAACGAAAAACTGGACCAGCTGATTGCTGGTCTCCAATCTGCAGAGGCAAAATAATCATGACGGTCATGACAAACACTGCTGTCAGTGTAGAGGCCAAGAACGTATTGTCCCAATTTGCGGCGACCGGCGTGCAAAGCAGCTTTCACGGACGGCACATTAACCCCCAAATCATGGCGGACTTGAACGGCAGCAACTGGCGTTTAAAAGACTACGAATCGAGAGGCGGCTACGCCGCGTTGCGCAAGATACTTGCTCAGGGCGACGAAAAATCACCAAACGACTCGCCAGTCGTGGGCATGACCCCTGATCAGGTGATTGCTGACGTCAAACTGAGCGGCTTGCGGGGCCGCGGCGGTGCTGGTTTTCCAACCGGCTTGAAGTGGAGCTTCATGCCGCGTCAGTTTCCTGGGCAAAAATACCTGGTTTGTAATTCAGACGAAGGCGAGCCGGGCACTTGCAAAGACCGCGACATCATGCAATTTAACCCGCACAGCGTGATTGAAGGCATGGTGATTGCAGCGTACGCCATGGGCATCACGGTGGGCTACAACTACATCCACGGCGAAATTTTTGCGACCTACCAGCGCTTTGAAGAGGCGCTTGATGAAGCACGGGCAGCAGGATTTTTGGGCGACAAAATTCTCGGCAGCAATTTCAGTTTTCAGTTGCATGCGTCGCATGGTTTTGGTGCTTACATTTGCGGTGAAGAGACCGCTTTGCTTGAATCACTTGAAGGCAAAAAAGGTCAACCGCGCTTTAAGCCGCCATTTCCGGCCAGTTTTGGCCTGTACGGTAAACCGACCACGATCAACAACACAGAAACATTTGCAGCTGTACCCTGGATCATCCGTAACGGTGGGCAGGCGTACCTCGAGTGCGGCAAGCCCAACAACGGTGGGACAAAAATTTACTCGGTGTCGGGCGATGTAGAACTGCCTGGCAATTACGAAGTCCCGCTGGGTACGCCCTTTGCAAAGTTACTTGAATTAGCAGGCGGCGTGAGGGGCGCTGCTCAGGGTCGTACGCTGAAAGCGGTTATTCCCGGCGGCTCGTCATCCCCGGTGTTGCCCGCCGCCATCATGATGGAATGCACCATGGACTACGACTCGATTGCCAAAGCAGGCTCTATGTTGGGCTCAGGCGCGGTGATCGTGATGGACGACACCCGCTGTATGGTCGAATCACTCAAGCGCCTGTCTTACTTTTATATGCACGAGTCCTGCGGCCAGTGCACGCCATGCCGCGAAGGCACGGGCTGGCTATGGCGTATGGTTGATCGCATCCACACAGGTCATGGCAAGCTGACTGACATGGAATTGCTGAATTCTGTGGCCGACAACATTCAAGGCCGAACCATCTGCGCGTTAGGCGATGCAGCCGCGATGCCGGTTCGCGCCATGATCAAACATTTCCGTCACGAATTTGAGGCCATGATCATGTCGCCAGCTGTTGCTGTAGCGCAAAGCGCATGAGATCGTCGCACCAAGAGGGCGCTTACATATATGATTGAAATCCAGTTAGACGGTCAAAAAGTCGATGTGCTTGAAGGCAGCACCATCATGCATGCTGCTGAAAAGGTCGGCACCTACATTCCGCACTTTTGTTATCACAAAAAGCTGTCAATCGCGGCTAACTGCCGAATGTGCCTTGTGGATGTTGAAAAAGCACCCAAGCCCATGCCAGCATGTGCCACGCCTGTGACCCAGGGCATGATCGTTCACACCAAAAATGACAAGGCCATCAAAGCGCAAAAAGGCGTGATGGAGTTTTTGCTGATCAACCACCCACTTGACTGCCCGATTTGCGACCAGGGCGGCGAATGTCAGCTGCAGGACTTGGCGGTAGGTTACGGCGGCAGCGGTTCCCGCTATGAAGAAGAAAAGCGCGTGGTTGCCTACAAGGACGTAGGCCCTCTGGTGTCCATGCAAGAGATGAGCCGTTGCATTCATTGCACCCGCTGCGTACGATTTGGCCAAGAAGTCGCTGGCGTGATGGAGTTGGGTATGTCGCACCGCGGCGAGCATGCCGAGATTGAAACCTTCGTCGGCATGTCGGTAGATTCTGAGCTTTCGGGCAACATGATTGACATCTGCCCAGTTGGAGCACTGACCAGTAAGCCGTTTCGCTACAGCGCCCGGACGTGGGAGTTGTCCCGGCGTAAATCGATCAGTCCACACGACTCAACCGGTGCGAATCTCATTGTTCAGGTCAAGGGCAACAAGGTAATGCGCGTACTGCCGCTTGAAAATGAAGACGTCAATGAATGCTGGATTGCCGACCGAGATCGTTTTTCTTACGAAGCCCTCAACAGCGAGGACCGACTGACAAGCCCAATGCTCAAGCAGGGCGGGGTATGGAAAACCGTCGACTGGCAAACTGCCCTTGAATATGTGGCAAACGGGTTAAAACAGATCAAAGCAGATTACGGTGCCAGCAGCATTGGCACGTTGGTTAGCGCGCACAGCACGCTTGAAGAGCTGTATTTGGCGGCGGCGCTGACCAGAAGCATCGGCAGTGACAACATCGACTACCGTTTGCGCCATTCAGAATTTGCGCCAACCAAAGGCGTGCATTGGCTGGGCGCCTCCATCACGTCCTTATCATCGTTACAACGTGTTCTGGTCGTAGGGTCGAACCTGCGTAAGGATCACCCGCTGTTTGCACAGCGTATCCGGCAGGCGGCCCGCAAAGGCTGTGCGGTCAGTGCTATTAATTCAGAAGTAGAGCTGACTCATGCTGATGCATGGGCAATGCCGATTGCTCATCGGGTCATTGCAGGTTCTGGCTCATGGGTTCAGTTGCTTGCAGATGTTGCATGCGCTGTCGCGGCTGAAAAAGATACTTCTCCTCCAGCCACAGGCCAAGCGACAGATATCGCCAAAGCGATTGCCAAGTCATTGCTGAGCGGTGATCGTAAAGCCGTTTTGTTGGGTAACGCTGCAGCGCACCATGCCAACGCATCTAGCCTGTTGGCACTGGCCAACTGGATTGGCGTGCAAACAGGTGCGAGCGTTGGTTACCTGACCGAAGCCGCCAACACGGTTGGTGCTCAAATTGCAGGTGCCATCCCGCAAGACAAAGGCTTAAACGCCGCACAAATGTTGAATGGCCAACTTAAAGCGATTGTTTTGCTAAACACCGAGCCCGAATTTGATTCAGCGCCTGGCGTCAATGCGATGGCGGCGCTCAATGCGTCGCAAATGGTCGTGACGCTCACCGCTTTCAAATCAAACATGGGCATCAGCGACGTTTTGCTGCCAATTGCGCCATTTACTGAGACACCTGGTACTTTTGTTAACGCTGAGGGCCGTGTTCAAAGTTTTCATGCGGTTGTCAAACCTTTGGGTGAGGCACGGCCAGCTTGGAAAGTGCTTCGGGTATTGGCCAACTTGTTAAACCTGCCTGGTTTCGACTTTGAGTCGTCTCAAGAAGTGTTAAAGCAGATCGCAGGCGTTGATGATGACCGGGTTGCGGCTGATAGATTCAGCAACCTTTCAGATGCGGCCATCGTGTTGGCTGACGCAAGCCAAGCCGCCCCAGTGGTGGCCAGCATTTATCAACTCGACGGTTTGGTCAGACGTGCTACATCCTTGCAGTTGACGGCTGATGCACGCGGTGCGGTTGTCCTCCATAAAGCCCAGGCTGATGAGGTAGCAGCATGATCGACGCCATTCACGCTTTCGGTCAAGGTTTGGGTGGGGGCATCTGGTCCACTGCTGTCTGGCCGGTGCTATGGACGCTGATCAAAATTGTTTGCGTCTTGTTGCCCCTCATGGGCTGTGTTGCTTATCTCACCCTGTGGGAAAGAAAAGCGATCGGCTTTACCCAAATTCGTTTGGGACCCAACAGGGTGGGCCCGTTTGGGCTGTTGCAACCCATCGCCGATGCACTGAAGTTGCTTACGAAAGAAATCATCATTCCTACGGCCGCCAGCAAAGGGCTGTTTGTGCTCGGCCCTATCATGACCATCATGCCGGCGCTTGCTGCTTGGGCAGTCATCCCGTTTGGGCCAGACGTGGCGCTGGCCAACATCAATGCTGGCTTGTTGTTTCTGATGGCAATCACTTCGCTTGAAGTTTACGGCGTCATCATTGCGGGTTGGGCATCAAACTCGAAATACGCTTTTTTAGGTGCCATGCGCGCATCAGCGCAAATGGTCAGTTACGAAATCGCCATGGGCTTTTGCCTAGTGGTGGTTCTCATGGTTTCTGGCAGTTTAAACATGACTGACATCGTGATGGGGCAGGGCAAAGGCATGGGAGCCAGCAATGGTCTGGGCTTTTTGTCATGGAACTGGTTGCCTCTTTTGCCCATCTTCGTTGTGTATTTCATTTCCAGCCTGGCAGAGACCAATCGCCATCCATTTGATGTGGTTGAAGGCGAGTCCGAAATTGTGGCGGGTCACATGGTCGAGTATTCGGGCATGTCGTTTGCCATGTTTTTTTTGGCGGAGTACGCCAACATGTGGCTGGTTGCCATATTAGCGGTACTGCTGTTTCTCGGTGGCTGGCTCCCGCCGGTTGAGTTTCTAAGCTTTATCCCGGGATGGATTTGGTTAGGTCTTAAAACCTTCATGGTGGTCACCATGTTTTTGTGGGTGCGCGCCACCTTCCCGCGTTTTCGTTATGACCAAATCATGCGTTTGGGCTGGAAAATTTTTATCCCTGTGACCCTGGTTTGGCTCGTCGTTGTCGGCGGCTGGATGCAAACCTCGTACAACATTTGGAAATGATATGAGCGCCGTTGCCTCCATTAAAGATTTTGCGTCAAGTTTCATGCTGACCGAGCTGTTCAAGGGTATGGCCTTGACGGGCAAGTACATGTTCAAACGCAAGATCACGGTTCAGTTTCCTGAAGAGAAAACGCCCCAAAGCCCACGCTTTCGCGGTCTGCATGCGCTGCGTCGCTATGAGAACGGCGAGGAGCGCTGCATTGCATGCAAACTTTGCGAGGCGGTCTGCCCAGCCATGGCCATTACCATTGAGTCCGATGTGCGCGACGACGGCAGCCGCCGCACGTCACGCTACGACATTGACCTGACCAAGTGCATTTTTTGTGGTTTTTGCGAAGAAAGTTGCCCCGTCGACTCCATCGTTGAAACGCATATTTTTGAATACCACGGCGAAAAGCGTGGCGATTTGTACTTCACCAAAGACATGCTGCTCGCAGTGGGCGATCGTTATGAAACTGAAATTGCAGCCAATCGCGCGTCCGATGCCAAGTACCGCTAAGACTTCACCCCGTCTGCAAGCCGTACCAGCACCCACTGAATCCAACAAAAATCAACCACAACATGGATGCTAAAACAGGTCTTTTTTATGTTTTCGCGGCGCTTATGCTGTTTGCCGCCTTCAGAGTTATTACAGCGCGTAACCCGGTGCATGCTGCGCTTTACCTGGTGCTGGCATTTTTTCAGGCTGCAGCGGTCTGGATATTGCTGAAAGCCGAATTCCTGGCCATTGCGCTTGTGCTGGTGTACGTCGGTGCGGTCATGGTGTTGTTCTTGTTTGTTGTGATGATGCTTGACATCAATCTAGACGGCGTTCGTCAGGGTTTTTGGAAGCATTTTCCGTTGGCCGGCACTGTAGGCGCAATCATTGCCCTTGAAATGTCTTATGTTTTGATGGGCGGTTTTCGAGAGCCGCCCAAGGCCGCCAATGTTGTGGGGCAAATAGGCGCACAGGTATCCAACACCAAAGAGCTGGGTAAAGTTCTGTATTCTGAGTACATTTACCCGCTGGAGATTGCAGCGGTCATCCTTTTGGTTGCCATCATTGCCGCTATTGCTTTGACTTTGCGAGAGCGCAAGGACTCCAAGTCACAAAATCCGTCTGAGCAGGTCCGGGTCAAACGCGCAGACCGGGTGACATTGGTCAAAATGAAGTCTGTTGTGCCAGAGCCTGTCGTTGTGGCAGTTGAGGAGAAAAAGGCATGACGCTTACGTTGGGTCACTTTCTGTCGTTGGGTGCCATGTTGTTCGCCTTGTCGGTGATTGGTATCTTTTTAAATCGCAAAAATCTCATCATTTTGCTGATGGCCATTGAACTGATGCTGCTGGCAGTCAACATGAACTTTGTGGCGTTTTCGTATTACTTGAACGACATGGCAGGTCAGATTTTTGTGTTTTTCATTCTGACTGTGGCGGCCGCTGAATCAGCGATTGGATTGGCAATTTTGGTATTGTTGTTCCGCAATAAATCCAGCATCAACGTTGATGAACTCAACACGCTAAAAGGTTAAGCGTTGAATCCTAATGTTCGTCATTTCGTGTTTTCACACCCCCCTGATGGGGCGCTAGCTGCCCTTGAGGCGTCCCTTCGAGTTGTTAAAAAATGAGCCAAACCCTTTCTGTTTCAACGCTTTTGGCGGTACCTCTGTTGCCTTTGGCTGGCGCGGTGTTGGCGGGTGTTTTTGGTACTGCTTTTGGCGGAAACTGGCTGGGTCGGCGACTGTCGCACACCCTGACGATTCTGGGCGTATTGCTGGCCTTTGTGTTGTCGAGCATGACACTGAAAAGTGTAGCGATGGACGGTGCCCGATTCAACGAGACGCTCTACACCTGGATGGTGTTAGGCGACTTAAAGATGGAAGTTGGCTTTTTGATTGACGGCCTGTCGGCCATGATGATGTGCGTGGTGACCTTTGTCTCGCTTATGGTGCACATCTACACCATTGGCTACATGGAGGAGGAAGACGGCTACAACCGCTTTTTTGGCTACATTTCACTGTTTACTTTTGCCATGTTGATGCTGGTGATGAGCAACAACATGCTGCAATTGTTTTTTGGCTGGGAAGCCGTTGGCTTGGTGTCTTATTTGCTGATCGGCTTTTACTACAACAAACCGAGTGCAACACACGCCAACATGAAGGCGTTTCTGGTTAATCGTGTTGGCGACTTTGGTTTTATTTTAGGTATCGGCCTGATCGCGGCTTACGCAGGCACATTGAACTATGGCGAAGCCTTCGCCAAAGGTGACGAGTTGGCCAAACTCACCTTGCCGGGCACCAGCTGGATGTTGATCACGGTGGTTTGCATTTGCTTGTTTATCGGTGCAATGGGCAAGTCAGCGCAGTTTCCGCTGCATGTGTGGCTGCCAGATTCGATGGAAGGCCCGACACCGATTTCTGCGCTGATTCACGCGGCGACCATGGTCACCGCTGGTATTTTTATGGTGGCACGCATGTCGCCATTGTTCGAGCTGAGTGATACGGCTTTGAGTTTTATCATGATCATTGGCGGTATCACGGCGCTTTTCATGGGGTTTTTGGGCATTATCCAAAACGACATCAAACGCGTCATTGCGTATTCAACGTTGTCACAGCTGGGTTATATGACGGTTGCGCTTGGCGCGTCTGCTTATTCAGTTGCGGTGTTCCATTTGATGACGCATGCTTTTTTTAAAGCATTGTTGTTCTTGGGCGCGGGATCCGTTATTTTGGGGATGCACCACAATCAAGACATCCGCTGGATGGGCGGTGTGCGTAAATACATGCCGATTACCTGGATCACGTTCTTACTCGGCTCATTGGCGCTGATTGGAACCCCTTTGTTTTCGGGTTTTTACTCCAAAGACAGCATCATTGAAGCGATTCATGAAAGCCATTTGGCGGGCGCTGGTTTTGCGTACTTTGCAGTGCTGACGGGCGTGTTCATCACGGCGTTTTATTCATTTCGATTGTATTTTCTGGTTTTTCACGGCAACGAGCGGTTTGACCAAAATCCAGACGCACACCATGACGACCACCACGGGTCGCACGACGGCCACCACGACAAGCCGAGGGAGTCCTCCTGGGTTGTGACAGTGCCACTGGTGTTGCTGGCCATTCCGTCCGTGGTGATTGGTTTCATGACCATTCAGCCGATGTTGTTTGGCGATTTTTTCAAAAGTGTCATCACCGTCAACCTTGAAAAACACCCGGCCATGGAAGAGCTGGCCAAACTGTTTCACGGCCCCGCGCAGATGGCGTTGCACGGTTTAACAGCCGCGCCTTTCTGGCTGGCTCTGGCAGGCGTGGTTTCCGCTTGGTACATGTACATGCATAACCCGGCCTTGCCCGCGACCATCAAGCGGGTTTTTCAACCGCTCTACACGCTTCTCGACAACAAGTACTACCTCGATTGGTTCAACGAAAATGTGGTATCACGCGGTGCACGCGGCTTAGGTATGGGGCTGTGGAAATTTGGTGATCAACAACTGATCGATGGCGTTTTGGTCAATGGCTCTTGGAAAGTGGTCAGCTGGGTATCTGGCATTGTTCGACGCCTGCAATCAGGCTTCATCTACCACTACGCTTTCGGCATGATTCTGGGTGTGTTTGTGCTGATGACGTACTTCGTCTGGCTCAACAGATAACAGTCAATAAACAACAATAAGAAGCGGGAACAATTTCAATGGGTTTGCTTAGCCTTGCCATTTGGGCGCCAATATTTTTTGGAGTCGTGCTGTTAGCTTTGGGCCGTGATGACCAGGCGCGCAGCGCACGCTGGTTTGCCCTGACAGGTGCGGTCATCAGCTTTCTGGTTACATTGCCGCTGTACGAAGGCTTCAAACTTGGCACATCTGCCATGCAGTTTGTCGAAAAAGGCAGTTGGATTGACCGCTTTAACGTCAACTATCACTTGGGCGTGGATGGTATTTCTCTGTGGTTTGTGCTGCTTACCGCGTTCATTAACGTGGTGGTCATCATTGCCAGCTGGGAGTCCATCACCACGCGTGTTAACCAATACATGGCAGCATTTCTGATTTTGAGCGGCCTGATGATTGGCGTGTTCACGGCGCTTGATGGCTTGCTTTTTTACGTATTTTTCGAAGCCACACTGATTCCCATGTACCTCATCATTGGTATTTGGGGCGGCCCAAACAAGATTTACGCAGCTTTCAAATTCTTTTTGTACACGCTGCTGGGCTCTTTGTTAATGCTCGTCGCGCTGATTTACCTTTACAACAAGTCGGGTGGCAGCTTTGATATTTTGACCTGGCATGCTTTGCCATTGGGTACGACGATTCAAACGCTGTTGTTTTTTGCTTTTTTTGCGGCGTTTGCGGTCAAAGTGCCGATGTGGCCCGTGCACACCTGGTTGCCTGATGTTCACGTAGAGGCTCCAACTGGAGGGTCAGCTGTGCTGGCGGCCATCATGCTCAAGCTGGGGGCGTACGGTTTTTTACGGTTTTCAATGCCAATTGCGCCGGACGCAGCACGCGAATGGGCCTGGCTGATGATTGCGCTGTCGCTTACCGCCGTTATTTATGTCGGCTTGGTGGCCCTGGTGCAGCAAGACATGAAAAAGCTGGTGGCTTACTCGTCGGTGGCCCACATGGGTTTCGTGACGCTTGGCTTTTTTATCTTTAATAACCTGGGGGTGTCGGGCGGCATTGTGCAGATGATTGCGCACGGCTTTGTGTCAGGCGCCATGTTTTTATGCATTGGCGTACTTTATGACCGGGTGCATTCGCGTGAGATTGCCAGCTACGGCGGGGTGGTCAGCACCATGCCCAAGTTCGCGGCGTTTGCCTTGTTTTTTGCGATGGCCAATTGCGGTTTGCCTGCCACGGCTGGTTTTGTCGGCGAGTGGATGGTTATTTTGGGTGCAGTTAAATTCAATTTTTGGATAGGTTTGGCTGCGGCCACCGCGTTGATTTCGGGTGCGGCGTACACGCTGTGGATGTACAAGCGTGTTTATCTGGGCCCCGTGGTCAATGACGATGTGAAAAATCTGACCGACATCAATGCCCGGGAGTTCTTGATGCTGGCGCTGCTCGCTGTTGCCACGCTTTACATGGGGCTGTACCCGAAACCTTTTACAGATGTCATGAACACAACCGTGACCGATTTGCTGACGCATGTTGCCAAGTCCAAACTGAACTAAAAAACGAAACAAGAATTCAGCAATGATTGACAAACTCTCCTGGATCGCGGTTTATCCCGAGATCATTTTGCTTGTGATGGGCTGCGTTATTTTGTTGGTGGACTTGTGGGTTAAATCTCCCATGCGCACGCTGACGTATCTCCTCACGCTCGTGACCTTGGCTGTCGTGGCCACTGTGAATGCGGCTTATGCATCGGGCGGTGAGACCTTCTATGGTTTTGGCAAGATGGTGGTGGTTGACCCCATGGGCAGTTGGCTCAAGTGCTTTTCAAGCATTGCCTTGATGGTGTCGCTGGTCTACGGGAGGCCCTACGCGTTCGATCGTGACATGCTGCGCGGTGGCGAGTTTTTTACCCTCAGCTTGTTTGCCTTGCTGGGCATGTTTGTGATGATTTCTGGCCACAACTTTTTGGTCATTTACATGGGCCTTGAGTTGCTAACGCTATGCAGCTACGCTTTGGTCGCACTGCGTCGCGACAACGCCACGGCCACTGAAGCGGCCATGAAATACTTTGTATTAGGGGCTCTCGCTTCAGGTTTTTTACTTTATGGCCTGTCGATGTTGTACGGTGCTACCGGCTCGCTTGATTTGAACGAAGTTTTCAACGCCATTGCCAGCAGGCAAGTCAAGCATCAGGTTCTGGTGTTCGGGCTGGTGTTTATTGTGGCGGGCCTGGCCTTCAAGTTAGGGGCGGTGCCGTTTCACATGTGGCTGCCCGATGTTTACCAAGGCGCGCCTACAGCGGTGACTCTTCTGATTGGTGGTGCACCCCAACTGGCAGCATTTGCCATCTGCCTGCGCTTGTTGGTTGAAGGGTTGTTGCCTTTGGCTTTTGATTGGCAACAGATGCTGGCCGTGATGGCGGTTGGCTCACTGTTGGTAGGCAATCTGGCGGCCATTGCCCAAAGCAATTTAAAACGCATGCTGGCGTTTTCCACCATTTCACAAATGGGTTTTTTATTGCTGGCTATGCTGTCAGGGGTGGTCAACGGCAACCAGCTCAACGCTGAATCGGCTTACAGTGCCGCCATGTTTTATGCCATTACCTACGTTTTGACCACATTGGCAGCCTTCGGCGTCATCATGCTGTTGGCCAGAGCAGGTCATGAATCGGAAGACATTGCAAACCTGGCCGGGCTTAACCAGCGCAGCCCGCTGTATGCCAGCGTCATGGCAGTTGTCATGTTTTCACTCGCAGGGCTACCGCCATTGGTGGGGTTTTACGCCAAGCTTTCAGTCCTGCAAGCCTTGATAGCGTCGCAGCAAACCAGCTACGTGGTGTTGGCGGTATTTGCCGTGCTGATGTCGCTGGTGGGTGCGTTTTATTACCTGCGCATTGTCAAAGTCATGTATTTTGATGCGCCCCAAAGCCCAGCGTATCCCATCACTGCGCCGGTTGACGCACGGGTCGTTTTGACAATTAATGGCGCTTTGATCTTGGCTTTGGGCATACTCCCCGGTGGTCTGATGACGCTTTGCACGCAATCGATCACCAGCATTGTCAAATCACTGGGCAGTTAGCCCGGTGCTGAGCTGCGCTTTGGTTTGCGGTGACGCATGAAAGTCCTGAATCTCCAGTGCGGCCAGCGCCATTCGTTTGAGGGTTGGTTTGGCTCGGAAGATGATTTTCAAAGCCAGCTGCAACGCGGCTTGGTTGAATGCCCGATGTGCAATGACAAAGCGGTGGTCAAAATGCCGAGTGCCCCCAGGTTGAACTTCGGTGCACAGGCTCCACGCGGCTCCCATGAATCGCCTGAACTTTCCAACAGCGACGCAACAGGTGCCGCAACTTCAGCCAGAGGCGGACCAGCAACACCAGCCAGAGGCGGATCGGCAACACCAGCCAGTTCCGCAGCAGGGGAACCAAACGCCGAGCCAGCTGACCATCTCCCCACCGTCACTGAGCAACAGCCTCAAGCTGGGCCCAGCCACGCGCAGCAAGCGGCGTTTTTAAATGCCGTGCGCCAGGTGTTAGCCAACACCGAGGACGTGGGAAATCAATTCGCCAACGAGGCTAGAGCCATGCATTACGGCGATGCCGAGCCGCGCAGCATACGTGGCCAAGCCACTCAGAAAGAGGCGATTGAGCTGATCGAAGAAGGCATCGACGTGATGGCCTTACCCGTGCCTGCAGCGTTCAAAGAAACGCTTCAATAGAGTTTGTAGCTCCCACGGTCGCTCGCTTCGCGTAGCTCCCTGCCCCCCGAGGGGGCCGCTGCGCCTGCGGTCTGGCAAAGCCAGTCCCGCGGCCCCTGCTTGAAAAGAAAAGCTGGTAAAACTAGTCGCCTAGGTTTGGGATCAAGGGTACAAACCGCGCAGCTCGCGGGTGTGCAAAATCCGTTTGCAGGCCACGATGAAGGTGGCGGTGCGCAAGCTGACTTTGCGGTCTTGCGCGACGTCCCATACGCCTGCAAAAGCGTGCTTCATGATCTTGACCAGTCGTGAATTGATTTCTTCTTCATCCCAGAAAAAGCTTGAAAAGTCTTGTACCCATTCAAAGTAGCTGACGGTGACGCCGCCTGCGTTGGCAATCACGTCGGGCAGCACCAAAATATTGCGCGACTGCAGTATGTCGTCTGCTGCAGGTGTGGTGGGGCCGTTGGCGCCTTCAATCACCATTCGGGCTTTGATTCGGCCCGCGTTAGCGGCGGTGATTTGCTGCTCCAGCGCGGCGGGTATCAAAATGTCGCATTCGACGTCCCAGAAGCTGTCGTTGGCAAGTACTTCAGCACCCGCAAAACCACCTACGCCGCCCGTGTCCGTCACATGCTGAAGCAGAGCGGGCACGTTCAAACCCGCCTCTTTGTAAATTGTGCCGCTATGGTCCTGGACGGCCACAACTTTTGCACCCGCTTCAGCAAACAGCTTGCCCGCTACGCCACCCACGTTACCGAATCCCTGAACGGCAAGGCGTGCGCCTTTGATCTCCAGGCCAATGTGCTGGGCTGCTTCACAACCGACGGTATACACGCCGCGTCCTGTTGCCTCACGCCGCCCTAAAGAGCCGCCCAAGTCCACAGGCTTGCCAGTGACCACACCCGTGGCGGTAGAGCCCGTGTTCATGGAGTAGGTGTCCATCATCCAGGCCATGATTTGCTCGTTGGTGTTGACGTCGGGCGCAGGGATGTCTTTGTTCGGGCCGATGATGATGCCAATCTCGCTGGTGTAACGGCGCGTCATGCGCTCCAACTCACCGCGAGACAGTTTTTTCGGGTCAACCCGAATTCCGCCTTTGGCACCGCCGTACGGCACGTTGACAGCTGCGTTTTTTACCGACATCCAGGCTGACAGCGCCATCACTTCAGACAATGTGACGTCCTGGTGAAAACGCACGCCGCCCTTGCCGGGTCCACGCGACACGTTGTGCTGTACGCGGTAGCCTTCAAAGTGCGCTACCGTACCGTCGTCCATGTGAATCGGCACATCAACAATCAGCACGCGCTTAGGGCGCTTTAAGGTTTCAGCCCAGCGTGCCAGGTTGCCCAGGTGTGGAATCACGCGGTCAACTTGCTGGAGATAGTTGCCCCAGGGACCGAGGTTGCTCGCGTCCAGATAAGAGGGCAGGGGATGGGCGCTGTGATCAACTGCGCTGGCTTTGTCGGCGGTAGCCTGGGACATGGTAGCTCCTGGTTGTAGATTTGGTAAAGCAGCCCTGACTTTAAAAGCTGCTTCCCAAAATGTCTAAGGCCAGCTTTATGTGACCTTATGCAAAAAATTCATAATCTGGCGTTAGTTTGTGGACAAGCTAACTTGTAAATTGCAGCGCGGCAAGCCGTGCATACACCCCGCCAGCGGCAACCAGCTCGGCATGGGTGCCCTGTTCTACCAATTTGCCATGGTCAAGTACCAAAATGCGGTCGGCTTGCTGTACGGTGGCCAAGCGGTGAGCAACAACCAAGGTCGTGCGACCCTTCATGGCCGATTCGAGCGCGGCTTGCACCATGCGTTCGCTGGTTGCGTCCAGTGCGCTGGTGGCTTCGTCCAGCAACAGCAGTGGCGAGTTTTTCAGCATCGCGCGCGCAATGGCAATACGCTGTCGCTGCCCGCCCGACAAGCGAACGCCGCGTTCACCCAAGAAGGTGTTGTAGCCTTCCGGCAGACGAGCGATGAACTCGTCGGCAAAGGCGGCTTTGGCAGCAGCTTTGGTCTCGTCATCGGTTGCGTCTGGTTTACCGTAGCGGATGTTTTCTAGCGCACTGGTTGAAAAAATCACGGCGTCTTGCGGCACGATGCCGACGCGTTGGCGCAAATCACTGAGCGACATGTCCTTGGTGGCCACACCGTCGAGTGTGATGCGGCCGGACTGCGGATCATAAAACCTTAAAAGCAGCTGGAACACCGTGCTTTTGCCTGCGCCGCTCGGGCCCACAATCGCAACGGTTTCGCCGGGGGCCACCCGCATGCTGAAGTCAGCCAGCGCAGCTTGCAGTGGCCGGGACGGGTAATTAAAATTAATTGCTTCAAATTCAATAGCACTGCCCTCATGTATCGCGGGGGCCGGGGTAGGATTTAACGGTGAAGTGATCGGCGAGTTGGTTTCTAGCAGCTCCATCAGCCGCTCGGTGGCACCGGCTGCCCGCAGCAGGTCGCCGTAGGTTTCGCCGAGCACCGCCGAGGCGCTGGCCAAGATGATCACGTACACCACGGTTTGGCCTAAATGGCCCGCCGTGATGTCGCCACGCATCACCGATTGCGTGCCTTGGTACAAGCCCCAAAGCAGCGCTGCGGACGTGGCAATGATGATGAACGCCACCAGCACGGTACGCGCTTTGGACCGGCGAATCGCCACGTTAAAGGCGTTGGTCGATGAATTGTTAAAGCGCTCGGCCTCACGCCCTTCAGCTGCGTAGCTTTGCACAATCGGGATGGCGTTGAGAACTTCAGCGGCAATCGCACTTGAATCTGCCACCCGGTCTTGACTGGCGCGCGACAGCTTGCGTACCCGGCGTCCAAAAATTACCGATGGGGCCACAATGATCAACAAGCCCAGCATGATTTGCAGCATCAGGTACGGGTTGGTGTAAATCAGCATGCCGATGGCACCGACGCCCATCACCAGATTGCGCAAGCCCATGCTCAATGACGAGCCCACCACCGTTTGCACCAGTGTGGTGTCGCCTGTCAGGCGGGAGAGTACCTCGCCAGTCTGCGTCGTTTCAAAAAACTGCGGGCTTTGCTTGAGCACATGGCCGTACACCGCATTGCGCAGGTCAGCGGTGACCCGCTCACCGAGCCAGCTCACCATGTAAAAACGCCCGGCCGAAAACAAGCCCAGCGCCGCTGCCACGCCAAATAGCTCGAAAAAATGGTTGCGCAACGCTACCAATTGTTCGCCCTTGCCCAATGCACTGGTGTTGCCCGTCACCAGGCCGCCATCAATCAAGCTGCGCAGTGCCAGCGGAAACACCAGCGTCGATACCGCCGCCATGATCAGAAAAAATCCTGCCAATGCGATTCGCCCTTTGTAAGGCTGTAAAAATGGCACCAGGCCGGACAAGGATTTGGGACTTTTTGCTTTGGCGCGTTCGGAAATCATAGGCACTGAGTGTAGGGCGGCTGAGAAGGCACTTGGGTTGATTCAAAAACCGTATTTTAAGCAAAGAAAGGTCTAAAACAAGCTATAGATACCTGTGGCCCAATAAAATACAAGGCTAGCAGCTCCTGATTTAATAGCGTCACTTAAATCAACACCACAAACCGGGTACTTCCCCTACTCCAAAGGCAGGGCCGCTTTTATGATGCGGAAATGACCCAAACTCCCAGCGCATCTGACCTTCGCGACCTTTTTAACGTTCAGCACGCTGCAAGTCGCCAGCACATCGACGTGCCGCTTCAGGTTCGGCGCCATCGGCTGTTACGCATCAAGGCGCTGATTGATGACCACGGCACAGCGCTGGCGCAAGCGGTGCAAACTGACTTTGGCGTGCGCAGCCTGCAGTTGACAGAGATTGCCGACCTGTTTGTGCTGCGCTCCCTGCTGTCGCACACGCTTAAGGCGTTGCCCAAGTGGATGAAGCCGCAAAAAGTCAGCACCCCCATCTATCTGCAACCGGCCAGCGCTTATTTGCAGCGTCAGCCATTGGGTGTGGTGGGCGTGGTGTCGCCCTGGAACTACCCGGTGCAGCTTGCCTTAGGCCCGGTAATTACCGCGCTGGCTGCGGGCAACCGGGTGATGCTCAAACCCAGCGAGCTGACGCCCGTCACGTCTGCGTTGATGGCTGAGCTGCTGGGCAAGGCTTTTGCACCCGATGAGGTGTGCGTGGTGTTGGGGGGCAGTGAGCTTGCCGCTGAATTTTCAAGCCTGCCGTTTGACCATCTGTTTTTTACCGGTTCTACGTCTGTAGGCCGCATCGTCGCCAAAGCAGCTGCGGTCAATTTGACGCCCACCACATTGGAGCTGGGCGGCAAGTCACCGTGCATCATTGACGTCAGTTGCGATTTAAATGCTGCTGCCATCAAAATCGCCCACGGCAAACTGCTCAACGCTGGCCAAACCTGCATTGCACCAGACTACGTGCTGCTGCCCAAAGGTCAGGAGGCTGCTTTTGCTCACGCCTTCGCCCAAGCGGTTGCCAAGCTGTTCCCCACCATCGCGGGCAACCCCGACTATGCCGCCATCATCAGTGACCGCCATCACGCCCGCCTGCAAGCCATGCTGGCGGCAGCGGAGCAGGGCGGTGCCCGGCTTCAACTCATCAACACGGGCGGCGAGGCCACTGAGCAACGCCAAATGTCACCGGTATTGGCATTCGACGTGCCAGAAGACGCGCAATTGATGCAAGAAGAAATCTTTGGCCCTATCCTGCCGGTGCTGGCGTATGACGCACTGGGCGATGCCATTGACTACATCAACGCCCGCCCCAGGCCGCTGGCGCTGTACTGGTTTGGTAGCGACAGTGCTGCGCGCGACAAGGTGTTGGCGCAAACGGTCAGCGGCGGCGTGACCGTCAATGACACCCTGATGCACATCGCCCACGAGAACCTGCCTTTTGGCGGTGTTGGTGAAAGCGGCTGGGGCAGCTACCACGGCGAGGCCGGGTTTTTGCGGCTTAGCATGCAAAAGCCGGTGCTGGTGCAGTCCAAATGGGCACGCGGCGACTTGTTTTACCCGCCGTATGGCCAACGCTTTGACCAGGTGATGGGGCTGCTGAAACGCTGGTTTTAATGCTTTTTTAACGCTTTTAAGGCATCGGCCGCCTGACTGACCAGTTCGGGGCCTTTGTAGATCAGCCCGGTGTAAATCTGTACCACATCGGCGCCCGCGTTGATTTTCGACACGGCATCCGCAGCGTTCATGATGCCGCCCACCCCAATGATGGGAAAGGTTTTGCCAAGCGCCGCGCGTAGCTGCCTGATCACTCGGTTGCTGGCAGCCAGCACGGGTGACCCACTCAAGCCGCCTGCCTCCTGCGCGTGGCGCATGCCTTGCACGGCATCGCGGCTCAAGGTCGTGTTGGTGGCAACCACGCCGTCCATCTCGTGGCGTTTGAGTGTGGCGGCAATCACCTCAACCTGAGCTTCGTCCAGGTCGGGCGCAATTTTGACGAAGATAGGAACGCGCTTACCGTGCTTTTTGACCAAGACGCCCCGTCGCTTGGCAATCGCACTTAGCAAAGCATCCAGCGCCTCATCGCTCTGCAGGGCACGCAGGTTTTTGGTGTTGGGGCTGGAGATATTAACGGTCACATAGTCCGCATGTGCATACACACCGTCCAGGCAAATCAAGTAGTCTTCAACCGCGTTTTCAATCGGGGTGGTGGCATTTTTGCCTATGTTTAAACCCAAAATGAGCGGGTTTTTATCTTTGGTTTGCCGAGTTTTTGACTGCTGCACGTTGGCGATAAACGCATCTAAGCCCTCGTTGTTAAACCCCAACCGATTGATCAGCGCATTCGCCTCGGGCAGGCGAAACATGCGCGGCTTGGGGTTGCCGCTTTGGGCTTTAGGGGTCACCGTACCCACTTCAACAAAGCCAAATCCCATCGCTGCGAGCCCATCAATACAGCGCGCATTTTTGTCCAGACCGGCAGCCAAGCCTACCCGGTTTGTAAATCTCAGGCCAGCCAGATCGATGGGGTCATCGACCCGCGTATGGCAATAAGCAAGCGACAGCGGTGTTCGTTGCGTGCTTGCCAGGCTGGCCATGGTCAGCTCGTGGGCGGTTTCTGCATCCAGACCAAATAAAAAAGGCCGAGCGAGCGCATAAAGACGGTTTTGGAGGAATGCCATTGGATAATTTGCCCATTAAAAATCAGCCCGCATTGTCGCAAACCCGCCTCAATCGGTCATCTCAACCCTTCAATCTCTCAAATCATGACGCAAGACGAACTTAAAACCCTGGTTGGCCAAGCGGCATTGGCCTATGTGCAACCCGGCAGCGTTGTGGGCGTGGGTACAGGCTCTACTGTCAATAAATTTATTGATGCGCTAGCAGCCATGGCCGGGCAGATCAAAGGCGCGGTTTCGAGCTCAGTCGCGTCTACCGAACGCTTGACGCAGTTGGG
This sequence comes from Polaromonas sp., assembly GCA_031424935.1. Classification (GTDB taxonomy): domain Bacteria; phylum Pseudomonadota; class Gammaproteobacteria; order Burkholderiales; family Burkholderiaceae_C; genus Polaromonas. The sequence goes on from JANPIK010000015.1 coordinate 235,801, forward strand.
TATTCCCGTGTTTGATGCAGCCGAGGTCGATGAACTGGCGGTTTACATTGACGGGGCCGACGAGATAGACCACAAGGGCTGCATGATCAAAGGAGGCGGTGCTGCACTGACGCGCGAAAAAATTGTGGCCGCCATGGCCCGGCAATTTGTTTGCATCGCAGACGAATCAAAGCGGGTGACCTCGCTGGGTAAGTTCCCGTTACCTGTTGAGGTCATTCCTATGGCTGCCCGCCAGATTGCACGCCAATTCGCGAAATTGGGGGGTACAGCGACGTTGAGGTTAAAAGCGGGTGTACCGCTGGTCACAGACAACGGTCAACATATTTTGGACGTCACCGGGTTGAACATTGCTGACCCATTGGCATTTGAATCCACCGTCAACAACTGGCCAGGGGTAGTCACCGTCGGTGTGTTTGCGCACCAAAGCGCCAGCATTTGTTTGCTGGCAACCAGCGCTGGCGTCGAAACGCTGACGTTTAAAAAACCAGCTTAAAAGCGAATACCTGATGGATTGGCCACAGCCGGGGCGGGCTGGGCGGCAGGCGCTGCAACCCTTGCAGGTGCAGCAGGCGCGGCAGCTGGGCTAGGCACGGCGGCTACCACCACCAGGGGCGTTGCTGCAGCCTGGCGGTAGGTAGAAGGCAAAACCGATGTGGTCGGGTAGCCCGCAGCGTTTAAAAATTGCGTCCACTCCGCATCTGAATAACCCTTGAGCTGCTGGCCACCAATGGTGGCAAACGGCAGCGAGCTTTCGCCGCTGATACGCACCAAGGCCTGGTTGTCTTCAGCGGTGATGACGGTTTTTTCTACAAAAGGCACGCCTCGGGTGATCAACATTGAACGCGCCGCCTGGCAAGGGCCGCAGTTTTCGCCCGTGTAAAGCGTTACCGGGAACTTTTGAGCCACCTGACGCAGCTCAAACGGCAGCGAAGCACTGGCAACGCCGCCGCCTGATGCGCCCGCAGCTGTGGTGACTTTGGCTTTGGTCTCAACTGGCGGCTTGTCCGAAAACGTCACCTTCCCATCTGGTCCCACGATACGGTAGACCGGTTGAGCCATTAAGGTGGCTGTGGCGCATATAAACAATGCGCCAGCAGCTATTGATTTGATAGTAAACAGGGGCGTGTTGCAGGTCATATTGATTTCTCCTGGGGATGAGTTCAAGTGCAAGAGTTTTACTTATTGAATTCAACGTCACTGATTCAACGTCTCTAAGCCATACCTTGATGACGCAGCAGAGCATCTATCGTCGGTTCGCGGCCCCTGAAAGCTTTAAAAGATGCCATTGCCGGGCGGCTACCGCCGGCCTCCAGTATGGCTTGACGATATTTTCTGCCTATTTCAACCTGTGGAAGGCCATTGGTTGCGGCTTCTTCAAACGCCGCATAAGCGTCAGCAGACAATACCTCAGCCCATTTGTAGCTGTAGTAGCCTGCAGCATAGCCGCCTGAAAAAATATGACTGAAGGTATGGGCAGTGCGGCTGTAGGGCGGGGCTTTGATCACCGCCATCTCGGCTCGAACCTCATTGAGCAAAACCATCACATCGTTGGTGGGGCTGTGCGTGGTGTGCAGCAGCATGTCAAACAGCGAGAACTCCACCTGGCGCAGCGTTTGCATTCCGCTCTGAAAGTTTTTGGCCGCCAACATTTTGTCAAACAGCGTGCGGGGCAGTGGCTCGCCTGTGTCAACGTGGGCCGTCATGTGTTTGAGCACATCCCATTCCCAGCAAAAATTTTCCATGAACTGGCTGGGCAGCTCAACAGCGTCCCACTCAACGCCGCTGATGCCCGACACGTCACGCTCGTTCACCTGGGTCAGCATGTGGTGCAGGCCATGGCCAAACTCATGGAACAGTGTGGTCACATCATCATGGGTCAGCAATGCAGGCTTTTCGCCCACACCGTCGGCAAAGTTGCACACCAAGTGGGCAATCGGCGTTTGCAATTGCCCCGTGTCTGGCCGCAGCCAGCGTGTGCGCACGTCGTCCATCCAGGCGCCACCGCGCTTGCCGGTGCGTGCAGGCTGGTCCAGGTAGAACTGACCGACCAGTTGGGCGGGTGACGTATCGGGTGACGCACCGCCGGGTGCAGCCTCTGCCTTGCGTTCAATGCGAAAGAACTGCACGCCTGGCTTCCAGACCGGTGCATCGTCTTTTCTGATCGTTACTTCAAACAGCGTTTCGATGATCTTGAACAGCCCCGCCAGCACCTTGGGCGCGGTGAAATACTGTTTAACTTCTTGCTCGCTGAACGAATACCGGGCTTCTTTCAGCTTTTCGGCAATGTACGGATAGTCCCACGGCTGTGGATCTTTCAAATTCAGATGTTCGGCTGCAAACGCCCGCAAGTCCGCCACGTCTTTTTCTGCAAAGGGTCGCGCACGCACTGCCAAGTCGCGCAAAAACGTCACCACTTCATCGGGCGACTTGGCCATTTTGGCGACCACCGAAACCTCGCCAAAATTGGCATAGCCCAGCAACGTGGACTCCTCAAGCCTCAGCGCCAAAATCTCCTGGATGATGGCACTGTTGTCAAATTGTTTAAATTCGCTGGGTGCCTGGTCACTGGCGCGGGTGCTGTAAGCGCGGTACAAAATCTCGCGCAGTGCGCTGCTGGTGGCAAACTGCATCACGGGCAAATAACACGGCATTTTCAAGCTGAGCTTGTAGCCCTCTTTACCTTCAGTCTTGGCCAATTCACGGGCCGTGTCCGCCACATCTTGCGGCACGCCAGCAAGCTCAGAAGCTTCAGCGTAGTAGGCAAATGCGTCCGTTGCATCAAGTGCGTTCTCACTGAACTTTTGACTCAATTCAGCTTGGCGTTCCTGAATTTTCGCAAAACGCTCTTTGGCCTGGCCCACCAGCTCTGCACCGGACAGCACAAAATTACGCATAGCGTTTTTATGCGCCTGCAGTTGCTCCGTGTTTAACGTTGTGGTGTCGATGGCTTTGTACTTGGCATACAGCCGCTCATCGGCCCCTAAGCTGGTGTAAAACTCGGTCACGGTTGGCAGGGCGGCGTTGTACGCGGCCCTGAGGTCTGGCGTGTCCGCTACGGCATTCAAGTGGCTGACAACACCCCAAGCGCGACCCAGTTTTTCAGTTGCTACATCCAGCACGGCAGAAATACCCGTCCAGCTGGCTGGAAAGTCGCTGGCAGTTACCTTGTCAAGCGCGGTTTGCGCATCGGCGAGCAACACTGCCGTCGCTGGGGCAACATGGTCGGGACGTACGCGGTCAAATAAAGGCGTATCGGTAAAATCGAGGAGTGGGTTTTGTGAGGTCATGGTGAGCAACTGTGGGCAAAACCTGTAAACGCAATTAATCTTGCGAGCGTTTTTTCAAACTTTTGAGCTGGGGTTTTTTGGCTCGCTTAATCGTACCGCCGGGCGTCAGGCGCTGATTACCAAGTACCCGCAAAACTTTGACTTCGGGGCGTTGGCCATAGCGTGAGCTGTTTTTCAGCACTTTGACCTCTCGTGGCCCTGCCATGCGGTCTTCGCTAAGCTTTTTTTCTTTCTCAGGCATGGGCCGCCACAAGACCAAAAGTTTACCGATGTGCTGAATCGGTGCGGCGTTCAAGTCGGTGGTCAACGCTTGAAAAACCGCTTCGCGGGCCATGCGGTCATCCATTTGTGCCCGCACTTTAATCAGGCCGTGAGCATTGAGCGCTGCATCGACTTCTTTTTTAACAGCCGGCGTTAGGCCGCTGGAGCCGATCATGACGACAGCATTTAAATGGTGGGCATCCGCGCGGTAATTTTTGCGCTGGGCAGGGGTCAAGAGTATTTGAGGCATGTCCGATTATCGGTGGACAATCTGCGGATGAAGCCAAACCAGAAACCCAACAGCAGGCCAAGCACCGAAAAAATCAAAAAAACCGATGCCGACAGCGCCAAACGTGGCAGCAAAGTCAACAAAGCGTGGCTCCACGACCACATCAATGACCCTTTCGTGAAGCTAGCGCAGCGCGAGGGTTACAGGGCGCGCGCGGCTTACAAGCTGAAAGAAATCGACGAAAGCTTGGGCCTGATCAAGCCAGGCAGCCTGGTGGTGGACTTGGGCAGCACGCCGGGTGCCTGGAGCCAGTATGCGCGGCGCAAAATGTCGCCCAAAGGAGCCGCCACGGGCGAGCTGAACGGCCAGATCGTCGCATTGGACCTGTTGCCAATGGAGCCGATCGAGGGCGTGGTGTTTATTCAGGGAGACTTCAGGGAGGCTGCCGTGCTGCAACTCTTGGAGCAAACACTCGCCGTCAGCAGCCTACCTGGCAGTGTGGGTAAAAAATTGGATGTGGTCATGTCAGACATGGCGCCGAATTTGTCTGGTATTGAGTCCGCCGATGCCGCGCGCATCAGCGACTTGGTGGAGTTGGCAGTTGACTTTGCCAAGCAGCATCTTAAAAGTGACGGTGCATTGGTTGTAAAACTCTTCCATGGGGGGGCGTATGACCCGATGGTCAAGCTGTTTAAAGAAAGTTTCAATGTGGTCAAGCGCCTGAAGCCCAAGGCTTCGCGGCCGGGCTCGTCAGAGACATTTTTGGTGGGTTTGGGTTTAAAAAACCAACCTTAAAGGCCCGAAAATCATTAAACCCGTTTCCTTCAAAGGGATGTCAACGTCAATTTATCCGGTTTTTGCACTTGAAAGGCTTAAAATGCAACGCATGTGCTTTGTCTGTCAAGCACTCGGTGCATCTTGGTTTTTTGATCGGAGTTCTCCTTGAACAATCAGTGGTTTTCCAAAATTGCAATCTGGCTGGTCATCGCCATGGTTTTATTCACGGTTTTCAAACAATTTGAAACCCGTGGTGGCGGAAACGCCAATTACCTGGGGTATTCAGATTTCCTTGAAGAAGTACGCGGTAAGCGGATCAAGACCGCCACCATCGCTGAAGGTCAGGGCGGCACTGAAATTGTGGCCACCACCACCGACGATCGAAAAGTGCGCACCACAGCAACGTATCTGGATCGCGGGTTAGTAGGTGACCTGATTGCTAATGATGTCAAGTTTGACGTTAAAGCGCGCGAAGAAGGCTCATTGCTGATGACCTTGTTGGTTAGCTGGGGCCCAATGTTGCTGTTGATTGGTGTTTGGGTGTACTTCATGCGCCAAATGCAAGGGGGCGGCAAGGGCGGAGCGTTCAGCTTTGGCAAGTCGAAGGCAAGGTTGCTTGATGAATCTACAAACCCGGTGACTTTTGCCGACGTCGCCGGATGTGACGAAGCGAAAGAAGAAGTCAAGGAAGTAGTGGACTTTTTAAAAGATCCCACCAAGTTCCAAAAATTGGGCGGTCGTATCCCACGCGGTTTATTGCTGGTTGGCCCACCGGGCACCGGCAAAACTTTGCTTGCCAAGAGCATTGCGGGCGAAGCCAAGGTTCCGTTTTTCTCTATCTCGGGTTCAGATTTTGTCGAGATGTTTGTCGGTGTAGGTGCGTCGCGGGTACGCGATATGTTCGACAACGCCAAGAAAAATGCGCCGTGCATCATTTTTATTGACGAGATTGATGCGGTCGGCCGCCAGCGTGGTGCGGGATTGGGCGGTGGTAACGACGAACGCGAGCAAACGCTGAATCAAATGCTGGTCGAAATGGACGGTTTTGAAACCAACGTTGGCGTGATAGTTGTGGCTGCCACCAACCGCCCTGATATTTTGGACGCTGCTTTGCTCCGCCCAGGTCGATTCGATAGGCAGGTTTATGTGACATTACCGGACATTCGCGGTCGTGAGCAGATATTGAATGTTCACATGCGTAAAGTGCCTTTGGGCCAGGACGTTAGCCCCATGACGATTGCGCGAGGCACACCTGGCATGAGCGGTGCTGATTTGGCCAATCTGTGCAATGAAGCGGCATTGATGGCAGCACGAAGGAATGCTCGTACAGTTGAAATGCAAGATTTTGAAAAAGCAAAAGACAAAATCCTGATGGGGCCTGAGCGCAAAAGCATGGTCATGCCTGAAGAAGAGCGCCGTAACACCGCCTACCATGAGTCAGGGCACGCACTGATTGGCAAAATGCTGCCTAAGTGCGATCCGGTTCATAAAGTCACCATCATCCCTCGGGGTCGTGCACTGGGTGTCACCATGAGCCTGCCTGCACAAGACCGCTACAGCTACGACAAAGAATTTATGCTGAGCCAGATCAGCATGTTGTTTGGGGGCAGGATTGCCGAAGAAGTTTTCATGGACCAGATGACCACCGGTGCCAGTAATGACTTTGAGCGTGCCACAAGCTTGGCCCGCGACATGGTGACGCGCTACGGCATGACTGAAGCGTTAGGCCCGATGGTTTATGCAGAAAACGAGGGCGAGGTATTTTTGGGAAGGTCAGTGACCAAGACTAACAACATGTCTGAAGCGACGCTGCAAAAAGTGGACAGCGAGGTTCGCCGCATCATTGATCAGCAGTACAAAGTTGCCAGGACATTGATCGAGGACAACAAAGACAAGATGCACGCCATGGCTAAGGCGCTGCTTGAGTGGGAAACTATTGATGGCGACCAGCTGGACGACATCATCGCGGGTAAAGATCCCCGTCCACCGAAAGACTGGACACCGCGTAACCCGTCCGTGGGTGGTGGACCTACAGGCGGTACCCCAGCGATTAATCCTGATCCAGCGCCCGCTGCGGCAAGAAGCGATCTGTAGCGATTTGCTGCTCTAGAATATTTCACTTACCCGGGCTTGTCCCGGGTTTTTTATGGGTACTCGCACATACTGAGCCTTGGCGGGGTCAAGTGGCGCCAGTTTAGTTATTTTCGGCATTAGACTTGGCCATGATCTGGCAAACCACAAGATTTCAGATTGACCTGACCGCCCCTAGAGTCATGGGCATTGTCAACGTCACGCCTGATTCGTTTTCAGATGGCGGCGCATTTTTTGCGCCGGGACGCGGCATGCTAAGTGCACTTGCGCACTGCGATAAATTGGTCAAGGACGGTGTGAGCATATTGGACATTGGGGGTGAATCTAGTCGTCCGGGTGCCAAGCCATTGCCCTTGGCTGATGAGCTGGAGCGCGTGCTACCGGTGGTACGGCACGCGCTTACGTTAGGCGTAGCTGTGTCAGTTGACACCTATAAACCCGAAGTCATGCAAGCAGTGCTTGGCTTGGGGGCGGACATCATCAACGACATTTGGGCACTGCGCCAGCCTCATGCGTTAGAGGCAGTAGCCGCGCATCCTGCTTGCGGTGTGTGCCTGATGCACATGCACTTAGAACCCCAAACGATGCAAGCTTTACATATGCAGGGCGATGTAGTGGCGCAGGTGCGGGCGTTTTTGACGCACCAAACCGAGGCAGTCATGGCAATTGGCGTGGCAAAAAACCGGATTGTGGTGGATCCTGGCATCGGCTTTGGCAAAACCGTGGCGCAAAACTTTGCGTTGCTGGCACAACAGCGTGAGCTTATGGGGATGGGTTATCCACTGCTGGCCGGATGGTCTCGCAAGTCATCACTGGCCGCGGTCAGCAGCACGTCACTAGAGCTGGTTGCCCAAATGGACATCACCGACAGGATGGTGCCCAGTGTTGTCGCCGCCGTACTGGCAGTGGAACGCGGTGCACGGGTCGTTCGCGTACACGATGTCAAGGAAACGGCCCAGGCGCTCAAGGTATGGTCCGCTTCTAAAATGACGACTTAATAACAACCAGGAGGAAAAGTATGACCCGGAAATACTTTGGCACCGATGGCATTCGCGGTACGGTGGGTCAGTCACCTATCACCCCTGATTTTGTTCTGCGTCTTGCGCATGCCGTCGGTCGTGTCCTCAAGCGCACAGAAACACGACCAACGGTATTGATCGGCAAAGACACCCGAATTTCAGGTTACATGCTGGAAAGTGCGCTGGAGTCTGGTTTTAATTCTGCCGGTGTCGATGTGGTGTTGCTCGGACCTCTGCCCACACCGGGTGTAGCCTACCTCACCAGAGCCCAACGCGCCAGCCTGGGTGTTGTCATCAGTGCCAGCCACAACCCGTTTGCCGACAATGGCATTAAATTTTTCAGTGCGCAAGGCGCCAAACTGGACGACGCCTGGGAGCTGGCGGTTGAAGCCGCGCTTGAAGAACCTCCGGTCTGGGCAGATTCCGCCGCCTTGGGTAAAACCCGGCGCTTAGACGACGCAGCCGGTCGATACATTGAGTTTTGCAAAAGCACCTTCGCCAATGACTTGACGCTGAAAGGCCTGAGGATTGTGGTGGACGGCGCGCACGGCGCTGCTTACCAGATCGCGCCAAAAGTTTTTCATGAATTAGGCGCAGAAGTCATTGCGATTGGTTGTACCCCTGACGGCATGAACATCAACGATGGTTTCGGCGCGACTCACCCTGAAACACTGATTGCGGCGGTTAAGCAGCATCGTGCAGATTACGGCATTGCGCTTGACGGCGATGCGGACCGGTTGCAACTGGTGGACTGCGACGGCCGTTTGTTTAACGGCGATGAAGTGCTGTTTTTGATGGTCAATGAGCGCCTGGCCCGAGGAGAAAGCGTGCCCGGTGCGGTTGGCACCCTGATGACTAACATGGCAGTTGAAGTCGCGCTGCAAGGCAAGGGTGTTGAGTTTGTGCGCGCCAAGGTCGGTGACCGGTATGTGCTGGAAGAGTTGGAGAAGCGCGGCTGGCTTTTGGGCGGCGAAGGTTCGGGTCATTTATTGGCGCTCGATAAACACACCACGGGCGACGGGCTGATCAGCGCCCTGCAAGTACTGCAAGCCTGCGTCAGGAGCGGCAAAAGCATGGCCCAATTGCTGACCGACGTGACACTGTTTCCGCAGACCATGATCAATGTGCGGCTTAAGCCTGACCAAGACTGGAAAAACAACGATTTGTTAAAAACACAAACCACCGCCATTCAAGCCGAATTGGGCAAGACGGGCCGTGTGTTGATCCGTGCCAGCGGTACCGAGCCGCTGCTACGTTTGATGGTGGAAGCGCGTGACGCTGATCAGGCGCTTCGTTGTGCCCAAAAACTGGCGCTGGCTGTGACAGGTTAGGAACAGCCTTGAAAAGTCACATCTGAGCTTATCAGCTGGCGAATTGGCCACTGGCCCTTTCAAAGCTTGATGAAATTGCTCCTGATTAAGGAGCAATCAACCATTCAACGCTGATAATTCAACGCTGAAGAATCACGCGCTGAAAAAGTTTTTTAGCTTGTCTGTCCAACTGTCTTCACTGGGCGAATGTTTGGCACCGCCTTTTTTTAAGGACTCGTCAAACTCTTTGAGCAGCTTGCGTTGGTGCTCCGTCAACTTGACGGGCGTTTCTACGGTGATGTGGCAATACAGATCACCGGGGTAGCTGCTGCGAACCCCCTTGATGCCTTTGCCCCGCAGGCGGAACTGCTTGGCCGCCTGCGTACCTTCGGGGATGTCGATCGCCGCTTTACCCGCAAGGGTGGGGACTTCAATTTCGCCACCCAACGCTGCAGTGGTAAAGCTGATGGGCACAGCGCAGTGCAGATCGTCACCATCGCGCTCGAATATGTCGTGCTTTTTGACGCGAATTTCTATGTACAAATCTCCGGGCGGGCCACCGTTGGTGCCAGGCTCACCGTTGCCGGTGGAGCGAATCCGCATGCCATCGTCAATTCCCGCTGGGATTTTGACTTCAAGCGTTTTATTATTTTTGGTTTTACCCACGCCGTGGCAAGCTACGCAGGGGTCAGGAATCAACTTGCCTGTGCCTTTGCACTGCGGGCAGGTTTGCTGAACGCTGAAAAAACCTTGACGCATCTGCACCTGGCCATGACCTTGGCAGGTGGTGCAGGTGGCTACTTTTGTGCCGGGCTTGGCGCCGCTGCCTTTGCACACACCGCAATCGTCCCAACTTGGTACCCGAATTTGCGCTTCTTTGCCGTTGGCGGCTTCTTCAAGCGTGACCTCCATGGTGTAGCTTAGATCGCCACCCCTAAAGACTTGCCTACCGCCGCCCTGGGCGCGGCCGCGCTGCTGGTCACCAAATACACCGCCAAAAATATCGCCAAACGCCTCCGCAAATCCGCCGAAGCCTTCACCGCCCGCACCGCCGCCGCGCATGTTGGGGTCCACCCCGGCATGACCATATTGGTCATAAGCTGCGCGCTTTTGGTCGTCAGACAGCATCTCATAGGCTTCTTTGGCCTCTTTGAATTTCTCTTCAGCGGCCTTGGCGCTGTCACCCTGATTGCGGTCAGGGTGGTGCTTCATCGCCAGCTTGCGATAGGCTTTTTTAATGTCTTCATCGCTGGCGTTTTTGGGGACGCCCAGGGTGTCGTAGTAGTCTTTTTTAGCCATGGTGGGAAAGTCAGGAGGTCACAAGATCGTTGTCAATAAACCAGCGGTAAACGGACTGCAAAAAAACCAAAGCGGAAAGCCGGCTCAACTTGTCATTGAGTCCCGGTTTCCGCTTCGACCTAGACGCAATTATCAGGCCTTGTCAGTCTTCTTGACTTCCTTGACCTCGGCATCCACCACGTTATCGTCCGCAGGTTTGGCCTGTGCCTGTTCGGCACCTGGTGCAGCGCCACCAGCCGCCGCAGCTTTAGATGCTTCCATGTCGGCGTACATCTTTTCACCCAGCTTCTGGCTGGCTTCCATCAGCGCCGTGTTTTTCGCGTCGATGGCAGCCTTGTCGTCGCCTTTCAGGGCTTCTTCCATGTCCTTGATGGCGGTCTCGATCTTTTCTTTCTCGCCAGCGTCCAGCTTGTCGCCGTACTCGGTGAGTGATTTTTTCACGCTGTGGACCATGGCTTCAGCGTTGTTTTTGGCGGTCACGAATTCGACTTTTTTCTTGTCGTCTTCGGCATTCAGCTCGGCGTCTTTCACCATTTGCTGAATCTCGGCCTCGCTCAAACCCGAGTTGGCCTTTATGGTGATTTTGTTTTCTTTGCCAGTGCCTTTGTCTTTGGCGCCCACGTGCAAAATGCCATTGGCGTCGATGTCAAACGACACTTCAATTTGTGGCGTACCGCGTGCTGATGGCGGAATGCCTTCAAGATTGAATTCGCCCAAGCCTTTGTTGCCTGAGGCAATTTCGCGCTCACCCTGAAACACCTTAATCGTCACGGCTGGCTGGTTGTCTTCAGCGGTCGAAAAGGTCTGTGCAAACTTGGTCGGAATGGTCGTGTTTTTCTTGATCATCTTGGTCATCACACCGCCCATGGTCTCGATGCCCAAAGACAACGGTGTTACGTCCAGCAGCAACACGTCGGTACGGTCGCCTGAAAGCACCTGGCCTTGAATCGCAGCGCCCACGGCCACGGCTTCGTCAGGGTTCACGTCCTTGCGCGGCTCTTTGCCGAAGAAGGCTTTCACCGCGTCCTGCACTTTTGGCATGCGGGTTTGGCCGCCGACCAGAATCACGTCATGAATGTCGCCAACGCTCAGGCCTGCGTCTTTCATCGCGGTGCGGCATGGTGCAATCGTGCGCTCAATCAACTCGTCCACCAATGATTCGAGCTTGGCGCGGCTCAGCTTGACCAGCAAGTGTTTCGGGCCGCTGGCAGGGTCATGCGCAATGTACGGAATGTTGACTTCAGTCGCTGCGCTGTTTGACAGTTCAATCTTGGCCTTTTCAGCCGAGTCTTTCAGGCGCTGCAGCGCAACCACGTCTTTGCTCAGGTCAATGCCGCTGTCCTTTTTGAACTCAGCCACGATGTAGTCAATGACGCGTTGGTCAAAGTCTTCACCGCCCAAAAAGGTGTCGCCGTTGGTAGACAGCACTTCAAACTGCTTTTCGCCGTCAACGTCGGCAATCTCGATGATGGATACGTCAAACGTGCCGCCGCCGAGGTCATACACGGCAATTTTGCGGTCGCCTTTTTCCTGCTTGTCCAGACCAAAAGCCAGTGCGGCTGCGGTCGGCTCGTTGATGATGCGTTTGACATCCAGACCGGCAATGCGGCCAGCGTCTTTTGTCGCTTGGCGCTGCGCGTCGTTGAAGTACGCCGGTACGGTAATGACGGCTTCGGTCACTGGCTCGCCCAGGTAGTCTTCAGCGGTTTTTTTCATCTTGCGCAAGATGTCGGCAGAAACTTGCTGGGCCGACATTTTTTTGCCGCGCACTTCAACCCAGGCGTCGCCGTTGTCGGCAGCCACGATGGAATAAGGCATCAGGCTGATGTCTTTTTGGACTTCTTTTTCAGTGAACTTGCGGCCAATCAAACGCTTGACGGCGTACAGGGTGTTTTTCGGGTTGGTTACAGCCTGGCGCTTGGCCGATGTGCCGACCAGTACTTCGCCGTCTTCCTGGTACGCCACGATGGACGGCGTGGTGCGCGCGCCTTCAGAGTTTTCGATGACTTTGGGCACATTGCCTTCCATGATGGATACGCAGCTGTTGGTGGTTCCCAAGTCGATTCCGATAATTCTTCCCATGATTTTTCTCCGTAAAGTTCAGTGATTCAGATTGTTAAAAGGTGTGGCTGGCTTGAAGTTTTTCAAGGCACAGCTTATTTGGGTGCGCTAACTGTGACCAGCGCAGGGCGCAGAACGCGGTCGGCAATCAGGTAGCCTTTTTGCAGAACGGTCACCACTGTGTTGGCTTCTTGTTCAGATGGCACAACACTGATGGCCTGGTGCTGATGCGGATCAAATTTAGTGCCTGCTGGCGGGTCAATCTGCATGACCCGGTTGCGCTCCAGCGCAGCTTTGAGCTGCTTGAGCGTAGCGGCTGCGCCTTCTTTAATCTGCTCTGGCGTGGCACTGGGTAAATTCAAACCCGCCTCCAAACTGTCGGCGACCGGCAGCAGGCTTTCGGCAAAGCTTTCCAGTGCAAATTTGCGCGCCTTGCTGACTTCTTCATCAGCGCGACGGCGCGAGTTTTCACTTTCCGCTTTGGCGCGCAAATAACTGTCTGCCAATTCGGTGTTTTTAACTTGCAGTGCGGCCAGCTCGGCTTGTGCCTCAACCAATTCGCGGACGGCATCGTGGGCGTTGGCAGCTGCTGCAGCTTCTAACTCTTCAGGGCTGACGTCGCCAACCAGGTCGGCTGCGCCAGACATGCCAGCCGCGCCTCTAAAAGATTGATTTTGTTGGGGTTGAGTAGGTTCAGTCATCATTGGAAACTAAGGTTTTGATCAACAAGGTGAATAGCTGGGGTTGCTAAAACCCTTTTCAAGGGCAGGGTGATTGAGAGCTCGAGAGAAAATTTTGGGATGGCGGCTATGGTTTTACTTGCTATGAATTAAATAGCATATAGTCCATTTTTTACAAGGGCCAGAGGCATTTAATTACGTGAAAATGCATATCAATCCATACCAAAGCATGGAGATGCATAAATTTCAAGCTAATCGCCTGAAGCGTTTGCCTGAATTGACACCGACATCGACATTGCCAACTGTTTATCCACCGGAAACGGCTCCCCATGCAATTGCGCCGCCAGCAGTTCGGCACTCAGCGCAGCAAAACTGAGTCCACGTGAACCCATTCCGGTACACAGCCATAGCCCTGACGTTTCTCTGCCCGAATCAACGCGTCCCACCCGGGGTAGCCGGTTTGGCGTAGCGCAGCGTATGCCCGCCCAGCCACGTGCATGCTCTGGGCTAAATTGGTCAGCCAGAGCACGGGCTGAATCTGGCAACAACTTCTGCAATCGTGTCAGGTTGTCGGCGTGATCTTGGTGTTTGATATTTGGCACGTACACATCGCGTTCATAGCCAGCACCAATAAGCCACATCGGACCGTCGGGGGTGGTGATGTGGGTGATCAAGCTGCCGTGGCCGTTGACGGCAAAAGGCGGCAAAGGGTTTGAACTTTGATGCAGGCCAAAAGTCACTTGTCCGCGTATCGCTTGCAATTCGGGCCGCGCTGTCCCTGCACTGGCCGCCAGCATTTGGCTGGCGTAACCCGCTGCCAGCACCACCATATCTGCCCGCGCTACCGTGTGGCCTGCTGCGTCAAGCGCCTGCCAGCCGTCACCATCAGGCAAAAGCGCTGCCACATCAGTGCTGCCGCGCCACGTTATGCCGGGCTGGTTCATCCAGGCAGTGACCAGCTCGCCAGGTTTGAGCCATCCGCCCTTGGCGTGCCACAAGGCAGTGCTGCTTGGGGGCAAAGCCGCAGCGGCCAATGTTCTGGGTGTGGCCTGACGGCACCACTCAGTGGCAACCAACGCTAAACTTTGAAACCACTCGGGCGGCACACCTAAAGGCAGATCAGATCCATCGCTGCTCAAGCCGCGCTGCAAGACGCCGGTTTGCCCCCAATCGATGCCGTGGCGCAGCAGCGCGCGTGCTTGCTGCAGCGTCATTCGTATTCCCGCGCGCGACAAGCGCGAAAGCGGGCTGTCGTCAGGCGAAGTGTGAAGCGCCAGGAGTCCTGCAGGTAAGCTTGAAGCGCCGCTGGCGGGTTGGCTTGCAGCATCTAGAACAGTCACGGCCCAGCCGCGCCGCGCCAGGCTGCTGGCAACCGCCGCACCAGCCAAGCCTGCACCAATCACGACACAACTGCCAGGGTTAACGCTTTTGGGTCGCTTTTTCGTCACCCATGTAGGGCTATAGACAGCCTTTACTTCGCCCAAGCCACTGGCGAAAACAAAACCACATTGCGTCAGCGCCGATTGCATCACTTCATCACAAGAAGCAGTCAATAATGTGCCAACCTTGCAAAGCCGGGCAATAGATTTTGCAAGGTAGAGCGGGGGAGCGCCGTTTGGTACATTGCCGGACGCGTCGAACTGCAGGGTGACCGAATCTGCTTGGAATTCCTGCTGGCGGAGCAGTTTGCCCACATCCCCTATGCACAGCGTTAGCAATACATGCCCATCTTCAAAGGTCAGCCGGTGAAAACCGGGCACCAAACCCCACAACTGCATATCCAGCAGCTCCGCCAATGGTTGGAGTTCCCCGCCTTCTGGTCCTGAAAGCGTGCTGTTGCCGTAACCGGCGGGGCAAAGCGCCACGACATGCAGCAGCCGGGGCCTCTGGGGGTGGGTTCTCCAAGCGTGCCACAGACCCAAAAACACACGACTGTCTCGAGTGCCAATCTCTAAGTGAGTCTTGGTCAACCTGCAGGCGGCGTGTAGCCCTGCACCACGTCCGCGCCGCTGCCAAAAAAGTGATTTTCCATTTGCCGGGTCAGGTATTGGCGGGCTCGTTGGTCGGCCAAATTTAGACGGTTTTCATTGACCAGCATGGTTTGCTGTTTCATCCAGTCAGCCCATGCCTGCTTGCTGACCTGTTCCCAAAGCCGCTTGCCCAGCGGACCTGGGTAGGGCGGGAAATCGAGGCCTTCCGCTTCGACCCCCAGTTTGATGCATTGAATCAGGCGCGCCATGACTTTCGCTTTCGTGTTGTGTCAATTTAAAAACTTGAGGCGACTTTAGCAATATTTTCTCTGGGTTGACGAATCATTGATGCGGTGTTCAGGCAAATCGGCCAAGTTCTTCCTGCAGGTTCGTTTTCACATCTGCAGTTCCGCGGTTCGCGTCAGTGGTTACCAAACTGGCTTAACACACGTCTGTCCTTTTCAGCAGTAAAATATGGGCATTGCCTGAAGCTCTATGGGCATCAAAAGCATGCCGTATGGGATCAAAACCAAGACACATCGCTCGCTGACATCGGTCACAGGTGTTAAAGCCAGCCTCACAAACCTAAGCTACGAAAGACTCTCACCATGGCAAGAGCTGACGCCAAAACCGCAGTGCTAGCTGACGGGTTACGTTATAAATCCAAAGTATCAGGTTCGCCTTTCGCTGCCACCACCTCGTTTGGTGCTGCCACCATGTCATGTTTTATGTGCGGCAAGCACCGCGCTCGTTCGCTGATGGGGACAAGAAAAGTGCTGGGTAAATCGCAGGCGGTTTGCGCACCGTCTTGCAAAGAGCTTGACGCCACACTCGCAGCGCAGGCAGCAGGAACCAAGGCTTGAAAAAGACTTATCTCCTCCATGTCGAGGGCAAAAACCGCGACCGCTTGTTAGATGCAAGTAAGCACGACATTCGTAAGTACATCAAACGTGAGCGTGCCCGGCCTTTGCCTGCAGGCGTTGACTTTTGGGATTTTGACTGCAAACTCGGCAACAAGGCTGAAGACGCTGTTTCGCTGCATTTGGCGGTATTGTTTTCGGCAATCGATACCTTGATGAAAGAAGAGGTCGCTTCGTTTTATGTCGAGGTTGTTACTAAACACGGTCGACGCATGCTTCGCTCAGTCGATGCACTTGCAGTTGAACTTGAAGCTGATCCCTCAAATGCGTCACCTGCCGTTTTGCTGTAACGGCATCAGCTTTTTCCGCCTCCGATCAAAGACCGATACATTCGGTCATGAATTTGTTTAGAAAATTATAAAAATACTGAGGTTTTCAAGGCATAAGGCGCTGTTACAGGTCATAATAGGGGCGTGTAATTTATTGCACAAGTAGGTGATCGGTCAGTTTCGCGCGCTACGGCGGTGCTTTTTGGATTTGTTGTGCTTTCGGGACCCCATCGCTTTTTGTTTTATGTGTTTTTGAGGAGTCCCTAATGGGCAACAAACTTTACGTCGGCAACCTGCCTTACACTGTTCGTGATGAAGACTTGCAACAGTCATTTGGTGAATATGGTTCCATTACCAGTGCAAAAGTCATGATGGAACGTGACACCGGCCGTTCAAAAGGCTTCGGCTTTGTCGAAATGGGCAGTGATGCTGAAGCTCAAGCAGCAATTGCTGGCATGAATGGTCAGTCACTCGGTGGCCGTGCCATCACAGTGAATGAAGCTCGTCCGATGGAAGCTCGTCCTCCACGCACAGGCGGCTTCGGCGGCGGTGGTGGTTATGGCGGTGGTGGCGGTGGTGGTGACCGTTCAGGTGGTGGCGGCTACGGCGGTGGCGGTGGCCGTTCAGGCGGTGGTGGTTACGGTGGCGGTGGCGGTGGTGGACGCGGCGGCTATTGATTAACTCACGAAACTTCTCTAGTTAAATTAGAGAAGGTTTCGTACACCTAGACGGCTTACACGCCAATAAAAAAGGCTTCACAACTTTGGTTCTGAAGCCTTTTTGCATGACGGGTACGTTTATTTCTGTCTGTAATGCCTACAACCGCTTAATTCTTAATGCCACCCAAAAAAACAGCAGCTGGCATTTACGCGTGCTTTGGCATCAAAGTGACATTAACGAATCGCGTTCATAAAACAGGCTTAAAAAATATCAAATCTTTTTGAAAATTTGCAGCGGCTAGGTTGGCCGCATTCCCCAAAACACTTGCAGCATCCCCATCCCTGTTGAAATTGTTGCAGGCAGAGAAGTTTCGCTGTTCCGGGCGGTCCATCTTGCAGTGTAAAGTTTCAGCAAATCCGACTCCGTGACTCTTGCAGAGCCCATTAACCAGTCACCAAATGCCCGGTGCTCAACGGGTTCATCCAGCATGACCATCACGTCTTTGTGCTTTCTGCTAGCAAGAACACGTTTGTAAACCTTTTGGACGGCTTCATCAGGCCCTTCAAAACACTGCATGAACTTTGTACCGCTGAACAGCAATACGCCTGTGATTTCGTTGTTTCGGTTGAAGTCTCTGGCCGCTGCCAACAGGGCCTCGAGGTCTTCTTGGCTCATTGCCCGTGTTGGGGTACTGGTGTAAGTAACAGAGCGTAATTTTGACATGATGGGTTCTTTCAAGTCGCCTTGGGCGGGGAGGAGGAAACACCTGTGTGAAGAACATTTTGCGCTGTGTGCGGTCAGTTGTCTATCTGCCGCAGCACGTTACGGCAAGGCAGCGCGCAGTTTGTCTTTTTTGCTAATCCTGTTTCCCTTTACCCCACCCGTACCTGCCGCGTCCGCTGCATTTACCGGTGCCGATTCGATTGGCTCAAACCCGGCCACCTGTTCGCGCAGCACGTCTAATTTTTGGCGTTTTTCTATCAAGCGCCAATGGCCCTTAGTAGAGGCACTGACAAAGCTGATCGCGATACCCGCTAGCCCGGCGCGGCCCGTACGGCCAATTCGATGGGTATAGTCCACCGCAGAACGCGGTAAATCGTAGTTGACAACAGCGGGTAGCGCTTTAATGTCCAGACCGCGCGCGGCTACGTCGGTGGCAACCACCACTTGAACCACGCCAGCCTTGAAGTCCATCAGCACCTGACTGCGTTTGCCTTGGCTGAGTTCCCCATGAAAAGGCTCCGCCTGAATGTTTACCTTACGCAGTTTGTCGGCCACTGTTTCTGCAGCATGTTTGGTGGCTACAAACACCAGCACGCGGCTTAACTTTTCAGTTTGAATCAGATGACGGAGCAGTTGGGTGCGGCGTGGGGCATCCACTTCAATTGCGCGTTGCAGAATATCTGGCTGGTTTTCTGGCTCTGTCGTAACCTCGATTCGCAGTGGATTGTTCAGGACCTTACTTGCCAGCGCGTCGATTGCTGGCGCAAAGGTGGCTGAGAACATGGCATTCTGCCGTTGTGCAGGCAGCAGCGCCAAAATACGCGACAGTTCTTCGGCAAAGCCTAAATCCAGCAGTTTGTCTGCCTCATCCAGCACCATCGTCTTGATGTGGCCTAGATTTAACGCATTGTTGTCCAGCAAATCAATCAGGCGACCCGGCGTGGCCACCACAATGTCTGCACCACCGCGCAAGTGCATCATTTGCGGGTTGATCGATACACCGCCAAACACCACTGCAACCTTGACGGGCCGCGGTAAGTATTTTGAGAACGTCACAAAAACCTCGCCTACCTGCGCGGCCAATTCCCGTGTGGGTACCAGTACCAGCACCTGGATTTTCCCGGCGAGCCGGGCAGGGCGCTCACTGATCTGATGCAGCACAGGCCAGGCAAAAGCTGCGGTTTTCCCAGAGCCCGTGTAGGCAATGCAGAGCATATCTCGGCCTTGCAAAAAAGCTGGGATTGCAGACAGTTGTGCGGCTGTGGGAGTGGTGAAACTTTTGTCAGCAATGGCGCGCAACAAAAGTGGCAAAAGCGTGGGCGAAAAGCCCAGAGTAGTAAATGACATGAGGCGCCCAGTGTAGGCTGCATGCGCCTTGATGTTGTTGAGCCAATTGCTGGGCGGCTCATTTCTTGCCATTCAATATGTAGCTGAATACTCGCGTTTTTATTGGACTGGGGACTATTTCTACATTAAAAATAGCCTGAAATTGGCTC
Organism: Polaromonas sp.; assembly: GCA_031424935.1. GTDB lineage: Bacteria > Pseudomonadota > Gammaproteobacteria > Burkholderiales > Burkholderiaceae_C > Polaromonas. Next base: position 254,853 of record JANPIK010000015.1, read on the forward strand.
GAAACAAGATTTAGACCGAATCTAAGTGTCCAGACTTGCCACCTGCACCGACAAATCATGCAATTTAGCTTTGCCTGAGTAGTAACGATCCAGTCGCCATTCTTTCATCACATCGATAGCCAGGTTGAAGTTGTCGTAGTTCAGCTTGTACAAATCTGTCAGGTTAAACGTCTCTTCCGACTCCAGAGCGCGTACCAGTGCGGCAAGTGTCCTTGCGGCATTTGTGTGGGGATCGGCTTCGATCAATCGGCGGGCTTTTTTAATTTCGTTCATCGGGTGATTCCAAAAAATACGGGGTTGAACGTCAAGTTCGTCGCAACGCGGAGTGTGTACTGGCGCGGCACTCAAAATTATGTCGCTGCTGCGTCAAGTTTGTCTATCGTGCGCAACATGTGTTGCTTAAAAAACTTCTTTTTTACATCGATGTGGCGATTTCGGATACAAAAATCCCGCAGCTTTCACAGGGCCTTTTAGGTGTCATGGGCTGGTCATGCGCAGCCGTTACCGTCTGGGGGTGACTACAAATACATACACCTGCTGCTTATGCCGTTGCTGAAGTCAGAAAAAGCTAAACAAGAGTTGTCGTCCAAGCAACGTGCATTGAGCGTACGCGAACGCTCGGCGCTTTTTCTGGCAGACGGCATCAGAACCCGCGACGAGCTGGTGTGGTTGGTTCAGGGTGATATTGGGCTGGTGCAAAAGCTGATGGCGGATGGTTATCTGATACCGGTTGAAACCTTGGGCGCCAAAGCTGCCCGAATGACGGACTTTGCGGTGTCACAAACTACGTCTGCACCCACTTTTTCAGCATCGTCACAGCCTGCGCCTCTGGCAAAGGTGACCGGGTTCAATGGCCTGGACTCCATTTCGCGCGATGTGGCGGCCCTGACGTCTTCTTCAGACAGCTTTGAGGGCAAGCGCTCTTTGGCCACCACGCGCATGTTTTTGTTCGACATTGTCGAACGCATGTTTGTGCGCAAAATGCCGGAATTGGCCAACCACTACCGCGATCTTTTGCGCAGCGCGAAAGATCGCGCGTCGATGCTAGCAATCGCCAGAGACATCATTACCAATGTCGAGGAAATTGCTGGGCCGGACCGGGCCGACGGCTTGAGCGAACGAATAGCCATGATGCTGCCGCCGGAGCCGTAAATCCAGAAGTGTAATATTTGCTCCTAAATTAGTAGCATTTAACATTGGTAATCCGAGGGACAGGGTCATATTTAACGCCTAGAAGTGCCTCACATGCTGTTTATGCGTTTGGAGCTTGTCTGTCACGCTTCAATCCGGGGAACTTATCCCAGGCCAAGCGCCCGAACTACCGGACAATGGACAGATCTGTTTACCTGAGGTTTTCGATGTTTTTAAAGTTTTCAGACCAGCCGCGCCGACTGTTGGCGTTGACTAGCGGCGTTTGTATCGCCATGCTGGCTTTCGGTTTGTATTTGCAACATGGGGTGGGGCTGGAGCCTTGCCCGATGTGTATCGTTCAGCGGTATGCCTTGATTTTGGTGGCTGTATTGGCTGGCGTCTGTGCTTTTGCCAATGGCAGGGCTTTTTTGATCATCGGCTCCAGCCTGATGGCATTGGTCGCGAGCCTAGGCGCGTTTGTCGCAGCACGCCAGAGCTTTTTGCAATGGTTCCCGCCGCAGGAGGCGTCTTGTGGCCGCGATCTGTACGGCATGATTGAAACCTTCCCCTTAAAACGTGTGATCCCCATGATTTTCAAGGGCAGCGGCGACTGCACCAAGATTGATTGGACGTTTTTAGGCCTGTCGATTGCCAACTGGTCGTTTGTTTGTTTTGTCGGCATTACTGTGCTGGGTTTGCTGCTGGTTTTTAGACAACTCAAAAAGTAAGTTTCAGGCCGCTGGCCTCGCGGCTTATTCCACTCTTGCTTTCCCGTTGCTTCCCTGTCATTGCCTCTGGCGCCTCGGGTAACATCAACGTTCATGGTTTTTGACGCGGCTTGACCTTGACGGTATAAAAAGCGTTTTACATCAATAACTTGCATCACCAATACGGGTTGCCTTTTGCGTCTTAATTCCATCAAGTTGTCAGGCTTCAAGTCGTTTGCTGAACCGACCAACTTTGTGCTGCCCGGTCAGCTGGTAGGCGTCGTAGGGCCGAACGGTTGCGGCAAATCCAACATCATGGACGCCGTGAGGTGGGTATTGGGCGAAAGCAAGGCGTCCGAGTTGCGCGGCGAGTCGATGCAGGACGTTATTTTTAACGGCACCACCACCCGCAAACCCGCCAGCCGTTCGAGCGTTGAGCTGGTATTTGACAACGCTGACCACCGGGCCGGCGGCCAATGGGGCCAATTTGTTGAAATTGCTGTCAAGCGGGTGCTGACCCGCGACGGAACGTCGAGCTATTACATCAACAACCAGCCCGTGCGTCGTCGTGATGTGCAAGACGTTTTTTTGGGTACTGGTCTGGGGCCCAGAGCCTACGCCATCATTGGTCAGGGCACCATCAGTCGGATCATCGAGTCAAAGCCTGAAGAACTGCGCCTGTTTTTAGAAGAAGCTGCCGGTGTCTCAAAATACAAGGAGCGCCGACGTGAGACCGCCAACCGCTTGTCTGATACGCGTGAAAACCTGACCCGGGTCGAGGACATTTTGCGCGAGCTCAACGCCAACCTGGAGCGGCTTGAAAAGCAGGCTGAAGTGGCCAAGCGCTATAACGCGCTGCTCTCTGAGGGTACGCTCAAGCAGCAGCAACTCTGGTTTTTAAAGCGCTTGGACGCAGAAACTGACCAGACAAAAGTCAAGGCAGAGGTTGAAAAAGCTGTCAATGAGCTCGAAGGCCGGATTGCTGACGTACGCCACATAGAAACCGAGCTGGAAACGATTCGCCAGGCCCATTACGCCGCTGGGGACCACGTTAACCAGGCGCAGGGCAAGCTGTATGAAGCCAGCAGCGAAGTCGGGCGGCTGGAAGCTGAAATCCGCTACGTGGTGGATGGCCGCGTTCGGGTAGAACAGCGCCTCGCGCAGCTTCAGGAGCAAACCGCCCAATGGCTCACCCGGAAGGACGATGCAGCGGTTGAAATTGAAAATCTTGCTGAGCAGATAGCGAGCGGTGAAGAAAAAGCTGAGTTGCTGGCCGCGCAAAGCGAAGAGCAAAACACCCAACTGCCGACGCTTGAAGAAACCCTGCGCAACGCTCAGAACAAGGCCAACGAGCAACGTACCGGTGTGGCCCAGGTTCAGCAACAAATTCAGGTGTTGGCCGCTGACCAGCGCAATATCAGTGAACAGTCACGGTCTCTCGCCCTAAGGCTGGACAAACTCAACGCCGATCGCAATGCCTTGAATGCGCCTGACGAGGCCCGCCTTGGAAACTTGACCCAGCAATTTGAAGCAGCCCAAGAAACACAACTCCAAGCGCAAGCCCGGCTCTATGAGTTGACAGACAGCGTGCCACTGCTAGACGAGGAACGCCGTGCCAAGCAACTGGCGGTAAATACCGAATCGGCCAAACGGGCTGACCTGTCGGCCAAAGGAGAAGCGTTGCGGGCGCTACAAGAAAAAGTAAAAACCGACGGCAAGCTCAAACCTTGGCTGGCCAAACACGGGCTGGACGGTTTGCAGGGTTTATGGAGCCGCATCCACATTGAGCAAGGCTGGGAAAACGCTTTGGAAGCCGCGCTGCGCGAGCGCCTGGGCGCGCTCGAAGTCAGCAACCTGGAAAGCGTGCGCGGCTTCGTGGGTACTCATAGTGCAAGTACGCATCTTGCAGGGTCGCCGGGTCATGACGCGCCACCGGCCAAGCTGTCTTTTTATGCATCACCCACGGCGGCTGCGCCTGCTCGGGTCAACACAGCGATCGGATTTAAGCCACTGGCTGACCTTTTACGTTTAAACGACGCGGGCCAGTCGGCGCTTCTGGGAGACTGGCTCCACGGCTGCTACACCGCCGATAACCTTGACGACGCTCTGGCTGCACGCGACAAGCTGCAGTCTGGCGAAGCCATTTATGTCCAAAGTGGCCATTCCGTCACACCGCACAGCGTGAGTTTTTTCGCACCAGACTCGGAACAGGCAGGTTTGCTGGGTCGTGCGCAAGAAATTGAAAACTTGGACAAACAGCTCAGGGCGCAAACGCTCATCAGTGACGAGGCTAAAAGCGCTTCAGCCCGCGCAGAATCAGCTTACCAGGAGGCTGCCCAGCGCCTGACTGCATGCCAGCGCGAAAGTGCAGATGCTCAAGGCCGCGCCCATGAGCTTCAGGTAGAGGTGTTACGCCTGACGCAGCTGGCCGAGCAAACCAGGGCCCGCAGTGAACAAATTCAGCTTGATGTAGGCGATATCGAGGCCCAACTGGACGAGCTGGAAGAGCGCAAAATCACCGCCGAGGGCCGCTTTGAAGAGCTCGATATGCAACTGGCAGACAGCCAGGAAAGGCATGCCCAGTTTGATGACCGCGTCAACGAGACTGAGCGCAAATTAAACGAATCACGAGAACAGCAGCGCAGACTGGAGCGCCAATCGCAAGAAGCGCAATTTTCTTTAAGAGCATTGGTGGCGCGGCGTGAGGAACTGACCCGTTCTATTCACATTGCGGCACAGCAATTTGAGACGATCGCCCAGGATGAGCAACGTGCCAAAGATGAACTGGCTCGCCTGACAGATGCCGCTGCGCAAGCGGGTCTGCAATCGGCATTGAGCGTCAAACTGGAGCGTGAGGCTGATTTAGGTGCAAAGCGCAGCCAGTACGACGACCTGACGACCAAGCTGCGTGCCAGCGACGAGCGGCGATTGAGCTTGGAGCGTCAGCTGGACCCGCTGCGCCAACGCATCACAGACTTGCAACTAAAAGAGCAAGCCGCGCGGCTCGGCTTTGAACAATACGAGCAGCTGCTGGTGGATGCACAGGCCGATATGGCAGCCCTCGTGCTGTCGATCGCGCAGGGCAACGTGCGTATCTCCGGCATGCAAGGCGAGATCGACCGCATCAACCGCGAAATAGCGTCATTGGGCGCGGTTAACTTAGCCGCACTCGACGAACTCGCCACAGCCAGCCAGCGCAAGCAGTTTTTAGACGCGCAATCTGCTGACTTGGTCGAGGCGATGACCACGCTGGAAGACGCGATTAAAAAAATTGATGCCGAAACACGCGATCTGCTTGGCAGTACCTTTGACAAGGTAAACGAGCACTTTGGCCGCATGTTTCCTGAGCTTTTTGGCGGCGGTAATGCACAGCTGAAAATGACTGGCGAAGAAATTCTGGACGCCGGGGTTCAAGTGATTGCCCAGCCACCTGGCAAAAAAAACCAAAGCATTGCGCTGCTTTCAGGCGGAGAAAAAGCCTTGACGGCAATTGCCCTGGTGTTTGCAATTTTTCAACTCAACCCAGCGCCGTTTTGTCTGCTGGACGAGGTTGACGCGCCGCTGGACGATGCCAACACAGAGCGCTATGCCAGGCTGGTCAAGTCGATGAGCAGGCAAACTCAGTTTTTGTTCATCAGTCACAATAAAATCGCGATGGAAATGGCGGAACAATTGATTGGTGTCACCATGCAAGAGCAAGGCGTGTCGCGTATTGTGGCGGTCGATATGGAAGCGGCCTTGGGCTTTGCGGAGGCCGCGTGAGCAATCTACAAATAGGCTTAGCCATTGCGGGCGGTTTGGTACTGGCAGCCGTGGTGGCCCACAGTGCTTGGTCAGCCCGCAAAAACAAACCCATGCAGGCGACGCCCGAGGCACCTGCAGATGTGCCTGTCGCGCAGCCCGCAAATGCTGCTTCGGCTGACCGGGTAGAACCGAGCTTTGAGGGCGATTCCGGGCTAGGTTCGCTCAGCGACCTTGCCAGTTTGATGGCCATCGACAAAAAGCCGGGCCTTGATGCCTTGATTGACGTCATCGCGCCGATTGTGGTTGACGGCGATGTGTCGGGCGAAGCCGCTTTAGCTGCCATGCCCGCAACCCGCCGCGCAGGCAGCAAGCCGTTTGGCGTCGAAGGTCTGAACATTGCCAGTACGCTGTGGGAGTTGCCAAGTGCCGGCCAGCGCTACAGCGCTTTTCACTGTGGTGTGCAGCTGGCCAATCGGCTGGGTGCGTTAAACCAGATTGAATACTCTGAATTCGTCATGAAAACGCAAGCGTTTGCCGACGCCATTGGCGGCGAGCCCGAGTTTCCGGAAATGCAAGACGAAGTGGCGCGCGCACGCGAGCTGGATCAATTTGCCAGCGCCCATGATGCGCAACTGAGTTTTACCCTGCGCGCCGTTAGCACCGCATGGAGCCCGGGCTACGTGTTGCAAAACGCTGGCCGGTTGGGGTTTGTGGCGGGTTCCATCCCGGGCCGCATGGTGCTGCCGGCGCTAGACCGCGGCGGCGCACCCCTGCTGGGTTTGACCTTTAACTCACAGGCAGCTATGGCCGAGGCGCCTGAGCAAACCGCGCTGCGCGAGGTCACCCTGTCGCTTGATGTGCCGCAAGTCTCACGCGCTGAACAACCCTTTGTACGCATGCGCGAGTCAGCCATGGCGCTGGCTACCAGCATGGGCGGCATGGTCATGGACGACAACGCCAACCTGATCACGCGAGACGCCATGGACGTTATCGGGTCCGAGCTGGAGCAGTTGTACGACACGCTGGATGAGCGCGATTTGTCGGCAGGCTCAGTGCTGGCTAGGCGCCTTTTCAGCTGATCAAAGTGACTGGCAATTTGTTCAATGTTTCAGTCCCAGCGCAGCCTGCGGATACGGTTGAACGGGTTAAATCACTGCAGGCTCAACTGCATAGGTATGCCCACAACTACTATGTGCTGGACGAGCCCACCATACCCGATGCCGAATACGACAAGCTGTTTCGGCAGCTGCAAATGCTGGAAGCCCAGCATCCAGAACTGCTCACGTTAGATTCGCCCACCCAGCGTGTGGGGGGCAAGGCGCTTGACCAGTTTGCCAGCGTACGCCACAAAGTACCGATGCTGAGCATTCGTACCGAGACCGACACCCAAGCCACGGGCGCGCATCAGTTTGACACGCGGGTTCGCAAAGAATTAGGTTTAACGGAAGGTGACCCAACTGTTGAGTATGTGGCTGAGCTTAAATTTGATGGCTTGGCCATGAGCCTACGGTACGAAGGCGGCGTGCTGGTACTGGCCGCTACGCGAGGCGACGGCGAAATGGGCGAGGACGTGACGCAAAACGTTCGTACGATTGGCCAAATACCGCTACGCTTGCCGACTGAAGTGCCCAAAGTATTGGAGGTTCGCGGCGAGGTGTACATGCGCCGCGACGATTTTGAGGCGCTGAACGAACGACAGCGACACAAAATCGCCCAAGGCGCGAAAGGCGAAAAAACCTTCGTCAACCCGCGCAACGCAGCCGCTGGCGCAGTGCGCCAGCTGGACCCGGGCATCGCAGCGCAGCGCCCCTTGAGCTTTTTTGCATACGGCTTGGGTGACATCTCATGGCCTGATGCTGGCGGCCCGAGCTTTAAAACGCATTTTGAGGTGATGCAAGCGTTAAAAAGTTGGGGTTTTCCGGTCGCGGTCCAGGTATCTTGTGCGCAAGGCGCTCCTGAATTAGTAGCATATCACCAACGCATCGGAAAAATGCGCGACAGTTTGCCTTTTGACATTGACGGCGTGGTGTACAAGGTAAACCGCCTGGATTTGCAAAAACAGCTGGGTTTTGTCACCCGAGAGCCGCGCTGGGCAGTAGCGCACAAGTACCCCGCACAAGAACAGCTGACCACCGTTCTCAGCATTGATGTGCAGGTAGGCCGCACTGGCAAACTCACGCCCGTCGCCAAGCTGGCGCCAGTATTTGTTGGGGGCGTAACCGTCACCAACGCCACACTGCACAACGAAGACGAAGCACGCCGAAAAGATGTTCGTGTGGGCGACACGGTGGTGGTACGCAGGGCAGGGGACGTGATTCCAGAGGTTGTTAGCGTGCTGCCGGACAAGCGCGCCCCAGGTGCAGAAGTCTTTACCATGCCGCGCATTTGTCCGGTTTGCGGCTCAAACGCAGTGCGCGAACCCGAGGAAGCCGATTACCGCTGCACAGGCGGTTTGTTTTGCGGCGCGCAGCGCAAAGAAGCAATCCTGCATTTTGCCCACCGCCGAGCGGTAGAAGTCGATGGTCTGGGTGACAAATTGGTCGAGCAACTGGTTGATGCCAACATCATTCGCACGCTGCCCGACCTGTATAAGTTGGGCTTGACCGCGCTGGCCGAGCTCGACCGTATGGCCGACAAGTCAGCCGCCAACTTGCTGCAGGCGATTGAAGCGTCAAAACAAACCACCTTGGCACGCTTTGTGTTTGGCCTGGGCATCCGTCATGTGGGCGAGGCTACCGCAAAAGAGCTGGCCAGGCACTTCGGCAAGTTAGATGCCATCATGGACGCGACAGTCGAGCAGTTGCTGGCGGTCAATGATGTGGGCCCCATCGTCGCCCAAAGCCTGCGTACTTTTTTTGACCAGGCGCATAACCGGGAGGTGGTTGAGCAGCTCCGGGCTTGTGGCGTAGCCTGGACGGAAGGCGAGCCAGCAGCAGTCACTCCCAAGCCACTGACAGGCAAAACCTTTGTCATCACCGGCACGCTGCCGACTTTAAGCCGTGACCAGGCCAAAGATATGCTGGAGTCAGCGGGCGCCAAAGTCGCTGGCAGTGTGAGCAAAAAAACCGACTTTTTGCTGGCCGGAAGCGATGCAGGTAGCAAGCTGGACAAGGCCCGAGAATTGCAAATAGCCGTGATCGACGAGGCTCTTTTTTTAAATATGCTCCAGACGTTCAATCCATGACCATCCACACCATCTTGAAGATGGGCGACCCGCGCCTGTTGCGCGTTGCCCCACCCGTCACTCAATTTGACACCGACGAATTGCATTTGCTGATCACCGATATGTTCGACACCATGCGTTCGGTCAATGGCGCTGGCCTGGCTGCCCCGCAGATTGGGGTGGATTTACAGTTGGTGATTTTTGGTACTAACGACGCTGTGGCGCCTAACCCGCGATACCCGGATTCGCCGCCCATTCCCCGCACCGTGTTGCTGAATCCGGTCATTACGCCGCTTTCTTCCATTGAAGAAGATGGCTGGGAAGGGTGTTTGTCAGTACCCGGCCTGCGTGGGGTGGTGCCGCGTTGGGCAAGTATCAGGTACACCGGATTTGATCAATATGGCGATGCGATTGACCGCACCGTTGATGGGTTTCATGCGCGGGTGGTGCAGCATGAGTGTGACCACCTGATAGGCAAGCTGTACCCAATGCGGGTAAGAGACTTTACGCAGTTTGGCTTTACTGAGGTGTTGTTCCCCGGGCTGGACAGCAGTACCGACGATTAGGCCTCGCCCAAAGATCGGCGTTAAGAATCAGCAGCGCTCACGCATTGAGCGCATCCAGCAGCTCGGTTTCAATCGCAATCTGCGCGCGGTTGTGCTGTAGCTCTGGTCCGTCAATCAAAAACGTATCTTCAACACGCTCGCCCAGCGTGGTGACTTTGGCCAGTTGAAGGTTGATGTTGTGGCGCGCCAGTACCCGGGCGATCAAATAGAGCAAACCCGCCCGGTCACTGGCAGACACGCTGAGCAGCCAACGCTGGGCTTTTTCGTCGGGCCGTAGATCAACTCGGGGCGCAACAGGAAAGCTTTTGACGCGGCGCGATATGCGGCCCTTGCTAGGCGCCGGCAGTGCGCCGCGCGTTTCAATGGTGCGGTCCAATTCTGCCTCGACCATAGCGGCCAGTTCTCGAAAGTGATCGTTTTCACTGTTTAAATCGGGGCTGACTACTTGAAAAGTGTCCAGCGCGTACCCGTTTTTGGCCGTATGAATTTTGGCATCCAAAATGCTGAAACCCGCTTGGTCAAAGTAGCCACAAATCCGGGCGAATAAATCCGCCGCATCAGGTGTGTAAACCAGCACCTGCATGCCGTCGCCGGCCGATGAGCGGCGGGCCCGCACAATGGCTTTGACAGGTGCTTTATCTTTGCCAACATAACGCGACAACTGTCGCGCATGCCAAGCGATATCGCTGGCGTCGTGCCGCATAAAATAACTGATGTCCAGCGTGTCCCACAGCGCTTTGTGGCCTTCAAAAGGCTCAGCGTGCAACGCAAGGGTGGTCAGTGCTTCACGCTTGCGTGCTTCGACTTCAGCGTCTGCGTCGGGTGCGCGGCCACCGAGTACGCGCAGGGTGTAGCGGTACAAGTCTTCAAGCAGCTTGCCTTTCCAGGCGTTCCACACCTTGGGGCTGGTACCGCGTATGTCGGCGACTGTCAGCAAATACAGCGCCGTCAGGTAGCGTTCATTGCCCACCCGCTTGGCAAACGCGGTAATGACTTCTGGGTCGCTTAAGTCCTCTTTTTGCGCCACTCGGCTCATCGTCAGGTGTTCGCCGACCAAAAACTCAGCCAGCTGGGCATCTTCAGTATCAATGCTGTGCTGCTTGCAAAATAGACGCACATCGGTGCAGCCCAACACCGAATGGTCACCCCCTCGGCCTTTGGCAATGTCATGAAACAGTGCGCCGATGTACAAAATCCAGGGCTTGTCCCAGCCGGCCGCCAATTGCGAACACATCGGGTATTCATGCGAATGCTCGGCCATAAAAAAGCGCCGCATATTGCGCAGCACCATCAAAATGTGCTGGTCAACCGTGTAAACATGGAACAAGTCATGCTGCATTTGCCCGACAATTTTGCGGAACACCCACAAATAACGGCCCAGCACCGACGTCTGGTTCATCAGCCGCATGGCATGTGTAATGCCTTCGGGTTGTTGCAAGATCGCGCGAAAGGTCGCGCGGTTGACCGGGTCACGCCTGAACTTTGCAGTCATCACGCCCCTGGCGTTGTACAGGGCGCGCAACGTTCGGGCCGACAAGCCCTTGATGCCGACGTTTGATTCATAGAGCAAAAATGTCTCAAGAATCGCATGGGGATTGCGCACATACAAGTCGTCACTGGCTACTTCGAGCATGCCGGCCTTGTCAGCAAAGCGTTCATTGATCTGTCGCAACTGGCTGGTTGCAGGGTTCAGGCGATCTTCAATGTTCAGCAACAAAATCTGGTTGAGTTGGGCCACCGCCTTGGCAGCCCAGTAGTAGCGCTTCATCAAGGCTTCACTCGACCTGCTTTGCAGCCGGCCGTGCGGGTCGATTTTGCTGGTGTAGCCAAAGCTGGTGGCCACTGCAGTTTGCAAGTCAAACACCAGCCGGTCTTCACGCCGACCCGACAAAACATGCAGCCGCGCACGAATCAAGCAAAGCAGGGCTTCATTGGCTTTAAGCTGCCGTACCTCAAACGTCGTCGCCAAGCCGCTTTTAGCCAGTTCGTCCCACGACTTGCCCAAACCTGCAGCACGCGCTACCCACAAAATAACTTGTAAATCTCGCAGGCCCCCGGGCGATTCTTTGCAATTGGGCTCCAACGAGTAGGGCGTATTTTCAAACTTGTTATGCCTTTGGCGCAACTCCAGCGTTTTAGCGATGTAAAACGCCTTCGCGTCCAGCGCGCCTGCCAAGTGCTTTTGCAGATGGGAAAAGTTCGTTTTTGAACCCACCACCCAACGCGCCTCGAGCAGCGATGTCTGCACCGTCACATCTTTGGTCGCCTCCAACACACAATCGGCCACCGTACGCACACTCGAGCCAATCTCTAACCCGCTGTCCCAGCAGTTGCTGATGAAGGTTTCGATTTTTGCCTTCAGCTGCGGGTTGTCTTCAATTTTAAAGTGCGCTGCGCTGTCATCAGGCAGTAGCAACACCACGTCCACATCTGAATGAGGGAACAACTCGCCCCGGCCGTAACCACCCGCAGCCACCAGGCACATCTCGGCCGGAAAGTCTGCCAACACCCAGAGTTTTTGTAATGTGATGTCGGTGTGTTTGGCCAGCTTTTTGAGCATGCCATGAATACCTCGCGCTGATGCGCCACTGGTGGCCAACGACTCAAAAAGAGCCGTTTTACCGGTGCGGTATTGGTCTCGGGCCGATATGAGCTGCGTCAGTTGGGTCTGTGGGACCGGCGGCGGCATGCTCGGCTTTGCGTCAAGCAGCCACGGCATCAAGCGCATTGGCTTGCGGCACGAATCCGGGCTTGGCAGGGCTACCTGCAGAAAGCGTCAAAACCTCATAACCTGTTTCAGTGACCAGCACAGTGTGCTCCCACTGTGCCGACAAAGAGTGGTCGCGCGTGACGATGGACCAGCCGTCTTTTTCGGGGCCATCCTTGATGTCACGTTTACCGGCATTGATCATGGGCTCAATCGTAAAAATCATGCCGGGTTTGAGCTCTTCAAGCGTGCCAGGTTTGCCGTAATGCAAAACTTGCGGATCTTCGTGAAACTTTTGACCGATGCCGTGGCCGCAAAACTCACGCACCACAGAGAATCCTTGACGCTCTGCAAACTGCTGGATCGCGTGCCCAATGTCGCCTAGCCGGATGCCGGGTTTGACGCGCATGATGCCCTGCCACATCGCCTCAAAAGTAATGTTGCACAGGCGTCTAGCGGCAATAGAGCAGTCACCGACCAAAAACATTCGGCTGGTGTCTCCGTGCCACCCGTCTTTGATCACCGTCACGTCCACATTGACGATGTCGCCTTTTTTGAGCGGCTTGTCATTCGGTACGCCGTGGCACACCTGATGGTTGACAGATGTGCATAGCGACTTGGGATAAGCCGAATAGCCCTGCGGCTGGTAGCCGAGCGTGGCCGGTATGGTGTGCTGCACCTGGGTCATATAGTCATGCGCCAAGCGGTCAATGCCGTTGGTGGTCAAGCCGGGCACGATATGCGGCGTCAGGTAGTCCAGAACTTCCGAGGCCAATTTGCCCGCAACCCGCATACCCTCAATGCCTGCTGCGTCTTTGTAAATAATCGTCATGGCTCAATTATCCCACTCCCAAGCCGTCCGTGCTGCCTGCAATGACAAGCTAAAATTTAACCCTGCCCGCCAACCACCAACAGGCCTCCCCACTGTGACACTGCACTTGACAACTTTTGAGGGCGTCAGCCCTACAAACGCACCCATCTCCGCACTGAGCGACTTTCGCGCCCAACAACTTCTGCCCCAGCTGCAGCTCATTGACAGCAAGATTGTGAGCATCAGTGCCTGGTTTGTTCACTGGGTCGCCACCCTGCAGCCGCTTTTGGCCGACCAACAAGCCCAACTCGCCGCACTGCTCAGCTACGGCGAGCCGCTCAAGCCACAGCTCGGCAAAAAGCTTGAGGAGGAGGTTTTTGTGGTGTCGCCGCGTTTGGGTACGCTGTCGCCCTGGGCATCCAAAGCCACCGACATCGCACACAACTGCGGCTTGGCGGTCAAGCGCATTGAGCGCGTCACCGAATACCGTGTGTCGCTGAAATCCGGTCTGTTTGGCAAAGCTGCCATGACTGACGCGCAGCGCAGCCAGGTTGCGGCACTGTTGCATGACCGCATGACTGAAAGCGTCATGGCCGACCGTGCCCAGGCCGCCGAATTGTTTACGGAGCTGCAAGCCGCGCCGTTAGCAACCATTGACGTGCTGGCTGGCGGCAAAGCTGCGCTTGAGTCTGCCAATACCGAGTTCGGCCTGGCGCTGGCTGCTGATGAAATCGGCTATCTGGTCGATGCTTTTACCCAACTCAAGCGCAACCCCACCGACGTGGAGCTGATGATGTTTGCCCAGGCCAACAGTGAGCACTGCCGCCACAAGATTTTTAACGCCGACTTCACGATTGACGGCGTAGCTCAAGATGTCAGTTTGTTTGGCATGATCCGCCATACCGAAAAGCTCAACCCCCAACACACGGTGGTGGCTTATTCAGACAACGCGTCTGTGATGGCCGGCTCAAAAAGGCAGATTTTTACTGCCAAATCGACCCCTGGCCCTCATATCGCGGGGGCCAGAAGCTACCAAAAGTATAGCATTTCGAACGATGTGCCAACCCATGTGCTGATGAAGGTGGAAACCCATAACCACCCGACAGCGATCTCGCCATTCGCAGGCGCATCCACAGGGGCTGGCGGCGAGATACGCGATGAGGGCGCCACCGGACGCGGCTCAAAACCCAAAGCGGGACTGACCGGCTTTACGGTGTCTAAGCTGTTTGACGCCAACTACGGCAAGCCAGACCACATTGCCAGCCCCCTGCAAATCATGACGGACGGCCCGCTGGGGGGCGCAGCGTTTAACAACGAGTTTGGTCGCCCCAACCTTTGCGGCTACTTTCGTGAATACGAACAAACGGTTGCCGGCCAACGCTGGGGTTACCACAAGCCCATCATGATTGCAGGCGGCTTGGGCACGATTGATGCTGAACTGACGAAGAAAATTTTATTCCCCGCTGGTTCGCTGTTGATCCAGCTGGGCGGGCCCGGCATGCGCATTGGCATGGGCGGCAGCGCTGCCAGCTCGATGGCCACCGGTACCAATGCGGCTAACCTTGACTTTGACTCGGTCCAGCGCGGCAACCCCGAGATTGAGCGGCGGGCGCAAGAGGTGATTAACCAGTGCGCACAACTTGGAACAGCCAATCCGATTCTGGCGATTCACGATGTGGGCGCGGGCGGTTTGTCTAATGCTTTTCCTGAATTGACGAACGACGCAGGGCGGGGCGCTCGCTTTGACTTACGGGCTGTGCCGCTCGAAGAAAGTGGCCTGAGCCCCAAAGAAATCTGGTCAAACGAGAGCCAGGAACGTTACGTATTGGCAATTGCGCCAGAGTCCTTGCCCCAGTTCACCGCGTTTTGCGAGCGTGAGCGCTGCCCGTTTGCCGTCATTGGAGTGGCGACTGAAGAGCGGCAACTGGTGTTGACGGATCAACCCGTTCGCCCTGAGCTTGTCGAAGGGATGGCTTCGACAAGGCCTGTCCTGAGCCCGTCGAAGGGCTCAGCCCGAACGGAACCAGTCAACATGCCCATGGAAGTCCTCTTAGGCAAACCACCAAAAATGCACCGCGATGTGAAGAGCCTTGCGCGCACCGTCAAGCCTATTGACCTGACAGGCATTGACTTGCAAAAAAGCGCCATAGCTGTTTTAAGCCATCCCACAGTTGCCTCCAAGCGTTTTTTAATCACCATCGGTGACCGCACGGTGGGTGGCCTCACGCACCGTGACCAGATGGTTGGCCCGTGGCAGGTGCCGGTAGCGGACTGTGCTGTAACGCTGGCCGACTACCAGGGCTTTGCGGGCGAGGCCATGGCGATGGGTGAGCGCACGCCGCTGGCCGTGACGAACGCGGCAGCCTCGGGCCGCATGGCGGTGGCCGAAGCCATCACTAATTTGCTGGCGGCACCCATCGAGTTGCCGCGCGTCAAGCTGTCGGCCAACTGGATGGCCGCTTGCGGCGAGCCAGGCCAGGACGCCGCACTGTTTGAAACCGTCAAGGCAGTCGGCTTAGAACTGTGTCCCGCGCTGGGTATATCGATTCCGGTGGGCAAGGATTCGTTGTCGATGCGAACCACCTGGACTGACGACAAAGCGAGCGGCAACAGCGCAAAAAAAGTCACGTCCCCGGTGTCGTTGATCGTCAGCGCCTTTGCCACATTGGCCGATGTGCGCGGCACATTCACGCCGCAGCTGAATCGCGACGATCTTGACGCCACGCTGATCCTGATTGACCTGGGCAAAGGGAAAAAGCGCATGGGCGGCAGCATTTTGGCGCAAACGCTTGACCAAGAGGGCGGCGACGTGCCCGACCTGGACGAGCCACAAGACCTGGTCAATTTGGTCAATGCCATAAACGTGCTGCGGGCTAAAAATCAGATCATGGCCTACCACGACCGCAGCGACGGTGGCCTGTTTGCCTGTGTTTGCGAAATGGCCTTTGCAGGTAACGTGGGGGTGGCGCTGAACATCGACATGTTGCTGGTTGAGGGTGACGGCATCACGGACAGCCGCATGGAAGTAGGCGACAGTAAAAACTGGGCCAGCCAAGTGGGCGTGCGGCGTGACGAGCTGACCCTCAAAGCTTTGTTTAACGAAGAGCTGGGCGCGGTGATCCAAGTCAACACCGCCATTCGCAATGAGGTCATGCAAACCCTGCGCGAACACGGGTTGAGCAAGTTCAGCCACTTCATCGGCAAAACCCGGCCTGAGGCCTCGAACATCAAAGTAGGTGTGGGCGAAGTTCAGGTCTGGCGCGACACCAAAGCTGTATTTAAAGCCAAACTGCAAGATTTGCATCAGGTCTGGGACTCGGTCAGCTGGCGCATTTGCCAGCAGCGCGACAACCCGGCAGGTGCAGATGGCGAGCATGCGGGGGTAGGAAATCCTGCTGACCCCGGCTTGCACGTCAAGTTGTCCCCATCCGTTCGTGCTGCGCCTGTCGAAGCGCCCGCTCTCGTGCTCTCCAAACCCAAAGTAGCCATCCTCCGCGAACAGGGCGTCAACTCGCACATCGAGATGGCCTATGCTTTTACCCAGGCAGGTTTTGAGGCTTATGACGTACACATGACCGATCTGCAAACCGGCAGAGCCGAACTGGCCGACTTTAAAGGCGTGGTGGCCTGCGGCGGCTTTAGCTACGGCGACACGCTGGGCGCAGGCATCGGCTGGGCGCGGTCGATTACCTTTAATTCGGCGCTGGCTGATCAGTTCGCAAGCTTTTTTAACCAACCAGACACCTTTGGCTTGGGCGTGTGCAACGGCTGCCAGATGTTTGCCGAATTGGCCAGTATTATTCCTGGCGCCGAAGCTTGGCCACGCTTTACGACCAACCGCAGCGAGCGTTTTGAAGCCCGGCTAAGCCTGGTTGAAGTGCTGGACTCGCCCAGTTTGTTCTTTAAAGGCATGGCGGATAGCCGATTGCCGATAGCGGTTGCCCACGGCGAAGGTTTTGCCAACTTTGACCCCGCGCTCGGTGGGCGGGGCAACGCTGACCAAGCGCTTGCAGCCATGCGTTTTACAGATAACACCGGAACCGTCACTGAAAACTACCCCGCCAACCCTAACGGTAGCCCCGGCGGTTTGACGGCGGTCACCACGGCAGACGGCCGCTTTACCGCCATGATGCCGCACCCCGAGCGCGTGTTTCGCAACATTCAAATGAGCTGGACGCCCGGTGATGCGTCGGCACCCAGCCCTTGGCTGCAGCTCTGGCACAACGCCCGGCGATGGGTGGGCTAGGCACCCAGGCGAGGGGTCTTTACAGGCGGGGTGAGCGCGTATTTTGATCATCCGGCCGCCCGACCATCCCAATCATTTAGCTGTAAGAAATTTCTTACAGCCAGGACTAAGATTTAACGCTGCCGCATTAACTGGCAGCGCCAAATCTTTCTACCGTTTATTTTTGGAGTCAAGATGTATCGATTCAACCCACGCCCCGCTGCGTACCTTGCCATCGCTGCGGCGGCGGCTGCGCCCTTCATGACCCTGTCGGTCCACGCCCAAACTGCGGCTCAGGTCAACCCGGTGACCTTCGTCGATCAATTCGAGTCCACTTTTGGCAAGTTTGAGGGCTACCGTCGGTCAGGCGCGAAGGGGATTTGCGCCACCGGTGAATTTGTGGGCACGCCCGAAGCTCGTGCCGTGTCAACGGCTACCGCCTTCAGCGGCAGCCCGGTGCCAGTGGTGGCGCGTTTTTCAGTTGGCGGCGCCAACCCTAAAGTCGCAGACAACGGCAAGGGCCAGCGAAACATGGCATTGCAATTTAATTTGCCTGGTGGCGAACAATGGCTGATGGGCAACATCAATGCGCCCGTATTTGGTGCGGCATCGCCGGAGCAGTTTTTTGGGCGGTTGGCTTCATTGCAACCTGACCCGGCCACCAAATCTGCCGACCCCGCCAAAGTCAAAGCATTTGCCGATGCCAACCCGGACGTTTTGCTGCAGGGTAAATACTTTGCGTCCCAGCCAGTGCCCGCCAGCTTTGGTGCCCAAAACTATTGGGGCGTACACGCCTACGGTTTTGTCAACGCCAGGGGCGAAACGCAATTCGGCAAGTGGCTATTCGAGCCTGTCGGTGGCGTGCAAGGTTTGAGCGACGACGAGGCCAAGGCCAAGGGTGTCAGCTTTTTATTTGACGACTTGCGCCAGCGCGTCAAAGAAGGCAAGGTGGCTTTCAATTTCAACCTCGAACTCGCACAAGCGGGGGACAAGCTCGACAGCGCCGTCACGCCGCTGCCAGAAGGCCGCAAAAAAGTCACGCTGGGTATGCTGAAAATCACCGGCGTCTCAGAGGACGCCAGCGGGGCTTGCTTGACCATCAACTACAACCCCATGATCATGCCCAAAGGCATAGAGCCGTCTGCCGACCCGATGCTGGCCGCCCGTGCTGCACCTTACGCTGTGTCCATGGGCCGCCGCTTGAGCGAAGGTGCCAAGCAGCAATAGTCTTAAAAAGCCGTCTTGAAATGGCAAGCTGAACCACCCCAAACGCAATGATGAAAACCACGCCAAGCTCCGCACAGAGATTTGACACGCTGGACGCTTTGCGCGGCTTTGCCATCGTCTGGATGACGCTGTTTCATTTTTGCTTTGATTTAAACCAGTTTGGGTACCTCAAGCAGAATTTTTATAACGACACTTTCTGGACCACGCAGCGTTCGGTTATCGTCAGCCTTTTTTTGTTTTGTGCTGGTTTGGGGCAGGCCGTGGCAGTGCAGCAAAAACAAGGCTTACGGCATTTCTGGAGGCGTTGGGCCCAGGTTGCCGGTTGCGCGCTGCTTGTCACGGCAGGTTCATACCTGATGTACCCCAAGAGCTTTATTTCCTTTGGCGTCTTGCACGGCATCGCGGTCATGCTCATCATTGCCCGCTTTACGGCGGGCTGGGGTCACTGGCTATGGGCTGCGGGACTGCTGGTGTTTGCTATTAAATTTGCAGCTGTTAGCGTACATAACACCTGGGCTGCGATCGATTTTCTTAACCAACCTGGCTTTAACTGGCTAGGTTTCATCAGCCGTCTCCCGGTGACAGAGGATTTCGTGCCTTTATTGCCTTGGCTGGGCGTGATGTGGTGGGGCATGGCCGCCGGGCAGTGGCTGCTGGCGCACCGACCTGGCTGGTTTGAGCTTCGCTTGCCCCCTGCGACAGCTGTATTGTCAAGGTTAGGGCGTTGGAGCCTGTCCTGGTACATGCTGCACCAACCCGTGATGATTGGCGTACTGATGGCGCTGGCAGCGATGCGGGGAACCTGAGCTTTTGCATGGCATGACGCAAGCGCATCCGCTATGCTACTGATTCAGGAGCTAGCTGCCGACGTAATTCGGGGGCTAACGGCATTATTTGTTTAAAAACATAAAAAAACGCGGACTGGCCGCGTTTTTTGGTAACAGGTGCCTAAATGCTTATTCAACCTTGGCTTTTTCGCGCAGGCCTTGTTGGTAAGCGCCCAAGCGCTGTTGGTCAAGTTGCTGGGCAATTTGCGGCTTGAGCTCCTCAAAGCCAGGCAATTGCGCCGTACGAATGTCGTCAACCCGAATGACGTGATAGCCGAACTGGGTCTTGACAGGCACCTCTGTCATTTGGCCCTTGTTGAGTTTGAGCATAGCCTCAGTAAACTCAGGCACATAGCTTGACGGGTTGGCCCAATCCAGGTCGCCACCGTTCGCGCCTGAGCCCGTGTCTTTTGATTGCTTTTTGGCGATGTCTTCAAACTTGCCGCCTTTTTTAAGGCTGGCGATGATGGCCTTGGCATCCGGCTCTTTGTCTACCAAAATATGGCGGGCTTTGTATTCCTTGCCGCCATTGGTCGCCGCAAACTTGTCGTATTCGGCTTTAAGGTCTGTATCGGTCGCTTTGTTTTTTTGTTGGTAGTCGGCAAACAGGGCCCGAATCAAAATGGTCTGACGGGCCAGCTCCATTTGGATTTTGAAGTCGTCGTTGGTAGACAGCCCCTGCTTTTCAGCTTCTTGCACAAAGACTTCGCGGGCAATGATTTCATCGCGCAGTTGGCCCTGCATTTCTGGCGTGACCGGTCGACCAGTTTTGGCCACTTGCTGGGCCAGGGCGTCCAGCCGGCTTTTAGGCACGGCTTTGCCGTTCACCACGGCAATGTTTTGAGCCAAAGCGTAGGGCGCACCGAACGCGCCCACTGTGGCTGCAACAAGAATAGAGATTTGTAAAAGGCGTTTTTGCATGAATGTCCTGTCAATGTGGTTTATGAAAAAAGTGATCTGAAAGTGATGTAAAAGTGATTTGTAATGACGGATTTTGTCGACTAAGCTTGTTATTCGACAATGTCAATCGCCAGGGCATGCAAGCCCTGATCGATAAAAATTTGCATCGCATCATACACAAGGCGGTGCTTGGCGATGCGGGTTTTACCTGCAAACGCCGGGCTGGCAATGCGCACCCGAAAGTGGGTACCAAAACCCTCAGCGTTGGCGCCGGCGTGACCCGCATGATCGGCGCTTTCGTCAATCACCTGTAGGTGGGTAGGCTGCAGCCGTGCGGTGAGCTGCTGCTCAATGGCTGCTGTATGTACTGGCACAACACTCATGGTTTGACTTCCTGCTCATCAGACTGCAGATGCCGCGCAATATAAATACCTTGCCCAAGCAGAAAAATCAGCGGAAACGCATAGCCCCAGAGCTTAAAGTTGACCCATTGCTCGGTGGTGAACATCAGCGCCACATAGGCATTGAGCGCAGCCATGAAGAAGCTGTAGGTCACCCAAATCACGGTGAGGTTGCGCCAAATCGGGTCGGGCATTTTGAGCTGTGCGCCCAGCATCATTTTCAGGAAGTTTTTCTTGAGTATCCACAAGCCAATCGCCAGCGCCAAGCCGGTAAAGGTGTACAAAACGGTGGGTTTGATTTTGACGAATCGCTCGTCATGAAACGCCAACGTTAACGCACCAAAACCCAGCACCAGTGCCCAAGTCACCTTGTGCATGGTTTGCAAATGACCATCAAGTTTGTACAAGATCAGCATTTGCACCGTCGTGGCGACCATGATGACACCCGTGGCCACGTAGATGTCGTACATCTTGAACGCGCCAAAAAACAGCAGTATGGGGAGAAAGTCGAGGAGTTGCTTCATGAATCAGATTATCGTTCTAGACGGAAACGCGCAGCGACGGGCCGTCCCGAGCAAGTGACGGCCCCAACACTTGAGGCAAGGGGCAGCGAAGTGCCGTAGGCTCGCGAAGCGACAAGCGTGGGGGTCACGTACTTGGTTTGAAGTCGAGTGAAGCAGAGTTCATGCAGTAACGCAAACCTGTCGGCGATGGCCCGTCGTTGAACACATGGCCTAAATGCGCGCCGCAGTTGGTGCAGACGGTTTCAACCCGGCGCATGCCGTATTTGTTGTCAACATGCTCAGTGATCGCCGTCTCATTGGTGGCTTGTGAAAAGCTGGGCCAGCCGCAACCCGCGTCGAACTTGGTTGCCGATTCAAACAGCTTTTCACCGCAGCACATGCAGTGGTAAGCACCATTGGCCCAAACGGTTTCGTATTTGCCGCTGAAGGCGCGCTCGGTGCCGGCGTGCCGGGTGACCTCAAAGGCAACAGGCTCAGCGCCTTTTTCCTTGAGCAAGGCTTTCCACTCGGCATCGGTTTTCTGGACTTTGGGCGTCATGCTGAATCTTTCAAAAAATTAAGAACTGCAACTGATTTCAATTCCACTGGCCCAGTCGGGTGGGAAACCCGCCAAGCTTTCAAATGCTGGGTGTTCGTCATATGGGGCTTGAAGTACACCCAACAAGGTATGGAGCTTGGTGTAGTCTTTAAGTTTCGCGGCGCGTATCGCTTCTTCACCCAAATGGTTGCGAAGCACATACTTCGGGTTGTGCTTTAGCATCAAATCAACCCTTGGCCCTTGATTTTCCTGCCTTATTAGCTCTGAATATTGTAGCGCCCAGGCATTGAAAGATTCACGGTCAAAAAACAAGTCGCGCAGCGGCTCATGCCCACTTTGTGGCGTAAAGCTGCAAAGTCGACGCCAAAAAATGGTGTAGTCCACCTTGTTGGCGGCCAGCAGCTTGAAGGTATTTTCAACCAGCGCCTGGCTGTCAGGCGTGGCGTGGTTCAAACCCAGTTTCGCCAGCATTCTGGCCTGGAGTGCGGCAGGGAAAATGGCTTTGTATGGCTCCAGTGCTGCCAGCGCGTGGTCTTGCTCGCCAATCAGTGGCAGCAGGGCCTGGCCCAGGCAAAACAAGTTCCAGTAAGCAATGTTGGGCTGCTTGTTGTAGGCATATCTGCCTTGGCTGTCTGAATGGTTGCAAATGTGGGCGGGGTCAAATGCATCTAAAAACTGAAACGGCCCGTAGTCAATCGTCAGCCCCAAAATACTCATGTTGTCGGTGTTCATCACACCATGGCAAAAGCCAACCGCTTGCCAAGCAGCCATCAGGTGGGCCGTGCGTTCGCTCACGGCTTGCAGCAACGCGGTATACGGGTTGGCACCGAACTTTGTGCTTTGGCGGCATTCAGGGTAAAAGCTGTCGATGACATCGTCAGCCAGCGCTTTCAGCTCAACGTGCATGTCGTTGTAGCTGAAGTGCTCAAAATGCCCAAAGCGGATAAAACTGGGGGCAACACGGGTCACGACAGCGGCAGTTTCAATCTCCTCCCGCACCACCTTGGCGTCTGAGCCGGTCAAACACAGCGCCTTGGTGGTCGGTATGCCTAAGCCGTGCATTGCCTCAGAACACAAATATTCGCGTATTGAGCTGCGCAGCACCGCGCGGCCATCGCCCATGCGGGAGTAGGGCGTTTTGCCCGCCCCCTTGAGCTGAACCTCATAGCTTGATGAATCAGCGCCGCTTGGCGTTTGCAATTCGCCCAGCAAAATGGCCCGGCCATCGCCCAGTTGTCCCGCCCACTGGCCAAATTGGTGACCGCTGTATACGCTGGCCAGCGGGTCACTGCCAGGCAAAACGCCGCTGCCAGACAGGGCATTGAGGACCTCTTGCGAGTCAAACCAGCGCTGCTCCAGGCCCAACTCACGCGCCACGGCCTGGTTTTGGCTGATCCAATACGGCTGCGGCAAGGCCTGCGGCTGCAAGCGGGTGTAAAACTTTTCGCCAAGTTTGGCAAAGCGGTTGGTCCAGATCAATTCAGTCGTCATGGTTAAATTGTCTTTCAGGCGACGCGTCGCATCAGATTCAGGGGCAATCCCGTAGTTTTATTCGCATCGATTGCGGCATGATGTCGGTCAACATGATTACCACAGGAGAGTTTAGATGCTAGGTTTAATGCAAAGTCAGCCGTTGCTGATCTCAGGCTTGATTGAGTTTGCCGAGCGCCATCACGGCGATGCAGAGATTGTTTCGCGCCGGGTAGAAGGCGACATCCACCGCTACACCTACCGGGACTCGGCCAAGCGAGCAAGGCAAGTCGCTGGTGCGCTTGACGGTCTGAATCTCGCGTTTGGTGACCGGGTAGCCACATTGGCCTGGAACGGCTACCGTCACTTTGAGCTGTATTACGGCGTCAGTGGTTCTGGCCGGGTGCTGCACACCATCAATCCGCGCCTGCACCCTGACCAGATCGCCTGGATTGCCAACCACGCCGAAGACCAGGTGCTGTGTTTTGACCTGTCTTTTTTGCCGCTGGTGCAAGCGGTGCACGCCAGATGCACCACCATCAAACACTACATTGCCCTGTGCGATGAAGACAGATTGCCCAAAGACTCGGGCGTGCCCAACCTGATCAGTTACGAAAGCTGGGTTGCCGCGCAGCCCACCAAGTATCAATGGCCAAGTTTTGATGAAAACACGGCCTCCAGCATGTGCTACACCAGCGGCACCACCGGCAACCCGAAAGCAGCGCTGTACAGCCACAGGTCCAGCACGCTGCATGCCTACGCAGCAGCGCTGCCCGATGTCATGTGCTTGTCGGCGCGAGATGCGGTGCTGCCCGTGGTGCCCATGTTTCACGTCAACGCCTGGGGTATCCCGTATTCAGCAGCCTTGACGGGCACCAAGCTGGTATTTCCGGGTCCGGCGATGGATGGCAAATCAATCTACGAACTGCTTGAAGCTGAAAAGGTAACCTACGCGGCCGGCGTACCCACCGTGTGGCAAATGCTGCTGGGGCACTTGAGCGCCAACAATCTGCGGTTTTCTTATCTCAAGCGCACCGTCATTGGCGGCTCGGCCTGCCCGCCGGCCATGATCAAAGCCTTCAACGACGACTATGGCGTCGAGGTGCTGCACGCTTGGGGCATGACAGAAATGAGCCCGCTGGGCACGCTGTGTACCCTGAAAAACAAGCACGACGCACTGAGCACCGACGAAAAAATGAAGATCCGCATGAAGCAGGGTCGGGCCATTTACGGCGTGGACATGAAGATCGTTGACGATGCGGGCAAAGAGTTGGCCTGGGATGGTAAAACCTATGGCGACTTGCTGGTCAGAGGCCCATGGGTAGTACGAGAGTATTACAAAAGTGAGGGCGGCGATCCGCTGGTGTATGACAGTGCTGGCGCGGACAAAGCTGGCTGGTTTCCGACAGGTGACGTCGGCACGATTGATGCCGATGGCTACCTGCAAATCACCGACCGCAGCAAGGACGTCATCAAGTCTGGCGGCGAGTGGATCAGCTCTATCGACATTGAAAACATTGCCGTGGCCCACCCAGCCGTGGCCATGGCAGCATGCATTGGGGTAGCGCACCCCAAATGGGATGAGCGCCCCATTGTGGCGGTCGTTAAAAAACCAGGTATGGATGTGACAGCGGCGGAGCTCATTGCGTTTTACGAGGGCAAAACCGCCAAATGGCAAATACCCGATGACGTGGTGTTTGTTGACGCGATTCCGCTAGGTGCCACGGGCAAAATGCTAAAAACTCGGCTGCGTGAAACCCTGAAGGACTACAAACTGCCGGGTTAACCGACAAGTCGCCCAGGTGATAGCTACACCGAATCCTAGGTGCATTCCCTGAGCGTCAGGGCACATCAAAACTTGTACGCTCTACACATTGTTTTATGTATTGTTTCAAGTATTTTTTAGAGGATATTTCTCTATTTGTACTTGGCATTTTTCTGCATCCGCAACCAAAGGAGACATCTGTGAAATTCGCTTTCAAAACCCTCACTGCTTGCTTGGTATTGGCCTCAACAAGCCTTGCCATGGCCCAAAAGGGTGACACCGTGAAAATGGTGCGCATTGATGCGCTGTCTGGCCTACTTGGCCCTTCAGGCGTCAACCAACAGAAAACATACCAGTTTTTGGCCGACAAATACAGCGGTGCAGGCAGTCCGGCAGGTGTCAAATTTGAAATGTCCTTCATCGACAACAAGCTCAGCCCCACCGAAAGCTTGAACGCCCTGAAAGCCGCCATTGATCAAGGCGTGCGCTATGTGATTCAAGGCAATGGTTCATCGGTTGCGCTGGCTTTGTCTGATGCGATTTCAAAACACAATGAGCGCAATCCGGGCAAAGAAGTCATTTACATCAACGACTCGGCAGTCGATCCTGACTTGACCAACAGCAAATGCAGCTACTGGCACTTCAGGTTTGATGCGGACACATCGATGAAAATGGAGGCCATGTCGAGCTTCATGGTCGACCAGAAAGACATCAAGAAGGTCTACATTCTTGGGCAAAACTACTCGCACGGCGTGCAGGTTGCCAAGTACACCAAAGAAACGCTGGCGCGCAAGCGGCCAGACGTTCAAATTGTGGGTGAAGATCTTCACCCCCTAGCCCAAGTACGTGACTTTGCCCCGTATATCGCCAAAATCAAAGCATCAGGTGCTGACACTGTTGTGACCGGCAACTGGAGCTCCGATTTGTCGTTGCTCGTCAAGGCAGCCCAAGAAGGCGGCTACACCGGTAAATTTTTCACCTACTACGCTGCCGCAACGGGCACACCTACTGCACTGGGTTCGAATGGCGCAGGTCGGGTGTTTCAAGTCGCCGTTGGCCACTCCAACATCCCGGGCCCGATGGCCAAGATGTCGGCCGACTTTAAAGCCAAATACAACGACGACCTGATCAGCGTGCAGTTTGTTCATATTTTTGAAACACTGACCGCCGCCATGGCCAAAGCCAAATCAACCGACCCGGTCAAAGTCGCTGCAGCGATGGAAGGCCTCAAGGTCAAGAGCTTTAACGGCGAGATCGAAATGCGCAAAAGCGACCACCAGTTGCAGCAGCCGGTTTACATGTCGGTGTGGCAAAAAACCGATGCCAAAAACGCCTACAGCGTCGAAAACACAGGCATGACCTTGGCTGCTCTCAAAGAGTACCCCAACTACGTCTCCAGCACGCCCACCAGCTGCCAGATGAAGCGCCCGTAAATAACGGCACCACACCATAGCCCGAGCCGGTTTGCCGTATCGGGCTTTTTTATTGACTGTGTCGCCACATAACCCGAAGGTCACATTCGATGGAGTTTTTCATCATTTCCATGCTCAATGGCCTGAGCTATGGCTTGCTCCTGTTCATGTTGAGTTCAGGCTTGACCCTGATTTTCAGCATGATGGGTGTACTCAACTTTGCCCACGCTTCTTTTTACATGTTGGGCGCGTATGTGGGTTTCACCCTGGCACGGTTTACGGGTTTCTGGCCAGCATTGGTTTTGGCTCCGATCGTGGTGGGCGGTCTGGGCGCCTTGTTTGAGCGGATTTGCTTGCGCAAAGTCCACAAGTTTGGGCATGTGCCTGAGCTTTTGATCACATTTGGCCTGTCGTACGTCATCATCGAGCTGGTGCAACTGATCTGGGGCCGTACGCCGCTGGACTTTAAACCGCCCGACATCTTGCGTGGGCCTGCTTTCACGCTGATCAACCATTCGTTAAATGGGCTCAGCTTGCATTGGGGAGCCGTGCCCGCGGACTTATGCAGCGTTGCCGACGCAGCGGTACGCGTTGTTTGCTCGCCATTTCCTGCGACGCGCGGTTTTATGATGCTGGTGGCACTTGTCATGCTGGGAGCAGTCTGGTTGTTGCTGACCCGAACCCGCGTGGGTTTGGTCATTCAGGCGGCTTTAACGCACCCAGCCACGGTTGAGGCACTGGGTCACAACGTGCCCCGCGTTTTTATGTTGGTGTTTGGCGCTGGCTCAGCACTTGCCGGACTTGCCGGGGTGATTGGGGGCAGTACCTTTTTGACTGAACCTGCCATGGCCGCTACGGTTGGCTCTGTCATCTTTGTGGTGGTGGTGGTGGGCGGCATGGGATCGTTGTCAGGCGCTTTTGTGGCCTCGATCTTGATTGGTGTGATTCAAACTTTTGCGGTTGCGTTTGATTATTCTGTGGGCACATTGGCGCAACAAATGGGCCTACAGCTGGGCGATGCAGCGCGAAACAACACGCTGGTCAAGCTGACCCTTGCGCAAGTGGCACCTATCCTTCCGTATCTGTTTTTGGTACTAATCTTGATATTTCGTCCCAAAGGCTTGCTCGGCAAGCGGGAGGACTAAAGCATGCGTAAAAGTCACTATGAATTCGCCCCGATCAACATCGGGCGTTGGCTGGTTTGGACGATGTTCGCACTGGTGCTTGTTTTTGTGCCGATGATTTTCAGCAGTGGACTGTCAATTACCGTTCTGTCGCAAATGGGCATCGCCATCATCGCTTGCCTGTCCTACAACATGCTGCTCGGGCAGGGCGGCATGTTGAGCTTTGGGCATGCGGTTTACACCGGACTCGGCTCGTTTGTTGCCATCCATGCGCTGAACAGCATCACGGGCGGCTCGCTACCCATTCCCATGGCAGCCGTGCCGCTGATTGGCGGGCTGGCGGGCATGGGTTTTGCCGTTTTGTTCGGCTACGTCACCACGCGCAAGTCGGGCACCACATTTGCCATGATTACTTTGGGCTTGGGAGAACTGGTTTTTGCGATGGCGCTGATGATCCCAGAGTTTTTTGGCGGCGAGGGCGGTGTATCTGGCAACCGAATGGTCAAAAACGGCTTCCTGGGCATTACTTTTGGTCCCCCCATCCAGGTTTACTATTTAATTGCTGTCTACACCTTTGTAGCCGTTGCTGCCATGTTTGCCTTTACCCGAACGCCTCTGGGCCGGATGTTAAACGCCGTTCGCGACAATCCCGAACGGGTTGAATTTGTCGGCTACAACACCCAGCGCGTGCGCTATCTGGCTTTTATCATCGCCGGGTTTTTTGCTGGAATTTCGGGTGGCTTAGGCGCGCTCAATTTTGAAATCGTGACTTTTGAGGTGGTCGGGGCGGCTCGCTCCGGCGCTTACCTTTTATTTACGTTTCTGGGCGGTGCGACCTTCTTTTTCGGGCCTATTCTCGGCGCCATCATGATGATTCTGGCCTTTGTACTTTTCAGTGAATTTACCCGCGCGTGGCTGCTGTACTTGGGTTTGATTTTTCTGTTCACCGTCATGTATGCGCCCGGCGGCGTGGCCAGCTTGATCATGATGAATCTGCGGGTGGCGTCGTTTGGCCGCTTGCGTGAGCTCTGGGTCAGTTATCTGGGCCTGGCCATCACAGGCCTGGTGGCGCTGCTTGGCGCTGCTGCCATGATTGAAATGGTCTATCACTTGCAGCTCAACGCCACCCTGGGGTCTGAACTGAAATTTTTAGGCGTTACCCTGAATGCCACCGGCCTGAACAGCTGGTTTGGCTCGGCCTTTGTGTTGTTGACCGGCCTCGGCTTGTTTGAGGTCGTTAGGCGGCAATTTTTGCGGGAATGGGGCGAGATTCAGGAGTACATCGAAAAAGAAACCAAGCGGAGGGAAGCGCTATGAACGCGGGCGTTGTATCCAGCGACAAGTCATCAAGCGAGACATCACGTATCGCGCTTGAGCTGAAGGACTTGCGCAAAAGCTTTGGTAAAACGGAGATTATTCGCGGCATTAATCTGGCCGTTAAACCGGGCGAACGGGTGGCCATCATTGGACCAAACGGTGCAGGTAAATCAACGCTTTTTAACTTGATCAGCGGCCGCTTTGAGCCCACCAGTGGGAGCGTGCTACTCAATGGTCAAAGCATCAACGGCAAAAAGCCGTATGAAATCAACCGATTGGGACTGTCCCGCAGCTTTCAAATTACCAATATCTTCCCCAAACTCAGCGTGTTTGAAAACCTGCGCTGCAGTGTGCTGTGGAGCTTGGGATACAAATATACGTTTCTAAAATTCTTGGCTAATCTGGACGATGCCAACGACCGTGCCGAAGAATTGATGGCAATGATCAAGCTCGACAAAAAACGCGACGTTCTTGGTGTCAATCTGACATACGCAGAGCAACGCGCGCTGGAAATCGGCATCACGATCGCTGGTGGTGCGGGTGTGATTTTGCTGGACGAACCCACCGCCGGCATGAGCCGGTCTGAAACCACACGGTTCATCAAACTCATCAAAGACGTCACGATAGGCAAAACGCTGCTGACGGTTGAGCACGACATGGGCGTCGTCTTTGGCCTAGCCGACAAAATTGCGGTGGTGGTGTATGGGGAGGTGATTGCTTATGACGTTCCTGAAGCAGTGCGGGCAGACCAGCGCGTGCAAGAAGCGTATCTGGGATCTTCGGTTGCCGACCAACAAGCACATGGACACTAGATGCTGACCATCAAAAACCTTCACGCCTATTACGGCAAAAGCCATGTGCTGCATGGCGTGTCATTTGAGGTACAACCGGGCGAAATTGTGGCGCTTCTGGGCCGCAACGGCTCGGGGCGATCGACCACCGCCAAGGCTATCATGGGCTTGGTCGATTGCCAGGGCTCCATCAGTTGGAAGAACACTGAAATCATGGGTAAAGAAGCCTACAAGATTGCCCATTTGGGCATTGGCTACGTGCCTGAAAACCGCGATATCTTCCCGAAGCTCACCGTGCATCAAAATCTGTTGCTGGGCCAAAAAGGCTCCGGCAAAGGCTCGCGCTGGTCGTTTGGCGACATGTACGGCATGTTCCCCCGGTTGCTGGAGCGCCAGCACACGGAGGCGGGTGTGTTGTCTGGCGGAGAGCAGCAAATGCTCACGCTGTGCCGCACTTTGATGGGCGACCCGGACCTGATCATCATTGATGAACCGACTGAAGGCCTCGCGCCCAAAATCGTCGAGCTGGTCGGCCAATATTTGCAAACGCTCAAGGCCAAGGGCATTTCTGTGTTGTTGATTGAACAAAAGCTGACGATTGCCATGGCCATTTCTGACCGGGCACTGGTCATGGGTCATGGCAGCATCGTGTTTCAAGGCACACCCGACAGCCTGCGGGCTGATGCCTACACCCGCAAAGAATGGCTTGAGGTGTAAAAATTTGTGCGGCACCTTTGTTGTCTCGATTGGGACAAGTTCGGCCAAACCAAGACGGGCACCGCATAAAACCACCTCTACAATGTAAAAAGAACGATCGTACTATTTTACTGATCGCGAAGTTTTGATGGCATTCAATCTCAGATGCCCAGTCTTTGGCACATAGCCCTTTATTTGCAGCGTCCTATAAGGAAAGATAAATCACCATGACAACTCTTTACGAAGTTCACGGCAGTGTTGCTGTCATCACTCTAAGCAACCCGCCAGTCAATGGTTTGGGTCATGCCACGAGGGTATCCATCACCGATAACCTGCAAAAAGCCAATAGCGATGCCGCGATTAAATCGGTGGTGATCACTGGTGCGGGCACTGCGTTTTCTGGCGGTGCAGACATTAAAGAATTTGGCAGTCCCAAAGCGCTGGCCGAGCCAAATCTTCTCAGCGTGATTTTGGCGATTGAAAACTCAGCCAAACCCGTGGTTGCGGCAGTCCATTCAGTCTGCATGGGTGGAGGTTTGGAATTGGCACTTGGCTGCCACTACCGCATCGCAGCGCCCGGCTGTTCAGTGGCGTTGCCCGAAGTCAAGTTAGGCTTGATTCCAGGCGCTGGCGGTACGCAGCGCTTGCCGCGCGCCCTGGGGGTGGAGCCCGCCTTGAACATGATTGTCAGTGGTGAGCCTGTCAAGAGTGAGTTGTTGGCGCAAATCCCGGGCCAAAGCTTGTTCAACAAAATGGCATCTTCTGTAGAGTCACTTGCCGCGGAAGCGTTGGCATTTGCCCAGTCGATTGCCGATACACGCCCCTTGCCACTGGTGCGCAACTTGCCTTGCAAACACAAAAATGGCGATGCGTATTTTCAGTTTGCCCGCAACATGGTGGGCGGCATGTCCAAAGGTTACCCGGCACCCCTTAAATGCGTAGAGGCGGTAGAAGCCGCTACCAAGCGCAAGTTCGACGATGGCATGGCGCTCGAACGCGAAATCTTCATCAACCTGATGTGGAGCCCTGAGGGCAGGGCATTGCGGCATATCTTTTTGGCCGAACGAGCCGCCTCAAAAATCCCTGACGTGCCTGCCGATACGCCTAAGCGCGATATTAAATCAATAGCAGTCATTGGCGCGGGCACAATGGGCGGCGGCATCTCAATGAACTTTTTGAACGCAGGCATCCCCGTCAAAATGCTGGAGATGAAGCAGGACGCTCTGGACAGGGGCATTGCCACGATTCGTAAAAACTACGAAGCGCAAGTCAAAAAAGGCAAGCTCAAGCAAGACAAATACGAAGCCCGCATGGCCATGCTGACCACCACGCTGAGCTACGACGACCTGACTGAAGCCGACATGGTGATCGAGGCGGTGTTCGAAGACATGGGCGTCAAAGAAAAAGTCTTCACCGAACTGGACCGCGTCATGAAGCCGGGCGCTATATTGGCATCCAACACCTCAACGCTGGACATGAACCAGATCGCTGCGTTTACCAAGCGCCCGCATGACGTGATTGGCACGCACTTTTTCAGCCCCGCCAACATCATGAAGTTGCTTGAAGTGGTGCGCGGTGAAAAAACCGGCAAAGACGTGCTGGCTACCGTGATGGCGTTGGGCAAGAAAATTCGCAAAACATCGGTGGTATCCGGTGTGTGTGATGGCTTTATCGGCAACCGCATGATTGAACAGTATGGCCGGCAGGGCGGCTTTTTGCTGGACGAAGGCTGCACCCCTGCGCAGGTTGACAAAGCCATTGAAAAGTTTGGTTTTGCGATGGGCCCTTTCCGCATGGGCGACTTGGCAGGCAACGACATTGGTTTTGCCATTCGCAAACGCCGGTATGTTGAAAAGCCAGACATGAAGTACAGCAAGACTGCTGATTTGCTGTGTGAAAAAGGCCGCTTTGGCCAAAAAACCGGTGCGGGCTGGTACGACTACATTCCGGGCAAGCGCGACGCGATTCCGAATGCCGAAGTCGTCAGCATGATTGAAGAGCACCGCAAATCCCTGGGCATCACACCGCGAAAAATTTCTGACGAGGAAATCGTGCAGCGCCTAGTGTATTCGCTGGTCAATGAAGCAGCGCATATTCTGGAAGAAGGCATTGCCAGCAAAGCCAGCGACATCGACATGGTGTACCTGATGGGTTATGGCTTCCCGATTTACCGTGGTGGCCCGATGAACTACGCCAATGAAGTTGGTTTGTTCAATGTGGTGCAAGCCATGAACCGCTTTGCACAAAACCCGCTTGACGATGCCAGATTCTGGGAGCCCGCGCCGCTGCTGGCGCGCCTGGTGGCCGAAGGCAAGACTTTTCAATAAGCTTGGTATCAAGCGTTGTAGCAAGCTTTTAATTCATTAGGACAAGATCATGACCTCAGCCGTAATCGTTTCCACCGCACGTACCCCTTTGGCCAAAAGCTGGAAGGGCTCTTTCAACATGACGCACGGCGCAACACTCGGCGGCCACGCCGTTGAGCACGCCATCCAGCGCGCTGGCATTGAGGCTGGCGAGGTCGACGACGTCATCATGGGCTGCGCCAATCCCGAAGGCGCAACCGGCGCCAACATCGCTCGCCAGGTCGCCCTGCGCGCAGGTTGCCCGGTCAACGTGTCGGGTATGACGGTCAACCGTTTTTGCTCATCAGGCCTGCAAACCGTTGCCTTGGCGGCCCAGCGGGTGATTGCTGGCGAGGCGGACATTTATGTGGCGGGCGGTGTTGAAAGCATTTCTTGCGTGCAGCAAGAAATGAACACCCACATGCTGGCCGATTCATGGCTGGCTAAAAACAAGCCTGAGATTTACTGGAACATGTTGCAAACCGCCGAGCAAGTCGCCAAGCGTTACAACATCGCTCGTGACCGCATGGACGAGTACGGCGCGATCAGCCAGCAAAAGGCCACCGCCGCACTGGCGGCTGGCCTGTACACGGCTGAGATTGCACCGATCACTGTCACCATGGGCGTCGCAGACCCGGTCATGGGCCTGACGACCAAGCAAGTGACGGTGAGCAACGACGAAGGCATTCGCGCAGGCACGACCAAAGAAGGCATCAGTGGCATCAAGCCGGCAATTCCTGGTGGCGTGATTGCAGCGGGCAATGCCAGCCAGTTTTCAGACGGTGGCGGCGCCGTGGTCATCATGAGCGAAACGGTTGCCGAGCGCAAAGGCTTGAAGCCACTAGGCCGCTTTTTGGGCTTTGCAGTGGCGGGCTGCGAGCCAGATGAAATGGGCATTGGCCCCGTGTTTGCCATCCCGAAAGTGCTGACCAAGCTGGGTTTGAAAATCGACGACATTGACCTGTGGGAACTGAACGAAGCCTTTGCCGTGCAGGTGCTCTACTGCGCTGACAAGCTGGGCATTCCGATGGACAAACTCAACGTCAATGGTGGTGCAATTGCCGTCGGCCACCCGTACGGCGTCACTGGCCAACGCCTGACCGGCCACGCGCTGATTGAAGGCAAACGCCGCGGTGCCAAGCGTGTTTGCGTGACGATGTGTATTGGTGGCGGGATGGGGGCGGCTGGTATTTTCGAGGTGCTATGACATCCTCGCCCGCTGCTCTGGTCAGCGGAGAAGGCATGCTGAACATGGGGCGTGCAGTATTGGCCGCCCAGCCGTTCAGTGTGCTGATTGGCGCTGAGCTGGTGGCTTTTTCTAAGGAAGCAGTCGAATTGCATGTGCCAGTGACAGACAAAATACGTCAGCAACACGGCTTTGTTCATGGGGGAGTTGTCAGCTACGCGGCAGATAACGCGCTGACATATGCAGGTGGTGCGGTGCTGCTGGCTCCTGTGGTGACGTCTGAGTTCAAAATAAATTACGTACGCCCCGCCATCGGCGAACGGCTGATCGCTCGCGCCAAGGCCGTGCATGTTGGCAAAACCCAGGCGGTATGCACCTGCGAAGTGTTCGTGCTGTTTGAGGGCGTTGAAAAACTGTGTGCCATTGCGCAAGGCACGATCGCTGTGCTGCCTGCGCCGACGCGCTAAATTTTTGGACAAGAAATGGACCTCCGAAGCACCGTCGACTTTCTCCTTTACGACTGGCTGCAAGCAGAGTCGCTAAACCAGCGCCCACGCTTCGCTGACCACTCGCGTGAAACGTTTGACGCCGTGTTTGACACCTGCGAGCGCATAGCGCGTGAAAAGTACGCGCCTTTCAACCGTCTGGTAGATACGCAAGAACCTCACTTTGATGGTGAAAAGGTCATCTTGCCGCAAGCCACGCATGACGCGCAAAAGGCCTATACCGAATCAGGCATGCTCAGCGCCGCACAAGACTATGAGATTGGCGGTATGCAGTTGCCCTACACGGTTGAAGCTGCGGCAAATTCGTTTTTTGCGATGGCGTCGGTCAGCATTGGCTCGGGCATGCTGACGACGGGGAATGCCAACTTGCTGATGGTGCATGGCACTGATTTGCAAAAAGAGGTGTTTGCCAAAAACGAATTTTCGGGCCGCTTCTCGGGCACGATGTGTTTGAGCGAGCCGCAGGCCGGTTCGTCATTGAGCGATGTGACCACGAGAGCCGTGCCTGATGGCAATGATTTTGAAGCCGAGCCGCTGGGCCCGCGTTACCGCCTCAAAGGCAACAAGATGTGGATTTCGTCCGGCGAGCATGAGCTGACCGAAAACATCATTCACTTGGTGCTGGCAAAAATCCCTGGCCCGGACGGGAAATTGATTGCGGGTACGCGCGGTATTTCGCTGTTCATCGTGCCTAAAAAGCTGGTCAACGCGAAAGGCGAGCTGACAGGCGTGCGCAACGACGTCGCGTTAGCGGGCTTAAACCACAAGCTTGGCTGGCGCGGCACGACCAATACGCTGCTGAACTTCGGTGAAGGCAAATACCCGGTAGGCGGCGAGGCAGGTGCTGTGGGTTACCTGGTCGGCAAGCCGCATGAAGGCCTGCGCTGCATGTTCCACATGATGAACGAGGCACGCATTGGTGTAGGCATGGCGGCCACCATGCTTGGCATGGCGGGTTACCACGCCAGTTTGGACTACGCCAAAAATCGTCCCCAGGGCAGACCCGTAGGCCATGGCGGCAAAGACGCGTCAAAACCGCAAATCCGCATCATTGAACATGCCGATGTGCGCCGCATGTTGCTCGCACAAAAGTCGTATTGCGAGGGCGCTTTGGCGCTTGAGCTGTATTGCGCCCGCTTGGTTGACGAACAGCATACTGCTGAACCTAAAGCCGCAGACGATGCTCGAATGTTGCTTGAAGTGCTGACGCCAATTGCCAAAAGCTGGCCCAGTGAATGGTGCCTGGAGGCCAACTCGTTGGCGATTCAGGTGCTCGGCGGTTACGGGTACACACGCGACTTCCCTGTCGAGCAGTACTGGCGCGACAACCGCCTGAACATGATTCATGAAGGCACGCACGGCATTCAGGCCATGGACTTGCTGGGCCGCAAGGTGTTGATGGAGGAGGGCAGGGGGCTTGCGCTGCTGGCGGCACGCATACAGGCGACGATTGAAAAAGCCGGTCAGTACGCTGAATTTAAAAGCCACGCCAGCGCCCTCGGTCAAGCTTTAAGGCACGTCGCCGCTGCCACCCAATCGGCCTGGGCTACCGGCCACCCACCGGACGCGCTGGCCAATGCTGTGCCGTATATGCAGGCCTTTGGCCACACCGTGCTGGCATGGATATGGCTGGATGTGGCTTGCGCAACTGCCGCACTAAATGCTACTGATTCAATAGCGGCCCACCAAGGTTTTCAGGGGGCCACAGCCTATTTTTACGCTTATGAACTGCCCAAAATCTCTGCCTGGCTGGCCGTGGTCGAAAGCCGCAACTTGCTCTGCGCCAATCTGCCTGAGGAGGCTTTTTAATGGGTTTTTACAAACCAGGTGCTAACCATACCGCAGACCCCAAGATGGCGCGGCTGCACAAAATCATTTGGACGCTGATATTTGTCGGCTTACTGACGGGCGTCCTCGGCATTTTTGTTGGCAAGGCCGATGATGCGATGGGTTGGGTCATGGTCGCAGCTGGCGGGCTTTTGACCGCGGTTGGTGCGATTTTGATTTATGTGCGCTCAACCCTGAAAACTGATCTTTAGAGATCGTTCAACCCCACTGGAGAACCGCATGACCCCCCGAAGCATTCAAAAACTGTTTGATTTGACTGGCAAGACAGCCCTGGTGACGGGCGGCTCACGCGGCTTGGGCTTGCAAATGGCGCACGCGCTCGGCGAGGCGGGTGCAAAAATCATGCTCAGCTCCCGAAAGGCTGATGATTTAACCCAAGCTGCCGCTGAGCTCAAAGCCGCGGGCATTGACGCTGACTGGATTGCCGCCGACTGCGCCAAAGAATCTGACATCCGCATGTTGGCCGACGAGGCCATCAAACGCATGGGGCACGTTGACATCCTGGTCAACAACGCAGGCGCGGCATGGGGCGCACCGGCTGAAGACTATCCGGTCGAGGCTTGGGACAAGGTGATGAATCTGAACATTCGCGGCTACTTTATTTTGTCGCAGCACATTGCCAAGCATTCGATGATTGCGCGTAAGCGGGGCCGCATCATCAACATTGCCTCCATCGCTGGCTTGGGCGGTAACCCAAGCGGCATGCAAACCATTGCCTACAACACGTCAAAAGGCGCGGCGATCAACTTCACGCGGGCACTGGCAGGCGAATGGGGTGTGCATGGCATCACCGTTAACGCGATTTGCCCAGGGTTTTTCCCCAGCAAGATGACCATGGGTACGCTCAAAGCGATGGGTGAAGAAAAGCTGGCCGCGCACGCGCCGCTCAAGCGTTTGGGGGACGATGAAGACCTGAAAGGCTTGTGCGTTTTGTACGCATCGGATGCGGGAAAGCACATCACGGGACAGTATCTGGCTGTGGATGGCGGCGTGTCGATAGTCACCGGAGGCTAGACGTGTCCATCGGTTTTGGGGTGGAGATCCCATTCGTTAGCCACTTGGGCTTTGAACTTGAAAAGTTTGAAAACGGCGAATCTGCGATTGGCTACACCCCCAAACCGGAACACCTCAACTCATTTGCCGTCACCCACGGCGGCGCCATCATGACGCTGCTAGACGTGACGCTGGCAACTGCCGCCCGCAGCGTACAGAGCGACATGGGTGTCGTAACGATAGAGATGAAAACCAGCTTTATGCAACCCGCGCCGGGGGACGGCAGTCGGCTGACTGCCAAAGGGCGATTGATTCACCGTACCGTGACTTTGGCGTTTACCGAGGCGACGCTGTTTGATGCACAAGGCAAGGCTTGCGCCCACGCGACCGGAACTTTCAAATACGTCAAACGCCTGGTTACTGGGCCAAGAACAAGCAACCCGCTGACAACGGCCGACGGCCAAAAGCCGCAGCATGTCATTTCGACCGATTAAGGATCGGCGCCGGTAGCTTTTTATCTGATTTACGGTCAAATCGTGCTCTGACCCATCATCTATATGGGCTAGTAGCTATGAAATAAATAGTAAATAGTAAATAGTAAATAGACAAATTCTTAATTCATCATCCTACCCATTCAACTCAACATTTCTCACCATGCCAAATAACCAGCAAATTCTTCTCGACAACCGCCCCGTGGGCGAAGCCGCTAGCAGCAATTTCAAAATGGTGAGCGCACAAACACCCGCGCTCACCGACGGCCAGGTGCTTGTCAAGCACCATTTTTTGAGCCTTGACCCCTACATGCGTGGCCGCATGAACGACTCAAAAGGCTACACCGCCCCTCAAGCGCTGGGTGAAGTGATGATTGGCGGTACGGTAGGCGCGGTGGTGGAGAGCCGATCGCCCAAATTTGCTGTGGGCGACCAGGTGGTGGGCATGGGCGGCTGGCAATCGTACAGCGTGGTCGACGGTAACCAAGTCGGCGCCTTGCGCAAGGTAGACACGACCCATGTGCCGCTGTCACATTACCTCGGTGCAGTGGGCATGCCCGGCGTGACGGCCTATTACGGCTTGGTCAAAATTATTGAGGCTAAAGCAGACCAAACCGTTGTCGTTAGCGCGGCAACCGGTGCGGTGGGCAGCGCATTCGCAGCCCTGGCCAAAGCACGCGGTTGCCGCGTGGTCGGCATTGCAGGCGGGCCAGATAAATGCAAGTATGCCGTTGATGAGTTGGGCTTTGACGCCTGTATTGACTACAAAGTGCAAGACAACGCGGGCTCCTTGGCCAAAGCCCTCAAGGCTGAGTGCCCAAACGGCATTGACGGCTATTTCGAAAACGTCGGCGGCATGGTGCTGGACGCCGTGCTGCCTTTGATGAACGCGTTTGGCCGCATTGCCCTGTGCGGCATGATTGCGGGCTACGATGGCAAACCCATGCCCATGACTCACCCCGCGCTGATATTGATGAGCCGACTGCGGATTCAAGGCTTTATCGTCAGCGAACACATGGAGGTCTGGCCAGAGGCTTTAAAGGAACTGGGGACGCTGGTGGCAACGGGCAAACTCAAACCGCGTGAGTCTGTCGCCCAAGGCTTAGAAGCGGCACCAGAAGCTTTTTTAGGCCTGCTCAAAGGCAAAAACTTTGGCAAACAAATCGTTAAATTGATTTAAGGTCAAACAACATTGAAGGGCGTTTTGTCATGGCTGATCTGATTCTTCACCACTATCCGACCTCACCGTTTGCCGAGAAAGTGCGGCTGATACTGGGTTACAAAAAGCTGGCATGGAAGTCGGTCATCATCCCGATGATCATGCCCAAGCCCGATGTGGTAGCCCTCACAGGTGGCTACCGCAAAACACCCATCTTGCAAATTGGCGCGGATATTTATTGCGACACGGCGCTGATCTGCGATGTGCTGGAGCATTTGCAGCCCGAGCCCAGCCTGTACCCAGAGCCCAGCAAGGGCATGGGGCGTACCCTGGCGCAGTGGGCTGACACCACGCTGTTCTGGACGGCTATGGCGTATAACTTTCAACCGCCGGGCATTGCGCAGGTGTTTGCCAATGCGCCCCCCGAAGCGGCCAAAGCCTTTGCTGAAGACCGACAAGCCATGCGACAGGGCATGCCGCGCATGCCTGCAGCGGATGCAACAGCGGCCTACAAGTCTTACCTGCGCCGCATGTCTGACATGCTGGACGACTGGCCGTTTTTACTCGGCGCATTGCCCAGCGTGGCCGACTTTGCAGCCTATGCGCCGCTGTGGTTCACCCGTACCCGTACGCCAGCAATGGCGGGTGTGCTCAATGCCACGCCGAATGTTTTGCAGTGGATGGACCGGCTTGCGCAAGCGGGTCAGGCAGGTCAGGCACCGTATGACAAATTCACCGCTGCTGACGCCATTGCGGTGGCTGCCGCCAGCACCCCTGCCGCGTTGCGTGACGACATTTTTCAAGACGAGCACGGCATTGCGTTGGGCAGCCGCGTCACCATACGAAGTGAAAATTTTGGTCTGGAGCCGACGGAAGGCGAACTGGTCGCGGCAACCCGCATGCACTACACCGTGCGCCGCACAGACGAACGCGCAGGCACCGTTCACGTCCATTTCCCCCGTATCGGGTACATCCTCAAGAAAGCAGACGCATGATCACCGATTTCAAAGGCAAAACTGCCGTACTGACTGGCGCAGGCTCTGGCTTTGGCCTGGAATGCGCCCGCATCGGGGCTAGGCTCGGCATGCACCTGGTGTTGATTGATGTGCAACAAGACGTCTTGGATGCTGCTACCAGCGAGATGCAGGCCCTCGGTGCTGAAGTTATGCCGTTCAAACTGGACGTATCAAACGCCAGCCAAATGGAGGCGATGGGCGCAACGGTACTGGCACGCTTTGGTGCGCCGCACCTGGTGTTCAACAACGCTGGCGTGGGCTCAGGCGGCTTGATTTGGGAAAACTCGGTCAAAGATTGGGAATGGGTGTTGGGCGTCAACGTGATGGGCGTGGCCCACGGCGTTCGTATATTTACACCGATGATGCTGGAAGCGGCTAAACAAGATGCCTCGTGGCAAGGCCACATCGTCAATACCGCCAGCATGGCGGGGCTACTGAACGCACCCAACATGGGCGTGTACAACGTCAGCAAGCATGCGGTGGTGTCGCTGTCTGAGACGCTGTATCAAGACTTGTCGCTGGTGACTGACCAGATCGGCGCGTCGGTGCTGTGCCCGTTTTTTGTGGCGACCGGTATCAGCCAGAGCCACCGCAACCGCCCATCAGAATTGCGGGGCAATCGGCCTACTCAAAGCCAATTGATTGGCCAAGCCATGAGCGAAAAAGCCGTCAGTTCAGGCAAAGTTAGCGCGGCGGATGTGGCGCAACTGGTGTTTGATGCCGTGGCCACCAACCAGTTTTACATTTACAGCCACCCCAAAGCCATCAAGTCAGTGCAAACCAGGCTGGAAGACATTGTGCAAACCCGCAACCCGACAGATCCGTTTGCGGGCAAACCCGAGTTGGGCCAGCAGCTGAAGGACGCGTTGCGTGCGGCTTGAAGACTCCGTTTAGAGCGGCAGCTTTTCAAAAACCGAATAGCAGCTCCTTAACCAGGTCTTGACCCGCTGGCGCTCCAGAAGACCCAGCGCATCGCTGCTGTCTTTGTCATGCACAGCTTTCCAAAAGCTGGTGTTGTTTTGGTCAATCTTGCGCATACATGTCTCATGCAGGCGAGGTATTTCAATGACGTGCGCCCCATGTGCCTCGGCTTTTTGTAAGGCGTAGGAGTCACGCAACAACACAAAATCAGACCCACGCCCGTGGTTTTGAACCACCACATAGTTCGGGCCATGCCCATAAGTGTCAATTAGGCGACCCAGCAAATCCACCGCGTCACGTCCGTCGTCCATCACATGCCAGAGGTTGACGGTAATGCCCATCTCTGCAAACAACTCGATCAGGCTAGCGTCCTTGATCCATTTGGCGAGCGGCGCTGAGGTCTGCGCTGCCAAATCCACAATCACGCTTTGATCTGGGTTGTCTTCAAATGCGGC
This sequence comes from Polaromonas sp., assembly GCA_031424935.1. GTDB lineage: Bacteria > Pseudomonadota > Gammaproteobacteria > Burkholderiales > Burkholderiaceae_C > Polaromonas. The sequence goes on from JANPIK010000015.1 coordinate 295,819, forward strand.
CGCCACCAGATCCATGCCTTCGTAGGTGTCTACCACCACCGGCGACGCATAGTCAGCATAGAAGCGATTAAACGAGTTGTGCGACCGGTCGGTGTCAAAACCCGTGAACGGCGTACCGTTGTCGATAAAGTATTGCGCCAAGGCTCGGGCAGTGACAGATTTGCCAACCCCGCCTTTTTCGCCGCCTATAAAATTGATGGATGGCATGGTGCTCCTGTTTGGTTGTCGTTATTTTAGTTCGGCTACCCACCCATCAGGCCCACAAATCGACAAACCAAGCGGGCGGCAAACTCATCGAACTTGTTTACCCTCCGGGCAGGGTTTAGCGCAATAGGCTCTGCTTCTGACTACATTGATTTGCCCAGCATGTCCGCATAGTCATCGGGTGTCGCGATTCTGGGGTTCGTCTTATGACAATGGTCAGCCAGAGCGCCTTCAACGATTTTTGTAAACATCGGAGCCGTGACGCCCATGGCCATCAGACCCGCTGGCAAATTAAGCCGTGCGTTCATGTCACGTATTGCTTCCGCGATGTCGCCGCCCGATACCAAACCCATGGCACTGGCCATGCGCTCCAGCCGGTTTTCTTTTTGAATTGATTCAGCCTCAGCATTGAACTGCACTACTGCCGGTAAAAACATCGCGTTTAAGGTGCCATGGTGCAGCCGGGGATCAACACCGCCCAGGCTATGGCTGAGCGAATGCACACAACCCAGCCCTTTTTGAAAGGCCATGGCACCCTGCATCGACGCGCTCATCAGGTTAAGTCTGGCTTCGCGATCGCTGCCGTCCCGGGTGGCACGTTCAATGTAGGCCCAGCCGCGCTGAAGCCCGTCCAGCGCAATGCCGTCGGCGGGTGGATTAAATGCCGCCGACATGTAGGTTTCCATGCAGTGCGCAATCGCGTCCATGCCGGTGGCAGCGGTCAGTTGTGCGGGCAAGCCGAGCGTGAGTTCTGGGTCACAAATGGCCGCTTTGGGCACGATATGCCAGGAGTGAAAGCCAAGTTTGCGTTGGTCATCAACAATGATGATGGCGCCGCGTGCCACCTCGCTACCGGTGCCGCTGGTGGTAGGTACCGCAATCAGCGGGGCTGCGCGGTCAGTAATCTTGAGCGAGCCGCCCTCAATCGTTGCATAAGTCGTCAATGGGCCGTCATGGGTAGCCGCAATCGCTACAGCCTTGGCACAGTCGATCGCCGAGCCACCGCCCACTGCGATCAGGCCGTCGCACTGACTGCTTTTGTAGACCCCGGCGGCGGCGCGTACCGCTGCCTCGGTTGGGTTGGAGGGTGTTTGGTCAAAGATTGCCACCGTCATGCCCGTCAACTGATCCAGCGCTTTTTGCAAAACACCTGCGGCTTTGACCCCGGCATCGGTCACGACCAGTGGCTTGGTGATGCCCACGCGAGCGCATTCCTGCTTCAACAATTGAATGGCGCCAAATTCAAACTGGATGTGCGTAACGTAGTAAATAAAAGCCATGAATTCGATTCCTTGTCAAAAAATCCTGAATTATTTTGCGTCGTTTTGGCGTTGTACCATCTTGCCACGATAGAAACATCTCACTTTCAAATATTAGCCATGAAACGACAAGACTTCAGATTTTTTCACCCCTTACGCGTGCGCTGGACCGAAGTAGACATGCAAAAAATTGTCTTTAACGCACATTATTTGATGTACTTTGACACGGCGATTGCAGACTATTGGCGCGCGCTTTCACTGCCTTATGAAGAAGCCATGCAGCTTTTGGGCGGCGATTTGTACGTGAAAAAAGCCAGTATTGAATACGTCACGTCAGCACGGTTTGATGACAGGCTGGAGGTGGCTTTGCGATTAGAACGTTTGGGTAATTCTTCTGTCGTGTTTATTGGGGCGATTTTTCGGGGCGATGCGTTGCTGGTGACCAGCGAGCTGATTTACGTGTTTGCTGACCCTGCCGCCCAAACCTCCCAGCGCGTGCCCGACCCGCTGCGCCAGGTGATGCAGGCTTTTGAAAATGGGCAAGCCACCTATCAAATCAAAACAGGCAGCTGGGCTGAGCTGGGCGCGGACGCCGCACAGGTGAGAACCGAGGTTTTCGTGATGGAGCAAAAAATCCCGCTGGAAATGGAGTGGGACGAAGCAGATCAAACAGCGCTGCACGCGGTAGCGTACAACCTTTTAGGGCAAACCATAGGCACGGCAAGACTGCTGGACGAGACGCCCCATACCGCCAAAGTCGGCCGCATGGCCGTCAAAAGGGTCTTGCGTGGGTCCAACATCGGCCGTGACTTGCTGCGCACCTTGCTGGCCTCTGCCAAACAGCGTGGCCAGCTGGAAGTCATGCTGCATGCACAGCGCAGTGCTGAAGGGTTTTATTCGCGTGCCGGGTTTTTAGCCAGAGGCGAACCTTTTGACGAAGTGGGCATCCCACACATTGAAATGTTCAGCACTTTGTAGTCTTTTGTCCCGTCGTTAAGTCAAACCAACGACAATCCGAGGTCCTACGCAGTTACCAGTCTTGCTTTCATGTCCAAAAAAAAACGCCTCTACAACAGCAAACCCAGCGACACCCCGGCTAGCCCAGACCGCCCGGTCGCCAGACCAGACAGTTCCCCCAATAAAAAAGCTGACACTTTGGACGCCGGTACGCGCAGCAAAGCAGCAGCAAGCCCAGACCGGCTACCGGCTGAAGTTGAACGCGGCGACTGGACGGTATTAATTCTTGCGTTGATGATGTTTTTGACGCCAGCCATCGGCGTGCCCAATGAGTTAATGCTTCAAGACACCCTCAAATCAATCGTGGTGGCATTTGCGGCGGTCGGCGCGGGTTTGTTGTTTTTTTGGCAGCAGAGAAATCGCCGCGAAGGCCTGCGTTGGCATGCGGTGATGTGGCTGCCGCTGGCGCTGATGTTTTACGCACTGGGCAGCATGGTGTGGGCACACACGTTTTTAGGCGGCGTTGAAGCCATACGCTGGTTTATCTTCAGCTTGATCCTCTGGCTGGGCATCAATACCTTGTCACGCGGTCGAGCAGACTATTTGCTTGAGGGCATTCATTGGGGTGCGGTGATTGCGTCGCTCTGGACGGTTTTGCAGTTTTACTTTAACTTCAGTTATTTTCCGCAAGGTCCCAATCCAGCATCAACGTTTGTCAACCGCAACTTTTTTGCAGAGTTCGTGGTGTGCACGCTTCCGTTCAGCGCCTACCTGTTGGCGCAATCCAAAGCATCGTCTCGCATTGCCTTAATGGCGTTTACGTTGGCCTTCAATGTTGTTGCATTGATGATGACGGGTACCCGCGGTGCGCTGTCCGCGATGTGGGTGTTGATGGTGATACTGCCTATTGTTGCCATTGTGTACCGCAAGCAGTTCGGATTTACCAAATGGGACAGCGGGCGGCGCATTTTGAGCTGCGGCGTGATGTTTGCGACGTTGTTCACCATGGGTCTGATCAGCTCCGGTAACCCTAAGGTTATCGCCGACCGTTCCGAGTATGGCAACCTGACGACCCCATTTGACATGGCTTTTGCGCGGACAGCCACCATCAAAACAACTGACAGTTCATTGGGTATTCGGTTCATCATGTGGAAAGCCACTGGCGAAATGATCAAGGCCAGGCCGTTGTCGGGTGTAGGCGCGGGCGCTTGGGAGGCGATGCAGCCGCTCTACCAAGCATCAGGCGCCCAGCTAGAGACCGACTATTACGTGCACAACGAAGTGCTTCAGCTTTTGGCTGAATACGGCCTGACGGGTTGGCTGTTTTTATTGTTGTTGTTGGGCTACCTGGCGTCGGCGGCATGGAAGACGCTACGCAACAAAACCCCTGAAGGACTGGCGGAGGCACCGCTGCGTGCCATCGTGTTGGCCAGCCTGTTGGCATTTTTAATGGTCAGCAATATCGGTTTCCCGTGGCGACTGGCCGCCACGGGTTGCATGTTTGCGCTGTGCTTGGCCTTGCTGGCGTCATCGGATGCCCGACTGTCGATTCGCGGCCCGGCGGCGGCCACGCGCTTGACATGGAAGCCCGCCTATTCGCAAATCATGGCGGTCGGCATGATGGTTTGCCTGGCGTTGACGACTTACATCAGCCAGCAAGCGGCCGCCACTGAAAACAAAATTGTGACCGCCGTCAAAATGGCGCTGTCGATCTCTCAATCGGGCGATGTCAACAACCCCAAGTGGGACAAGACCAAGCGCGAAATGCTAACGCTGGCCAAAGACGGTATCGCCATCAACACCCATTACCGAAAAATCACGCCCATGATTGCCGATGAACTGGCCAAATGGGGCGACTGGAAAAACGCAATTTGGGTGTGGGAGTCGGTCATTTTGTCGCGGCCTTACGTGGTGGCCATGATGAGCAATGTGGCACGTGGCTATTCGCAGTTGGGAAACAACGAGAAAGCGCTTGAATATTTGGAGCGTTGCGAAAAAATTCAGCCCAGGGCGGTCTCCGTGCGGTCATTAAAAGTCATTTTGATGAGTCGAAGCGGCAAAGAAAAAGAAGCTGCGGTGCTGGCCCAGCAGTATATGAATGACGGCACTGTCGACCACGACTTGCTGTCAGCGGCTTACATATTGGGCATGCGTAAAAGTGATTTCACAATGGCCATTCAAGGACTGGAATTGCGCAACAATGGTTGGCCTACCACTCGGCAAGACGGATATCTAAAGTTGGCTGCCATCTACGTCAATCAAGTAAAAGACGATGTCAAAGCCGTCGCGGCGTACAAGGCCGCGCTAGAGGTCACGCCGGAAAAAGATCGCGATGCGCTGCGCAAGCAAATACCCCAACAATTTTTAGCAAAGCTGTCTTGAGCGTGTAGCTGCAGCGTTTTAACTGCTGTTAGATGTTGTTAGATGTCATCGAGCAAGGGGTAGGGCAGGGGCAGCAGCGTCAGCACATTGCCATGCGGACTGCCGCATGTCAATACGCCGCCGGTGGCTGCTGATGTTTGCATCGATACGATAGCGTCAAATCCATGCACAGGATTGACCGCGCAAGCGGCGACCATGCCACAGGCTTGGTCGGCATGGTAGACCTCCTGACCAACATGCATGTCGCCAAGCAAGCCGTGCGGGCTATGCACCAGGTACGCCCGGCGCTTCAGCGTACCCCTGAACTGGCTGCGTGCCACCACTTCTTGACCCGGGTAGCACCCTTTTTTAAAGCTCACCCCACCGACTGACTCGTAATTGAGCATTTGCGGCACGAAAGCTTCAAAAATCGGTGGGGTGATCATGGCAACACCGGCGTGGACCTCCAACCAGTTCCAGGTGCCAATCGGCAGGTCTGGGCCAGCAGGAGGCAAAGCCCCCGCCGCCGCGCAGAGCAAAACCCGATCCTGACCTGCCCCGGGGTGTAAAAAAATACTGGTTTGACCCTTAAATTCCTGCTTGGCCCAGGTATTACTTACGCTATCAGCTACTGATTTAATAGCATCACCCACCAGACCGTAGAGGTTAAAGTCTGGGGTCGCATCCGTCAGCTTGACCTTGGCGCGCATCACGAACATGCTCAAACGCTTCAGGGTCTGCGGCAAAATGTCGGCACTGCAAACCATTAAAAATTCGTCGCCCGCTGGGCCGGTATCGCTTGGGACGGTGGTTTGGCACTTAAACACCACAAAGCTGGCCTGCATACGCCCTTTGGCGTTGCAAAAAGCAGCCAGACGTGCCGTGTTTAACCCCATGCTGACCACGTCTTGCGTCAACTGGCCCTGCAAAAACGCAGCCGCGTCGGGGCCGACGGCCCGAATGACGCCCAAATGGCTTAAGCGGGCCACGCCGGATAGTGAGTCACTGGCAGGTATCAAGACTGAAGGTGAGGGTGGTGCCGGTGCCGGAGATGCAGGTGATGTGTTGCTCATGGTCTCAATTATCATGGCAGGGCAAATTGTTTGACGATATCGCTGGCTAAGAAAAGGTGACGGAACGTGGTGCGTGTTTTGACAAAGTGGGCGGCGTTTGTGCTGCTGGGGGTTGCAGCGTCAGTGGGTGCAGCTGCATGGTGGCTGCACAACCCACTGCGATTGAACCTACCTCAAGGCAGTCAGTTGCTGGACCTTGAAATTGAACCTGGTACGCGAGCTGCCCAGGTTGCAGAGGCAGTGCTTGCCAGCGGCGTTGATGCTCATTTGACGTTGCTGCAACTGTGGTTTCGCATGTCGGGCCAGGCGCGCCAGATCAAGGCGGGCAGTTACGAGATCACGCCCGGTATGACACCACGTGGCCTGTTGACCATGTTGGTGCGCGGCGACCAGTCACTCAAAAGCATTACCCTGGTGGAGGGGTGGAGTTTTGCCCAAGTGCGTGGAGCGCTACAAAAAGCGGAGCATCTAGCCCCCGATTCCTTTGGGCTGGATGGTGAAACGATCATGAAGATGTTGGGTAAACCAAATGTTCATCCTGAAGGACGGTTTTTTCCTGACACTTACAGCTACGCCAAAGGCTCGAGCGATGTCGCGCTGCTCAAACGTGCCGCCAAAGCGATGGACAAGCGTCTGGACACAGCTTGGGCCATGCGTGGCCCCAATACCCCGCTAAGGTCGCGCGACGATGCCCTCATTTTGGCCAGCATCGTCGAAAAAGAAACCGGCAAACCCACCGACAGGGCGCAGATTGCAGGTGTTTTTAGCAACCGTTTGCGCATCAATATGCGGCTGCAGACTGATCCCACCGTGATTTACGGCCTGGGCAACGCCTTTGACGGCAACTTGAGAAAACGCGACTTGCGCACAGATACCCCCTACAACACCTACACCCGAAGCGGCTTGCCACCCACACCAATTGCCATGCCCGGCAAAGCGGCGTTACAGGCAGCGGTGCAGCCCGCGTCTACCCAGGCGCTGTATTTTGTAGCCCGCGGCGACGGCACCAGCCATTTCAGCGCCACGCTGGACGACCACAACCGCGCCGTTAACACTTATATTCGGGGGCAATGAAAAGATGACACCCTCTCTTTCGACCTTGACCTCGACCTCGTCTGTTACCCCGCTGACAACGTTGCCTTCCACCCTGACCTTGACGCCAACGCCGGCTCAAAACGCCCAAAGTACATTATCAGCATACCCGGCCAGGGGTGGTGTGGGTCTTTTCATCAGCTTCGAGGGCATTGACGGTGCCGGAAAAACAACCCATATCAGCGGCTTGGCCAACGCGTTTAAATCGGCTGGCCGCGCGGTAACGCTGACCCGTGAGCCAGGCGGCACGCCACTGGCTGAAAAGCTTCGCCACATGGTGCTAAACGATGCCATGGACCCACTGACCGAGTCGCTGCTGATATTTGCTGCCCGGCGCGACCATCTGCAAACCGTCATCTTGCCCGCGCTGGCACGCGGTGATGTCGTGCTTTGTGACCGTTTTACCGATGCAACATTTGCTTATCAGGGAGCAGGGCGTGGCCATGACCTGAGCACCTTGAGCACCCTGGAGCAGTGGGTTCAGGCTGACTTTACAGGTCAACTGACGCAACCGGATCTGACCGTTTGGTTCGACTTAAACCCCACAATAGCCGCTACAAGGCTGGCGGGCACCCGCGTGCCGGATAAATTTGAAGTCCAAAGCGTTGAATTTTTTAGCCGGGTCGCGCAAGGCTACGCCAACAGGCTACACGCCGACCCCAGCCGATTCGCACGGATTGATGCCGCCCAAAGCCAAGACGCGGTCTGGCAGGCCGTGACAGGTGTTTTTAAAACCAAAGGCTGGCTATGAGCCGTGCACCTGTTGCCCCCTGGCTGCAAACCCAACTGGAAAGCCTGCTCAGCCAGCGAGGACATGCGTGGCTTTTGGCTGGCCCGTCGGGTTTAGGCCAGTTTGAACTGGCGCTTGCACTGGCAAAAGCCTGGTTGTGTGAAAGCGCCACACCACGGGGCGCCTGCGGTCAGTGCGGCAGTTGCCATGCGGTCGATGTGCATACCCATGCCGACTTGGCTGTACTGATGCCAGAGCTGCTGTCGCTGGAGCTCGGCTGGCCGCTTGACGAAAAAACGCAAGACGATCTGGACAGCAAAAAGCCCAAGCCCAGCAAAGAGATCAAGGTCGAAGCAGCGCGTGATGTCGTGTCGTTCACGCAGTTCACCCGCTCCCGCGGCACGACCAAAGTGGTGCTGGTTTATCCCGCAGAGCGCATGAACGGCATTACGGCCAATACCCTGCTTAAAACACTCGAAGAGCCACCCGGCGCCGTTAAATTTATTTTGGCCACTGAAGCAGCCCATCAGTTGTTACCCACCATCCGCAGCCGATGCCTGGGTCACACCATGGTTTGGCCAGACTTTGACCAGGCGTTAGGCTGGCTACACGCTGCCAGCCTGCATTTTGGGGAAGCCGACAGCAAAAAAGCGCGACAGCCGCTGCGTGAGGCAGAATTAAAAACACTGCTGATTGCCGCGGGCGGGCGCCCAGCCGATGCGCTGGCTTGGGTCAACAGCGGCCAGGCCCTTGCCATGGCGCAAAGCTGGCAGGCGCTGCCCAAAGCAATTGCCATAGGCGATGTCACTTCGTTGGCCGATTGGCTGCCCCGCCAAGCGGTCGATGCCCTGCAAAAGCTTTGTCATGACGTGTGGACAGTCAGGGTAGGCGCGCCGCCGCGATTTTTTAACCTTGCTGACTTACCGACTGATTTGCCAGCAAATGAATTTGCCTCAAATTCAGGTTTGCAAGCATTGGCCGATTGGGCTAAAGAACTGGCGATGACCGCCCGAACGGTAGAACACCCTCACAACCCCGGTTTGATGCTGGAGTCCTTGGTCAGCAGGGCCAAAATCGCCTTGAATACAAAATAAGCGCCTTGCGCCAACTTCTGGTCAAGTCAAACCGATAAACTACGCCCATGAGCGCCAATCCTCCTTTTAGTACACCTCTTGGTACACCTTTAACGACGCCTTTATCGACCGTGCCGTCTGCGTCCTCGGCAACGCCTACCTCTGCGGCGGTGCGGCCCAGCGTTGTTCAGCTGGCCATCAAGGAAAAAGCTGCCCTGTACGCCGCTTACATACCGTTGTTCAAAGAGGGCGGGGTGTTCATCCCTACGGCCCGCGAGTACCAGCTGGGCGCAGACGTCTATGTACTGATGACCTTGCCCGACGACACCCAGCGCTACCCGGTTGCTGGCAAGGTGGCATGGGTCACACCGGCCAGAGCTGCGGGCAACCGTACCCAAGGCGTCGGCGTTCGTTTCCCAAGCGACGAAAAGTCTCGTTTGCTGAAACTGAAAATCGAAGAGATTTTGGGTGCCCACTTGGCGTCTGACAGACCTACCCAGACCATCTAAAGACGTCAGGGTAAAAGTCGCTTTGATTTAGTTTGTCATAACTTCACTTGCTATTATTTACATAGCTATGAGCCCATAGGCTGCGTGGGCCAGCGTATTGTTTTAGGCGTTAATGAACTTTTATACGGCTTTTTAGGATGTTCACCGATTCCCATTGCCATCTCAGCTTTCCCCAGCTCAAGGCCGACTTGGTAAACATTCGCCGCGCCATGGCAGACGCTCGGGTAGACAGGGCGCTTTGCATTTGCACCACACTCGAAGAGTTTGAAGACGTCCACCAGCTCGCCACAAGCTATGACAACTTTTGGTCCAGCGTTGGCGTTCATCCAGACAACGAAGGCGTACTTGAACCCACCATCAACGACTTGGTGCTGCGTTCCGCGCTGCCTAGAGTTGTCGCTATCGGCGAAACCGGACTAGATTATTTTCGGCTCGGCGACAGGACGGTAGCGGACATGGCGTGGCAACGCGAACGCTTTCGGGTTCATATCCGCGCGGCCAGGCAGGTCTGCAAACCCCTCATCATCCACACCCGCAACGCATCGGACGATACGCTGGCGATTTTGAAAGAAGAGGGCGAGGGTGGCGAAGGCGCAGCTTCAACATCCACCGCAACTGGCGTTTTTCACTGCTTTACCGAAAGCCAGGCGGTTGCCAAAGCGGCACTGGACATGGGTTTTTACATCTCGTTTTCGGGCATTTTGACGTTTAAAACAGCCTCGGATCTGCGTGAAGTGGCCCAGTATGTCCCCCTGGACCGCATGCTGATTGAAACCGACAGCCCCTATTTGGCACCCGTGCCGTACCGGGGCAAAACCAACAATCCCTCTTACGTGCCTTACGTGGCCCAGCTGATTGCCGAGCTAAAAGGTCAAAGCCTGGAAACTATCGCACATGCTACGAGTCATAACTTTGAGACGCTTTTTCAAGGGGTTAAAACCTGTTAACGACATCATCAAGGCCATGAAAATTTTGATAAATCACATTAAGAAAGTCATTTACTTCGTTGTTTTATATGGCGTGAGTGCCGCCTATGCCGGCTCCTATGATGATTTTTTCATGGCGCTTAAAACTGATGACGCCGGTACCGTGCAGCAACTGCTGGCACGCGGTTTTGATGCCAACACCCTCGACTCGAAGGGACAACACGCGTTGATCCTAGCGATCCGTGAGCCATCACCCAAGGTGGCCAACATCCTTATAAACGCACCCAAAATTAACGTGAACGCGCTAAACGCCGTAGGCGAAAGTTCTTTGATGTTGGCAGCGCTTAAAGGCCAGCTTGATATGGTGGATAAACTGGTCAAAAAAGGCGCCGATGTCAACAAGACCAGCTGGACACCGTTGCATTACGCGGCCAGCAACGGCCACACCGACGTGATCAGATTGCTGCTCGAAAATCATGCCTACATTGATGCCGAGTCACCCAACGGCTCAACGCCACTGATGATGGCTAGCCAATACGGCAACCCTCAGTCGGTCAAATTGCTGCTGGATGAAGGCGCAGACCCGTTGCTAAAAAACCAGATGGGCCTGACAGCCTTGCAGTTTGCACAGCGAGGCAACAGGCCTGACTCAGCGGAGTTATTGAGCAAAGCGATGCGAAGCAAACAGCTCACGGGAAAATGGTAGCGTAAGCAAATCGGGGTACGTCGGTAAGGCGGTCGCGTCGTGTTGTTTTGATGTGGCGAAACGGCACAAACATAACTTTTATGAATCGTGCTCTTAACATTCCACGATGTATAAAAAGTGTAAATAACGTTCGTAAAATTGAGTTATGTTAAGCGCTATCGACTGTATAGCAGCCCGGTTTTAACCGGGTTTTTTTTTAACCAAAAACAGAGGTTATAAATTTTAAAACACCGAATGTAGCAACACAAATTGCTATTGTAATGATAGCAATTAATACAGGGTGCCACTTCGCAAGTTTTTGAATAATAAAGCGTGAAGGGTAAAAATATTTACCGGTTCCACGGTCATAGCGCATCCCATTCTTTTTTGCGTAATCTTCACGGTAGTAATCACGATCTTGCATCCCCATTTTCGAACCTTAATGTAATGTTGGCCCAGGCTCAGTACAGAGCCAGTATCGATCTTTGAAGCCATTCAAAATTGATGAAACAACTACATCACCATCATTGCATTCAAACGCAAGGGCAATAGCATCCGCGAGGCCGCAACCGTGCAACATAATCTGTTCAGGATTAGGCAACTGTAACCCGTTTGAGCGACTGTAACGATTAGCTTCGTCAGGACAATCAGCATAATCTTTCATGATGTATTTGCTGACGTAAGCCGCCATTTTTGCAGGAGAGCGCTTTAACGCTTTGCCACTCTTAAAACTTCCCTTTTTGCCACCGACAAAAACTAGGCCATTGTCAGCGCCAACAATGGAACGCCACACCGCGGTACCAAGTTTCCAACCTTCAATTTTTAGCCCTTTGTGCTTGGCATGCTTAGGCAGTTTATGGCAAGCAACGTGCATATGCATCGCCCCCCGATCTTGCTTCTCAAATGAAGCGCAGTAGCGAAAATCACCGCCTAAATTCGCTTTCATGCGGCGTACCCACTCTTTGAAATGAGCTTTAGCTAGTTGTCTGTCTTGTTGATTTTCGCGGTAAGTAATCGTTAATAACTCACTAAAACACTCAGCTTTAATGATTCGCCTGCAAGCAGTTTGAGCACGTTGAGCAGCTCGTTTTAGATTTTTTTCTTTTCTGTCAAGAGCGTCAGCAGCGTCTTGGGCCGCCCATTCGTCAAACCGTTCAGGAGAAGCCGTATATCGGTAATCGATAGGGCAGTAATCATGGGCTAGCTCAGTCCATTGAACAGCTTGAGTTATGGAAATCTCTTTGTGGCCAGAGCATTGCCAAGTTGAAACAACCCAAGAATCAGCAATAGGCTTGCCTTCAAACAAAATCCCGTCAATAATGCGTTCCATTGGTAGTACCCCGTTTTATCTATCAATCAACACCCGGGAGGCTTGCAGGCTTCGCCGGGTTTTCTTTTGGTCGTTTAGACCGTGCTTGTTCTAAAGTGTCTTAGTAATAAATTAGGCGGCTACGCCGCCCGTGCGTCGCTTCGCTAGCCCAGCCGTCTTGCCACCTGTGTGCGAACAGGCCATAGTCGTTGATACCGGTTTGCAGCGCTTCGCTACATGGGGGGAACCCCCCATACCCCACGGGGGGCAGGTTTATGAATGTCATTGCGATGCAGCCGGAACGGTAACGGCAGCATTGACCAAAGGTCGAGGCAGAGGCGATGAAGAGGCAGCAGCATCAAATATCGGCACGGACAAACCTAAAACATTAACCGCATCCCGGCAAGCAGCTACATCAAGCTGTACCGAAAAACCAGCCTTGTCAAAACAACGGCAACGACTAGCCGAGGTTATGCAACCGGAATAAATCGGTTTTGAAGGCTCAGATGGCACCGCCAAGGCTTTATCTGATTTAGTCAATGGTTCAGCATCAGGATTGCCTGAAACAACGTAGCTAGACGTTTTAACCGAAGCGGTTACAACTGCTTTTTCAGGATGCACCTTAGATTCAATGCGAGAAATCAACGTCGGCGCAGCGTAAGCAACACCGCAGACACCAGCCAGAATGAACCAGAGCAAAGACGGCAGCCGCCTAGGTTGCTTTGTATGAAGCTCAGCACTTTTGTACAAATCAAAAACTGACTTGTTGTACCTGTAAGTTGACTTTGTTATCGAATTCTTAAACAGCAACGATTTAGAGCAATGATCCCACTCGTAGACGATAGCTAAATTCATGTTACCAACACGCCGGACGTGTAAATGACGAGCGACAAACGCGAGTAAGTTGCGGTCAACCAACAATGAATGCTGTGTCAACAGAATGAAGTCAACGCCCATATGCCGATGAGTTTCAAGCGCTTCGATGTCAGGAGAAACCGGGCTACCGGCTGGACGAGGTTTCCAGGATTTTTGAACCTCGTCAAAAATGATGATTGAACCGGGCTTAGCCCACACATGCCAGTCCTTTAAGCCACCAGGCACACCTTCAAAAACCCAAGTTTTGGCAACGCTGGACCATGAGCCGTTACCGTCGATCAATTCGTGCTCTAGTAGCAAACCGTTAATGTTGGTGTAGACAGTACGCGGAATCTCTACATCCACACCGTTTACCGTGGTTTTAACGGTGGCACCAATCAACGGGCGCAATAGCTTGTCTATGCAGTAAAGCGTTTTGCCAGAACCCGGAACGCCAGTGATGAACGTAATCATGGTTAACCGGGATTAACGCCGAGTATTTTTGTAGCACTTTGAATTTGCCAAATCACCAGCCGCGTGGTGATAGCGCCCATGATCATTCCAAAACCTACGCCGCCGCCGCCCAGTAAAAAAACGTTGAGCATATCACCGGGCAAGGAATTAACGCCGCCAATCATGGCATCACGAGCGGCATTTATTGCGGCAGTCATTCCAGTAATGGTCACGACGCTAAAGCCTAACGCCGTCAAAATGCGACCGATCAGAGGGGACACCATAGCCAGAAGCCAAGTACCGAATTTCATGTCTTAACCCCCGGCGCAAGAATCATTAAAGCAACAAACGCACAAACCGCCAAAAGCATTGGCCGAAAATAACCGCTGATGTACGGGCAACTTGAAGCCCAATCAAAAACCGTTACGCTACGGCCCTTAATATTCATGACCTTGTTGGCCGGGCACGACCCACCGCCAAAGTAGCTTTCTGCCTCATAAGACACATCTTTTTTTGACCTAGGTATTTCACCCTCGGGCGTGTCTAATTCCGCGCAACCAAGAGCTTTAGGGTTCTCTTCACAAGCCGGCGTTTTTTCAGGCTCTAACTCAGGCTCTACAGTTGACGTACCGTTGACGGTAGTCGTATTAGTCGTTGGATTAAAGACGTTTGACACAGTCGTTGAAGTGACGGTGACAGTGTTAGGACCGTAGTTGTAATTATTGGTCGTGGTGTTAGTTGTCACCTTGCCGTCAGGCGCAGTTGAGGTGGTTTTAACAGCAGGCGTTGAGGCAGGCCCAGTGACTTTTGAAGGCTCTAAAGACAACGGCTCAGTCTTAGCTATCTCGTCCATAATCGGCAAAAGTTTAGAGTCAGTAGGCCAGCCAGACTTAGCAGCAACGGCATTGGCCAACTGTTCAGGAGTAACTGGCACAGTAGGGCCACCGACAATTTTCGGATAACCGGGGGCCCAGCCAAGCGAATTACCGTTAGCAGCCGCGCAACCACCGTACCTATAACCGACCAGTGTGCCGTTTGTAGTAATCGGCGTAGTCGTCAATGAACCAGGGCAACCAAATTGGGTTTCATTGGCATAACCAGCACACTGACCCGCAACAGAGTCAGCACCACCAGTGAACAATTTAGCAGGGCTACCGCAAGTAGCGCCGTACATTGTCATAGTCGTGTCTTTGTTGTAGATCATGCTACCGTCGGCATTTTGTTCGGCGCTGTAACCTTGGCCAAGCTCTCTTACTAAATCTTTAATTGCCAACACCGTAGCAATTCCAGGCAGAGCTTTTCCCAAAAACCTAGCAGCAGCCTTAGCCATCGCGGCCTTTTCAACACCACCAGTAACAACGACACCAGCGGGAACGCCCTTCCCAGCAGCCACCGACGATTCGGCAACCAGCTCGCCCATGTTGATTAAAAACTTTGGACGCGCCAAAACTTCAGGCGTGTTTTTTAGAAACATCACTGTATTACCAGACTCGACACGCCGATAGTTATCAGCTGAAAACGCTACTTGAAAAGGAGCCAAGCAGCCAAAAAAAACAAGCCAACCAAAGCGGCGTAGTTGACCAGCTGAAAATCCATGAATGCCATACATAACCTAATCTCTATCGTGGTGGAAGTCAAAAAGTCTAACCAACTGCTTACCGCCCCAAACCACAACTAAAAGGCCAAGAGCAATCAAAAACCACTCATAGGCTAAGTCTTGGGAACCCGCATGGTCACACGGCGTAAATGTCGGATATGTCGTGGTGCCAGCAACACAAGAACCGCCATTTAATCGCCTGCAAATCGGGAGCGTAGGGATCTCGAAATTTGTTGCCATGCATTCCAAACTAGAGAAAGTTTGGGTAGTAACCGTAGTCGAATTATTGGCGTTGCCGTTACCATTTCCAGTAGAAATAGTCGTGCTAGACGAACCACCCCACAGCGTGTAAAAACTACTGCAAAATTCTTTTTTAGCCGTTTGAGTATCGGGGTAACAGACACCCTTATGTAGAACGCCCATTACCCGAAAACCTTACAACCAGCCGAGCTTAGAAGCCAGCTTTTTAAGACCCCAAACGGCTACCATGGCAGAAATTACCAAGGCAAGAGCAGCCAACATATCAGTCTTAGCCTCAGCGACGTCAGTCGTAATCGACGCAGGCAACGCGGCCAAAGCCGAACCAGTCATAAACGAAAACATCGCCATCACAGCGAGGAACTTGGCAACAATAAAACGTGTCATATTTTTCCTTTTTAGGTGTTTTTGAAAAGCTCAAAGCTACACCTCAAAATGCTATTTTTTTAATAGCACTTCAAGGTGAAACCTATTAAGCTGGAGAAGCAACACTACCGCACTCAGGACAGATACAGTCGCCATCAAAAAGATGAGAACTCGCAAGATCATCAAGTCCATCATCTTCATAAACTTCAGCATCCGAATCATCACCAATCCAGCTGAACTCACCACAAATTAAAATCATTAAAGCACCCTAAAATTAGTTTTTAAAAAAATCAACCAGGCACAGATTGACGGCGAACAGCACCAGGAGGCACAGGAACCAAACCGGCAAGCTGGGCAACAATACGACCCTGTTGTTCACCATATCCAGCAGCAACAAGCCCAAACGACGCAGTGAACATACCCGGCTTTGCAACAGCTTCAAGCATTTTTGGAACTACCAAAACCCCAACCGCGCCGGGTGACCCATCGTCATTGCGAAGCACACAATGGGCCTCAGAAATGCTGTAAGGTGCATTTGTTTTTTTTGAATTTCCCGACTTTGTCGTAACGAGCAAAATCTCAATCATTGATTGCATAAACATCCTTTTAACGCCAGCAAAAACACCAGCCAGAAGCGCCCATAAGACGCTTGAAGCTAATGCTTTTTAAGGCTTGCAAAATAGCAACTGACCACGTTCGGTGGCGCGCCTAATGGTTTGCTGCCAATAGATCATTGACCCAATGATTAACCGCTTAACAGCATGTTGATCATCAGCATAGAGAGGCCCTGAATATTGCAGGCACGTGGCTAACTCACGAGCTTGATATGCGTACTGAGCTTCTGTAGCCCAAAACGTATCAATTTCAAAAGCTACGGCGGCGCAATCATTTAAAGGTTTATCAGCGAGAAAATTAGTCATAACTTGCTAAAACTCTGTGGTCAAAGAGCCATCTGCTTTAACAAACATGATGTCAACAGGGTGAGAGCAAAAATGCTTCAGCTGACGTTTAGCAGATTGAAACGATGAATACATGCCGATAACAAATTCATCGTCAGTGCCAGGAGCCTGAACAATGACCCAAGGATTACACCTAGTCAACGCATCGCGAATTTGGCGAGGTGAAAGCGACGGCAGCGCCTCAAAAGGTGGGGGTGAGCGGTCAGAGCATTCATTGACAAATGGTTCAGCAAATGCCGCTGAATCTAAGCCCTGAACCGCTCGAAAATCTGATGAATGCATAGCTGAACCTATGTAGTAAAGTTGTTATCGGTACAAAACCGGCAACTAAACAAAGTTGTTTAGTGGGTGTACTGTAACAAGGTTGTTTACTATGTCAACTAATGATTCATTGGTTTCATTAATCGCTAAAGCGGGCGCGATAGCTGGAAGCGAATACAAGCTGGCTAAAGCTATGGGCGTTCCGCAGCAAACGCTTTCAAATTGGAAAGCTGGAAGCAGAACGTGTACACCTCCTGACCGGGCAAGACTGGCCGGGTTTGCGCGTGAGGATGCAGTGCAGGAATTGGTACGTTCTACGCTTGAACAAACAGCGGGAACGTTACGAGGAGAACAGCTAGCCAGAGTGTTGGGAAAACAATTGCGAGCGACTGGCGCGGCGCTTCATACCGTGTTGCTAAGCTTAGCCAGCCTGACCTTTGGGACAGCGATGCTTGACATTCCACGATGTATATTATGTTAAGTAAAACTTGTAGGCCCCAAAAAAAACTTTCAATTCGTGAATTGATACTTATCGAAAACGACCACGACAGGTTTTCTCACCTGTTTATGTAGGAAATTGATTGCTATCGATGGATGGCTTCCATGTGCACGTTGCTGGCTGGCAAACTAAAGCTATGCAAAAATTTTTGGTTCTGTCTTTGTCAGCTGTTCTTGGCACGGCTGTGCTTATAAGCAACGCATTCGGCCAGGCAAACTCGGCGGCTGCGGATGAGCAAATCGCTGCAACTTTGCGCGAACGATACCAGTCGCTGCTCGGCGCACTGTCTAGCAACGCGTACGGTCGTCCCTTGTATTTGGAGTCGGTTGAAACGTCCAACACGGTCACCGGCAATGCCTATGCCGTACTAAATGCGCCTTTCAGTACCGTCAGCAGCACTTTCAAAAGCCCAAACCAATGGTGCGACGTGATGATTTTGCACATCAACACAAAGTACTGTCGTGCGGTGCCAGGAGGCCGGCCGGTCGCGCTTAACGTACACATTGGTAAAAAGACGCCGCAAACTCTTCAAGATTCGTTTCCGCTGGAATTCATCATGCGTCAGGTCAGCGCCACGCCTGAACTGCTGGCCGTGCAGCTCAATGCAGCAGACGGGCCTTTAGGCACCAGCAACTACCGCATCGAACTGCGGGCTATTCCGCTGGAGGCTAACAAAACCTTCATGCAACTGCGTTACGCCTACGAGTACGGCATGACAGGCAAAATCGCGATGCAGGGCTATTTGGCGACAGCCGGGCGCGGCAAGGTCGGCTTTAGCACCAACGCGCCAACCCAGGCAAACGCTCAGCCCAGTTATGTTGGCGGCGCACGCGGCGCGGTAGAGCGCAACACCATGCGTTACTTTCTGGCGATTGACAGCTATTTGCAGGCTTTGCCTTTGCCTCCAAGCAGCCAGCAGAACGCCCGGCTTGAAAAATGGTTTGACGCCACGGAGCGGTATGCAGCGCAGTTAAGAGAGACGGACAGAGCGAGCTATCTGGCGATGAAAAAAAGCGAAATTGAGCGCCAGCAAGGTGTGGTTCAAGCGCCTTAAGGCGTGACAACTGTACACATTAAGTCGGAAAAGCATCTGGTTTACCCCGCGGTGGCCTAAGCCTAGCCTGCGTCTTACACACGCCAACGCCAAACTGCTACCCAAAATGCATCGCTGAAACATTACCCTGACTGGTGGCATTTGCCATGGCCACCCGGATAACCTCACATGACATCCCTCAAGCGAAAAAATACCAACAATGGCGCCGTCAAGACTTCTGACAATGCCAGAACAAAACAGCTTCAGCTTGGCGCTTGCTCGCAGTTGGTCGCTCCGCTTTTGACGACAAACCAAGGGTTGCAAATTCCTGATAACCACAACTCGCTCAAGGCAGGGCAGCGCGGCCCTACCCTGCTTGAGGACTTCATACTTCGTGAAAAAATCACCCACTTTGACCATGAACGCATTCCAGAGCGTGCCGTTTATGCCCGCGGTTCAGGTGCGCATGGTGTCTTCAAGCCCTACAAGTCGATGGTGCAGTACACCAGCGCTGGATTTTTGCAAAATCCCGAAATTGAAACGCCTGTATTCGTACGATTTTCAACAGCAGCCGGTCAGTCTGGCTCGGCGGATACGGTACGCGATGTGCGTGGTTTTGCCGTCAAGTTTTACACCCAAGAGGGTAATTACGACTTGGTGGGCAACAATGTGCCCGTGTTTTATATTCAAGATGCGATCAAGTTTCCGGACTTGATTCATGCCGTCAAGCCTGAGCCGCACAACGGTATGCCGCAGGCCGCGAGTGCGCACGATACGTTTTGGGACTTTGTCAGCTTGATGCCGGAATCTACACACATGTTGATGTGGACGATGTCCGACCGCACCATTCCGCGCAGTTTGCGCATGATGGAGGGTTTTGGCGTGCACGCATTTCGTTTCATCAACGCGCAGGGCGTTTCGCATTTTGTGAAATTTCACTGGAAACCCAAACTAGGGGTGCACAGCCTGGCTTGGGACGAGGCACAAAAGCTGGCAGGCAAAGATGCTGACTTTCATCGCCGCGACCTGTGGGAAGCGATCGACAGTGGTAACTTTCCTGAGTGGGAGTTGGGCGTGCAAATTGTTGATGAAGGTAAAGAGTCAGAGCTTGGCTTTGATATTTTGGACCCGACCAAACTGATTCCTGAATCGCAAGTGCCGGTGCAAGTGATTGGCAAGATGACGCTGAACCGCAATCCGGATAATTATTTTGCAGAAACAGAACAGGTGGCTTTCCACCCTGCTCACCTGGTTCCTGGGATTGATTTTTCTAACGATCCTTTACTGCAAGGGCGACTATTTTCTTACACCGACACGCAGATTTCGCGCTTGGGAGGTGCAAACTTTCACGACATCCCGATCAACCGAGGGATTTGCCCCATGCACAACTTTCAGCGAGACGGCAAGCACAGCTTGACGATACCCAAGGGACGGGTAGCCTACGAACCTAATACGCTGGGTAACGGTACGGAGTTCAGAATTGATGGCGGCTCTCAAGGCTTTCAGTACAGCCCGGAACAGCTTCAACCCCCTAAGATTCGCGTTCGAAGCCTGTCTTTTGACGACCACTTCTCACAAGCTACGTTGTTTTGGAACAGCCAGACCAACATCGAAAAGGACCACCTGGTTGCGGCTTTCCGGTATGAGCTGTCCAAGGTGCAGGTCCTTGAAATCAGGCAGCGTATGGTCGACAACTTAGCCCATGTCGACATCAAGCTGGCTACCCGGGTGTCGGTCAATCTTGGCATCAGCGCGCCCGACGCTAAAGCTGCAGCGGGCCGCTTAGGGTTTCGCGACCACCGCATTACCAACAAAGTTGAGAGCGATTTGGCTTTGAGCATGATGGGTAAGCTGGGCGGCAGCATGAAGACGCGCAAGATTGCCGTGTTGGTTGCGGACGGTGTAGAGCCCGCCACCTTTAAGCAAATCGTTCATGACCTTGTCCAAGGTGGCGCAATTTGCAAATTTGTGGGTCCACATTTGGGTACGGTCAGCACAGCTGGCGGCAAGCAACTGCAAGTTGACCATACCTTTGTGAATATGCCGTCAGTGATGTTTGACGCGGTACTGATACCCGGTGGAGCACAAAGCGCGGCTGGGTTGTGCGCCATCGGTAATGCGGTGCATTTTGTAATGGAAGCGTATAAACACTGCAAGACCATCTGTGCGTTAAATGAAGGTGTCCAACTGCTGAACAACCTGGGGCTGGCTGCAAGCAAAAACGCACAGCAAGTGTTCCTTGCGGCAGCAGGCGTCTTGGTGGCGGATGCACGCAAGGCGCCAGAAGGACAGATTGCGCAGGACTTTAGCGCGGCCATTGCACGGCATCGGCACTGGGAAAGAACCGATGTGGACAGCGTCGCGGCTTAACAGTAGGGTAATGAAACAATAGGAATTCGCTGCTTTTGTAGCAACTTTCGGTGTCCGAACCGCACCCTCAGCACTACCTGCCCGCAAAATTAAAACTCACAGTGGGCACACTAAAGTCTTCAAAAGGCGCACCCAGTGCAATTTCACCACTGCCCAACATCACGCACTCCTGACGACGCAGGGCAACGACAGCTTGACCGTCGGTAAATTGCACCCAAGTGCCATAACTGCTGACGTCTTCCAGGTAAAACTTCCCGGTGCGCCAAGTGATTTTTGCGTGCAGCCGAGAAACACGCGGATCGTTCACGACGAATTGCGCTTCAGTGTCGCGTCCAATATGAATTGGTAGCTCGTTGGATGCAAAAGTTGCCGAAACATCCAGCCACGACAGTCCTATTGATCCGGCTTGCGGGACGCTGGGACTGAAGGGATTAGGTGTCAAGCCTGCGGGCATGGTGAAAAAGTCTGACAGCACCTCGTTTTGCCATTCCACCCGGTAAACGGTACAGCTTTCAACTCGTCCACGAATGTCCATCGCGCCCAGGCTGAATCGCCCCGTATTTTGAGGAGGCTCAAATCTCTGAGAGGATTGAGCCATGAAGAAGTCAAACAAGTTTTCACCCGAGGTTCGCGAACGCGCAGTGCGAATGGTGCAAGAGCACCGAGGCGATTACCCATCGCTGTG
>JANPIK010000016.1:0-14225 GCA_031424935.1 Polaromonas sp.
AGCTCAAGTCGAACACCGACGAAGCGCTCGCGCGCAACCTGTTCGGCGTGCCCGCGATGCTCGTGGACGACAAGGTGTTCTGGGGCTTCGACGCGCTGCCGATGCTGCGCGCGTATCTCGAAGGCGATGAGTGGTTCGACAGCAGCGAATGGAAGTCCGTCGAACAGCTGCCCTCGGGCATCACGCGATCGCCGAAACCCGCAAAACTGTAAGCAACCGTTCAGTTTGGTGCAAGCCCGCGTTGGTTTCGCGTCAGACCGGGGTCAGAGCACTCGCCCACAATCGCAGCCTGGTGCCCGGCCGCCGTTCGCGTCGCCGCGCGGGTAACATGTATTGGGATACCAGATGCCTGACTCAAGGGCCGGCCCGCGCCGGCCCTTCGTTCAACCATCCAAGCTGGAGACAAACACCATGTGGAAAATTGCCGTCGGGTTCGTCGTGTTCGCTGCCATCTCGCTCTTCGTGATCATGAAGGGCGGCGACTCGATCGACATGGGTGGCGAGAAGCACGGCGCCGACGCGATGCATGTGCCGGCCCCGGCTGGCGGCGCGTCGGCACCGGCGTCCGCCACCAAGTAGGCCCGCTCAGACCGCAGTCAACATTCGCGCCGGCAACCAGCCTTCGAACGCCGGCAGCAAACCGTTGATCCTCAGCGCGGCCTGTGTCTGGCAGTGCTGGTGAGCGATCAGCTGGAAGATCTCGCTGCGCGCGATCCACAGGTCCTGGGCGCTGCGCGCGCGCTGCAGGCGGAGGCGCAGGGCGTCACACGCGTGACCGCTGCAGTCATGCAGCGCGGCGAGCGCCTGGCGGCGCAACTCCGCGACGTCGACGGCAGGCACTTCTTCGATTTCCTTGACGGGGGAGAGGCTGCTCACCCAGGCGGTCCACGCAGTCATCGCTCGTCTCCTTCAGGTTTGTGTCAGCAAGTCTAGGCAACGCCGGACGGCTTTTCGCTGTGGCTTCTACGTTGTGGAAACCCACATGACAGAAGCTGGCACACCCAAGTCCCTAGAATGCTTGGCCCCCCAAGGAAAGAACAGCTGTATGACCCAGGGACTGATCCGCATTCGCGGCGCACGTCAGCACAACCTCAAGAACCTCGACGTCGACCTGCGAACCGGTGAACTCACGGTCGTTACCGGCCCGAGCGGATCGGGCAAGTCGAGCCTCGTGTTCGACACGCTGTATGCCGAAGGCCAGCGCCGCTACGTCGAGACCTTCTCGGCGTACGCGCGCCAGTTCCTCGATCGGATGGACAAGCCCGCCGTCGACAAGGTGGAGGGCGTGCCGCCAGCGATTGCGATTGACCAGACCAATCCGGTGCGCAGCTCGAGGTCTACCGTCGGCACCATGACAGAGCTGAATGACCATCTGAAGCTGCTCTACGCAAGGTCGGCACAACTCTTTGACAGGCAAACCGCGCAAGCCGTGCGGCATGACACACCGGAGTCGATTTACGCTGAGCTGATGGCGCGAACGGCTGATTTGGAGGCGCAATTTTCCGCCGCACGCGCTGCCGAAGGAAAATTAGCCCCCTCGCCGGGCAGCGAAGTACGCGAAGCGACTAGCGTGGGGGCTCGTCTGGTGATCACCTTTCCGGTTGAGCTGCCCAGCAACACCAGCGCCGAGCAATTAGAGCAATGGCTATCAGCCAGCGGATTTACCCGCGTGCATGCAGAACGTGAAGTCGCCACACCCGCTGGGCCTCACAAGCTGTTGGACGTTGTGGCCGATCGGTTTCGTATCCAGACGATAGAAAAGGCACGCGCGGTTGAAGCGATTGAAGTCGCCATCAAGCGTGGTGGCGGGCGACTCAATGTTTACGTTCAGTCTGACGGCCAAGACGAACAGATGTGGCGGTTTTCTACGGGCTTGCATTGCGCGGACAGCGACATTCGCTATACCGACCCAACACCGTCGCTGTTCTCGTTCAATTCGGCCATGGGCGCATGTGACAAATGCAAGGGCTTTGGCCGTGTGATTGGTGTGGACTACGGTTTGGTGATTCCCAATGACAAACTGACGTTGCGGGCGGGTGCCGTCAAGGTGATGCAAACACCAGCCTGGCAAGAAGCACAAGACGACCTGATGCGCCATGCCGAGGCGGCAGGCATTCCGCGCGATACGCCTTGGTACAAACTCACGCCCGAGCACCAAGCCTGGGTCATCAACGGCTCACCCCAGTGGAACGGCAAATGGAGCCAGCACTGGTTTGGCATCAAGCGCTTTTTTGAATATCTGGAATCCAAGTCGTACAAGATGCACATTCGCGTGCTGCTGTCCAAATACCGCAGCTACACACCGTGCGAAACCTGTGGCACTGCCCGGCTGAAGCTTGAACCGCTGCTATGGCGGCTCGGCACGAAAGATGCCGCTGATGCGGTGCTTGCGCCTGCGCAGCGGTTTATGCCGGTGGGCGTGCAGTGGACGCGCGAGCAGCTGGAGGCTATGCCCGGCCTGTGTTTGCATGATTTGATGCGCTTGCCAATTGACAAGCTGCGTGTATTTTCTGCTTCTCTATCGGTTCGCCCTGAACTTGTCGAAGGGTCTGCCGGATTAGACGGGCCGGGAGATGCTTCGACAAGCTCAGCACGAACGGGAGAGCAAAAGGCCCTCAAATCGCTGTTTGAAGAAATCCAGACGCGATTGAAATACTTATGCGATGTGGGCATTGGCTACCTCACCCTAGACCGCCAAAGCCGCACGCTGTCAGGCGGTGAAGTTCAGCGCATCAACCTGACAACAGCCCTCGGAACATCGCTCGTCAACACGTTGTTCGTGCTAGATGAGCCGTCAATCGGTCTGCACCCCCGCGACATGAACCGCATCACCCAGGCCATGCAACGCCTGCGGGATGCTGGCAACACGCTGGTGGTAGTGGAGCATGACCCGGCCGTGATGCTGGCCGCCGACCGCCTGATTGACATGGGCCCTGGCCCGGGCGAGAAGGGCGGGCAAATTGTGTTTGACGGCACGCCGGAAGATTTGAAGCATGCCGACACGCTGACGGGCGCTTACTTAGGTGCGCGCAAGCAAGTCGGTATGGGTTTTAAACGCCCGGTGACGGACAGCACACCGCGTTTGATTCTGGAAGGCGCACGCGACCATAACCTGAAAAACCTCACGGTAGATTTCCCGCTACAGCGGCTGGTGTGTGTGACCGGCGTCAGCGGTTCGGGTAAGTCCACGCTGATGCAAGACATCTTGGCACCCGCGCTGCTGCGGCAGTTTGGCAAGGCGACTGAAACGCCAGGCCTGCATGACCGATTGATGGGCGCGGACCACCTGCTCGACGTGGTGTTTGTTGATCAATCTCCGATTGGTAAAACCGCACGCTCCAACCCTGCCAGTTACGTCGGCGCGTGGGACGCCATTCGCGACCTGTTCGCGCAGGCCCCGTTGGCTCAGCAGCGCAGCTACACGTCGTCAAAATTCAGTTTTAACAATGGTGACGGACGCTGCCCCACCTGCGGTGGCTCGGGCTTTGAGCATGTGGAGATGCAGTTTTTAAGCGACGTGTATTTGCGTTGCCCCGACTGCGATGGCAAGCGCTATCGGCCCGAGATTCTTGAAGTCACGATTCAGCGTGACGAAATGGGGTCAGATCCCAATTTCGCGAAAACAAATTGGCAAGGCGTTCGGGGAAATTTGGGGTCGGATCCCAATTCGGCGCGCGGTGCATCTATCGGCCAGCAGCCCCAATCCGATTTGGGCTCTGACCCCAAATTTCTCCCCGTTTCGCCTCCCCGCCTCAAATCCCGCATCCTGAACGTCGCCGACGTCCTCAACCTCACCGTCAGTGAGGCCGTGCAACTCTTTGCCCAAGACCGCGAAGTGGTGCGCGCCCTGCAGCCCATCGTGGATGTTGGGCTTGAATACGTCAAGTTGGGCCAGCCTGTGCCCACGCTGTCGGGTGGTGAAGCTCAGCGTTTGAAGCTGGCCGGTTTTTTAGCCGACGCCACCAAGTCAGCGGGTAAGGGCAGCGCCAGCAAACAGGCACTCGCGTTGCGCCATCCCAATAAAGGCACGCTGTTTTTATTCGACGAGCCAACCACTGGCCTGCATTTTGACGATATTGCCAAGCTGATGCGCGCGCTGCGCAAGTTGCTGGAGGCGGGCCATTCCCTCATCATCATCGAGCACAACCTGGATGTGATTCGCTCGGCAGACTGGATCATTGACCTGGGCCCTGAAGGCGGCGAGGCGGGCGGCCTGCTGGTGACTGAAGGAACACCCGAGCAAGTAATGGGGCACCCCACATCGCACACCGCGCTGGCGCTGCGCGAGTACGACGCGGTGATGAACAAAGTACACGGCGTTGAAGAACCCAAGCCGAAGGCATGGAAAACCAGGCCAACTTTTTCAAACTACATTCAAATCGTCAACGCCAAGGAGAACAACCTTAAAAGCCTGTCCGTCAATATTCCACGCGGCAAATTCAATGTGGTGACCGGTGTGTCAGGTTCGGGCAAGTCAACACTGGCGTTTGATATTTTGTTTAACGAAGGCCAGCGTCGCTACCTTGAGTCACTTAATGCCTACGCCCGCAGCATCGTGCAACCGGCTGGTCGGCCGGAAGTCGATGCCGTGTACGGCATACCGCCCACGGTGGCGATTGAGCAGCGCCTGTCGCGCGGTGGGCGTAAATCCACTGTGGGCACCACAACCGAGGTGTGGCACTTCTTGCGCCTGCTGTACGTCAAGCTGGGCATACAGCATTGCGTTCGTGACGATGCTGCCGTCATGCCGCAAAGCCCCGAAAGCATTGCTGCCCAGTTGCTTAAAAATTACCGGGGTCAATACATTGGCCTGCTTGCGCCGCTGGTCATTGCGCGCAAAGGGGTTTATACAGAGCTGGCCGACTGGGCGCGGCCACGTGGCTACACGCACCTGCGAATTGATGGCGAGTTTTTACCCACCACCGGCTTTCCGCGCATTGACCGCTTCAAGGAACACACGGTCGAGCTACCGATTGCCAGTTTGCACATCGACCCGAAAAACGAAGCGGCACTGCGACTCGCGCTCACCGTAGCGCTACAACACGGCAAAGGTCAGGTGCATGTACTGGCCCCGCTGGACGGCTTGCAGAGTGCCATTTCAGCTGGCGTATCGACAAAAGCCGTTGGTAGGCTGGAAGCGTTTTCAACCAAGCGCGCCTGCCCGGTGTGCAGCACGTCGTACCCCGAGCTGGACCCGCGGCTGTTCAGCTACAACAGCAAGCATGGCTGGTGCCCTGACTGTGTCGGTACAGGTGTCAAGCTCACCAAAGAGCAGCGCAGCGTGTTTGACGATTCGGTACAAGATGCGGACACCAAAGGCCGCGAGCAAAGTTTTGCGGAGCCTGAAGTTGAGGACATTGAAGGGCTGGTATGCCCCAGTTGCGACGGCACACGCCTGAACAAGCAAGCTCGTGCGGTGCAGTTCAGCGGCGTGGGCATTGCTGATATTGCGCGGCTGTCGATCACTGACATTCGCGCCTGGGTTGAAAAGCTGGCACTCAGTGGGCGCAATGCCGGTATTGGGCGCGATTTGATTCCCGAGATCAAATCGCGTCTTGAATTTTTAGAAGATGTCGGCCTAGGCTATCTCACGCTGGACCGTGGCGCGCCCACACTGTCGGGCGGTGAAGCGCAGCGTATTCGTCTTGCCGCGCAGCTTGGAAGCAACCTGCAAGGCGTCTGCTACGTACTGGACGAGCCAACGATTGGTCTGCACCCGCGGGATAACGCCATTTTGCTCAATGCGTTGGGCAAATTAAGCGAACGCGGCAATACGCTGGTGGTGGTTGAGCATGACGAAGACACCATTCGCCGCGCCGACAACATCATCGACATTGGCCCCGGTGCGGGCAAACGCGGCGGGCGTTTGGTAGCGCAGGGCAGTGCAGCGCAGCTGTCGGCTGTGCCTGATTCGCTCACAGGCCGTTACCTGGCAAATCCGCTGATTCACCCGCTGCACGCGAGACGGGAAACCGTAGCCGAATTAGCTGAATTGGGGTCAGATCCCAATTCCGCGAAACAGTTGAGGCACGGCGCGCAAGCCCCATCGGATTTGGGCTCTGACCCCCATTCAGCGGCCCCGACCAAGCCAGTCAGCAAGGCTAAACAAGCCAAGCTAAAAGCAGCTGCTTTAATAGCCAACGCCGCTGCTGCCAGCACCCTCCACAACGCTGCCCCGCAAGCCGCTAGCAAACACACCTCCTGGCTAACCGTCACCAAAGCAGACTTGCACAACCTCAAGGACGTAACGATTGACGTGCCGCTGTATCGACTTGTAGCCGTCACAGGCGTTTCAGGCTCCGGCAAATCAACGCTGGCGCGCGACGTTTTGCTGACCAATGTATATGCGGCGGTCTTGCAGCGCTCGACCAAAGCGGGTCGTGACCTTGATGATGCTGGCAAACACCCGGCGTGGGTGGGCTGCGAAGCGATTGCAGGCTACCGCAAGGTAGACCGTGTGCTGGAAGTTGACCAAACCCCGATTGGTAAAACACCGCGCTCATGCCCCGCCACTTATATCGGCTTTTGGGACACGATTCGCAAACTGTTCGCCGACACGTTAGAAGCAAGAGCCAGGGGCTATCAAGCCGGGCGTTTCAGCTTTAACACCGGGGACGGCCGCTGCCCCACCTGCGAAGGTGCAGGCGTTCGCACCATCGGCATGAGCTTTTTGCCGGATGTGAAAGTGCTGTGTGAAACCTGTCATGGCGCCCGCTTTAACCCCGAAACATTGGCAGTGACATGGCGCGGTAAAAACATTGGCGATATCTTGACCATGGAAGTTGATGAGGCGGTGGAGTTTTTCAAATCCATGCCCAGCATTGGCCACCCGCTTCAGCTGCTTAAGGACGTTGGCTTGGGTTATCTGACGATTGGCCAGCCGTCGCCAACCCTTAGCGGCGGCGAGGCACAGCGCATCAAACTGGTGACTGAACTCAGTAAAGTGCGTGACGACATCACCCGGCGCGGCCAAAAGGCGCCGCACACGCTTTACGTTCTGGACGAACCCACCGTGGGCTTGCACATGGCCGACGTTGAAAAGCTCATTCATGTGCTGCACCGTCTGGTCAATGGTGGCCACAGCGTGGTCGTGATTGAACATGACCTCGACGTGATTGCCGAAGCCGATTGGGTGATTGACCTGGGGCCCGACGGCGGCAATGCGGGCGGCACTGTTGTGGCAGCTGCACCGCCAGATGCGGTGGTCAAGCTGGGCACTCACACCGGAAACGCATTGCGAGGGGTTTTAGCTCGTACTTGACGCTATTATTTTAGTAGCGTCTAGCCCATTAATTCATTGGGCCACCGTAGTAAAGGATACCAAAATCCGGTACGAGCAGTTCAATTTGGTAGGTATGCGGTCGCCTCAACTTCAATCAACACGGCATCACTTGGCAGCATACGGCTGACTTCCACCACTGTGCTGACAACAGGCTGTGGGCAAAACAAGCCGCGTACGCGGTTGTAAGCTGGGTAATGGCGCAAGTCACGAAAGTATTGCACCAGCCTGAACACGTCTTTCATTTGGCCGCCCTCGGCCTCGACGATGCTTTTGATGCTGTTAAGCACAAACCAGCTTTGGGCAGTCGCAGGCGCTTCAAAAATATCAACGCTCATTTGCCCTGTGACGTAGCCAAGCGTTTGCAGTTGGGCTCTCGCCTGGGGCGGCAGGTCGTCGTAGCTGGTGATGACTTTGCGCGCAGCAGGGTCTACGGCAATCACGCCACTCAAATACAGCATATCGCCCACGCGTTTTGCCGCCAGATAATTTGCCAAAGGTGCGCCGGTGGCCATGATCACATCGCTTTCAAAAATTTAAACACGGGGGTGGGGTTGAGCGTTCAAGGTTGACAAAGGCAGACTGCTCACCTCTTGCAATAGTCGCGCCAGTTGCAGGCCAGCGGCATCAATGACGGCATGGCCTTTGGCGGCGGTGGCAAGGGTTGCGTTACCTGCAGCGCCTAGTGGGTTGTAGTCTTGTACTTGCCAGCCCAGTTTTGCGGCCGACCCATTTCCCAAAATCGGGTAGTTTCTAGCGCGCTCTTCAGCTTGGGTGTGAAAGTGCTGCGCGTGCTGCATGTCAACGTAGTTTTCTCTCAACGCTAGCATCATTGATGTTTCCATGTCGCCCGCATGAATACCAAAACGGTGCTCGGCAGTCGTGAACAGATTCATCACCGCATCGCCCAACGGTAGCGTAAACCAGTTGCTTGAAAACACGATCAAATCATGCGCTGTGCGCAGGTCGCGCGCCACGATGTCCATCACGCTGATTTGGCCGCCGTGACTGTTAAACAGCACCAGCTTTTTGATCCCGGTGCGAGCCACACAAGCACCCAGCTCCATCCATACGCTGATGAGGGTTTGTGCGCTCAGTGTCAGCGTGCCGGGGAAGCGTATATGTTCGTTGCTTTTGCCCACCTGCTGCGTTGGCATGAACAGGATGGGCAGGGTGTCTGGCAAGTGAGGCAGCGCTGCTTCAATCACGCCATTTACTAAGGTGGTGTCCACGCTGACTGGCAAGTGCGGGCCGTGTTGCTCAATCGCGGCAACCGGCAGTACTGCCACCGCCTGGCTGATGGCCTCGCTGGCAGCCAGTTGCGAAAAATGGCGGGACGTCAAATCCGCCCAGAATTTTGAGGGTAGGTTCATGCGCAGATATTACTTGTAAAAAACGGTGAATAGGATAAAGCCCTAGTGCACAAAAGCTCGGGTTGCGGCAAGATAAAAGGTGATTTTTAATGGAGTTTTATATGCAACGCCGCCACCTGCTTCAATCCGCCGCAGCTCTTGCTGTGCCTACTTATTCCGGCTTGTCCAGCGCTCAAACCTTTCCTAGCAAGCCCATCAAGCTGGTCATCGCCTTCCCGGCTGGCGGGCCAACCGATATCACCATGCGCTCGTTGGCAGACAACGCCTCAAAAATTTTGGGCCAGCCAGTGATTGTTGAAAATAAGCCCGGTGCGGGCGGCACGCTGCCCGCGCAGGCCTTACAAAGCACGCCAGCTGACGGCTACACCGTGGCGCAAATTCCGTTGGGTGTGTTCCGCTTGCCGTACACCACCAAGCTCACCTGGGACCCGATCACCGATTTGTCTTATGTGCTCAATGTGACTGGTTATGCATTTGGCTTGGTCGTCCCCAGTGATTCACCGCTCAAAACCTGGACGCATTTTGTCGGCTGGGCCAAGGCCAACCCGGGCAAACTCAGCTACGGCTCCACAGGCACCATGACCAGCCCGCACCTGACGATGGAGCTGATTGCCCAGAAGCTCGGCATTGAACTGCTGCATGTGCCTTACAAAGGCAGCGCAGACTTGATGCAGTCGATCTTGGGAGGCAACATCATGGCGGCGGCAGATTCCACCGGTTTTGCACCGCAGGTTGAGGCTGGCAAGCTGCGGGTACTCAACACCTGGGGGGCAGAGCGCTTGGCCAAGTTCCCTGACGCGCCCACGCTCAAAGAGCTGGGCCTGGACCTGGTGCAAAACTCGCCGTTTGGCATTGCCGCTCCGCGCGGCACGCCGCCAGCTGTCGTCAAGCGCCTGCATGACGGCTTCAAGCAGGCAATGGAGATGGACAGTTACAAAACCGCCTTGGCCAAATACGATATGCAGCCGATGTACATGAGTTCAGCCGCGTACTTGAAATTTGCGCAAGACACCTTCAAGCGCGAAAAGGCGTTAGTTGAAAAGCTGGGCTTGCTCAAGGCGTCTTAGTCTGGCATTTGGATGAGTTTGGCGGTTAACACGGCCTGGGCCACCTGGGCAAAGCCCGCGCCTCGCTCGCCTTGCGTGATGTAGCGGGGCAACTGCGCCAACTGCGCCTCAAACCGCCGTACATTGGCGACGCCGACCGCGTTGGTAAATGCTCCAAACATTAATTGGTCGTTGGTTGAATCACCCACATACGCCCACCTGTCCATTTCCGCATCCAGATCGCGGCTAAACAGTTGCCGCACTGCCCAGCGCGCGCCCACCAGCTTGTTGTGCGCGCCAAACCAGCCGTTGATGTGGATGGAGCTGACTGTGGCGGACATGCCTTCGCTTTGCATGATGCCGACGACTTGCGCTATCTTTTCAGGTGGCAGTAGCGTAAATTCACTGTGGTCAATCGCCATGTCGGTTTCTCGCCCGGCGCTGTCCTGCGCCAGCAGCGTACCGGGCACTTCGCGCAAAATGCGCTCGCCAACTTGCTGCATGCGGGCATAGTTACTGGCCCTGACGGCATCGCTCTGTCTGTATGATTTTGATAGCTCCTTGCCCCTAATTTTAAAGGGCTGTAGGGTGTTTTGATGGTTTTTTTGAAGCAAAACAGCACCGTTTTCCGCCACAATTGCGGCAACAGGCCAGCCGATGGCAAACGGCTCGCTCCAGCCGACGGGGCGTCCCGTGATGGCTATGACGCTCAAGCCCCGCGCCTTCAGGTCATGCAGCGCCCCCAGCGCATCTGGCGTGATGGCTCCGTCAGTGGTCAGCGTGTCGTCAATATCGGTGAAGATGCCTTGGATGCGTTGTTTGTCCGGCAGCGGCCAAGTGTTTAAAGGGCTCATCACGAAAGTGTCTCATGTCTGTACAATATGCAACTCTTGAGGAGCGTTGCAACCCACGGCATGTGGATTAGGCTCAAGAAATAACACAGCAACCACGCTCACCCGCAAAGCATTGTTGCCGGGTGAGTTTTTAAACTCTCCGCACCCTACCGCTTTGTGGCCGTGGCCATTTTGCCCAATTGATGTTTAATGTCACACCCTGATTGTGGAGAACCGTATGAACGCCGTCCTTAAACCAACCCTTGCCGCCGTGGCGCCTTTTTCTGACTATGTGATCGCTGATCTTTCTTTAGCCGCCTGGGGCCGCAAAGAAACCAAAGTTGCCGAGACTGAAATGCCCGGCCTGATGGCGATGCGCCATGAGTTTGCCGCAGCGCAGCCGCTCAAAGGCGCGCGCATTACCGGCTCGATTCACATGACGATTCAAACCGGCGTGCTGGTGGAAACGCTGCAAGCCCTTGGCGCTGAAGTGCGTTGGGCATCGTGCAATATTTTCTCGACACAAGATCACGCAGCCGCCGCCTTGGTTGCGGTCGGCACGCCCGTCTTTGCGGTCAAAGGTGAGTCACTGGCCGATTATTGGGACTACACCCACCGTATTTTTGAATTCGGTGGCGACAAAGGCACGCCTGAAGAAGGCCCCAACATGATTTTGGACGACGGCGGTGATGCCACGTTGTTGATGCACTTGGGCACCAAGGCTGAAAAAGACGACTCTGTTTTGGCCAACCCGGGTAGCGAAGAAGAAATCTGCCTGTTCAATTCGATCAAAGCCAAGCTGGCCGTTGACCCCACTTGGTACAGCCGCCGCCTGAAAAACATCATCGGCGTGACCGAAGAAACCACCACCGGCGTGCTTCGTTTGAACGAAATGTCAGTCAAGGGTACGCTGGCCCTTCGCGCCATCAACGTGAACGATTCGGTCACAAAATCGAAGTCAACCTCTACGGCTGCCGCGAATCACTGGTTGACGCTGTCAAGCGCGCCACTGATGTGATGATTGCTGGCAAAGTTTGCGTTGTCGCCGGCTACGGCGACGTGGGTAAGGGCTCCGCCCAGGCACTGCGCGCCCTCAGTGCTCAAGTTTGGGTGACCGAGATTGACCCGATCAACGCGCTGCAAGCCGCAATGGAAGGCTACAAAGTTGTGACGATGGAATATGCCGCTGACAAGTGCGACATTTTCGTGTCTGCGACCGGCAATAAAAACGTTATCACGTACGCCCACATGGCGGCCATGAAAGACCAGGCCATCGTTTGCAACATCGGCCACTTCGACAACGAAATCGACGTCGTGTCACTCGAAAAATGCACCTGGGAAGAGATCAAGCCGCAAGTCGATCACGTGATCTTCCCCGACGGCAAGCGCATTATTTTGTTGGCCAAAGGCCGCCTTGTGAACCTCGGTTGCGGCACGGGCCACCCAAGTTTTGTGATGTCATCAAGCTTTGCCAATCAGGTGATTGCACAGATCGAGCTGTTTACCAAGCAGGCTGACTACGAAGTGGGCAAGGTTTATGTGTTACCCAAGCACCTGGACGAAAAAGTTGCCCGTTTGCACCTCAAGAAAGTCGGCGCGATGCTGAGCGAGCTGAGCGATGAGCAGGCGGCTTACATTGGTGTGTCAAAGGCTGGCCCATATAAGGCTAACGCTTACCGTTATTGATTTTTAGCGGCTACTGCGCGACCCGATAACGGCGTTGCGGGTCCTGATCAGGCAACCCTCATGCACCTGAAGTGCACTCCGGTTGCCTGATACCCGCGTCTTGTTCTCGGGCCGCTCGCTACGCCCTTGACGCCGTCGACCGATGGCAGAAAACTCCCTATGCGCGCAGACCTATTTCTCGTCGAACACGGCTTTGCCACCACCCGCTCCCAGGCTCAGCGCCTGATTGCTTCGGGGGTGCAATGGCGCGTGCAGGTTGAAACCGATGTTGAAGTCGCCTGGAAGCGGGTTGCCAAAAACGGTGATGAGATTCCGGCTGGCGCAGAGCTTGAGGTGCTCGACAACACCGAGGCCCGATATATCTCGCGTGGCGGGCTCAAGCTTGAAGGTGCACTCAAGGCCACCGGGATCGATGTTTCGGGCTTGCGCTGCCTTGACATTGGTCAGTCCACCGGCGGCTTTACCGACTGCCTACTGCAGCACGGCGCGGCGGAGGTCTTGGGCGTTGATGTGGGCCACGGCCAGTTGCACGCCAGCATGCGTTCTGATGCGCGTGTGGTTTGCATTGAAGGCGTGAACGCGCGATCGCTGACGGCAGACGATCTTGCTGAACATTACCGCCGCGCGCTGCACATCAAAAATGGCGGTGAGGAAGGTGATGACGAGTTCGGCAACGATTTTGATGATCAGGATGAGGCATCAATGGAGGATGCCGCAGAAGGTGAGGGCGGCAACGATTTCAACCCGCTGTTTGACTTCCTGACTGGTGATTTGTCGTTTATCTCTTTGACTTTGGTGCTTCCCGCAGTGGTGCGTTTGCTCAAGCCAGACGGTCATTTGCTCATGCTGGTCAAGCCGCAATTTGAGCTGCAGCCCGGCCAGATTGGCAAGGGCGGTATTGTGCGTGACCCGGTGCATTTTGACTTTGTTGAAAAGCGCCTGCGTGATACCTGTGCCGAGCTGGGTGTTGAGGTGCTGGGCTGGATGGAGTCAGCTATTGATGGCGGCGATGGCAACCGCGAGTTTTTCATTCACGCCAAAAAAGGTCACAACGTCACCGGTGAAGACAAGCCACTGGTGGCAGCGCCCGCCCGCAACCTGCCCAAACGCACGCCGCGCAGCGAGACCCGCGCCCTGCACGCCGCGCATGAGGACTCGGAAGAGGCCCACGCCGGCCAGCACGGCCCGGCCCGCAGCAAACGCCGCAAAAAGCCGGGCGATGAGCCCGACGCTGATTCAACAAGTTAACCAATAATCAAACGGAGGCATACATGACGCTCCCCATCAGTTTCGAGTTTTTTCCGCCCAAAACGCCTGAAGGCGCTGCAAAACTGCGCCTTGCGCGCCAGGCCCTTTACGCCCTCAAGCCCGAGTTTTGCTCGGTCACGTTTGGCGCAGGCGGCTCCACGCAGGAGGGCACCTTTGCCACGGTCAGCGAAATTCTGGCTGAAGGCGTTGCTGCAGCCAGCCACTTCTCATGCGTAGGCGCAACCAAAGCCACCGTGCGCCAGCAGCTTGCCACCCTGCAAGCTTTGGGCGTCAAGCGCCTAGTGGCACTGCGCGGCGACCTGCCCAGCGGCTATGGCGCGGGTGGCGAGTTTCATTACGCCAGTGACCTGGTCGCTTTTATCCGCGCCGAGACTAGCGATGCCTTTCATATTGAAGTCGCGGCCTACCCGGAAATTCATCCGCAGGCCAAATCAGCCGAATCCGACCTGAATGCCTTTGCCGCCAAGGTCAAGGCCGGTGCCAATTCGGCGATTACCCAGTATTTCTTCAACAGCGACGCCTACTTCCGCTTCGTCGACGACGCCTACAAGCTGGGCGTTGACATACCCGTGGTGCCCGGCATCATGCCGATTACCAGCTCAACCCAGCTGATGCGCTTTAGCGATGCCTGCGGCGCAGAAATTCCACGCTGGATTCGTTTGCGCTTGCAAGGTTTTGGTGACGATACCGCTTCTATCAAGAGCTTTGGCCTGGACGTGACGACTGACCTGTGTGACCA
>JANPIK010000017.1:0-11577 GCA_031424935.1 Polaromonas sp.
AATAGAAGGCTTCGCTTGCAACATCCGCAGACCATTTTCAGATTCGTCTGAACCTTAAGGAATTAAATTATGGCAACCGCCAAACCCAAGAAAAAGAACCCGCGCCTGGCATCAGGCCGTAAACGCGTCCGCCAGGACGTCAAACTCAACGCTGCGAACACCTCGCTACGCTCCAAATACCGCACTGCTGTGAAAAACGTTGAAAAAGCCGTTGCAACGGGCGACAAAGAAAAAGCCAATGAAGCTTTCGCCAAAGCCCAGAGCATTGTCGACACCGTTGCTGACAAAGGCATTTTTCATAAAAACAAGGCAGCGCGCGACAAGTCCCGCCTGTCATCCAAGGTGAAAGCCTTGGCCCTCGCAGCATAAAAACTGCACAAAAGCCCGGAAGGCCGTTAAAAGTCTTCTGCCGTTTTGCAGGGTGTGCCCGCTAAGTGAAGTAAAAAAGCCGTCGAAAGACGGCTTTTTTTATGCGCGCTGGCGACACGCTGGCCGCAGTACGCCACCCATAATGACCCACTCCTTGTTGATTTAACGCACAGTGCCGACCACTTCTAAACCACTCATCATTTTTTCTCACGGCAACAGCTTTCCAGCCAGCACCTACGGCGTGATGACGGGCAGCCTGGAAAAGCGCGGTTACGCCGTCAAAGCCATTGAAAAGCTGGGTCATGACCCAGCCTACCCCGTCACCAGCAACTGGCCCAACCTGGTGCAACAGTTGGCAGACTTCACCGCGGGGCAGGTTAAAAAAACGGGCCAGGCAGCCTATTTGGTGGGGCATTCACTCGGTGGTTTTTTAAGCCTGATGTGCGCCATGCAGCATCCGGAGCTGGGCGGCAAACGGGTACGCGGCGTGGTGCTGCTGGATTCCCCCGTGATTGGTGGCTGGCGCGCAACTGGCTTGGGGCTGGCAAAACGAACGCGGCTGGTGGGTTCAGTTTCACCCGGCGCCATCAGCCGCAAACGTAAGCACCAGTGGCCCACGCAAGACGATGCCTTGGCACACTTCAGCAGTAAAAAAGCATTTGCACGCTGGCACGAGCAAAGCCTGCGCGACTACATTGAGCACGGCACGCATGAGGCTGACGGATTACGCGCATTGAGCTTTGACCGCGCTGTGGAAACAGCGATTTACAACACCCTGCCCGACAATCTGGAAAACCTGCTCAAGCGCCACCCTTTGAGATGCCCGGTGACTTTTATCGGCGGCAGTCAGTCGCAGGAAATCCGGCAAGTGGGCATGGCTTTGACTGAAAAAGTCACCCAGGGCCGCATCATGATGCTGGACGGTACGCATCTTTTCCCGATGGAAAACCCGCTGGCCAGCGCGGCTGCGGTTGAGACGGCTTTGCTGAACATGCAAGCAAAGGATGCGTTGCCTAAGCCGCCCAGGTAATCCAGCCCATTTTTGCCGTTACCAGCACCAGCACGCCAAAGCCAATGCGGTACCAGGCAAACGGCACAAAGCTGTGGCTCGATATGTAGCGCAGCAGCCAGCGTATGCACAGCCAGGCGCTCAAAAACGAAAACAACAGACCGACAGCAAACATCGGCACGTCAGCCACCGTCAGCAGCGCGCGCTCTTTGTACAGGCTGTAAGCGCCCGCCCCAATCAGTGTGGGCATGGCCAAAAAGAACGAAAAATCAGTCGCCGCCTTGCGCGACAAGCCGAGCAACATGCCGCCAATAATGGTGGCGCCGCTGCGGCTGGTGCCGGGGATCATGGCCAGGCATTGAACCAGGCCGACTTTGACCGCATCAACCGTGGTCATGGCGTCGACGTCCTGCACGCGGGTGGCACCGGGGTTGTTTTTATGCCGTGCTTCAGCCCACAAAATAACAAAACCACCAATGATGAACGTGGTGGCAACAACGGTCGGCGTGAACAAATGCGCCTTGATGGCTTTGCCAAACAGCAGCCCCAAAATAACCGCAGGAATAAAGGCAATCAACACATTCAGCACAAACTGCTGCGCCTGCTTGTCGGTCGGTAGCGCCACAACGGTTTCGCGTATTTTTTGCCAGTAGACCAAAATCACCGCAAAAATCGCTCCAGTTTGAATCGCTATGTCAAACACCTTGGCCTTCTCGTCGTCAAAGCCGAGCAGCGCGCCCGCCAGTATCAAATGCCCGGTCGATGAAATCGGCAAAAACTCGGTCAGTCCCTCGACGATGCCCATGATGGCGGCTTTGATGAGCAGGGTGATGTCCACGTAAAACTCCAGTGTTGAAGCTGGATTATCGCTGGCAGGTCTGACGGTTCAAACGCTACAAAAGGTGGTTCACGCTGCTTTACAGCGCTTCGTCGCATGGCCGTTGAAACAAAGAACGTTGAAAGGCAAAGTTCAGCCCATCACCACACGAGGTTCCCCATGCAACTCACACCCTTGATCGCCGTCCACATGACAGCCGCGCTAATGGCCATTGCCATTGGCCCGGTGGCGCTGTGGGCTCGCAAAGGCTCAACCCAGCGGCCCAGGCTGCACCGCGCTTTTGGCTACGCCTGGGTGACAGTGATGCTGACGGCGGCCGTTTCAGCCATTTTTATCCGCGACTATCGGCTACCTAACATTGCTGGCTTTACCCCTATTCATATTTTTGTGCCGGTGACTTTTTACTTTTTGTTTTGTGCTTTTCAGCGCTTGGCGCAAGGCAATATCGCAGGCCACCGCCAGGCCATGCAACAGCTCTACATCAGCGCATGTGTGGTGGCAGGCGGCTTTACCTTGCTGCCACACCGCTACTTGGGAAACCTGGTTTTTCATCAATGGCTGTCACTGGTTTGATGGCGTTTCTTTAATCAACAACACAAGGCGTTTTTATGTTCATTCAAATCATTACCCGCACACCTGTCTGGGTCTGGGCCCTACTGGTTTTGCTGGTGTGGGTAGGACTCAAGCAATCTTTGCCTCGCACCGTCAGTTTGCGGCGCATCACGGTGCTCCCTTTGATCATGGTTGGCTTGTCGCTGGCTGGCATCTTGACAGCTTTTGGCAGTTCCCACTCTACGCTGTTGGCCTGGGCCGCGGCAGCGGCTGTAGCAGCAGCAGTCGTGATGACACGCCGCTTGGCTCAGGCCACGCAATACAACGCATGGACGCAGCAGTTTCACATCCCCGGTAGCTGGACGCCGCTGGTATTGATGATGGGCATTTTTATCACCAAGTACGCGGTAGGGGTGACCTTGGCCATGCGTCCAGACTTGGCACGCGACGCACTGTTCAGTCAAAGTTTTGGTGCACTGTATGGGGGCTTCAGTGGCGTGTTTGCAGGCCGTGCCTTGCAGCTGTGGCGGTTGGCATCTGCCAAGGCCAATGGCACAAGCAGCCCACAAGGAGCCTGAGCCTGCCAACGCATTCGCCTGGACCCTCAGCGCAACGCCTGGTGAACCGCCACTTATGATTCAAACATGCAAAACTTGACCGCTCCAGTTACAGCTGAGCAGGCACATGGTGGACTGGCGGGCATTCGCGACTGCCTGCCCCACTTGGCCCGCCACGGCCTCATCACCGCGGGTTTTTGCACGCTGATTGGTGTGGTGCTGTGGCTGGCCAAACCGGGCCAGCGCTTTGACGTGCAATTGGCTTATTCGCTGGCCACTGGCCTCAGCTCTTGGCTGGTGATTGACTTGTCGCGGTTCTTAATTGATGTGGCGTCACCGTTCCGCTTTCCCCGTGGCTGGCGCGGGGTCTGCGTTATTTTTATCGGTGTTGTTTTCGGTTTTGTGGTGGGTACGCTGGCAGGGGACGCCTACAGCGGCCGCTCAACCTTCGAGCTGTTGCCCAACCAGCCGCTGTTCTTCCTGTATTTGTTTCTGTTTACGGCTTGCGTCGGCGCTGGCGTCAGCTACTTTTTTTACGCCACTGCCAAAAGTAGCTACCTGACCAGCGCGCTGGAAACCTCGCGTCAGCAGGCTACTCAAGCCCAGCTCAAATTGCTGCAAAGCCAGTTGGAGCCGCACATGCTGTTCAACACGCTGGCCAATTTGCGGGCGCTGATCAACACCGACCCGGCCCGTGCCACCACCATGCTGGACAGCCTGATTGACTACCTACGTGCCACCTTGAGCGCATCACGCGCCACCCACCACAGCCTGACGGACGAATTTGACCGCCTGCAAGACTACCTGGCGCTGATGCAGGTACGCATGGGGCCACGCCTGACCTACACACTTGACCTGCCCGCCGAGCTGGCCAGCCAGGATGTACCAACGCTGCTGCTGCAACCGCTGGTAGAAAATGCCATCAAACACGGGCTGGAGCCCAAAATTGAAGGCGGCAGCGTTACTGTCAGCGCACGCCGCGACGGCCAAACCATTGTGCTGGACGTGATTGACAGCGGCGTCGGCCTGAAAGACGGCACTGGCTTTGGCCTGACGCAAGTACGTGAACGCTTGCAAGCCATGTACGGTGAACAATCCACTCTCTATTTAGGAGCTGGTTGCCCTGGATTTACAAGGGCCAGCATCACTTTTCCTTCAAAAAATGCATGAAACAACCATGGTGACCGCCTTGATTGCTGAAGACGAGCCCTTGCTGGCGGCAGCGCTTGAGGCCGAGCTGGCGCGCGCGTGGCCAGCGCTGCAAGTTGTTGCCAAGGTGGGTGACGGCGCATCAGCCGTCGCTCAATCGCTGGCACTGCAGCCCGAAGTTTTGTTTTTTGATATCCAGATGCCCGGCATGAACGGCCTGGACGCCGCCGCTGAACTGCTGGACGCCTGGCCCGCGCAAAACACGGGCAGCAAACCGTTTCCGGCGCTGGTGTTTGTGACCGCCTACGACCAATACGCCGTCGCCGCCTTTGAGGCGCAGGCAATGGACTACCTGCTCAAGCCTGTGCAGCCAGCCCGGCTGCTCAAAACAATACAAAAAGTGCAGTTGGCCCAACAAATACGAGCGCATAAAGCTATCACAAATGTAGCAAATACAGACACACAGCTAGAGCAAACCCTGGCCCAGCTGCGCGCCCTGCTGCCTACAATGCAACCGCCAACCGCCCCACCCTTGCACATGATTTCGGCAACGCTGGCGGGCACGCAGGGCAACACGCTGCAAATGGTGCCGATTGCCGATGTTTTGTATTTTGAAGCAGCCGACAAATACATCCGCGTGCTGACGGCAAACGCCGAATATTTGATTCGTACGCCGCTCAAAGAGCTGCTTCAGCAACTCGGCAGCCAAATCTTCTGGCAAATCCACCGCGGCACGGTGGTGCGGGCAAGCGCCATCAACCGCGTGGTGCGTGACGAGACGGGCAAGCTCACCCTGACCTTGCATGGCACCGCGGACAAACTGGCCGTGAGCCGCTTGTACGCCCACCTGTTTAAAGCGATGTAGGCAGCAAAAAACAGCGCATTCAGCGCGGTATCAGCTGGTAAAAATCAAACCCTGCGCTGCGACCCCCCAGGCAACTGGCCAGCGTGTCTTCAATCGTGCGCCACATGGCCAACTTATTGCGCCACTTGCTGATGCTGTGGCCTTCGTCGGCAAACAGCAGGTAGTCCACCGGGCGGCCAAGTTTTTGCAGCCCGGCCACTACGTCGTCAGAGTCCTGCTTCAACACCCGAATGTCATTACCGCCATGAATCACCAACAGCGGTGCGGTGATTTTGTCTAAATGCGAGACCGGTGAGTTGGCCAGCATCTGCGCCCGGTCTTCAGGCTTGTTCACATCACCATACGTGCGGGCAAACACATGGCGGTTGCGCCAAAACGCTGGCCAGTTGTCTACCACGCGCGGCCAGTTAGCTACCCCCACCACGTTGATACCGCACTGGTAATCGTGCGGCTTTTGAATCAGCTGAGCCATGACTGAAAAACCGCCAAAGCTGCCGCCAAACACGGCGATGCGTTTGGGGTCAGCAATGCCTTGATCAATGGCCCACTGCACGCCTTCGGCGATGTCCGTTTGCAGACGGCCGTAGTACTCGCGGTTGGCTGCGTTGGTGAAGTCACTGCCATAACCCGTAGAGCCGCGGTAGTTGATTTGCAGCACCGCGTAACCTCGGTTGGCCAATAACTGTGGTGTATTGAACACAGCCGGGCTCCAGTTGTCGCGCGCCCACGGCCCACCATGAATTTCAACCACCGTTGGGGCTGGGCCCACCACACCACGCGGGGCAATCACATAGCCATGGATTGTTCGCCCGTCTGATGCCTTAAAAGAAAAAGGTTTTTCGGCAGACAACAGACTAGCGGCGTCTGTCTGCACCGGATTCAGGCGGCTGACTTGCCCCGTCGTGCGGTCTAGCAACAGCTCGGCCGAGTCAAAATCGCTCACACTGCGCAGCACCACGCGCTGGTTATCTTCAGAAATACTCTGCGGGCGGGTAATGATGGGCTGGGCTGGCAACAACTTGCCAACCATCGCCTTTTGTACGGCGGCATCCACGTCACGCTGCCACGCCACGTCAAGCCATTTCATCTCAGGGTAGCCAGGCTCGACCACATAGCCCAGTGGCGCGCCCTTACCCGCAGGCATCACGGCAAAGCTCAAATCAACGGCATCATGGCTGGCCAGCAACTGTTCACGCCCGCTGGCCAGGTCAACCTCAAGCAGGGCAAGTTTGTCGCGCCCGATGTTGCTCAACGCCCAGGCTTTGCCGGCCTGTGTATCAATTCGGTTGATCCAGTAGGTTTGAAAGCCGCTCACGGTTTTAAAGACGCGCCACTGGTCATCGGCCTGTAGCAGTTCAATCGCCACGTCTGAGCCGTCTTCGCGCCCCAGTTGCCGCGAGCGGCCAGCCAACTGACGATCAGCACCAATCAACCACGACAGCACACTGCCATCACTGCGGGCAACTTCACGCACGATGCGGGTTTGCGCGTCAGCCTCATACAAATCGAACGTGGCTCGGTCGCGCTGGTTACTGCCAAACAAAAACCGGGCCGAACCGTCAACACCACGCGCCGCAAAATAGCTGCGTACACCGCTACCTAGAGATACCGCCCAGGGTGCAAAGCCGCTGCCCTGCGTGTCGATCACCAGTAACTGGGTGTTTTCATCACCAATGGGGTCTTTGGTGTACACGACGTGGCGGCTGTCAGCCAGCCAAAACTGGCTGCCTCCCCGGCGGCCCATGTTGCCAGTGGCATAGGTCGTTACCGCTGTAGGGTTTGCCAAATCTCGTACGGCCAAGCCAATATCAAGGCCTACCGTTTGCTGCCACATCAGGCGCTGACCGTTGGGTGACAGTTGGTAGCCGCCTGCCGCGTCAATATTGGCCACAAAGCGGCGCACGGGCAGGAGTTCTGGAAGCGTTCCGCTTTTTTCAGCACCCGCCAGTGCTGGATGCGTGGGCGCTGAGCTACAAGCCCCAAGATTGATGACGACAAGCAGCGCACCCAGTGCCGCCCAAAAACGAAATTCAGCCATGCAAGCTCCTGTAACCAAAACTAACTGAGATCATAGTCAAGTGGTTTGGAGCGGATTCTCGCGGGGGTCCCGCACTTGGCTTGCACCGCATGCAACGCCTGTCCTACACACATCTGCTTGCAAATCGGTTTTAATAAAAAAGTTAAAACAACAACGCAAGAGGACATATGAAATCAACCCACAATACGGTTCGCGCTTACGGCAAGAGCGCCATTGCCACGCTGGCCATGGTCACAGGCACGGCGCTCATCATGGCAGCCTGCTCTACCGCCAAGCCCCCCGCCAAAGAATACAGCCAAGACCTTTTAACTGAGTCGATCCGCGTGCCTGCAGGCAACGTGGTGGCTCTGGAGACCACCGGTGTCGGCGTGCTCAATTACGAATGCCGCGCTAACGTAGCGGCCACCGGGCAAATCGGTTGGACGCTGGTGTCACCAAAAGCTGATTTGATCGACCGCACTGGCAAAAACATTGGTAACTACAGCGGCCCACCTGCCACCTGGACACACAACGATGGCTCTTCAGTGGTGGGCATGCAAATTGCCATTGCGCCAGCCGTAGGTGCCAACAACATTGCGATTCAATTGTCTAAAGGCACGCCCGGCATGGCCGCAGGTGCGATGCAAGGCGTAACCTACATTCAGCGCATCAACACCAAGGGCGGCCAAGACCTGAGCAAAGCGTGTGGTGCCGCAGACATTGGCGACAAACTGACCCTGCCCTACCAAGCCGACTATATTTTCTGGAAAGCAATGTAATCGTTAGGACTGCATAGGCGTAAAAAAACCTGCTTGATGCAGGTTTTTTTTCGGCTTCCAGCAAGTTGAATCAAATGTATTGACTACAGAGAATTAACGCAGCTGGATCAGCGCTGGTAATACACCGGCGCGTAGCCCGGGTTGTAGTACCCGGGGCCGTGGCCAGCCGGGGTAAAGATTTCTTGTCGGTAGTGCTTTTTATAGTGACCATGCGCCCAGCCTTGCGGACGAGCGTAGTAAATCGGCTGCGGCGCGGTGTAGGCAGCTGGCGCGGCGTAATAAACAGCCCTTGGCGGGTAATAAACCTGCGGCTGCACATAAACCGGCGCAGGCTGCACATATACGGGTGCCGGCTGCACATACACCGGGCGAGGTTGCACATACACAGGGCGTGGCTGGGTATAGACCGGATAGGCATTGCTGGCACCTACCACCACCCCAGGCCCGCCCACAGAGACTGAAAAGGTCAGGTTGTCTCGGGCCTGAGCATTGCCCGCAAAACCCATGGCCACCACCGCCAGCCCAGCGCAGGCGCCTGACAAAAGCAAAGCCCGGTTTGAATAAGTTAACGTTTTCATGAATGCATCCTTCACAGGGCGTGAAATGCCCGCGTGTTTATTAAACGCGCCCATCTCTGGCTGGCTGACCCGCAGCCGTGTAAAGACGGCGCTTAAAGGTAACAAGACTTTTCACCCTGCTGCCCATGTCTGCTGCCTATGTCTGCGGCCCTAAAATCTACCTATGAACTCTTCTGCCACCCCAGCTACACCGCAAAACACCAAGCCCAGTAACTTTTTACGCCAGATCATCGAAAAAGACCTGGCAACGAATGCTTACCAAGGCCGCCACTGGGGCGGCAGCCCCGGCGATGCCGCGCACCATGCAGCAGGGCCAGTTGATGCGCAAAAAGTGCGTATGCGCTTCCCGCCAGAGCCGAACGGCTACCTGCACGTAGGCCACGCCAAAAGCATTTGCTTAAATTTTGGCCTGGCGCGCGACTACGGCGGCGTGTGCCACCTGCGCTTTGACGACACCAACCCTGAAAAAGAAGAGATCGAATACGTCAACGGCATCATTGATG
The DNA here is from genome assembly GCA_031424935.1 of Polaromonas sp. Taxonomy (GTDB): domain Bacteria; phylum Pseudomonadota; class Gammaproteobacteria; order Burkholderiales; family Burkholderiaceae_C; genus Polaromonas. The sequence continues at coordinate 9,217 of JANPIK010000017.1, forward strand.
CCGTCAAGTGGCTAGGCTTTGACTGGGCGCAAGACGGCAACGACAAGCCCTACCAGGCCAGCGATTACTTTGACTTCATGTACCGCGCAGCTGAATATTTGGTCGAAGCAGGCCTGGCCTACGTTGACGAGCAAACACCCGACGAAATGCGCCACAACCGGGGCGACTTTGGCAAGCCGGGTGTTGACAGCCCCTACCGCACCCGCACCGTGGCCGAGAACCTGGCACGCTTCAGGCAAATGCGCGACGGCAAGTTGGACGACGGCGCCGCCGTACTCCGCGCCAGAATCGACATGGCCAGCCCCAACATCAACATGCGCGACCCAGCCATTTATCGCATTCGCCGCGCGCATCACCACAACACCGGCGACAAGTGGTGCATTTACCCCATGTACACCTTTGCGCACCCGATTGAAGACGCGCTGGAGCAAATCACCCACAGCATTTGCACCCTGGAGTTTGAAGACCAGCGCCCGTTTTATGACTGGCTGCTAGACCGTTTGTGTGAAGGCAATCTGATAGCCACGCCCCACCCACGCCAATACGAATTTGCACGGCTCAACCTGACCTACGTGCTGACCAGCAAACGCAAGCTGGCGCAACTCGTCAATGAAGGCAAAGTATCAGGCTGGGACGACCCCCGCATGCCAACCATCGTCGGCCTGCGCCGCCGTGGCTACACACCCGAAGCGCTGCAACTGTTTGCCGAACGCATAGGTGTGACCAAAAGCGACAGCTGGATTGACTACAGCACACTTGAAGGTTGCCTGCGAGAAACGCTAGACGGCACAGCACCACGAGCCATGGCCGTGCTGGACCCGATCAAACTGGTGTTGACGAATTGGGACGAACTGCATGGTGTTGATGTGTTGGACGAATGCACCGCCCCCGTACACCCACACCACCCCGACCTGGGCAAACGCCATTTCAAAATCGGCAAAGAAGTGTGGATAGAACGCACAGACTTTGAAGAAACACCACCCAAGGGCTTTTTCAGACTTTATCCGCCGCAGCGCACGGCGGATGGTTCTATTTCTCCTGGCAACAAAGTGCGCCTGAAATACGGCCACGTCATCGAATGCACAGGCTGCACAAAAGACGCTGCGGGCAAAGTCACTGAAGTGCAAGCCCTGCTGATACCCGACACCAAAAGCGGCACTCCCGGCTCAGACGCCGTCAAGGTCAAAGGCGTCATCACCTGGGTAGCCGTAGCCGACGCGCTGCAAGCCGAAGTGCGCCTGTACGACAGACTGTTCAAAGAAGCTCACCCCGAAGCAGGTGGCGTTGATTTTTTGCAGAACCTGAATGCCAACAGCCTGACAGTGATGCATGCAGTGGTTGAACCATCATTGGCTGCAGCCAAGGCAGACGACAAGTTTCAGTTTGAGCGACATGGCTACTTTGCGGCTGATCGGGTGGATCATGCGGCGGGGAAGCTGGTGTTTAATTTGGCTGTGGGGTTGAAGGATAGTTGGGGAAAGTGATGCACAACACCCTCTCATTGCAAACACAGCTTACTCAACACAGCAGTTGTGATTAACAATATTTTCTGATCAAAACTATGAAAATTCAATGCCAAGATCACACAATGGAGTTTATATTAAATAGCCATTATTTTGAAATTCCTCGGTTTCAGAGACCTTACTCTTGGGAGCGTGATAACTGGGAAGAGTTTTGGAATGATGTTTTTGTCGAAAAACATAAAGACTATTTCATTGGATCAATCGTAACCTTTGCTAAGGGGCAAGCAAAAGCTCTTGTAGATGGGCAACAGCGATTGACCACAATAACCTTGATACTAGCCGCCATACGAAATGCCTATCGCAAGGCTGGCTTTGAAGATAGAGCATCGGGAGCACAGAGCTTTATTGAGCGTAACAATAAAAACAATGAAGCAACGTTTGTTCTCAAAACAGAGACCTCGTACCCATATCTACAAACGGCTATTCAGAGAGAAGTTGCTACATCCACCAAAGCCAAGCTTGGCGATGAAGAGGCATTACTTGAAGCAGCATTTAAGTTTTTTGTTGAAAAAGTTAACGACACGATCGAAAAGATTGAGCAGATAGAAACCATAGCATCAGCGTCCAAAAGAGTTAAAACTAAATCAAAGCTAGACGAGCTGCGCGATGCACTTTTTGCGTTGAAACTTATTTATGTCGAGCTAGACAACGAAGACGACGCATATCAAGTCTTTGAAACTCTAAATACACGAGGTAAAGTGAATCGCCCCGTATTTTGAGGAGGCTCAAATCTCTGAGAGGATTGAGCCATGAAGAAGTCAAACAAGTTTTCACCCGAGGTTCGCGAACGCGCAGTGCGAATGGTGCAAGAGCACCGAGGCGATTACCCATCGCTGTG
>JANPIK010000018.1:0-20896 GCA_031424935.1 Polaromonas sp.
CGACGCCATTGATGTACCTGCTCACAAGCGCAAAAAGCGTGGGCGTAAACCACTGGACCCAGCCCTGCCGCGCCATGTGGTGCGCCATGAGTTGCCGCAGGCCGAACGCATGTGTCCGCACGATGGCGCAACGCTCCAGGAAATCGGCGTTGAGGCCAGCGAGCAACTTGACATCATCCCCCAGCAGGTGCGCGTGATTCGCCACGAGCGGGTCAAATACGCCTGCCCGTGCTGCGACGGCACAGTGCGCCTGGCGCCCAAGCCTGAGCAAGTCATCCCCAAGGGCTTGTTCAGCGAAGGCTTGCTGGCCTGGGTGATCGCCTCCAAGTACTGTGATGGCTTGCCGCTGTATCGCCAATCAGTGCTGCTGGCTCGCTTTGGCGGCACCGACATCTCGCGCAATACCCTATGGGTTGCGGGCTGTGCTACTGGCGAAGAGGCGTATTCAATCGCCATGCTGCTGAGCGAGTATGCTGCGACGCTGGTAGGCCCGCCGCAGATACAAGTCTTTGCGACCGATCTGGATGAAGAGGTCATCCGGGTGGCGCGTGAAGGTCTTTATCCGGAAACCATCGCTGCAGATGTTACTGAAGACAGGTTGCGCCACTTCTTTGTGCACGAAACGGGGGGCTACCGTGTTCGCAGGGCGGTACGCGAATTGATACCCTTTGCGCCGCACGATCTTCTCAAGGATTCGCCTTTCTCGCGGCTCGACCTTGTTTCTTGCCGTAACCTGTTGATTTACCTCAAACGCGAGGCGCAGAGCCGCGCATTCGATATATTTCACTTTGCGCTGCGTCCCGGCGGTAGGCTTTTTCTCGGCACCTCGGAGGCTGTGGACGATGACAGCACACTCTTCACCGTTTTCGATAAAAAACAGCGGCTTTACGTGCAGCGACCAGCGCTTAAGCGCCTCATCGCGCTGCCGACCGGGCCTGGTATCTTGGCGCGTGCATTGGCGCTGCAAGAACGCACGCGAGAGCGACCAGCAGTGCGTGGGCCGGAAACGGGTAGAGACGTACACACAAAACTGGACCGGGCAGGACCTTTTGACAGCGGTTTGCAGCCGAGCGAACTGCATTATTTGCTGATTGAGCGCTTTTCGCCACCTTCGGTCCTGGTCGACTCGGCACACGAAATCGTTCATTTGTCGCATTCAGCTGGGCGTTTTTTGCAGTTCAGGGGTGGCGAACCAACGCGCAACCTGTTGCGCACGGTTCACCCCATGCTGCGTGTTGAGTTACGCGCTGCACTTTATGCGGCGGCGCAGACCTACGCCGTAGCAACGGCGTTTCGGGTGCGGATCGAAACGGGCGATTCGCAGAGCCTGGTGGACATCCGCGTCACGCCTGCGGGTGACCTCGCGCCTAACTTTTTGCTTGTCGTTTTCGAGGGGCATCCTGCGGACACCGCCGCCGCTGTAGCCGTTGCGCGAAATGGAGATGCCGACCAGGCCGCTCTGCACCTGGAGCGTGAACTGGTGGCGACCAAGGCGCATCTGCGCGACACCATCGAGCAAACGGAGGCGTCCACGGAGGAACTCAAGGCTAGCAACGAAGAGCTGCAAGCCATGAATGAAGAGCTGCGCTCTGCCACCGAAGAATTGGAAACCAGCCGCGAAGAACTTCAATCGATCAACGAAGAATTGACAACGGTGAACGACGAGCTGAAAAGTAACGTCGATCAGCTCGCACGATCCAACAACGATCTTCAAAATCTGATGGCTGCGACCGACATTGCCACCGTATTTCTGGACCGCGAATTGCGAATTCAGCGCTTCACGCCATCAGCCAGAGCACTGTTCAACTTTATCCCTGCTGATATTGGCCGCCCGCTCGCTGACCTCAGCCGCCGACTCGACTACCCTGAAATAGTCGCCGATGCCGAGCTCTGTTTGGCGCAATTGCAACCGGCCCAGCGCGAAGTCCGCGCTGGTGAGCAGTGGTATATCGCACGCATCCTCCCTTACCGCACCGGCGACGACCGCATCGCTGGAGTGGTGCTCACTTTCATTGACATCAGCATGCGTAAGCAGTCTGAGAACGCGCTGCGCGCAAGCGAGGGGCAGTTCCGGGCTTTGGCCGAGACGATCCCTCATTTGGCATGGATGGCGAACCCCGACGGCCACATCTTTTGGTACAACCGCCGCTGGTACGACTACACCGGCACGACCTTAGAACAGATGGAAGGGTGGGGATGGCAAAGCGTCCACGACCCGGCCGAACTGCCAAAGGTGTTGAGGCAGTGGAAGGCGTCCATCGCCACTGGCCAGCCGTTCGACATGGTTTTTCCGCTTAAGGGCGGTGACGGCAAGTTTCGTGCTTTTCTCACACGGGTTGAGCCTGTTAAAGACGACGCGGGCAAGGTCGTCCAATGGTTCGGCACCAACACCGACATCACCGAGCGCAAGGAGGCAGAGTCGGCGCTGCGTGCCAGCGCTGAGTTCAACCGCAGTTTGATGGACGGAAGCACAGATTGCGTCAAGGTGCTGGGTCTGGACGGTCGGCTCATGCAAATGAACACGCCGGGCTTGCGCTTGATGGATATTGACGATTTTGGGCTTTTGTGCGGCCAGGAGTGGTCAACACTGTGGCCCCTGGAGGCGCTGTACGACGTTGAGCGTGGGTTGACGACGGCCCGAGGCGGCAGCGTATACTCGTTCCAGGCGTTTTGCCCGACGGCTAAAGGAACGCCGCGCTGGTGGGAGGTCACTGTCAGCCCCATCCGCGATGCCGCCGACGGTCAGGTTGTGCGTTTGCTGTCGGTGTCGCGCGACATCACCAACCGTAAGCGGGTTGACGATGCGCTCCGTGCCAGCGATGCGGCGCACAGTTTCAAGGTTGCGCTGGCCGATGCGATTCGCCCGCTGCAAGATCCGGTTGCCGTGCAGGCCGAAGCCAGCCGCGTGCTAGGTGAACATCTTGGCACTGATCGGGTGTTGTACTTTGAGATCCGTGGAGACGACTATGTCATCGAGCGTGACTACACCGCAGGCGCGCAGTCACTCGTCGGGCGATACCCGGTCGCGTCATTCGGCCCCGCCCTGCTTTCAGATTTACTCGACGGCCGCACCATCATTGAGCCGGATGCAATCGCCGAGCCGGGCCGCCCGCCCGACGAGCGGGCAGCGTTTGCTGCTATTCAAGTGCGGGGCCTTGTGAGCGTACCCTTGGTAAAGGGCGGACAGTTCGTCGCGGGGTTGTCGGTAAACATGTCTGATCGGCGGGACTGGACTGCGCATGAGGTTGCGCTGATCGAGGATACTGCCGAACGCACCTGGGCGACAGTTGAGCGGGTGCGGGCCGAAGCCGCACTGCGCCAAAGCGAATCGCGACTGCGGCTGGCCTTGCGTGCCGCCCGCATGGTGGCGTGGGAGTACGATCCGGTAACCGGCGCTATGGTGACCTCGGACAACGCGACAGAGGTGTACGGGGTACCGTCCGACCAAAAACTGGGCAGCATCAACCGCGGGTTCGCCCTGCTACACCCCGACGACATACAGCTCCACCACGCAACGGTAGCAACTGCAGTGGAAACGGGAGAGGACTTTAGCAGCCAGTTCCGCATCGTGCGCCCTGACACCGGGGCCGTGCAGTGGATGGAGGAATGGGGTCACGCCGTCCGCAAGGGGGCGGACGGACCCGTGCAGTTGTTCGGCGTCAACAGAGACATCAGCGCCCGCAAAGAGACCGAGGCGGCGCTTCGCCAAAGCGAAGAGCGACTGGCGTTCGTTCGCCGCAGCAGCGGGGTCGGCTTTTGGTACTGCGACCTGCCGTTTGATGTGCTCAATTGGGACGATTTGGTCAAAGCCCACTTCCATCTGCCGGCTGACGCAGTCGTCACAATAGGTACGTTCTACGACCAAATGCACCCCGAAGACCGTGAGCTGACCCGTCAGGCCATCGATCGGAGCGTCGCAGGAAGAACTCCTTACAGCGCTTATTTTCGCACCTTGAACCCCGGAACCGGGGCCATCAAATGGGTTCGGGCCATTGGGCGCACCGCTTATGCCGACGACGGTACGCCCAAACACTTCGACGGCGTGGCGCTCGATGTGACCGAGCAGAAGAACGCTGAAGCATCCCTGAAAGTGAGCGAGCAACTGCTGCGGTTGGCCCTCGACGCGGCAGCGCTGGGCGCGTGGAACATCGATATGGCGACCAACGTACTGACAACCGATGAGCGCTTTCGTGTCATCTTTTCAGGTACGCCTGAAGCCATTAGCTATGAGCAGGCGTTCGCGGCGATTCACCCCGACGACCTCGAGGGAAATCGTGCGGCGGTAGAGGCAGCGATGCGTGCCGACGACCCGGCCCCCTACGCCTAGGAGTACCGTGTAATTCACCCGGACGGGTCGGTACATTGGGTCTTCTCCAGTGGGCGCGCAAGCTTCGATGCGGACCGCAAGCGGCTTGTCAGTTTCAACGGTACTGTCGCAGATGTAACCGCCCGCAGATTGATTGAAAAAGAGCGTGAGCGGCTCGTCCAGCAGCTTCGGGATGCCGACCGCAGGAAGGACGAATTCCTGGCAACACTTGCACACGAACTGCGCAACCCTCTGGCACCGATACGCAGTGGCTTGGAAGTCATGCGCATGATGGGCGTTGACGGGGGCGTTGAGCAGGCCCGTTGACTATCTCTTACCGTGACTTCGTAGGCAGCAGCAGCACCCAGCGGACATTGCCACTGAAAAAATTATTCAGCACGGGTAATCCCTATGGACAATAGCCGCAAGAGTGACAAGATCTGTGTTTGTTAACACCCGTTAACACCCGTTAACACTCGCTAATATTCGTTCACACTTGTTATCACGGTAAATTCAGTAAATCCATTAAATAAAAATATGTAAAAGCAAGCATTAGCGTGCTGTGGCGAGTTGGGTCTTTTTGCGGTTTTAAGAATATATTTATTAGGAAAATCACATGAAAAAACTATATTTAGCAAGCTTGATAACTTTATTAATGCAAGCAGAAGCCATGGCAAATTCCCAGGATGACTTTTGCGAAACTCAGCATCCTGGCTCAAGATCAGCGCAACTAACGTGTATTACCAATTATGCATATGGTAATTTGAAAAACTTCAGGGACCGTCCATCACAACCTCCTGCCAAATCGGCGGCACTGACAACTGCGACTGCATTGAGCAGCAGACGTAATCTGCATCCTGAACAGCAAGCTCATTTCGTGGCAAATCGGCTGCATGCTGAGTTAAACGGATTGGGTCCTAACTGGAACGGAGGTCACGCAACAAGTCACGACTTAAAGCGGGCCATCCGTCGTCATCATCGGCATGTTTCTACCAAAAAGTACGACGGCGTCACAGTCATACAACATAAACGCAACCTTGCAGCGCGCCTGGCTTGGCGAGCGGTTGAAGGGATCACGGGCCAGAAGATTGAATGGGATGATTTTGCGAATGGAAGAATTCCGAATACTAACCAATCGCAGGTATGGCATCGGAAGATGCAGGAGGGCTCGGCCAAGCATGATACTGAGAACAAGACTTTCCTAAGAGGGGAGGGAGCGTGGGGCGTCTATGCTCGTGCCTCTTTAGTGGGAACCTTCAAAATCGAAGGGGTCGTACCGGTCGGTGCTGGTTTCAATGTTGTACTTCCTTTATACACCTGCAGTGTTGGCAAGGGTTGTGTGAGTATTGTTGACCGCATAAACAAAGAAAGGTTGTTCACATTTGCAGTTTCTGGCTGGTCAGGCCTTACCTCCGATAACATTATTCCTAGATTTAAGTTTGATCGCGAAGCCGAAGTCACGGTAGTCATGGATGCACGAGTCGATAGAAACGCCGTGCGGGTAAATAGCGTTCAACTTGCTTCAAATATTGACGGTGAGTACTACACTACGGGAATAGAAACTTCTTCATCCATCCAAGGTTACCATGACTTATTTCAGTCATTGGGTATTCCAGGTGGTCCGGAAGGAGGTTTTGGTAGTCCTGGGGAAAGCGCAATTAGTCATATTCACGCAGAGACTGCTCAGAACATTGTCGGCCGTCAAGCTCAGGCGCTTCGTACTACTAGGCTTGGTTTTCTTACCGAGTTTACGTCGGTAGAGGCAAGTATACCTGTAACTTCTGTGTTGAATCCGAACTTCGTGAAGAAATTTAATGACCCATCAGTACCATGGGCGTCAGGCTGGAGCGGCAATAGCACAGCTTCTTATTTCGCCATGGGTTCTGGAGCAGCCATTCAGCATGGCTACAGAGTTGCGTTGGGCGGTCCTGGCTTTTCTGGGGAACTTCGTGTATACGCGTCGGCTAGTGGAAGCTTTATGTACTCCCCGACATGGGAGGGCAAACGTGCCGCAGCGTCTCAGTCCGTACTTTTCCCATAATTGGAGAACAATCATGAAATCAACATTTTTGAAAATTGTCGCAATTGCTACGCTCCTTGTTTTTTCTGGTTGCGGAGGCGGTAATAGTAATAACTCAGGTTCGGCTGGAACCCCACAGTCGGCAGTCATTGGATCTTTAGAGTACGTTCCGTCTGCGAAAATTAATTCGATGATAGTGACCGGCAATTCAAGTACTTTGTCGACAGAAAATGAGACGCCGGACGGTGTATTGACATACACATTTACAACCAGTCCGATAATCGTCTCGACGATGGCCACAGAACGATCTACAGTGGAAGCAGAGGGTCCAGAGGAGCAGCAGGATGCTTTAAGCCAAGAGCTTGAAAATCTGATTTATATTGCAACGTGGCCTGACTTGATCAAGGCTTTTGGAACAGATGCCGCAAGAGGAGCTTCGCATTACATTAATTATGGCGAGCGTGAACTGCGCGGTAGTCCTGTTCCATTTTCTGTTGATGATTATCTGGAGAAGAACGCTGACGTCGCTTCACAATGTGCCAGTAGCTTAACAGGCGGTAGCGTGGAGATTTGTGCCGTTAGACATTTCATCACCATTGGATTCAACGAAGGGCGGCACTGGAGTGACTTGATCGCGTTGTCTTACATTGCATCGTACAGTGACTTGAGGACGGCCTACGGTGCGGACCCAGATGCAGGCAGAAAGCATTATCTGGAGGTCGGGAGAGCAACGGGTCGTAATTCATTCTATAACATCGTTAATTGGCTTAACCAAAATCCGAGTACAGCATCTTATTTTGACGGTGAGTTCGAAGGCGCACTTGGCTGGTTTATCCAAAACGGGTCAGTGCCATTTAGTACATCTAACACTTACATAATTACCAACGGAAAAGGGCTTTGTCTTGCCCCTTTAGACGGAAACGTCGCGGTGAATGGGTCACGGATTGGAGCGGTTCTCTGTAATAACGTACCGTCGCAGAAATGGATTCTCGGAGATGACAGCATGATACGTAACTCGACCAACCCAACGCGGTGTTTAGAATCTGATGGCAAGACTCTTGTAGCGGGTAGAAAAGTACAGGTCTGGAATTGTCATGGTGACGTTAATCAAGTTTGGGACTTGCTTTCAAGCAGATACCTGAAGGTGAAAAATATCGATGCATCCACTTGCGTCGGGATGGTGAACCAGGCAACCGCAGCCGGTGCAAGCTCTCATCTAGCCAGATGCAAAGCAGATGATCAAAGCCAGCGTTGGCATATTAAAATTGCGAGCTAGTCGACAGCTATCACACTCAGTTTAAAGTGTCTTTGAACGCCGATTTAATCTGACCGGAGCTACGACTGGCCTTGCTGCCTTCGCGTTGACCTGTCGATCACCTCGGACGTTCACCGAGCACCGTCGGGCTCAATGCAGGTGACCTAATAGGAGCATTGTCCTGCAGCTTGAGTGTCTTATCCGGCTATTGGGGTTGTCGTTGGCTTCTTCAACACGCAGGACATACGAATGGACCAGGAAGAGGTGACTCTGTGCGTCGACATACATCTGGATGTCCACGTCGGCGCAGCGTTCAGTGTCATAGGAAGGCTCTTGGCCGCGCAAGCCGTTCCGACTTAATCGCCCCGAGTTTGAACTGACCCCCAGAAGTTAAACAAACTTCAAGGGGTTTCATGAAGAAGTATCAAACAGAGTTTAAGTTGCAAGTCGTCAAGAGCTTTCTGGCTGGCGAAGGCGGAGCGAAGCGGCTGGCGCGGCGCTGGTCGTTGCCCGAGGAGAAGATTAGCAGCTGGGCGAGCCACTACCGTCTGCACGGCATTGACGGTTTGCGCCCCAAGCGCAGCGCGTACAGTGCGCAGTTCAAGCTGCAAGTGCTGTCCCAGCAGGATCGCGCGCAGCTTTCGAGTCGCCAGGTGGCGGTAGTCTACGCCATTCGCAATCCAAACCAAGTGTTGGTCTGGGGACGCAAACTCGATGAGGGCGGCGTGGACGCTCTTGGAGCCAAGAAACAAGGGCTCTCCGATATGAAGCCGGAACGACGCTGCCCAGCGACGCCAAGTCCGGCACTGTTTTGATAGACAAACGGCACCGCAAAGGTGCCGTTGACGCATTGAGATTGTTGAATCGGCTGGCAGCTCCCGCAGGTGGCAAACCTTCAGGACTATCAGACCAGTTGCTGATCGATAAAGGCGGTAAGTTGCGATTTGCTCATGGCGCCAACCTTTGTAGCGGCCAATTCACCGTTTTTAAACAGCATCAGCGTTGGGATACCACGAATGCCGAACTTGGCTGGAATGTCGCAATGTTCATCAACATTCATCTTGGCAATTTGCAGCTTGCCGTTGTAACTCGTGGCAACTTCGTCCAGGATGGGCGCAATCATTTTGCAAGGACCGCACCATTCAGCCCAGTAATCGACCAGGACCGGTGTGGCCGATTTCAGTACATCGGCTTCAAACGTGGCATCGGTATGTGTTTAATCAGTTCGCCGGCCATGTCGGCTCCTGTGTAGGGGTTGCAAGACACTGCGGATGTTTTATCTATTTTGTCAGAAAGCAAGCCTCAGGCATCGACGGGCGGCCTTACCATCAGCCATGGACCCGATAGCTACTCTTTTTGGCAGCGCCGAGCTGCCGAGCGCAACAACAGCTCGTGAGCCGGTTGCTGCCGTGCGCGGGCTGCACACGCATCCTTCTGAAGCCCAATGGCAGCAGTTGATGCAGCATGTTGACGAATTACTGCGCCAAACCGGCGTCCACCCGTCACGGGCGGTGGTGCTGGTGCCTTACGCGCAACTGATTCATCAAGCCCAGGAAGCGTGGAAGCAACACGTGCGCGCCGCTGCCAGCGGTGCGTCTTTCACACCACGTTTTGAAAGCACCATGAACTGGGCGACCAGCCTGAATGCGGCCCACGGTGGTTTTGTGGCGGGAACCGATGACCTCACGCTGGATGCTGCGCTGGACGGCTTGACAGCTGCCAATCTGCTGGTGCGGGCTGGCCTTGCTGCCCAGCAAAACGCTTTGTCCGGGCGACTGGTTGAAGCGGCCTGGTCTCTGAGCCGCCATGCAGCCGCGCAGGCGTCGACTGAGCGTCTTCAATGGGGGGCCAAGCTGGCGGCCGACATTGGCGCCGGTCTTGATTCACCCGCTCTGGCGCTGGAGCTCGCCGTGGCCCGCATTGCACTGGTCTGGGCAGCGGCTTCGGCATACCCGTCAGATGTGCTGTTTAACGCCAGCGCCGAACTGCTGGTTGTGATCGATGGGTTTCAGGCCGAGCCACCGTTTGAGGTGCTCAAGCAGCAGTTCGGCGACAGGGCCCACGAATTGCACCTGCCTGCACCCGCAGCCCTTGGCGAGATTGGCCTGCATGACGCGCAGGACGCCGAAGACGAGGCACACCGCGCGGCCGCTTGCGTCTTGGCTCATCTTGCGCAGGGCCGCAAACCGGTGGCGCTGATTGCGCAGGACCGGCTTTTGACCCGCCGCGTGCGCGCCATGCTGGCCGAGCGCGGCGTGGTCTTGCGCGACGAAACCGGCTGGAAGCTATCGACCACCCGCGCTGCGGCCACCTTGATGAGCCTGTTGCGCGCTGTCGTCTGGGACGTGTCCACCGATGCCGTGCTGGATTTTCTTAAAAACGCGCCGTCGTTTGATGCGCAGTTGGTGACTCAGGCTGAAGTAGCCTTGCGCGAAGGCATGCAGCGTGCAAGGTCGCTGCCCAGCTGGCTGCGCGACTGCCGCCTGGCGTTGCAGTTTGCTGACCACTGGGACGCACTGGTACGCGACGCAGCGGGTACCGCCGTGATTGCTGCCTTGCGCCTGCATGACGGCAATGAGCTGGAGTTGCCAGCCAGCCGCCGCATGAGCCCTGCTGATTTCACCCATTGGGCTAACCAGACGCTGGAAACTGCCAGCTTTTCGCCCCGGCATCCGGCTGATGCACAAGTCGTGATTCTGCCGCTCAGCCAGTTGCTGGGCCGACCGATGCAGGCTGTGGTTATGCCGGGGTGCGACGAAGTGCGGCTGGCCGTGTCGCCGGAGCCACCGGGCAAGTGGACTGCGCCCAAGCGTGAGTTGCTGGGCCTTGCCTCGCGCGCTGAAATCACCCGTGCCCACCGCGCTGCCTGGCAAAACGCCTTGCAATGTCCGCACATTGACCTGCTTTGGCGGCAGTCCGAAGGCGGCGAGCACCTGATGCCCAGTGGCTTTGTACAAGCGCTGCTGCTGCAAGGCTTGCCACTGCCGCCGGACCCGCGCAGCCAGCGCGAGCTGGCCGCAGCCCCGACGCTGCATCCACTTCCAGTGGGCAACGATCTGCCTGTTGACCGGCTGTCTGCCAGCGCCTACGAAGATCTGCGGCGCTGCCCTTACCGGTTTTTTGCCCTGCGCCAGCTGCGCTTGCAAGCGTCTGAAGAGCTTGAAAGCGAGCTGGGCAAGCGCGACTTTGGCAATTGGCTTCACAAGCTGCTGTATACCTTCCATTTAGAGCTAAATAAGGCTTCGGCGCCCGACCTGCGGGCGCGAGTAGCTATGATTAACATAGCGGCCGAGACGGCCACCGCAGAGCTGGGGCTGAGCGACAGCGAGTTTTTGCCGTTTGCTGCCATCTGGCCGCGTGTGCGCGAAGGCTATTTGACCTGGCTGGCAGGCCATGAGGCAGGCGGCGCGGCGTTTGAAGATGGCGAGGTAGCCAAGACCATGCCGCTGGGCGACCTCACCCTGATTGGCAAGATCGACCGCATCGACACCTTTGCTGGCGGCGCGCGCATGGTGCTGGACTACAAAACAGAAGGGCGCAGCGTGACTGTTGAGCGGCTGCGCGATGCCCAGGAAGACACCCAGCTGGCCTTTTACGCCGCGCTGCTGGACGACGACACGCTGCAGGCGGCCTACGTCAACGTCGGTGAGAAGGAAGCAACCCGAACTTATCCGCAGCCCGACATTGTCGATCTGCGCGACGGCTTGATTCAAAGCATCCTGAGTGACTTGTCCAGGATCTCCGCTGGCGCCCCCATGCCCGCGCTGGGCGAAGGCAAGGCCTGCGACTATTGCGCTGCTCGTGGTTTATGCAGTAAGGATTTTTGGACCCTATGAACGCGACACTGTTGGATATCTGTCGTTGCGGGCTTGCCCCGCAATCCACGGCCGCAATGCGCGCAGACAACCGCCAAAGACATGGATCCCGGACCAAGTCCGGGATGACAGGGCTTTGGGCCAGGTTTTTTGACCAGGCACGGTGCTGAAATGACCGCCGCCTATTTTCACAACGGCCAGGCGGTTAGCGCCGAGGCTTTCTACACCATCGCCTGCGATCCGCGCCGCAGCTGGCGGTTGAGGCTTGCGCTCGCGCTGGCAAAACCTGGATGCTGGTGTCACGCATGTTGCGCGCGCTGCTCGAAGGTGGCGACGAGATCGGCCCGCAAGAGATTCTGGCGATCACCTTCACTAAAAAGGCTGCACGGGAGATGCGCGCGAGGCTTTACGAATGGCTTGAAAAGTTTGCCTGTGCCGATGACGAAACCTTGCGCCAGGAGTTGGTGCTTCGCGGCATTGCAAGCCAGAAAGACCCGCAATCGCCTGCAGAGCTGCGCCAGAAGCTGGCTAATGTATACCAGCGCGTGCTGGACAGTGGCAGGCCGGTGCAGATTCGGACTTTTCACAGCTGGTTTGCTGCTTTGCTGCGCAGTGCGCTAGTCGCCAGCCTTCAGCAGATGGGTTTGCCCGTCAACTACGAGCTGCTTGAAGACGACAGCCCTGCGCGGGCGCTGGTGTGGCGGCGATTTTATGCGGCGCTGGTCAAAGACGCAGCGCTCAAGGCGGATTTTGAAACCGTCGTCATGGTGCACGGTCGCTCGCAGACGGACAAGGCGCTATAGGGCGCGCTCGACAAACGCACCGAGTTTGTGCTGGCCGATGCTGTGGGGGTGGTTGACAGCTCGGTGCAGCATTTCACGCTGCAATCTGCGGAGTTTGCCGGGCTGGATCATCCCGACGAGCTGCTCACAAGCAATGTCGCCAGCGTCCAATTGCTGATGGCTGCCACCGGTGCGCTGGGCCGGGCTTCAGCGGTGACTTTTTCCGCCAAAGGCAGCGAGCTTGAGCAGGCCTTGACCGCCAGCGACATAGTAGGCGTGTTGGCCGCGCTGCTGACCGACCAGGGATTCGCGCGCAAGTTTGGCGAAAAAATCGTCGGTATTGACACCATTCGTCATGCACACGAGCTGGCGCTGCGCATTGCCAAGGCACGCCACCAGGCGGACGCGTAGGACTATCAGCAGCGCATGGCCAGGCTGGCCCGCCTGCTGCTGGCCGAATTTACCGCGCTCAAACGTGAAAAAGGCTGGGTCGACATGAACGATGTTGAGCGCGCCGCGCTGGTCATGCTGGGCGACGGCGTGCTGTCTGCCTGGGTGCAGGAGCGGCTGGACGCGCGCATCCGGCACTTGATGATTGACGAGTTTCAGGACACCAACCCGCTGCAGTGACAGGCGCTGTACGCCTGGTTAAGTGGCTATGGCGGCGCAGGGGGCGGCGCGGGCAGGGCGCCCAGCGTGTTCATCGTCGGCGACCCCAAGCAAAGCATTTACCGCTTTCGGCGTGCCGAGCCGCAGGTATTTATTGCAGCGCAAGCTTTTGTGCGCGATGGCCTGGGCGGCGACTTGCTCGCCTGCGACCACACGCGCCGCAACAGCGTGGCCGTGATTTCGGCGGTCAACAGTGTGATGCTGGAGGCCCAGGCCAATGATGGCTACGACAGCTTTCGCACCCATACAAGCGGCTCTGATACACCCGGCGCTGTCGTCCGGCTGCCGCAAATAGCGCGCCCGGCAGATGACGCTGCCACTGCCACTGCCACTCCAACTGCGCTGGACGGCTGGCGCGACAGCCTCACCACGCCGCGCGAATTGCTAGACGAGACCTTGCGCAGTGTTGAAGCGCGTCAGGCCGCTGCCTGGATTGCCGCGCAAATCGCCGGTGGTTTGAAAGCGTCGGACGTGATGGTGCTGTCACGCAAGCGCGCCGGACTCATGCCCCTGCAGAACGAGCTTAGGGCGCTGCAAATTGCTGGCCAGATTCGCGAGAAAACCGAGCTGATCGACTGCTGCGAAGTGCTCGACATCGTGGCATTGCTCGATGTGCTGGTCTCGCCGCAGCATGACCTGTCGCTGGCCAGAGCCCTGCGCTCGCCGCTGTTCGGGCTGAGCGACGCAGCGCTGGTGCAGATAGCCCTGGCCCAAGGCAACAGCAAGGTGCCGTGGTTTGATCTGCTACAAAAATCAGAGCTGCTTGCGCCCGAGATACGGGCGCCAGGGCTGATTTGATCAAATATAAGGGCTGGGTCGACAGTTTGCCGCCGCATGACGCGCTGCAGGCGATTTACCACCATCGTGATGTGCTGGCACGCTTTGCCGCTGCCGCGCCCGCGCAGTCCAGGGCTACGGTGTTGGCCAACCTGCGCGCCTTGCTGAATGTGGCGCTGCAACTTGACGGCGGCCGGTATGCCACGCCCTACGCCTTTGTACGCGCGCTCAAGGCTGGCGGCCTGCAGGCGCCGGCGGCTGTCAACGCCGACGCTGTTCGGCTGCTGACGATTCATGGTGCCAAGGGCCTGGAGGCGCACTCGGTGCTGCTGCTTGACACCGACACGGTGGAGCGCGCGCTTGAGAGCATGAGTGTGCTGGTCGACTGGCCCGGCGAGGCCAGCGCTCCGCAAAAGTTCGTCTTTCTGGTCAGCGAAACCCGACCACCGGCCTGCGCCACCGAATCGTTGGCACTGGAGCAGGCGGCGCGCAAACGCGAGGAGCTCAACGCGCTGTATGTGGCGCTAACCCGGGCCCGCAACACGTTGGCGATTTCATCCATCGAGCCACACCGCGCTACCACCAGCAGCTGGTGGCAGCGGCTGTGCCCATTTGCCAGCGAAGTCACTGTCTCGCCGTGCGGCAGCGAGGTCGCTGCGCCGATAGCCTCTAGCGAAATCGCCTTCGCAGGCACCGTAAGCGCCGAAGCTTTCTGCCTTCCCGATCTACCCGTCCTGCCGCCGGACATGCGACGCTCGCCGGCTGACAGCGCAACGATTGATGAGATTGATTCGCCGCAGGCCAAAACCGGCAAAGCCATGCACCGACTGCTTGAATGGGGCGTGCCCGCCAGTTTGGGCCCGCTGCGGGCGCAACTGCTGCGCGAATTTGCCATTGACGCCGCGCAGGCCGACCAGGCGCACCAGGTCGCCAGCCGCATCCGCCATGGCGACGCTGCCTGGGCCTGGGACGACGCCATGATCGACTGGCAGGGCAATGAGGTTGAAATAGTGCATGCTGGCAACACCTTTCGGCTCGACAGGCTGGTGCGACGCACGGGCGACGGGCACCAGGGCCACTGGTGGGTGCTTGACTACAAATTGGCCCACCAGCCGCAATTGCAGCCGACCCTGGTTGAGAAAATGCAGCTTTACCGCGCGGCCATGCAGGCTATTTATCCCGGCGAAACGGTCAAGGCCGCTTTTTTGGCGGCCGACGGAACGGTGCTGATGGTGGATTGATTGAGCTTTTGCAAGAGAGAGTTTTTCCCACAGCAGAGCGTGACCGATGCGCCGGCCTGTGGCCCATCGGCGATGATCACGCACTACACCAAGTCCAATGGACTTTAATAAGTGACTTCTCCAGATTCCCTAAGCCACACTTGACGCCCCATACCGATGCCTGATGCCTTGAATGTTCCCGGAAAGTTTGTCACCGGTTCCACGCTCCGCCATGTGCTCACCATGACCTCAGCCGGCACGGTCGGCCTGGTGGCTGTGTTTCTGGTGGATGTGGTCAATCTGTTTTACATCTCGCTGCTCGGCCACAAGGAGCTGGCCGCTGCGGTGGGTTATGCAGGAACGCTGCTGTTTTTCTTGCTGTCTCTGGCGATCGGGCTGGCAATTGCGGTCGGTGCCATGACGTCCCAGGCATTGGGCCGCGGCGACCGAAAGCATGCCCGTCAGCTGTCCGGTGCTTCACTGCTGTTGATGACCGGCACCATGGGGCTGGCTGCGCTGCTGCTGTGCCCTTTTTTGCCCTATTTTCTGAACTTGCTGGGTACCACTGGCGCCACGGCTGAGCTGGCCTTGCGCTTTACCCGCATCGTGCTGCCTTCCACACCCCTTCTGGGCCTGGGTATTTGCCTGAGCGCATTGCTGCGGTCGCTGGGTGATGCGCGCCGTTCAATGTTTGTCACCCTGGGTGCAGGCGTGGCGACGGCTGTGCTGGACCCTTTGCTGATCTTTGGCTTTGGTTGGGGTCTTGACGGTGCGGCGATTGCGACCTGCCTGGCGCGGCTGGTCATGGTGGCTATCGGGCTGCATGGGGTTTTGCGAGTACACCGTCTGTATGAGTGGCCCAGTGCCCCTGTTTTGCGCCAGACTTTCAGGCCGTTTTTTGCCATTGGTGTGCCTTCTGTGCTGACGCAAGTCGCCACGCCCGTGGGCAACGCCTTTGTCACCGGTGCCATTTCCTCATTTGGCGACAACGCAGTGGCGGGCTGGGCTGTTATCGGGCGGGTAATTCCGGTCGCGTTTGCCGCACTGTTTGCGCTGTCAGGCTCTGTCGGCCCCATCCTTGGCCAAAATCTGGGCGCTGGCCGCCATGACCGCCTGCGGTCCACCATGCGCGACAGCCTGAAGGTGGTGGTGGCCTATGTGCTGTGTGTCTGGCTGCTGCTGGCGCTGGGCGGCAGCTGGATTGCCGATGTTTTCAATGCCGATGGCGAAGCGCGTGAGCTGATCGTCTTTTTTTGCATCTTTGTTGCAGGCACCTACGTCTTCAACGGCGCGGTGTTTGTGGCCAATGCGGCCTTTAACAATCTCGGCTTTGTGCTGTATTCAACGGTTTTGAACTGGAGCCGGGCCACCCTGGGTGTGGTGCCCTTCATCTGGCTGGGCGGGCATTTTTTTGGCCCGCGCGGTGTGCTGGGTGGCTATGGCCTGGGTGTGGTGCTGTTTGGCGTGGCAGGCGTAGTGATGTGTTTCAGGGTGCTCGACAAGCTGGAGCGCGAGGACACCCGCGCGCCGCCGAAGACCTGAGGCTGAATGCGTGCGCGTCAGACGACCTGACGGCGCCTGCGTTTGGCGCGCCAGCGCCGCACCAGATGCAGCCGCAGGTCATAGCGCGGATCGGTGACCCGGCGCACGGCACTGACGTAGTCCAGTGCCAGACCGGGTGACCAGGCCAGTGATTCGGCGCGCACACGCACGCTGCCTGCCCGCCACATGTCGGGGTGAAACATCAGGCGCAGCAAGGTCCGCCAGAACGGTTTGTCCGCAAACACGCCTTCCATGGCCGCATCGACGGCTTGCACCACCACGCTGGAGCAATTGCGGTTTGTGAAGTTGTAAGTGTCGTCCTGACGGTAGCCCGCCCAAAACGCCTGCAGGTAGTACGGGCTGTAAACCCGAAAACGGATTTTGACGGTTGACGGCCGGCCCTTTCACACGCAGCAAGCTGCATGTCCCTGTTTTTAATCAAATGCAAGTAGCTTTCCACGATCAAGACCATTTTGCGGCAGCAAAGTGACCAAAACACCCCCAGTTGGTGCACGCTTTTCTCCACAGTGCAGCGCCTTGCGGTGCCAACCGCGAAAACGCTGGTTTGAAACTGGGACAATCCATATGTTTTCAGACGCGCTTGCAGGCTCGCCAAGCACCCTGCCGCACGCCAGGCGGCGCACACCGCCTGCGCTGCGTAGTTTTTTCGCCACGGGCCCACCGATCCACAGACCCACAGCGGCATTCCAGTGATTGACCCGATGACTACTTTGCCCCTTGTATCAAGCGAATCAGCCGTATCAGCCGTACCGACGCTATCCGTATCACCCGTTCACCGTGTGGTGGTCATCGGCGGCGGGCCCGCCGGATTGATGGCTACCGAGGTGCTTTCGAGCGCCGGGCCGCAGTTATCGGTACAGGTTTATGACGCCATGCCCTCGGTTGGCCGCAAATTTTTGCTCGCCGGCAAGGGCGGGCTCAACCTGACCCATTCCGAAGGGCCCGAGACCTTTGGCAGCCGTTACCGCGCGCGCCAGGCGCAGGTAGAGCGCTTGCTGACAGCTTTTGGCCCGGGTTACATTCAGGCGTGGGCCCAAGCACTGGGTGTTGAAACCTTTGTGGGCAGTTCGGGCCTGGTGTTTCCCAAAGACCTGAAGGCGGCGCCCTTGCTGCGCGCCTGGGTTGATATTTTGAGTGCGCGCGGCATTAAAACGGTGCCTTTGCAAGCATCCAACTGCGGTTTTGACATCGCTGCCACTCGGGCCGAAGGGTCTGCAACACACCCTCTGGAAACACGCCGCGAATTTCTCAAGTAGCTGATAGGCCGGGGCGATTCGCCAAAGCCCGGCTGGACTGACCATTTCTCAAGCAAATTTGCCGGACAACCCCTCAAGTCGGTGGCCATCCGGTTCACTGATTCAGAAGGGCGCAGCTTCAGCCGCACTGGCGAATTCATCGCTACCGCCAACGGTGTTGAAGGCAGCCTGATTTATGCCGCCTCCAGCTTGCTGCGCGACGAGATAGCCAAAAACGGCAGTGCCACTTTTTTGCTGGACCTGCTGCCGCACAAGTCAGCCGAACAGGTGCTGGTGGAAGTGCGCCACCCACGCGGCTCGAGCTCGCTGTCAAGTCACCTCAAAAGCCGTTTGAGCCTGGAAGGCATCAAAGCCGCGATGCTGCATGAATTGCTCGACAAAGACGCCATCAACGACCCGGTCAAACTGGCCCATGCCATCAAGGGTTTGCCAGTCAAGCTATGGCAGCCCGGCCGATTGACGAAGCCATCAGCAGCGCTGGTGGCGTGCTTTTTGAAAGGAAGGACGCCGATCTGCAAGCCTATGCGGCCGCAGACGCGCCAAAGTTGCCACAGCCCGTGTTCTGTGCCGGCGAAATGCTCGACTGGGAGGCGCCCACTGGCGGCTACCTGCTGACAGCGTGCTTTGCCAGCGGTGTGGCTGACGGGCAGGGCGTTTTACGTCATTTTTGGGCTGCAGCGCTCAGCCGCTGGCTCTATTCAGCTATCGAAATAATAGCGATTCTGGTTCAGCCGCAGCCGGTCGGACCTGACTGGCAAAATCGCCGTTTTCGCCACTGCAAAGACGTGGTACCCATTCAAGCTACAGCAAAAGACCATCATGATTGTGCGTTTCCACATCGACCCAACTGGCGAAGACCAGTACGAATACCGCGTCACCTACGAGGGTGAAGAGCTTTACACCGACGCCGGGCTGGCCAGCATTGAAGACTGCATCGTCGCCGTCACCGCAGGTTTGGGTCAGGACGCAGTTGCCGCTGAAATCGTCTACCGCAGCGTGATCAGCGGAACCTACCCGCTGGCGTCGCTGGCCGTGGTGTCTGCGCAGATTGCGCAGCATGCGCTGCAGACTACGGAGGCGGTGGAGGAGGTTTCGAGATGAGCCTGATCGAAGCCTGAAGATACAAAAGCCCGGAAGCTTGAAAAAGCCGCCCGGCCAAAGGTGTTGAGCGACGAGCTTTGTAGAATTTCGCACAGGCTGTGATAGTCAAAATACAAACGCTTCTTCGCTATGGCAATCAACAGGTAGGTCGATAGGGCAATCCATATCTGTGTCTTGACGGCGTTCTCGCCGATGCCAAAGAACACCTTGATGCGCAAGTGCTGTTTGATCCATTTGAAGAATAACTGCACCCGCCAACGCTGACGGTACAGATCGGCAATCAAATCCGGCTTTAAGGTGAAGTTATTGGTCAAAAAACCAGCCGTTTCCCGTATCGTCCTTGATCACCAAGCCGCGCAGCAGCGTGGGGTAGTCCTTGATCAAATAGTGTGTCGTCAGCACGCCTGTCTGATCGCACAGCACCGAGGTATCGATGCGATCAACTGGTTGCGAGCAGCGCCGTTGGAATTTGGTACTGCTTTTGGCGCGCGTCACGAGGAAAGTTTGCGCCTCGTGGATGACAAACAGCCCTGCGAAATCCAGATAATCCCGGTCCACCAGGTAAACTGCCCCCAGCGCCAGCGTCAGCGCCAGCGCCAGCACCAGCACCAGCACCAGCACCAGATCGTCCATGATGTTGACCTCGTGCGTCGTGCCGTCGGTGATGTGAATGAAACTGGGGATATTCGCTCTCAAATCCAGCATGGCATGCAGCTCGATGGCCGCCTTGGTTGAGCGAGACAATGCCCACGCAAAAACCGACAGGCTCAGGTTAATGGTGATGGCATCGAACGCATATACCGCCGCATTGAGCGCCACACCAAATGGCTCTTTGGCATACAGCGCTCGTGTAATACCAATCAGGCGCCGGGCAAAGTCGGCATATATGTGCCACAGGCGTATGGCGTTCCCATTCGCCAGCGTGTTGCGCTAAGTCGTTTGGCAACGAATGCCCGTGTGGTGCAGCCGCCTGGCTCGGGCACGCAGTTGCTCCAGATGTCGCGCAACGACTCTCGGTAAGTCAATTGTGCAAAGGCCATGGCGAGGAACTGGTCAAGGCACGATAAGTCTTTGACCTTGTGCTCTCCAGTGTGACCGGCCACACAGCAGCGAAAAAGTACCTGTTGATCCGGCCCGATGAAGTATCAATTCACAGTTCGGGCTGAGCCTGTCGAAGCCTGGCTTGTGCGGGGGAACCCTTCGACAAGCCTGTCGTGAGCATGTCGAAGGGCTCAGGGCGAACGGATATAGAAGTTCAGACTTCAAAGGGCCGTATCTATAAGAAAGCTCTACAAGCTGCGGGTTATCCCGTCTATCGCTTGGCCAGAAGGCTTGGCAGTATATGTGGCATGAATCAAATCTTGCTTATTGATCCGGCCCGATGAAATATCAAGTTTCCGTTCGGGCTGAGCCTGTCGAAGCCTGGCTTGTGCGGGGGAAACCTTCGACAAGCCTGTCCTGAGCATGTCGAAGGGCTCAGGGCAAACGGATAAGAAAATTCAGACTTCAAAAGACCGGCTCAACAGCCTTGATCCAGTGCACAACAAGAATCCGAAAAAGATCTTTTTGGAAGAGATGATCTTGGTAGTTAGCGGGGCTAAGTTGGTCGCGCTGATTGAGCCGTTTGCACACGGCGTGCATCAGGCCCTCGGCGGCCGTCCGCCATTTTCTGTGCAGACGATGCTGCGTAGCCACTGCCTTCGCGCAAGCTGTGTGAAAAAAACGGCTTGCGTGACGAATTGCACGGCAATGCAAAGCGCCCCGAAGCCAGCGTAAGTTGCAAAGGTAGAGCACCCATGTCGCGTCATCAAGCAACAGCTCAGCTACGCCGCGACGCCCTGCCGAGGCTTGGCCAAAAACACGGCGCGGTTGGCGATGACGTTTGCGCTGAGCAAGTGGTCGATGGCACCAAATCAGTGTCTGCAAGCGCGGGGACAAAGGGGCCTGCAATTTGTCAAAAAAGCCACAAAGAGGCAGTAAATCGCGGCTAGAACGTGAAAATTCACAAAACCTTGGGGTAAGTTCGGTTACAAGTAACAACAGTTTCGAGTCAAATCACGGGTGGCGCTGTGGTGGGTTTTGCAGACCTTCCTCAACAATTCACGCGAGCAGAGACTCAAAGCAGCCAAAGA
>JANPIK010000019.1:0-64468 GCA_031424935.1 Polaromonas sp.
TGGCTCTTGAGCTCAGGGCTGTAAAACCGCCTCTTGGGGATTGGTGCGAGCGCATCGCTCGCCATGGTGTGCATGATCTTCATGGTGCACACGATGCACGACTCTCGGTGCTATCTCAAGATGGGTTCGCCGCGCGCTTACCCCGTAACAGGCAGCAGCGCCGTTGAGCCTGCCATCAGCGCCGCCACAATAGCAGTCAGCCCCGGCGATTGGGCGCGACTTATCGCTGATGCCGACAAAAGAGGTGCAACGCCGGTTGTGATTTACCTACAGACCGTGTCCTTCAAAGACATGGCCTATCCCAACTTAAAAGTCAAAATGGCTGCGAAGGCCGACATCATCGCCAGCGAGTTAGGCAGCGATGCCTGGTCAGCCGGCCGATGGGAAAACGGTGTGGGCCAGTTCGGGCTGACAGTTACCGCCAAAGGCCTCCAAATCCTTCGCGCATCTGTCAATGCCATTTCGTTTTACCCTGACAGCCCTTGGCAATACCGTACGGCTTTAGCAAACTTTGACGACCAACTGTCTGCCATTGAGGACTGAGCTGCGTGCACTGCGTGCTTTAAGTGACGCACGGCTTTTAAGTGTTAGCGCAAACAGGTCTTTGGGGGGCCTACAACCGCTGTAAGCAAGCACCGTATCTGCCGATTTTCTTGGCGCCCATCGTCAGAAATAAACAGATCACGGTCCCACGGTTTTTATCGCAAACAGTGCCAGGCTCGGCGTGTCGCAATGACCTAACCCTGCCTGCCTAAAACGCATAAAAGGGCCCGGTACCCAGCGGGGTGGCACTTTCTTCAATACCGAAAAATACCCGGCGGCCCAGAAAAAAGGGTAATCCAAAATCAAAAGCACGCGCATTGCCGATCGGTCCTGCAAGGCCCGGGCGTATAGCAGCGTTGGTCTGAAGAGAATCGGTCACGGCGAATGGAATCGTGACTGATGTTCCATTGGTGCCCGCTAGTATGGCCGAAAGTGTGGTCGGCTCTAGTGGGCAATAAAAGTTGTTGGTCAACGTGCACAGGGGCAGGCCGCCAGCGTCAAAATAATTACCGTTGGAGCCAGAGTCTATAAAGCTTTTGCTCAACGTTCTGCCCGCAAATATGGCGCTGATGTTTCCAGCAGCGTCAGTTGTTAGCGTCCGAACAGTACCTGTTTGGTTATTGCTTTGTGTGCCTATTCCAAAGGTAACCGTACCGTCCACACGGTTTGCGCCACCAATACTTACCGCAGGAAGGTCAATCACAATGCCGTTACTGTCTGTACCAAAGAACGGAACCGGGTGTTTGATCTGCTGAATCAGGGGCACGCGGGTGCCTGTGACCGAGCTGCATGTTGCACTGGCGCAGGCGAAATAAAAACCGTTTCCAGCAACCGTGGCGCAGCCCGTGCCGCAGTCTTCTTTGAACAGCCCCACACCCAGAATCCCCTTTGCGCCTGCTGTGCTTGTGTCAAGGATAGGCGTTGCGCCTGTCCTGCAGGTGCTGCCTGACGCCGACACGGCCGGATCGGCAATCACCTGTATAGGAATGTTAGATGCTACTTTGCCGCCCCAGCGAACGTCGGCCGTAGCGACGGGACCCCAGGCGTAAGTGTTATCAATGAACTGAACACAATTGATCAGCGACTGCCCGCCGTTGCTGAGGGCGCGAGGTAATGGCACGTTAAGCTCGGATGCCAGCACCCGCAAGCCTACAGACCCTGTGTCCACCAAAATGTGATCGAGCTCTGTGCACTGGGTGCTGCTACCCGGAATGCATACCGTCACCGTGGTGTACAGGCGATTGACTTGATTGCCACTTGGCCCACCATTGACACTGAGTGCAGCCGAATTGGTGAACGCCGCCACTGGGACACTCAGGTTTGTGACATCTGCTGGCCCACTACTACTACTGCTGCAACCACCACAGGCACCCAATAGAAGAGTAAGGAGCACGGTGTGACAACCGACGTGGATACGGCTCCTCAAATTAAAGTAAAAATTAAGGAAGTAGATCGGCAATATTTACTCCTGCCGGTACCAGCGCGGGTACATAGGCATAGCCCGAAAAGTTTCGCATGCGTCCGCCAGAGTGCATCACCAGCTCCGGCCCGGTCACAAGTACGGCACCTCCAAACCTGTGATTTTCACGTGCCTGGGATGCCGTTTTTGCGTAGGCAAGAAAATGCTTGCCCAAAAGGGTTTGCAGATCTGGCAGAACAGGACCCTGCCAGGTCACTGCAAAAACGATGCCGTTCGCGGTCGAAAATTCCTGCACCGTCGTGCCAGTGTCCAGGGTCGTTTGTTGTGCTGTCCATGGCGCACCGACGGGCCTGTTTTGCGCGGCAAGTCTTTGTGCTGAGCCTGTAGGCTCGCTTGGCGTAGCGCTGAGCCCGTTCCTGACTTTCGGCTCGCCCAGCATGGCGTGTACCGTGCTTCCCCAGCCCCCAACAAAGGCACAAACAAGGAGCTCAGCAACGAGATCTCGTAAATGTTTTTCACCCATCGACCCATTGTCAACTACTTTTGTGAAACTGATGTGTCGTTGATATGTCGCGGACATGTAAGGTCAGTCACCTAATGGGCGCGACTTGCACGGCAAGACACAACCAGACACAACCAGGGCTAACAATTCCTAGGAATGAGCCGTGTCACACGCTGGTCATACAAGCACATAAAAATAAAAGTTTTAACACTCTTGGCACCTCACATGAAGCTTCATCCACAACCCAGCGTTCAAACTCAAATCGATCCGGACGATTTGGAAAACAACACGAGCGGTAATCCGCACCTTAACGATCTCTTGGCTGCTCGCTTACATCGCCGCCATGTGTTGACGGGCGGTGTAGGTGCAATGACGATGGCGGGACTCAGTACTTTTGGTTTGAGCGCCTGCGGCGGCGGCGATAGCTTGCCATCAGCCTCTGTTTCTATCCCAACCCCGGCGCTTGCATTTAATGCAGTCAACCGAGCTATTTCTGATCGCGTCACCGTACCAGCGGGATACACAGCTACGGTGATTTATGCCACGGGCGACTCGATCGACCCCAATGTGCCAGATTACTTGAACAACGGTACCCAAGGCAATTTTGCTCGCCGTTCAGGCGACCACCATGATGGGATTCACTTTTTTGGGCTAAGTGCAGCGGGCGCGCCCGCCGAAAGCAACGACCGCGCATTGCTTGCCATCAACCACGAAAATATCGCTGGAACGGTTCAGTTCATGCATGCGACTGGGCAAACCAATATTGCTGCCACGGCAGGCCCACGACCCGAGGCTGAAGCCATCAAGGAGATTGAGGCGCACGGCGTCTCGATTATTGAGATTTCTAAAACGGCTGGTATGTTTGGGTACGTCAAGGCTTCTGCCTTTAACCGACGCATCACTGCCTCAACATTGATGAATATCGCTGGCCCCGCTCGCGGCTCAGATCTTGTGAAGACCGTGTTTTCACCGACAGGCACCCAGACACGCGGCACCATCAACAACTGCGGTTATGGCTATACGCCCTGGGGCACTTACCTCACTGCAGAGGAAAATTGGGCAGGCTATTTCACCCGTGGTGCTGACGCCGCAGTTCGCACGCAAAAAGACAACTCCGCGCTGCTGCGTAACGGCATCACGCCAGGCCGTACCGGGAACAATCGTTGGGCCAGTGTGGTGCCAGCGGTTGCGGGCAGCACAGAATTTAGCCGTTGGGACATCACCGCTAACCCTTCCCTACCCGCTGACGGCACAGGCGACTTCCGTAATGCTGCCAATACTTTTGGCTACGTGGTTGAAATTGATCCGTACAACCCGACGTCAACGCCTGTTAAGCGCACAGCGCTAGGCCGCCGTGCGAACGAGGGGTGCTGGCCTAGCCTTGCCGTCGTGGGCAGGCCCCTGGCGTTTTATATCGGCTGTGACTCTCGCGGCGAGTACATCTACAAATTTGTTTCTAAAAAGCTGTGGGTTGCAGCTGACGCTAACCGCGCCGATCGCTTGGCAGTGGGAGCAGAGTACATGGACGAAGGCACGATTTATGCGGCCAAGTTTGATGCTGTCGGAACTGGCAAGTGGGTAAAAGTAGATTTGAGCAACCCCGATGTTCGTGCGGGTGTGCCCGTCAGCACGCTGAACCCTGCGGGCTATCAGTTTGCTGATCTTGCGGACATTTGCGTCAACACGCGACTGGCTGCCGGTGCTGCGGGTGCCACCCGCATGGACCGCCCTGAGTGGACCGCCGTGAACCCAAAAAATGGCGAGATTTACATCACCATGACTGAAAATCCAGACCGTGGCAACGTCGGGACTACGGGTAACAATATCCCGATGGCCGACGTCGATCCGGCTAATCCACGCTACTACCTTGATAGCAAGGGCGTGTCTAGCCAGAACGCGGCAGCTATACCTGCCCAGCGCGGAAACGTCAACGGCCATATTGTTCGAATTCGCGAGACTGGCGATAACGCAGCTGCTGAAACGTTTGGTTGGGATATTTTCTTGTTTGGCGCGCAAGCCAATGCCGACGCAGGCATTGATGACTTGAACTACCAGGCTAATGTGAACTTGTCTGGCCTGTCAGCGTTAAATGATTTGTCTAAACCTGATGGATGCTGGTTTTCAAAAGCCAGTGGGATTTTGTGGATTGAGACCGACGACAACACCTACACCGACGTTACCAATGCGATGTTGCTGGCTTGCATTCCGGGGCAAGTGGGCGACGGCGGCCCAGTGACGATCACCAACAAAGCCAACGGGAGTCCGGTGACCACCGTAACAACGGACAAGCTTGTCAACACTGTGATGGGCAAAAAGATGACCGACGTGACCTTCAAACGCTTCTTGACAGGGCCCATAGGTGCTGAAATCACCGGTTTGACCGAATCGCCCGACGGCAAGGCGCTGTTCATCAACGTGCAGCACCCGGGAGAAAACAACACTACAGCTCAGTTTGCGTCAGGCGTGTTCGAGAGCAACTGGCCGGGAAATGGCGGTGGGACCGCAGCGTATGGTCCCGGTGGCGCATCAGCCCGCCCCCGCTCGGCCACCATCGTCATCACCAAAAACGATGGTGGTGTGATTGGCTTGTAAAGGCGCAAGGCTAAGCTGAAGGCTTGGTTGCAGTGGCATGAATCGGGTGACAGGGCGAAAGCTTTGTCCCCCTTTTTTTGCGAACCATGACGTTGAAGTAAGGCAAGGTCAGCACCTAGCGCTAAGGGTGCACTAAGGCGTCCACGGAGCCTCCTGAAGGCTGGGCAGCCATTACAATTTTGGGCCTAGGGAGTCCGAATAATGAATCAAGATAAATCTCAGCCGTTTGCGGCTCAAGATGCCGCGCGGCTTACTCAAGCTTTGCTGTCCAACATTGAACAAGTTTTACAAGGCAAGCGTCAGCAATCGGAATTGGCTTTAGCCGCTATCGTGGCGGGCGGACATTTGTTGATTGAAGACGTGCCCGGCCTGGGTAAAACCATGCTGGCACGTGCCCTTGCTGTTTCGGTAGGTCTGTCGTTCAAACGCATTCAGTTCACGGCTGACCTCATGCCTTCCGATATTGTGGGGGGCCCGGTCTACAACCCGAAAGATGGCAGTTTTGTGATCCGTCCGGGACCGGTGTTTACAAATATCGTGTTGGCCGATGAAATCAACCGCGCCAATCCCCGTGCGCAGTCGGCGTTACTCGAGTGCATGGAAGAAGGGCAAATTACCCTGGATGGCCAGACCGTGACATTGCCCGTTCCTTTTGTCGTGCTGGCAACACAAAATCCGATTGACATGGCCGGTACTTACCCGTTGCCAGAAGCGCAGCTGGACCGCTTTCTCATTCGTCTGTCCTTAGGTTATCCCGATATGCAGACCGAAGCTGGCCTGATCAATAGCCAGCAGTTTTCGCACCCTATCACTCGCCTAAAGGCGGTGTGCGCGGCGGCTGATTTTTCACAGTTATCAATTTGCGCACGCAACGTCACTGTCACGCCTGAAATTGCCGCATTCATGACTCAAATTGTGGCGGCAACGCGCAAGCACCCGTCCATAAGGTTTGGCGCCAGCCCCCGGGGTACGTTGGGCTTGGCCCGCATGGCACGCGCTTTGAGTTGCATTCGTGGCTTGTCATACGTGGACCCTGCGGTGGTCCGCGAAGTCGCTGTACCCGTGTTGGCGCATCGAATCATCGTGAAGAATTCAGGTGTGCAGCTCCCATCATCCGAGGAGTTGATCCAAACCATTCTCCAGACCCAAAGCACACCTCGGTAAGCCTGGCGATGGAGCGTTTTCTAAGCAAGTCCCGGGTGCTGCTGGGTTTTTGCGCAGTATTGCTGATAGCTGCGCTTAACCGCCAAGATCCCATGGTCTACGCCATGTTTCTTTTCTTAGCAATGGTCAGCTTCTGGGGGCTGATGTTGCCTTGGCTGTCACTGCGGCTGACCACACTGCAGTTGGTCCCAAATACTCAAAAAGCGTTGATGGAGGGAGACGACTACACACTTGATTTCGTCATAAAACGCAAGCTGCCGTGGCCGGCATTTATGGTCACTGTAGAAACCGAGTGGCAGTGGGCCTCAAAACGCATCCTGCTCAGCCAAACGGTCGCCATGATTCGTGCGGGGCAAGTGTCCAATACATCGCAGATGATCCGATTTCCTTGCCGTGGGCGCTATGAGCTGGTAGCTGTTCGCCTGTCAAGCGGATTTCCGCTGGGTTTGACAAGCGCGCATCAAACACTTTTGAACCCTCAAATTCAGCTGACTGTCCTGCCTGCAGAGCAAACGGTGCAGTGGCCACTTCCGTGGCTTGTTGCAGAAGACTCGATGGCCAATCTGACCACACGCCGCGTCGGGCAGTCATTTGAGCTCGGCACACTGCGCTCCTACCAATATGGCGAATCGGTTGGTCGGGTGAATTGGCGCGCCTCCGCAAGGGCAGGCAATCTGGTGATCCAGCATTTTCAGCAAAGTGGCTCAGTGCGGCTACGCGTTGGTGTTGAGTTGCCCTACGGAGACAGTCTGGGTGATGCGACAGGTCCGGGCGAGCAGACGGTTCGCTTGGCAGCAGGGATATGCCAGGCTGCAGTGGTACATGAAGCGCGGTTGTTCTTGCATTTGCAGGACCAAACTGAGCCCGTTCGCGGCAGCTCTGACGCGCTGCGCAGCTTGTCGGTCGCACTTGGGACAAAGGACGGTTTGTTCACAGTCATCGCACAAATCGCAACCGTTGCACAAGCAGGTGAGCAAATTGCTTTGGTGGTGTCCGCTACTTGTCCGGCGTCCGCGTTGTTACCTGCACTGGACGTTTTGGCGCCGCTGCAATGTCAGATCTTGGTCTGCATCGCGCTAGGACGCGTTCATAGCACTAGCCATATTGACCAGGGCAACGGCCTGCGAAAATCCTTGATGGAAAGCGGCTTTCACACGCTGATGGATGCGCCATGAAGAGCCCGGTGACATGGGCTGCAACGCCGAGCGAGTCTTCCCAAATCACCAGCCCAGCTGTGGTTGCATTGACTGGCCTGAGTTACCTTTTTGTCGGTTTTTCGTTTTCGTATCTTGACCGTCGCTTTGGTGCTTTCGGAATGGAAGCAGTGCTTTGGCTGGTCTGGGCAGGCTTGGGGTTTGGTGCGGGTACTCTGAATATCGGTAGACAAAACTCATCGGGCCAGACACAGTGGGTTGTGGTTGGTTTGTTGGGTGGTCTGCTTGCGCTGATGCCAGGTTTCTTGATGTATAACTTGCTGCGCTGGACCGCATTGACCTTGATGATCGTGATCGGTGCGCGCGCAGCAATTTTGAAGACCAAGCGTGATTGTTACCTGACGCTGACCGTCATTTTTGTGGTGAGTTTCATGGTGGGGACTCATGGTGCCGCAGACTGGACCCTGTGGGCCTACTTGGGCCCAGCCTGGATTTTTGGCGGGTTGGCGCTGGCATGGGACCATGCCTCTGGCACACGGCTATCGCGCTGGACCAAAGCGATCATGACACTCGGCTTTGTTCTCACCTGCTTTTCTCTGGCGGCGCTCTTGTTTTTCTTTGCGCCTCGCCCGCCCGTTTTGGGTTTTGGTTTTCTGCCTCCGGGCACTGACACGCCAGGCTTGTTCAACGCGCCCGCCGGTACCGGTGGAGATCAGGGCAAAGGCGGCAACAATACGAACCGTGGTGTTGGCATTGACACGAAGGGTCAAAACCAAAACGCAAGCAGGCATCCACAGTTGAACCAGCAATGGGGTTCCATGCTCAACGCCATGCGTCGATCTGCATCTGATCCGGCCATTCCGCAATGGCAGCGCGGCTTCATGATGCAGACACTCGACTGGGCAGAAGCATTGCGAAAACTGTTAACCAGTGACAAGGAAAGCTCACCTAATGACGCTCAGGCAGAGCAGCGCATGCAGCAATTGGAAGAGTACAAGCAGGCTATTTCTGAACTGAACTGGCTGCTGATCGCACTTTTGCTTGTGGCGGCCTGGTTTTTGTGGCGATACAGATACCGGGTTTGCCTGAGCTTGCTGTTGTTTGTTGCTGGTTTGTTAGGCAAGTTCTATCCCGCACAGTCGATGCGCGTGACGGCACACGCGATCCACGTGTGCATGCACATAAAGGGCCATCGACGACAAGCGGGTCAATCTGTTCGCGAACACTGGAATTCTGCTTCGGACTTGGCGCCACTCGCCAAGCGGTGGCTTGGCTATGCAATGGAGTTGTATTGCGCCATGCGCTTTTCAGGCTTGCCGGCAACACCACAACACGCGGCCAGTATGCGCAAGGCCGTGTCGGGTGCTTGCGAGATTGTGCTGGGAAGAGCGCCAGAGTTGACCAAATAGATGCATCGCTCTCAAGCCAGTAGGCCCGCAGCCATCAATCGCGTTGTGTCTTGATCTCAGTCCAAGCCACCTGACTAGCCATCTAAGCAAGCACGTAACCCGCACCCGCTCCAAACCGAACCGCAATCCTGGTCCCTGGCGACTCTGGATGCCCGGCCAGCAGCGAATCTTCAATACTCACAGTAGCGTCGTGTTGGTTGGCGATCTCCACCACGATGGCCAGGCCCAAGCCTGAGCCATCAACGTTGGTACCCAGCGCCCTGTAAAACGGCTGAAACACCAGCTCGCGTTCAGCTGCGGGAATACCTGGCCCGGAGTCTTCAACCAGCAGCACCAGCACACCGCTGAAAGCATCGGCCAGCAGCCGCAACGTGACCCGACCGTGCTCTGGGGTGTAGGCAATGGCATTGTCGAGCAGGTTGCGCACCAGCTCTTTAAGCAGCGTCGGATTGCCCTCCAGCAGGGCGACTTGCCCGCCTGCTTCAGGGCCTTCATAGCCCAGGTCAATCTGCTTTTCAAGCGCACGCGGTACAGAGTCGGCCATCACCTCGCTGGCAATCAGTGCCATGTCCAGTGGCTGCTTGGGCAAACTGCGGCCCGTGGTCTCAGCCCGCGCCAGCGACAGCAGCTGGTTGACGGTATGGGTCGCCCTGACGCTGGATTTGCCGATGTGTTTGAGTGACTTTTTCAGTTCGTCGGCGTTGGTCTCCCGCTGCGCCAAATCGGCCTGCATGCGCAGCCCGGCAAGCGGTGTTTTAAGTTGGTGCGCCGCATCGGCCAGAAAACGCTTTTGGGTGGTCAGCGACACTTTCAGGCGACTAAGTAAGTCGTTGATGGACGACACCAGTGGGGCAACTTCTTCAGGCACGGCGTTGTCATCCAGCGGGCTCATGTCGTCGGGTTTTCGGGCCCGAATCCGCTTTTCTAACTGCGCCAGTGGTTTGATACCGCGCACCAGCGCCAGCCATACCAGCAGCACTGCCAGCGGCAGCGTGACAAACTGCGGCACCATCGTGCCTTTGACAATCTCAGTGGCAAGTGTTTTGCGCTTTTCCAGCGTTTCAGCCACTTGCACCAGCACCCGCCCAGCGTTTTTGTCGTCTACCTTGATCCAGGTGTAAGCGACCCGCACGTCCTCGCCATTGATTCTGTCTTCCCGCAGGCGCACGTCGCCGTCTTGCAGTTTGTCGTCATCTGGCGGCAGCGGCAAATCGCGCTCGCCGCTCAGCGTTTCACCGCGTGTGCCAATCACCTGGTAGTACACCAGGTCGGTGTCGTCAGCACGCAAAATCTCGCGTGCCGGGCCGGTCAAATTAAACTGCACGGCATTGTTTTTGACCACCACCAATTTAGCGAGCGCCTGCACGTTGTATTCAAGCGCACGGTCAAACGGCTTGCCCGCAATGTTTTGTGCGACCAGCCAAGTCAGCGCCAAACTGATGGGCCACAGCAACAGCAGCGGCGTGAGCATCCAGTCAAGAATCTCGCCGAATAAACTGCGCCGCTCGCGCTGAAAAATTCGAATAGCCACTGGGTTTAATTTGGAATTTTTTCCAGACAATATCCCAAGCCGCGGACCGTCGCGATCCGAATTGGCCCCTTCTCAATTTTCTTTCGTAATCTGTGGATGTACACCTCAATGGCGTTGTTGCTGACTTCCTCGCCCCACTCACACAGGCGCTCGACCAGCTGGTCTTTGCTGACCAGCCGACCTGCGCGCTGTAACAAGACTTCCAGTAAGCCCAATTCGCGTGCCGACAAATCGACCATCACGCCGTCAATGGTGGCGACTCGCCCGCCCTGGTCGTAAATCAGCGGGCCGTGTTTGATGGTGCTGCTGGCCGCGCCCGCGCCGCGCCGTACCAGCGCGCGCACCCGTGCTTCCAGCTCTTGTAATGAAAACGGTTTGGCCATGTAATCGTCGGCGCCAAAGTCCAACCCTTTGACGCGCTCTTCAACGCTGTCAGCAGCCGTCAAAATCAGCACCGGCAACGTGGAGCCGCGAGCTCTCAGCCGCTTGAGCACCTCTAACCCATGCATTTTGGGCAAGCCCAAATCCAGAATCAGCAAGTCAAACTCGGTGTTGGTCATCAGCGCCGCATCGGCTTCAGTACCGCTGGCCACGTGGTCCGCTGCAGCGCCTGAGGCACGTAAGGTACGCAGCAAGCCATCGGCCAGAACCTGGTCGTCTTCCGCAATTAAAATTCGCATGGGTGTCTCCGGTTTTTGGGCGCTTTATTTGGCTGTGCCTTAAATTTTAGGCTTGCAAGGTGCCAGTTCAACTTACACCAGCATACGCCTCCAGCCCCAGCGCCACCACGGTTGCGACATGTTGCCCGACAGACGCCTTGAATTCGGTTTCAGCCTGGGTCAACGCCCGCTCAAAAGCGCCCAGCCACAGCAAACCGTCCTGCGTGAACATGACCTTTTTCGCTCGCTTGTCGTACGCGTCATGCTCCCGTGTGACCAAGCCCCAGGCCTCGCATTGCGTCACCAAATCTGCCATGGCTTGTTTGCTCATGCCCGCGCTGTGCGCCAAGTCGGTCAGGCGTGACCCGTTGATGGCCAGATGCCGGGTGATGTGGATATGCGCCGCACCGACTTGGCCTCTGCCTGCCAGGTTAGAAAGCGCCAGCGGCACCAGCACATCGCGCGACATCAGGTAGAACACGCGCTCGTCAAAGCGCCTGAGCGCATTGCCCAGCAGGCGGCCCAAGTGGGTGACCCGCCAACCCGGTTCGGCTTGATTTTCCATAGTGGCAAGTTTAGTCCTTTTAATCAGGCAAACTGACTAAAAATATCATTTACTTATTTCAACAGTACCCATACAGTACTGTTCATGCAAACAGTTTATTAACCGTTTGGCAAGCAGCTTTTTATTAAGTTAACCTTTTTAAGGATTTCAAATGGACTTCCCAAGCCGACCCACCGCGACATCAACCCCTGCGCAAATCGCTGCGCTCAACACTGAAAAAGCCAAGGCGCTGCAAGCCGCGCTGGCCCAAATTGAAAAGCAGTTTGGCAAAGGCACCATCATGAAACTTGGCGACGGCGAGGTGATTGAGGACATCCAGGTGGTGTCTACCGGCTCGCTAGGCCTGGACATCGCTTTGGGCGTCGGCGGCCTGCCGCGCGGCCGGGTGGTTGAAATTTATGGCCCTGAGTCATCGGGCAAAACCACGCTGACGCTGCAAGTCATTGCCGAAATGCAAAAGCTCGGCGGTACTTGCGCCTTTGTCGATGCCGAGCATGCGCTGGACATTCAATACGCCCAAAAACTTGGTGTGAACCTGCAAGAACTGCTCATCAGCCAGCCTGACACCGGTGAGCAGGCGCTGGAGATTGTGGACTCGCTCACCCGCTCTGGCGCGGTTGACCTGATCGTGATTGACTCGGTCGCTGCACTCACGCCCAAGGCCGAACTTGAAGGCGAGATGGGCGACAGCTTGCCAGGTCTGCAAGCCCGTCTGATGAGCCAGGCGTTGCGCAAGCTAACCGCCACGATCAAAAAAGCCAACTGCATGGTGATTTTCATCAACCAGATCCGCATGAAGATTGGCGTGATGTTTGGCAGCCCAGAAACAACTACTGGCGGTAACGCGCTGAAGTTTTACGCCTCGGTGCGGCTGGACATTCGCCGCATTGGTTCGATCAAAAAAGGCGAGGAGATCATCGGCAACGAAACCCGGGTGAAGGTGGTTAAAAACAAGGTCGCCTCACCGTTCAAAACGGCGGAGTTTGACATTTTGTATGGCGAAGGCATCAGCAGGCTGGGCGAAGTACTGGACTTGGGTGTGGCAGGGCACATTGTTGAAAAGGCCGGCGCCTGGTACGCCTTTAACGGCGAAAAGATCGGCCAAGGCCGCGACAACTCGCGTGAATTCTTGAAAGAAAACCCAGAGTTGGCCATCGAGATTGAAAACAAGGTGCGCGAATCGCTGGGAATACCGCTGGTGCAGGTGTCTCAAGAGTTGATAGACGTGATTGACAAGGCGGCTGACAAGCCCAGCAAGGCTGAAAAAGCAGACAAGGCCGACAAAACTGATAAAGCACCTAAAAACGCGGTTTGACGATCTCACAGGCCCTTCCGATCCCAATTAGGTATTAAATTGTGCTGTGGCCCTGGATTTTATTACACTACTAGCTCCTAAAATTATAGTAATTGTCTGTACGCACTGTGAACGATAAAACAGCTTTAGCCTCAGTGAGGTCACGCGGTGCGGGTAAATCCGGTATTGCGCTGTCACTTAAAGGCCGCGCTTTGCGGTTGCTCTCTGCCCGTGAGCAGTCGCGGGCGGAGCTGGAGCTCAAACTTGGCGTCCACGAAGAAGAACCCGGCCAGTTGGCGGCCGTACTCGACGAGCTGGAGGCCAAAGACTTCATCAGCCCTGCGCGTGTCATTGAATCGGTCATCAATCGCCGTCAAGCCAAAATGGGCGCGTCCCGCATCAAGGGCGAACTGCAACGCAAAGGCCTAGATGCAAACACGGTGGCCGAGGCAATGGACGGCCTGAAAGCCACCGAGATGGAGCGAGCCCGCGAAGTGTGGCGCAAAAAGTTTGACAGCAAGGCCGATGCCCCGCTGCCCCAAGAGACCACCCCGGCAGACCGAGCCAAGCAAATGCGTTTTTTGGCAGCGCGCGGTTTTGGGGCCGATGCGATTCGGCGGGTGGTGTGTGGGCGTGGGGACGATTAGCAGCGGCGTTACAGCCATCAAGCTTGGCGATGCGATTGTCTGCATTGTCCGTATAATGCAGACAATACTTTGAGTAGATAACGCCATGCAAACACTGACTTCCCGCGATGTGCAAAAAAACTTTGGCCCGGTTGCCGACATGGTGGCCGCAGGCCAGGGCGTTCGTGTCACCAAATACGGCCGCCCCGCTTTTTTGATCATTCCCGAAAGCGAAGACTCAGACGAAATTTTGCGTCGTGTGGCTGGCCGTCGGCTGACGGGTTTGCTCAAAAGTGGTTCGGCAACACCCGCCGCCAAGGCGCTGTCGCCAGATGAGGTGAGCCGACTGATAGACAGCTGCTTTGCGTAGCGTTGTCGTGCTGGACAGCAACTTGGTTGTCGGCGCTTTTTTAAACCCCGAGGGCATGGCCTCCACAGCGCTGCAATTGGCGGTTGAGCACTTTGACATGGCCGCCAGCAGCGCCACGCTGGCCGAATTGGCCGACGTGCTCAAGCGCGACAAATTTGACTGCTATAGCGCCAAAACAGACCGCATTACCCGGCTGGAAGCCTATGCGCAAACCGTGCTGGTTTTTGATGTGCAGTTGGAAGTGACGGACTGCAAAGACCCGAAAGACAATAAATTCTTGGCCTTGTGCACCACGGCTAGCGCAAAAGTGCTGGTCACTGGCGACAAGAAAGACTTGCTGGTGATGCACCCTTACAAAAACACCGCGGTACTGGGTTTGCGTGCGTTTGTTGATGGGTTCAAGGCGTATTCGTAAAGGCGGCAGGGGTGGCTTTAATCCGCTATTAAATTGGGAGCTGCTTGCGCCCGATTTTATTCAGGTTGGTTTTTGCAAGCGCTACAAATGGATTCGTGATGGTGGTAAGCCTATTCCGCTTGAGCAGGCAGTAGAAACTGCCAAGCCGCTAGCTGTATTGGCAGCAATATCCGGTGTGGCAGTGATCGCCTTTGCAATAGCCATACCCATCGCTCAAATCCGCTTCGGGACATGGCAGTCTTACTTACTTGTAATTGCGAGCTTGGCGAGCTTGGCGGGCGTGGTCCGTCACATTTCGATTGGGAAATATCGTCGACGGCGAGTGTTAACTGATTATTTCAGCGAATCACATGCAGTTACCACGGAGCACAAAAGTTGAATTAACCGATATCTTTGACCAAGTTACTGGTTTTTAAGCCCTGGTACGCTCAAAAACATCGTTTTCCAGCACTTTTTAGGTATGTTTTAGACCGTTAGCCCAATGGAATCCATGGCGAGCAGCTACTAAAAATGTAGCGCTCGTTTGCAGTGTTCCAGCTACAAACCCAGCATCAACTTCAAATTCTGCACCGCCGCACCCGACGCACCTTTGCCCAGGTTGTCTAGCCGTGCCACCAGCACGGCGTGGCGATAGGCCTCGTTGCCAAACACGCGCAACTCCATTTTATTGGTGCCATTTAAAGCCAGTGCATCCAACTTGCCTGATTCAGGCGCGGCTTCAACGCTTACCCATTCGCTTCCCGCGTAATGCTTGGCCAGCGCGTCGTGCAATTGGGCGGCTGTGGGTTTGCCGGTCAGCAGGTCGAGATGCAACGGCAATTGCACCAGCATGCCTTGCTCAAAGTTACCAACAGACGGGATGAAGACCGGGCGGCGTGTCAAACCGGTGAATTTCATGATTTCGGCTAAGTGCTTGTGCGCCAGGCCAAGGCCGTACAACTCAAACAAGGGCGCTTGGCCAGCCTGGTAGGCCTCAATCATTTGCCGTCCACCACCGGAGTAACCGCTCACGGCAGGCAACGTCAAACCAAAATCAGGCGCAATAAAACCGGCGTCAACCAACGGGCGAACCAGAGCAATCGCACCTGTAGCGTAGCAGCCAGGGTTGCCCACACGGTCAGCGGCGGCTAC
Source organism: Polaromonas sp. (assembly GCA_031424935.1). Classification (GTDB taxonomy): domain Bacteria; phylum Pseudomonadota; class Gammaproteobacteria; order Burkholderiales; family Burkholderiaceae_C; genus Polaromonas. The sequence goes on from JANPIK010000019.1 coordinate 15,376, forward strand.
CAACGCGCGTTGGCCGAGGGTGAGCTCAGGAAAGCCATAAACCCAGCCGGCGACCGTACGGTGCGCCGTCGAAGCGTCGATGATTTTGGGTTTGTTGCCGGTCAAGCCATCAATCATGGCGACAGACTCGCGTGCGGCATCGTCATGCAGGCACAAAATCACCAAATCAACGGTGGCCATCAACGCTTGTTTGGCGGCCGCATCTTTGCGCAGCTCGGGAGCAATGCTGACCAGTTCAATGCTGGGCATGGCCTGCAGGCGTTCGCGTATTTGCAAGCCGGTGGTGCCTGCTTCGCCGTCGATAAAAATTTTAGGCATTGATTTTCTCCGTAGATTGCTTCGTCAGCAGCGCAATAAGTTGGTGCAATGCAACATGATACAGTTTAGGGCTGCCTGCAAGCAGCAGAAACCCGTACAGCCCAGTGCCTGTGCAGCGTCGTACAACAGTCGTTTGAAAGCTTTTTCATGAAAATTCACGAGTACCAGGGCAAAGAAGTTTTGCGCCAATTTGGTGTGCCAGTGCCGCGCGGCATCCCGGCTTTTACGGTGCAAGAGGCGGTTGAAGCTGCTCAAAAACTCGGCGGCCCGGTGTGGGTGGTCAAGGCGCAAATCCACGCAGGCGGTCGCGGTAAAGGCGGCGGCGTGAAAGTCGCCAAGACGATCGAAGATGTTAAGCGTATCTCTGGTGAGATTCTCGGCATGCAACTCGTCACCCACCAGACAGGCCCTGCAGGCCAGAAAGTGCGCCGCCTCTATATCGAAGACGGCGCTGACATTCAAAAAGAATATTACGTGTCCTGCGTGACCGACCGCGCCACGCAAAAAGTCGCATTCATTGCCTCGTCTGAAGGCGGTATGGACATTGAAGAAGTGGCGCACAGCCATCCCGAGAAAATCATCAAGCTGTTTGTCGACCCATTGGTTGGCTTGACCGACGCACAGGGCAAAGAGCTGGCCGCCGGTATCGGTATGCCGGCTGATTCAGTTGCGCAAACCGTTGATATTTTGCAAAAGCTCTACAAATGCTACATGGACACCGACGCGTCGCTGGTAGAGATCAACCCACTGAACCGCAACAGCAAGGGCGAAGTGATGGCGCTGGATGCCAAATTCAACTTTGACCCGAACGCGCTGTTCCGCCATGCAGACATCGTGGCTTACCGAGACCTGGACGAAGAGGATGCGGCCGAAGTCGAAGCCAGCAAATTTGACCTGGCTTACATCAGCCTGGACGGGAACATTGGCTGCCTGGTCAATGGCGCGGGTTTGGCCATGGCAACGATGGACACCATCAAGCTGTTTGGCGGAGAGCCTGCCAACTTTTTGGACGTAGGCGGCGGCGCGACGGCAGAAAAGGTGACCGAGGCCTTCAAAATCATGTTGAAGAATCCGGATGTCAAAGGCATTTTGGTCAACATCTTCGGCGGCATCATGAAGTGCGACACCATTGCTGAAGGTGTGATTACCGCCTGCAAGGCCACCAACCTGTCCGTTCCGCTGGTGGTGCGCATGAAAGGCACCAATGAAGATCTGGGCAAAAAGATGCTGGCCGAAAGCGGTTTGCCCATCATTGCAGCGGACACCATGGCCGATGCGGCTACAAAAATCGTCGCAGCAGTCAAATAAGGCGGAACCCACACCATGTCTATCTACATCAATAAAAACACCAAAGTCATCACCCAGGGCATCACCGGTAAAACCGGTCAGTTCCACACGCGGATGTGCCGTGACTACGCCAATGGCAAAGAAGCCTTTGTGGCGGGCGTCAACCCGAAAAAAGCGGGCGAGGACTTCGAAGGCATTCCGATTTTTGCCAATGTGACCGATGCGGCACAAGCCACAGGCGCAACGGTGTCTGTGATTTACGTGCCGCCATCGGGCGCAGCCGCCGCGATTTGGGAAGCCGTCGAGGCCAATCTCGATTTGGCAATTTGCATCACTGAAGGTATTCCTGTGCGTGACATGTTGGTCTTGCGTAACCGAATGAAGGCCAAAGAGGCTGCTGGCGGCAAGCGCACCTTGTTGCTGGGCCCCAATTGCCCGGGTTTGATCACCCCTGAGGAAATCAAAATAGGCATCATGCCGGGCCATATTCACCGCAAAGGGCGGATCGGCGTGGTCAGTCGCTCAGGCACGTTGACGTATGAGGCGGTAGCGCAGCTGACCGAAATTGGTTTGGGCCAGTCCAGTGCTGTCGGTATCGGTGGCGACCCCATCAATGGTCTGAAACACATTGACGTGATGCGTGCGTTCAACGACGATCCCGACACAGACGCCGTCATCATGATTGGCGAGATCGGCGGCCCGGATGAAGCCGAAGCGGCCGAGTGGTGCAAAGTCAACATGAAAAAGCCCATCGTTGGATTCATCGCTGGCGTCACAGCCCCACCGGGTAAGCGCATGGGTCATGCAGGCGCATTGATTTCTGGCGGTGCAGATACTGCTGATGCCAAGCTGGAGGTGATGGAAGCCTGCGGTTTTACGGTGACGCGCAATCCGTCAGAAATGGCAAAACTGCTCAAGGCGCTGCTTTGAGCGTTTGATATAAGCAGTATTACGGACTCCCCGACGGTCGGTTTTCGATAAACTCAATAAAACAAAAAGCGCTGAAGAGCGCTTTTTTAATTTATAACAACAGGAAACACCATGCCCTTCGGACTTGATTTCACATCGCCCCTGTTTTGGAGCGCCTTCGGCTCTATCGTGTTGGCCAACATCGTTCTATCGGGGGACAACGCAGTGGTCATTGCCATGGCGGCACGCACCCTCAAACCTGAACAACGCGGCAAGGCCATTTTCTGGGGCAGCGCCGCAGCCATTGTGATGCGGATCGTCCTGACCATCGTTGCAATTCAGCTCTTGACCTTACCGTACTTAAAAATAGTAGGTGCTGTTTTGCTGGTTTACATTGGCGTAGATTTGCTAAAAGGCGAAGAAGAGAGCGACGGCGAAGGCAAGGAAATCAACAGCTTGGCCGCAGCCATTCGCACGATTTTGATTGCTGACCTGGTCATGAGCCTGGACAACGTGCTGGCCGTTGCAGCGGCTGCCAAAGGCAATTTACCTTTGCTGGTGCTGGGCTTGCTCATCAGCATCCCGTTAATTGTTTTTGGCGCCACGTTGCTGACCAAAGTCATGGAGCGCTTTCCCGTCATCATCACTGTTGGTGCGGCATTGTTGGGATTTTTGGCAGGTGAAATGCTGGTCACAGATCCCGCGGCTACCGCTCAGTTCGGAGCTGTCAGTCATGTGACCGAGCTTATTGCTGGCGCGATCGGTGCAGTGCTGGTGGTCGCCCTCGGTACGTATCTATCCCGTCCGGGGCACAAGCCTTTATCGCATTAAAACTGCCCAAGTAAGGCAGCTATCCATGGATTTACAGGTCCATAGGGGCAATATCGCAACAAAACTTAAAGCATCGTGACGATGTCCCTTGTTCTGGTTGTAAGTGTCTGTTAACGTCACGCCTGGGCGGTTCTAGTGGCCGATATTGAGGTTTAGCCACTCGATGAAGTAAAAAATACCACAAAGGTGTATGCGGGCAATGAACATGGCAACAACACAAGGAGCGGCTCGTGGCCAAACCTTCTAGCAGACGCGGCTCTCAAAGTCAATTTTGGCGAGCCGATTGGTTTGTGGGTGTCTTAGTTGTGTTGGCTGTTTTTGTACTGCACGGATTCACCGACTTCTTTGGCACACTTGAACGTCGCTATTACGACTTTGCCAGTACGAACACGTCTCGCCAGCCATCTGAACGGATTGCCATCATCGCCATCGATGACCAGAGTATTGCCAACATTGGCCGTTGGCCCTGGCCGCGAGATGTACAGGCCAGTCTGATCGACCAGCTGGCCGCTGCAAAAGCCAAAACTATTGTCAACACGACACTGTTTTTTGAGCCACAAACAGATCGCGGCATGGCCTACATCCGCAAAATGAAAGAGGTTCTGGCTGATCCAGCATTGGTGCCAAGCGGTACCACCGAGCAATTGGGCAAGGTGATTGCTGATGCTGAGGTCGCGTTGGATGCCGACGCAAAACTAGCGACGAGTATGACCAAGGCGGCCAACGTGCTGGTGCCTTCGGTTTTTACCACTGGGGCGCCGCAAGGTCGGCCAGATAAGCCTTTGCCCGCCTACGCTTTGAAAAGCGCTGTCAGTGATCTCAACGGGTTTTCCGTGCCTGCAATGCGTGGTCAGCAGCCGATTGAAGTCATTGGTGCCGCTTCCGCGGGCATCGGGCACCTAAACCAGCTGCCTGACGTGGATGGATCCATTCGCCAAGAGCCACTGCTCATCAATTACTTTGGCCAGGCCATACCGTCGATGAGTTTATTGGCAGTGGCCAAGAGCTTGAACCTGAGTCCGACAGACATCAAACTCAATGCGGGTGAATCTGTACAAATTGGCAAACTGGTGATCAAGACCGACGAAAACGCCTTGATGTTGCCGCAGTTTTACAAGGGTAAAGATGGCAAGCCTGCTTTTGCTGCCGACTCTTTTTATGACGTGGTTTCAGGCAAGATTCCGGCTTCTAAATACACCGACAAGATTGTCATCATTGGCGGCACTGCCGTGGGTGTGGGCGCATTTTTCAATACACCTGCTGGCCCCGGATTGTCTGCAGCCGAGATGATGGCACACATTACTTCTAGCATTTTGAGCGAGCATTTCATCGTTCAGCCCACCTGGAGCATATGGGCAACATTTGTAGTCTTATTAGTGGTGATTAGCTACCTGATCGCGGGTCTGCCACGTTTGTCAGCCGGCAAAGCGGCCCTCATCACGTTGGCGCTTTTTGTTATGTTGTTGGTGGTTGAGTTTGCATTGCTGGCCAGCGCCGCAAAATGGTTGCAATGGGTGTTTCCAGCAGCGTTGTTGGTCATCGGTCATCTGGCACTTACCACCAAGCGCTTTTTGATGACCGAGGCGGGCAAACTTAAATCTGATGAGGAATCTGCCGAGACCAACCGCATGATGGGGTTGGCCTTGCAAGGGCAGGGTCAGCTCGATATGGCTTTTGACCGCTTTCGCCGGGTGTCCTATAGCGAGGCACTGATGGATAACTTGGGCAATCTGGCGCTTGATTTCGAACGCAAGCGCCAGTTCAACAAGGCCGAAGCGGTATACGAATACATGACGACGCAAAACAAGGACTTTAAAGGCCTACAAGCCAAACTGAGCCGTGCCAAAAACCTGTCTGAAACCGTGATCCTCGGCGGCAGCGGCGGTCATCCAGGAGGCACCATGCTGCTTGACGGCGGCGGCGTGGAGAAGCCGATGCTTGGCCGGTACCAGGTTGAGAAAGAACTGGGCAAGGGTGCCATGGGTGTGGTCTATTTAGGTAAAGATCCAAAAATTGGTCGCGTTGTGGCCATCAAAACCATGGCACTTAGCCAGGAGTTTGAAGGCGAAGAACTGGACGATGCGCGTGAGCGGTTCTTTCGAGAGGCTGAAACTGCAGGTCGATTGCAACATCAAAATATCGTGACGATCTTTGATGCGGGTGAGGAGCATGATTTGGCGTTTATCGCCATGGAATTCCTCAAGGGCAAAGATCTGGCTGATGTGTCTAAAACTGGGCAGTTATTGCCCATCCCTAAAGTGTTGTCTATCGTCGCAAGGGTGGCCGAGGCGCTGGCTTATGCGCACAAACTCAACGTGGTGCACCGCGACATCAAGCCCGCCAACATCATGTATGACCTAGAGTCAGACAGCGTGAAGGTGACTGACTTTGGTATCGCCCGGATCACTGATTCAAGCAAAACAAAAACGGGGTTGGTACTGGGTACCCCAAGTTTCATGTCACCCGAGCAAATTGCGGGCAAAAAAGTGGATGGTCGATCTGATCTTTACTCGTTAGGCGTCATGCTGTTTCAGATGCTAGCGGGCGTCTTGCCGTTTCGGGGCGATTCGATGGCCGAGCTGATGTTTAAAATTGCGAACGACCCTGCGCCTGACATCCGCATCATACGGGCTGAACTGCCTGAAAAACTCGCAAATATTGTTGCGCTTTCCATCAACAAGCGACCCGAGACGCGGTATCAGGAGGGTGATCAGTTTGCCGCTGACCTGCGTGCTGTGATGGGCGATTTGGCAGGCATGACAAATGCTGGAGTTGCTTTGCCATCAGTCAATAGTGTTGTGGGCAAGCCAGGCGATGCGAAAGTTTTCGACACAACGGTTTTACAGACGGCTGCTGTTTATGAAGCAACCCAAGCGATGCAAACTGAAACTTCTGAATTCGATAAAACCACTGTCAGCGATACTCACCGCACCAGCAGAAAAATTTAAGCGGCGCCTGTGGTTTTAATACCTTGGTATGCGAACAACCACTACGCACAAAGTAACAAGTTCTAAGATGATTTACGAGATATGCACTGAAACCGATCCCGGTCTCGCACGAGACAATAACGAGGATGCAGTCGCCGTTGACGAGCAAACCGGCCTTTGCATATTGGCTGATGGCATGGGTGGTTACAATGCGGGCGAGATTGCCAGCGGCATGGCATGCGCCTTTATAAAGTCCGAAATGAGTCGGTGGCTGTCGCAGGCAGGTCGTCATGCCAACAGCAAAGAGGTTAAGCGAGCGATGGAAATTTGCGTTCAAAACGCTAACCATTCAATCTTCAACGCCGCAAATTCAAACCCCCAATACACAGGTATGGGAACTACTCTGGTCGTGGGTGTATTTCAAGCGGGCAGATTGATGCTTGGTCACATTGGAGATTCTCGTTGCTACCGCCTGAGGGGAGACAGTTTCGAGCAGATTACGAAAGACCACTCTTTGCTTCAGGAGCAAATTGATGCTGGCTTGATCACACCGGAACAAGCGCTAACGTCTGCCAATAAAAACCTGGTGACGCGGGCACTTGGCGTCGAAGACAGTGTTTTGCTCGATGTGACAGAGCATCGTGTTGAAGCGGGCGACATCTACCTGATGTGCTCCGATGGTTTGTCAGATATGGTGAGAGATAAACCAATTGCGGAGATTATGCTGGGCAGCGTTGCGAGCGACTCGACTACTCACTCTGCAGGTAATACAGTGGTTAATGAGCCAAGCAACACCACGAGCAGTTCTAAAACGGCGACGCTGGCGCAAAAAGCAACACAATTGATTGCTGCTGCCAATGCTGGCGGCGGCCGGGATAACATCTCGGTAGTCTTGACCCGAGCAAAAGAAGTAACCGTCAAGCGCGGGTTTTTGTCCAGAATGCTGAGAAAATAACAAGATGGCTGAAATTTCAAATACAAACAGGAGTCGGACATGCCGAAAATGATCGTCTCTATTGACGGTGTTGTGATCAAGGAAGTCCAGTTGACCAAGGATCGCACGTCCCTGGGCAGGCGTCCCTACAACGACATCGTGATTGACAATTTGGCTGTCAGTGGCGAGCACGCTGTGCTCCAGATGACGGGTAGCGAAGTTCACGTCGAAGACCTCAATAGCACCAACGGCACCTACGTTAATGGTAAGGCGGTTAAGAAGCAGTTGCTACAAAACAGCGACACGCTGGAAATAGGCAAGTACAAGATCAAGTACGTCAATGAAGTTGCAGACGCCGGTTTTGAAAAAACGATGATGATCAAGTCGGGCTCGGCGGGTTTGGCTGCTGCAGTCGCGCCTGCCCCCGCTGCAGTGCCGGTAGCGGCTGCGGTCTCCGGTGCGGTGCCTAATGCGGCCATTAAGGTAATGTCTGGTGCGGCTGCTGGGCGCGAAGTTCCGCTTGTCAAGGTCGTTACCACCATCGGCAAGCCAGGGGTGGCCGTAGCTGCCATCACCAAAAGGCCTCACGGTTTCGTTATTGCTCATGTCGAGGGTGCTAACAGACCATCTTTAAATGGCATGCCGATTGGCGCTGAACCGGTCGTCCTTAAGAATGGAGACTTGCTCGAGCTGGCGGGTACGCAAATGCAATTCGTGCAACTTTGATTGCCTGAGATCGCCACAGCGGCAAATACTCTGTAGTCACAACCAGCCAACTCGCCCAAAACGTATTTAAAGGGCTTGATGCAACTCTTGTCTAAACACTGGCCACGGATAGCGGTAACGCTTATTCCACTGGTATTTGCATTGATGCATGCCAGCGGGATTCTTTCTATTGGCGTGTTGCAAAGGCTTGATGACATCATTTATGACGCCCGTCTGAGGGCAACCATGCCACAGACGATAGATGAGCGCATCGTCATTGTTGATATTGACGAGAAAAGTTTGGCGGAAGTCGGCCGGTGGCCATGGAGTCGAAACCGGCTTGCAGACCTTGTTAACGAATTGTTTGATCGGCAGCAAACGGCATTGCTGGGGTTTGATCTTGTTTTTGCTGAAGAAGATGACAGCTCAGGGCTAAAACGGCTTAAGTTATTAGCGCAAAACGAACTCCGTGAGCAGGCGGGTTTCACTGAAAAGCTAAGCCAAATACAGGCAGGCCTTGACTATGACGAACTGTTTGCAAAGTCCATAGAAAAGCGGCCGATCGTGCTGGGCTACTACATGACGAGTGATCGCGACGGACGCGTCAATGGTGTTTTGCCTGCACCTGTCATGAGTGCCGACTCTCTGCGCGGGCGACCCATCAAATTTACCAGTTGGAATGGTTTTGGCGCCAACATTGAGCCCTTGGTAAAAGCAGCGCCTGTGGGCGGCTTTTTTAACTCTATTACTGAGGGTGATGGCGTTGTACGCTCCATACCGCTGCTTGCTGAGTACAAAGGCAAATATTATGAATCGCTTTCGTTGGCCATGTTTCGCATGTTGGCAGGCTCACCTAAAGTAGAGCCAGGCTTTCCGCAAGAGAAATTTTTGAGTCGTAGCTACCAAGGATTGGAGAGCATCTTGCTTTCCCAAGGCGGAAAAACACTGGCAATACCGGTGGACCACAGAGTGGCCACGCTTGTGCCCTTTCGCGGCAACGGCGGTGTCAATGGTGGCTCCTTTCGCTATATCTCGGCGGCAGATTTGTTGGCTAAACGCATAGAGCCAGGTCAACTGAAGGGAAAAATCGTTTTGCTGGGCACCACCGCACCGGGTCTGCTTGACTTGCGAGTGACGCCTGTAGGTGAAACCTACCCTGGTGTAGAAACCCATGCCAATTTGATCTCAGGTTTTTTGGACGGCAAGGTTTTTGTCAAGCCTGATTACGCCGTCGGCTTTGAGGTCGTCATTCTGATTTTGTCTGGTCTGTTGCTGGCCTTTGCTTTGCCAATGTTGTCGGCGCCTAAGGCGGTTGCAACAAGTGCAGTCGTTGTGGGCGGTCTTGTTGGGCTTAATTTTTGGTTGTATTTGAGCTTTGGCCTGGTTTTGCCGTTGGCCAGCGCCTTGGTAATGGCTGTTACTGCATTCGCTCTAAATATGAGTTACGGCTACTTTGTAGAAAGCAAGTCCAAGCGCGATCTGGCTAACTTGTTTGGAACTTACGTGCCTCCAGAGTTGGTCGATGAAATGGTTAAGGACGCTGCCAGCTACAACATGAAAGCCACCACCAAAGAGTTGACAGTGATGTTTTGCGACATGCGCGGCTTTACCCAAATGAGCGAGACCATGGAGCCAACGCAGCTTCAGGCATTGCTCAACACTGTTTTTAGTCGTCTAACGGACCAAATACGAAGCAATCGCGGCACTATTGACAAATACATGGGCGACTGCGTGATGGCGTTTTGGGGTGCACCGGTAGATACGCCTGACCATGCAAGTCTGGCTGTTAAAACCGCTTTTGAAATGGCTAACGCTATACGCAGGCTCAATGAGGAACATCGCAGCAAAGGGTTGCCTGAAATTGGTATTGGGATTGGACTGAACACCGGCACGATGTGTGTGGGGGATATGGGTTCTGATATTCGCCGTAGTTACACCGTCATCGGTGATTCGGTGAATCTGGGCTCCCGCCTTGAGGGCTTGTCGAAAACCTACGGTGTCGACATTGTGGTCAGTGAATCAACTCGGCAATTGGCCAACGATTTTGCATGGCAGGAATTGGACAAAGTAAGGGTCAAAGGTAAAGATAAGGCGGTGGCTATTTTTTGGCCCGTAGCGCCGTTAGAACGCATCAACTCAGACATCACCCATGAGCTCAAAACCTGGGCGATGGCATTGAAGGCTTATCGTGCACAAGATTGGGACCAGTGTGATGTTCAGTTGTTTAATTTACAGCGCATTAATGCCAAAAAATACCTTTACCAACTGTACTCAGAGCGTGTAGCCTCCATGCGGGGGTTGCCGTTCGATCCCGCATGGGACGGCGCAACGAATTTTCAGACCAAATAAGACTAGACTGTCAGTAAGGCTGAAAGTGGTAAACGGCCAGTGGAACTTTATGAAAGTTTTATGAAAGTTAGGGTACTGGGTTGTTCTGGCGCAATTGCCAGGGATTGCCGAACCACATCATTTCTAATTGACAGTGATGTGCTGATTGACGCGGGCACCGGTGTGGGCGATCTGACGCTGAGCGAAATGCAACACATCGACCATGTGTTGCTGACCCATTCACATCTTGATCATGTCGCCGCCCTGCCTTTGATGGTTGACGCCATAGCTTCCCAAAGAACTACACCCATTCAGGTTCATGCCTTGCAAGGCACGATCGATGCGCTGCAGGCCCACATCTTTAACAACACTATATGGCCAGATTTTTCAAAAATCCCAACGCCTGAAGCCCCTTTCGTTACGTTTCATCCCCTCGCCATCGGGCAAACGCTTCAGCTAGCGGGCAAACATATAGAGGTATTGCCCGCTGTTCATACTGTTCCCGCTGTTGGCTACGCTGTAACGACAGGAAAAGGCTATTGGGTTTTTACCGGCGATACTGAAATTAACCCAGCTTTGTGGTCACGTATCAATCAGCTTGATGTGGCCATGTTGGTGATTGAAACCGCGTTCAGTAACCGTGAGCATGCTTTGGCTAAACGCAGCTTGCATTTGTCGCCACAGACACTGGCCAATGAGCTGGATTACATCGACAAAGATAAAAATTATCCGATTTACATCACGCATACCAAGCCTGCCGAAACCGATTTGATCATGGCAGAAATTCAAAAGTTTGACCAAACCTTGCCGTGTAGCAAAAATCTGCTGCACGACATTCGCTGGCTACGCGCTGGCCAGGAGTTTGAGCTATGAGTGCAGTAATTAACACCAGTACAAATACAAATAACGTCGTTGGTAACGTTGCCGTTAAAGCACCAGAGCGCAACGCTGAGACGGCATTTTTTGATTCGCAAATGTTGCCACCCCAAGATAGGGGTGTCACGTTTGAAGCGCTGTATTTCAGGCAACTGCAGCTGGTAACCAATCGGATTCATGAAACCGAGAACATTGACCAGATCATGCTGGAGGTCAGTGGTGACATTTGCAAGCTTTTTAACGCCGACAGACTGACCTTGTATGCCGTCAACGAGGACCGTACAGCCATTGTTTCGAAAGTCAAAACCGGGCTAAACAGCACGCAAGATTTGAAGTTGCCCATCGGGGCACAAAGCATTGCTGGCTACGTAGCCATGGCCCAGCAAATGGTCAACATTGAAGATGTGTACGACATCAACGCCCTTAAAAAGATCCACCCCAACTTGAGTTTTTTGCAGGCGGTTGACAAACGCTCAGGCTACCGCACAAAGCAAATGTTGGTGGCCCCCGTCATGAACGGCGATGTGCTGTATGGCGTGCTTCAGGTTATCAATAATCGCAGTGATCAGCCTTTTACGAAGCTTGAGGTCGACGGCGCCCAGCAAGTTTGCAGCACATTGGGTATTGCCATTCGTCAGCGCATGCAGAAACTGACTGAACAAAAACTCGGCGAGAGTCAGCGCAAAAAAGCCACCAAATTCGATGGCTTGGTAGCAGACGGCGTGTTGAGCCAGGACGAATTGACACAGTGCATCCATAAAGCACGCGAGCAAGCCGAAACGGTAGAGCACCTGTTGATGGCCGACCACGGCATCCGGCCCGCACAGATTGGCCCGTCCTTGGCTAAATTTTTCGGTGTCTCTTACGAACCCTTTAACGCGGGGCGTATCAGGTCAGAAATGCTGCACGGGCCACTCAAGCGTGAGTTTATTGAACAACAAGGCTGGATACCGCTTGAAGAAACGCCCGAAGGCTTGGTCATCATGTGCGTGGACCCGGAAGCGGTGCGTAATTCTCGCGTGGTGCCTCAAGTCTTTCCGCGCAAGAGTAAATTTGCCTATAGCGTCACCACGCAAACCGAGTTTCAAGAAACCCTGAACCAGCTGTTTGGTACAGGAAATGAAGGCGGCTCCATTGACCAATTGCTGGCTGATATGGACTCGCCTCTTGAAAACGATGCGCACGACGACTCATCGCTTGAATCCGCAGCTGCAGACAATGAGCTGGTCAAGTTTGTCAACAAAGTCATCATCGACGCTTACAACCAAAAGGTGTCAGATATTCATATTGAACCCATGCCTGGCAAAGCCAAAACAGGCATTCGTTTCAGGATTGACGGCACATTGCAGCCGTATATTGAAGTTCCCGCACAGTTTCGCCAGGCCATGGTCACGCGGCTCAAAATCATGTGCGACTTGGACATTTCCGAAAAGCGCAAGCCCCAAGATGGCAAAATCAAGTTTAAAAAATATGGCCCGCTAGACATCGAGCTGCGCGTGGCTACCATCCCTTCTGCGGGCGGGGTTGAAGATGTCGTCATGCGGATTTTGGCTGCGGGCGAGCCCATCCCGTTAGAAAAACTGGGTTTGACGGCACACAACAAAGCGCGGTTGGAGAAAACAGTCAGCAAGCCCTACGGTTTGTTTTATGTTTGCGGCCCCACAGGCTCAGGAAAAACCACCACGCTGCATTCGATTCTCAAGTTTCTCAACACGCCCGACACCAAAATCTGGACCGCCGAGGATCCTGTTGAGATCACCCAAAAAGGGCTTCGTCAGGTTCAAATCAACAAAAAAGCCGGTATTGATTTTGCGCTGGTCATGCGCGCGTTTTTGCGCGCCGACCCGGACATCATCATGGTGGGTGAATCGCGCGACAAAGAAACCGTGTCCATGGGTGTTGAGGCATCGCTCACAGGGCACATGGTGTTTTCAACCCTGCATACCAACTCAGCGCCTGAGTCCATCACGCGCTTGCTTGACATGGGCATGGACCCGTTTAACTTTGCCGACGCGCTGTTAGGCATCTTGGCGCAGCGCCTGGCGAAAAAGCTGTGCGACTGCAAAGAGGTCTACACGCCCAGTTCGCAAGAGCTCAAAGACTTCATCAAAGAATATGCCGCCGAATTGAGCCAAACCGACGCCTGGAAGCTTGACGCAGGTGGCGAATCGCAAAACTTGCTCGATGGCTGGACCGAGCGTTACGGCAGTAACGGGGGACTCAATTTTTACCGGGCTGTGGGCTGCGACAAATGCAATAAAACCGGCTACAAAGGTCGCATTGGATTGCACGAGCTGATGATTGCCGACGATGCCGCTAAAAAACTGATTCAAGAACGCGCCAGGGTAGCCGAGTTGTTTGCATCTGCCGTCAACAGCGGTATGCGCACTTTGAAGATGGACGGTATGGAAAAGGTGTTGATGGGGCTTACGGATCTGAAAATGGTTCGGTCGGTGTGTATCAAGTAGACGTCATCAAGACGCTACCTTCTGCATGAACCGGGCCTACACCCTCAAAGTGACAAAAATGTCACCACACAACATCGCAATAGCAATCCAAACGCACAAATGGGCAAAAATTGTTAGAAAGAGTATCGATGTGCTGAAAACAAGGGTTAAAAGCCTTGGCACGATAACTGCTGATATTAAATGTCAGTTTTTATATCCAACCAAGGAGTTTTATTATGCAAATTAAGCGTTCTATTCAGCAGGGTTTCACCCTGATCGAACTGATGATCGTTGTCGCGATTATTGGTATTTTGGCTGCGGTGGCTTTGCCAGCGTACCAAGACTACACAGTGCGTGCTAAAGTGACCGAGGTGATTTTGGCTGCTTCTGGAGGTAAAACTGGCGTTGCTGAAGCGTACGCAGCGCTAGGTGCCATGCCACTTGCGGCTAGTTTTGCACCGGTCAACCAAGTTACGAAATTTGTCTCTGGTGTTAGCTGGGACGGCTCCAAAATCACTGCAACTGCCAGTGCTACCGAGTCAAAAATTTCTGGCAGCGTCATTCAATTGATTCCTACTGCGAACGCAAGTACCGGTGTATTGGACTGGACGTGCGGCGGTAATATTTTGAGCAAGTACCGTCCAGCGAGTTGCCAAGCCGCATTTGTTTAATCGTCAAGCCAAAAGTTTATTTCAACGAAAAAGTCCCTCTAGGGACTTTTTTAATTTAGTTAAGCAGGATCGATCATAGTTCTCGACATTCAGAGCCATGACTACATGGATCTGGCCTACTCATGCACGCTTTTGCGCATCCTGAGTTGAGAAGGCCCCAGCCTTGCTCCTGTCCTTAATTTAGCATTGCAGCGTAGCGACACCCATTATAGAGTTTAGAGTCGGCGGACCATCTCTGGTAATAGCAAGAGTCTTTTTGTGGTCAATCAAGTTCTGATTACTTGGCAGTCTCTTACTGCTTTGGCTTTGTCTATAGGATGGTTGCTCCCCATTCACTACCCGCCATGGACGACGTTCCACAATGATGCATGGGTTGCGGCCTTTTCACTGGTCTTGTGTTTGACTTCGCTGATCAAACTACCTGCCAAGCAACCATGGCCCTATTCCGCGATTTTTATTGCTGGGCTTTGCGCCATGCCTTTGGTGCAACTTGCCGCTGGTCAAGTCAAATTAGCCGGAACAGCGTGGCTCAGCAGCCTTTATTTATTAGGCTTTTTGTTGGCTGTTTTAACCGGTGTACGCTGGCAAGCCAGCAAGGGCAACGAGCTGGCAAATATACTGTTTCTGGCCTTTGGGATAGCGGCTTACGTATCTGTGGGCGTGCAGTTGTGCCAATGGCTAGGCGTTGCTGACGGTTGTCTGTGCGAGCGCAGCTGGGTTTTACCACCGAACAATAGCCAGCGACACGCAGGTAATCTTGCACAACCCAACCAAATGGCGACGCTGCTTTTATTCGGCATTGTGGCTTTAGGGTGGGCTTGGTTGCGGCAAATCATCAGTGGTTGCAGCTGTATTTTTGCAATTACCTTCCTGCTCGTTGGGCTTGCGCTAACAGACTCACGAACCGGTTCTTTATCAGCGTGCGCTTTGTTTGTATGCACAATTTACTGGCGACGCTTATGGCCATCGAGGTCAGTGCCGTACGTGGCAGCTACTCTCTACTTGCTTTTTGTTTCCTTGATCTTGCTGCAAGGCTTTTTTTCAGATTTTCTACTGCTGGACCACGCTTCGAGCCTGCTTGAACGCAGTAAGAATGAAACACGCTGGAATATGTGGCAAATGGTTGGTCAAGCGCTACTTCAGCAGCCTTGGCTTGGCTATGGGTGGAACCAGACGGCCGTAGCGCAAGTATTGTACGTCGCGACGCAACTCGGCGAGCAAAGCACGCCAAGCTTGCTAACCTCTTATGCACACAACCTGTTTCTTGATTTAATGCTGTGGATGGGCATACCTTTAGGCTTAATGGCGTCAGCGATGATCTTGGGCTGGGTTGGCCATGTCGTCAAAAAAGTGAGCCGCGGCGAAGATGCGATGCTGGTGTTTTGCGTCATCGTCCTCGGCGTTCACGCCTTGCTGGAAATGCCGCTTTATTACGCCTATTTTTTGCTGCCTTTTGGACTGATCGTCGGCATGCTGGATGCCAGATTGAACCATCCGTTTGCCTTGATTACTGGTCTACGGCCGGCTGTGTGCGTATGGCTTGTCTGCAGTATTTCATTTGCCTCTGTTTTAAGAGACTACTTTGTGGTTGAGCAAAGCTACGCGTTGCTTAGGCTAGACGCTGCTCGAATTTTGAACAAAAATACCTACGTGGCACCTAAAGTTTTGGTACTTACTCAGCTTCGCGACTACATTGCCCTCGCAAGGTTGAAAGCTGTGCCCAACATGAGTCTTGAGAAAATTGACTGGGTGACCCGCGTCACCCTAATTTACCCGGCGCAGGACAACTTAGTTAAACTGGCGACCGTCCTGGCATTGAATGAACAAGAATCCCAAGCCAGTTACTGGTTGATGACGCTTTGTAATTTGTACGGCGATGAGGAATGTACAAGAGCCCAGCGCGAATGGCAACGGTTGCAAAGCCAGCTCCCAGGATTAGCCAACGTGCGATGGCCCGTGAACCGCGAGCGCTAATTGAGCCGCAGCAGATGCGCCAATTAGATCTTGTTTATTCAAAGCTTTCGGCAGATTGCGTCTCGCCCAATTTGGGCCTCTTATGCAGCACCATCTCGCGAAAAGTATCTTCCAAGCTACTTGCAAAATCGGGCGCGTTAAACAAAGGAGACGTGAAGACCTGTTGCCTCATAGCGGCACGCAAACCGCTCAACTTATGCACATCACCAGCCCTCTGAACGGCAATGGCGACGTATTCTTCTTCAGTTTGGGCGACCCAATCTGAAAGGCCTGCATAAGTCAAAAGACTCGCACCCTGACGTGACAACATGGTGTTGCCCGCCAAGGTAACCGTTGGCACGCCCATCCAAAGAGCGTCACAGGTAGTGGTGCCGCCAGGATACGGAAAAGTGTCCAAAATAACGTCGACCTCACCAAGCGATTTGAGATATTCGATACCCGGCACCGCACCATGGAAGCTAACGCACTCAGCAGGTATACCGGCGTCAGTAAAACGCTGCAATATGTCAACCCCAACTCTAAGGTCTTCAAAACCTGCGCCCTGTAGCCTAAACCGCGCGCCCGGTAAAGCCTGATGAATACGCCCCCACAGCGCAATAACAGACTTATTGAGCTTGCGAACCGACTGAAAACAACCGAAAGTAACATGCCCACGCCTGACCATCGGGCAAGGACTTGGCGTAATTTCATAAATTGCGCTTGGTGGCGTGTAGCACATGCGTGCATTCGCTAGGTACCAGACTTGCTCTGAAAAATGGTGTTCATGCTCAGGCAACACCGATTGCCGATCGGCCAGAATGTAGTCAATTTGAGCAACGCCCGTGCTGGCCCAGTAGCCTAGCCAAGCCGCCTGCACCGGCGCTGGTCGCCACGCAAATAATGCGCATCGGTTTAACGAAGTATTACCAGCTAAGTCAATCAGCAAATCCAATTGAGCGTCGTGGATCAGTTTAGCTGCCGCTTCATCAGTCAGACCAACAATAGATGTCCAGTTGTCGACGCGCAGCTTCAGGCTGGCCTGAAGTACATCGGTTGAAGTAAAGTTGGAAAAAGCATGAACTTCCGTTTTTTCTGCATCCAAATAGGTCAAAACGCTTTCCAAAAACATCCCGACAGGATGCAACTTGAAATCACCAGACACCAGACCTACTTTCAATGGGCGGTCAATTAACGGCTTTTGAGCCCAACTGGCAAAAGGCTTGGCCCTTGACAAAGCCAAGGCCCCAAAATGTTTAGCTATTGTCAAATATTGACCCGGAGTACACGCGACTTCAAAGCTTCTGCAATACGCGAGGTTCTGTACGCACAAATAGTCCTCAGGAGCATCTTTTACTAGGGCTTGGAGTATGGCCGAAGCCTCTTCATTCGCGCCCATGGCTAATAAAGTAGTGGATAGGTTTTTCCGGACCTCAATGTAGCCTGGTTGCAGCTCCAGAGCATACCGATAAGCATCCACGGCTTTTGAAAACATACCTTGAGAAGACAAAACATTCCCCAATGCGAGATATGACAGCGAAGAATTTTTACGCAGAACGACTGCATGTTGAGCGGCCTCAAGCGCTAATTTGTCTTGCTTCAAATCTGAATACACCGACCCGAGCATGCTGAAAGCACTTGGGGAGTCGGGTTCTATTTCAATGATCTTTTTGTAATGCGCAACTGCTTGAAGGTAGTCAAATTTTTCAGCGCTGATTTCCGCCAGCAACATGTGAGCATCAAGGTATTTTGGGTTCGCTAAAACTGCCGCTTCAGCACTTAAGGTAGCGAGATCACTTTTGCCGAGCTTTTTGAAGGCTTGCGCCAATCCGTAGTGAGGGATCGCATAAGAAGAGTCGATGGCAATCGCGTTTTCAAAGGGCTCAATCGCTTTAACTGCTTCGTTTTTATCAAAAAGTATTTGGCCCTGCTTATAAAAAGCATATTGATTTCGCGGATTAAGCGCCGTCGCACGCTGCAAATGCTGCAGCGCCCGCGTCAACAGATCTTGCCTAAGCTCGCCATCGGCTGGAATTCCCATGAACACGTCAGCCAGAATGACTTGGATTTCTTCTGGCGTTTTATTGGGCTCGTTACGCTTGACAACGCGGTCTTCCAGTTTTTTGAAATCACGCTGAACAGCAAACAGCCTGTAAAGCAAATTGTTAGCGACTTCAGCGTCAGGATTAATTTTGACCGCTGACTCAATTGCATCAAAAGCTGTGTCGTAGTCAGCCTCATTGGCCGCCATCGTCGCAAGTAAAAACTGTGCGTCAAAGCTGTTTGGGTTCAGCCTAACGGCATGTTCGATATGGGGCTTTGCTTCACTCAAGCGATTGGCTTCCAAAAGCGCGTACCCCAAATTCAAATGTGCCTCAGCGCTAGGGCTTTCTTGCAAAGCGGACTTAAATGCCAACACAGCGTCGTCAGGTTTTCCTACGTCAAGAAATTCACTACCTTGCTTTCTGAATTTTTCGTAATCGGAAACAACGAGCATCGGAGTGGCTGCTTCGGTTATTCCAGCATCCGTAGCAACGGGGCTGCCTTTCTTTGCCCCAGGTAAAAACTTTGACAAGAACCGCATGACGGTGCTCGTACTCACTTGAACCTCATCAAGACCCATTCGGTCAGCTCTGTTGTGTATGTATCTTTATAGCCCGCATCCTTGAGTCTCCACTTCAATGCAGTCCCCAATTTTGCTTTTTGAAAGAAGTTGAATTTATGCTGAAGTTTCAACCATTCAATCTGCTGTGACATTTTGCGCATTGACAACTCGACTTTTCTGCCTAGCTTCAAGTCCTTTTTCTCAGTTTCCAGGGGAACCGACTCAATCACAATTTTGGCAAGTAATTCGCCAGCGTTTGTTGCGGCAGTGGTACTGAACGGGTTAGAAAACATGTCAAAAACCTTAAAAATTTGAGCCGCAAAACGTAGGTCTATTATGATTTCATTTCGCCAAAACAAAGTCTACTATGACGATCGCCAGTCTACTTAAACAAGCACTTTTCAGTCAGCCATCAAAGGCAGCCTCGCCGGTGGATGCGGAGTTACAGACCCATGCGAATGCGACCAACTTAGCCCCATCTGGCAACCAACAAGTGCTCAATGTTGGCGGCAATAGCAAGGCAATTGCAATTCCGAGCTTTTACGATGGCTGGACGCATCACCTGCTGGATATTGACCCCGCTGGCAAGCCAGACGTGTTGTGCGATGCGCGTACGCTGGTTGAACTGCCCGGCATGATTTATGACAGTGTGTATTGCTCACACAACCTGGAACATTACTACAGCCATGATGTTGTCAAAGTCTTGGTTGGATTTCATCACGTGCTAAAGAGTGATGGCTTTGTTGACATTCGCGTGCCGGATATGCAGGCGGTTGTCAAACACATGGTAGCTAACGATATGGACATTGACGATGTTTTGTATCAATCGAGCGCAGGGCCTATCGCAATTAAAGATGTGATGTACGGCTGGGGCAAGCAAATTGAAGAAAGTGGAGAAGACTTTTTTGGACATAAAACCGGCTTTTCCGAAAAATCACTTACCGCCGTGCTTGAGCGATGTGGGTTTACGTCGGTTTACGCGATGCTTGGAAACTTCGAAATAAAAGTTTTTGCTTTTAAGCACCCGCCTGAAGCCGCACTCTTGGCGAAATTAGGTTTATCTCGCTCACTCTAAATTGGTTTTCATAAATCGATCCCACCTGCAGTGGTTAAACTGTTTTGGTAAGCGTGCTGAAAATGCCTTACCCGATCTTCTAACCCTTCCGCCAGGACAGCTAACCTGGTTGCATTTTCCAGGCCCGTTTGTACCTTGCGGCAAATACTGGCATCCTCATCAAACACCCTGCGAGTGAACGCATGGCCATCGGCGTATATGAGTTCCAGTATTTTGGTGCCAGCAGCAGTTGAGTTGGTGAACTCAACACCTACCGTGCGGGAATGCACAGTGGTTACGCCCACTGCCGTTGGCTCAAACACCTGAATATGAAAGCTGTACCCCATGAATGAGGTGACAGTCAGGTTTGGGAAAATGAAGTGGTGGGTGTAATGCTCAAAACGCCAAGGCCATTGACCAATTTTCGACGCCATACGGTCAAAGCGTTTAACCCAATCCGAATTCGCCGCATGCTCAAGGCAGCTGTGCTGCGGGTCCTGCAAAAAAAACTGAGGTGCAGCCTCTTCACGCCCCATACCATCAGCTTGCATTAGGGTGCTCGAGTGCACATTTGGTACGTGGTATCCCTCCAGAGAGTTTTCGATCACGACCTTCCAGTTGGCTGCTACATCTTTGCGAAACTCATCCTGCACGTCGGCCATGCCCACACTGGCACGTTCCAAAAATTCATACTGGTCGCCCAGGTAGTCACGCAGGTTTGCGCCTTCCGCTGCTAGCCGCACAAAAATAAATTGCCCCGCAGTCTCACAAGCAAATTCAGTCAACCTGAATGCCTTCGGGTTTGCAACAACTTGCGGAAATGCCTGCTTTTGTGGAATCCCCACAGGTATGCCTTCACGGTCATAAACCCAGCCGTGGTACGGGCAGCGCACTGCACCCGCATGCTTACCTGGCTCGCACAATTGGGCATGGCGGTGCGAGCAAACATTCAAATAAGCGCGCGGCGTACCTCGGCTGTCGCATTGCAGCAGTAAGTTGGTGTCTCCTACCCGCACACCTTGATGTGAAAGTTCTTCCAGTTCTAGGCGCAGGCCAACAAATACCCAAGCATTGCTGAACAATTCAGCGATTTCTGTGCCGTGGCATTGTGGGTCGGTGTATTGGTGGGGAGAAATCATGTGGCGTTGGACGGTTTATGCACTATCTGTAAGCGGAAGCCAATCTCGCCTTGGTGTTGCATAAAGAATGGTGTCGTAAAAATAACCAAAATGATGGCGCAAATAAAAGCTGTAGTCCGGGGCAAGCTCGTCGATGGTTTGTGCAATGTCCAGCAAGTCTGTCGCGTAGTGATACGAGGCAACAGCCAAACGCGGACGTTGTTCTGCCAATAATCGACGGGCACCGCGCAATGCACGGGCTTCAAAGCCCTCCACGTCTAGCTTAATAAAGCTGGCTTGCCCAACCAGATCGTCAACTGCCACACACTGGATAGTTGTGTTGCCGGTCTCTAAAACTGAACTACCCATCGTGCCTGTTTCATTGAAGCGCAGAACTTCGGCTTTGTCAGACACAGCCAATTTATGCGTATAAAAGCACTCTAACTGCCAAGGCGCTAGGTTGTTGAGTGCTGCAAAACTTTCCGCATCCGGTTCAAAAGCATGCATGCTGGCATATTTCCATCCGGTAGTTTGCAGCAGCTTTTGGACAATGGTGCCTCGGTGCGCACCGCAGTCAACATAGTGTTCGCGCTGACCCAGCGCAAAAGTAGTGGTTTCGGTCGAAAGCCCAAAGTACTCATCGCGACCGCCTATGCGTATGTCCCTAATCCAACGACGGTCATACTCCAATCGCTGCAATAAAACCCCGTACAGCGTTTCCCTGCTTTTATCATCGGCTAGGCGGCTCGCCAATTTTAGCCAATCGTCCCCTCTCGCTTGTGTCTGTGCCCGATAAAAGGGTACCGATTGATAAACGGATGGTGCGCTAAAACAGGCTAACACCTGAAGTAGGTCGCGCCATTCGCAACCTGCGCGCCGGGCCAGCTCTTCATAAAACGCCTGGGTATAGTGGCTTTGTGAAAAATCGATAGCTACCGCATCACTAAACTCGCCCTTACGGACTAAAAATTCAATCGATGTTGCGACGGGAATGCCATGCCACTCATCGTCTGCGCAGTAGTCATCTACAACCAGCACGAAGTTCGCCCCTTTTTCAACCAAGCTTTGGAAATGCATTAGCCCTAAGCTCGATCGTGCGGCAAACGCCACCAATGGTCTGTGACGAAGTTGCTTTGGCGATGTCGGCTCCTCGGTGCGGCCGAGGGCGTCAATTAGTTGTGGGCGAAGGGTCATGGGCGAAACTCTTTAACAAGGTAGGGGTGTTGAAAATCTAACTATTTAAAACTAAATCGCCTCGCTGGGTTACCCAAAACGGTAATCCCAGCCGGAATACGTCCCATCACCACACTACCAGGCCCAACGACTGCGCCGTCGCCCACTACTGCTCGGCTGGTAATAACGGAGTTGGGGTGAATCGTCACGAAATTCCCGATACGCGCACCACCAGCAATCGTGCAGTGGCTGTTGATCTGACACCAGTTGCCAATTTGTACATCGTGACCTACGACGGTGTATTCCTGAATGCAGGTGAACTCGCCAATTTGGCAATCTACCGAAATACCAACTTGCGGCGCGATGATGCAGCCACGTCGCAACTGTGTGTGACGGCTGATATTGGCGCGTGGGTGCACCACGGTTGCAAAGTCCACGTTATGCGCGTCACGCAGCACTGCTGTGTACTTAAAACGCAATTGCGGATCACCCAAAGCCGCCATAAAAACGTCGTTTACCAGCGGCTGATAAGTGAGCGGGTCACCCACAATGCTGACGCTTCGTGGCGTGGCGGTGAGCGCGTCTACGCGGCTGTCAAGAAAGCCTTTGACGTTAAACAGTGGGTTATCGTCTTCGACGTAGGCCAGCACCTCACGGCCATAGCCGCCAGCACCGACGATGAGCAAATTGCGGCGAGTATCTTGCATTACTTGTTTTCAGTCTCAAGTAACTGTCAGCCCGCCGTCCATAACGATAGTGGTTCCCGTTATCCAGCGGCTGGCATTGGATAAAAGGAAAACTACAGCATTGGCAACATCATCTGGTTTGCCGAAACCGAGAGGGTAATTCTTGCGTTCCCCATCCATGTCACTGACAACGGTATCCGTCAGGGGGGTCTCAACCAATCCAGGCGACAGGCAATTGGCTCTTACGCCGCGTTTGGCAACTTCCATCGCCAAACAACGTGTCATCGCAATAAGCGCAGCTTTGGTTCCCGAATAAGCTGCAACGCCCGGCACGCCAATATGGGCGGCAATTGAAGCGATAAACACCAAGGAACCGTTGGCATGAATGAGATTTCCCTTAAGAATTGCCTGCGTCAAAAGCATAGGAGCTTCCACGTTGAGAACTTGCAATTCGCGCAAGTGGCGCTCTGTCATCATTCGCACTGGGCTGAGTCGGGAAGTTCCAGCACAGTGAACCACCCCGTGCAGAGGTTCACTCAAAGTCGTGAGTATTGCTGACCTGTCGGCAGGATTGGCCAAGTCTGCGCTAAAAACGGCATGTGGGCTGTCAGAAATTTTCTGCAACTCATCGAGCGTTCGCTTTAGGCGCGTGCTGTCCCTCCCTGAGCCAATCACGGTGGCACCCATTCGCGCACACGCCAACGCCGTCGCGCAACCGATGCCAGAAGAAGCGCCGGTTACGAGAACGCGATGATTGGACAAGGTAAAGGGGTTTCTTGCGTCCATCATTTATGACTCCAGCAAAGGTGGAAACTTCGCGTTGGCAATATCAACAATGCAAGCCCCCCATGACAGCCCGATTCCGAAGCCGCACAGCAAAAGTTTTTTGGGTTCGTTGGCCAAGGCATCATGCAAACATACCGTCATGGTGACTGGAAGCGATGCGCCGCTGGTATTGCCGAAATCTTGCAAAGTTGATGGAACTTTTTCAATAGCCAAGCCTAACTTTTTGCGGATGGTCTCGTTGATCATTTTGTTCGCTTGGTGAAATACAAAATAATCAATTGCTTCTTTGGTCACGCCGGCGTACTCGAGAGCGCGAGTTACGGTTGGCGGTACTCTTTGCGTCGAAAAGCTGAGTACTGCCGGTCCGTCCAAAATAAGTTCGTCTGGCCATGTCAGGCCTCCATCAGCGTTGCGCTTCGGAATACTGTGCTGCGGGCCGTACGGTTCGCGGTGACCGCCAACCGGTTTCATGATGGCTTTGAAGCCGCTGCCATCACTGTTCAAGTCAAAGTACATCGGCGGTGCTTGCGGGTCGAACTCAAGCGCCGTCGCGGTGCCTGCGTCTGAAAACAGTGGGTCCATCAAGCTCGCAGACCTGTCCCCAATCAAAAGCAACGCTTTTTTGATGGTGCCGGCTGCGATCATGCTGCCAAGCAAATGAATGCCGAACGGATAACCGGAGCAACCCAGATTGACATCAAATGCAATCGTCGCCTGAGACAGCCTCAACCTGTCTTGCAAAATAATGGCGGTCGACGGAATAGGGTAGTCTGGCGACTGGGTAACAACAATTAGGGCGTCAATGTCTTCGCGCGCCCACTGAAGTTCCTCAAGCAGTTTTTCGGTGGCATCTACGGCCAGGTCTGAAAAGCATTGCCAAGGCGGGCAAAGCCTCCGGTTAGTAATCCCAATGTTGCGCACCAGCCGCGTTCGCTCCTGGCGCATCTCGGGCGGACAGTCATCGAGATTCGATACGGATCTTTTGGGCACGCAACTCACCATGCCTGCGAAGCGCACATTGTGAAGAGTAGATAAACCCATAAGTTGCTATCCCACCAGTTTGTACAGGTCGGCCAGCGTAGAGCAATTTTTCAGGTCGTCTCCGACAATGACTTTGCCGTAATCCACATCAAACATCACGATAACGCCCAATGCCGCAAGCGAGTCCCACTCGGGCAGGCTCAACAGTTCGGTTTCGGGCTTCACGTCAACCGGGGTTTGGAAATCAACTGCCAGAAGGAAGTTCTCAATAAATTGTTGAATGGTCGGCATATATTTTTTCTTTAGTGCGTATGATCACGGCGAGTTTGAATAGCAAAAAGTGTGCCTTAGGAGTTTAGGGCGCAACGTGCTAGAACCAAGGCAAAACTGTCAAATATTGCCGAAATGACTGCTGCGCTCGCCATAAAGTTGCGAGTTAAGTAACTTAATTGTCACGAATGACTTGAATAATTCGCTCTTGGTCATGCCTAGCAAGGCTAGGATAAATCGGCAAACAAAGAATGTTTTGTGCCGCAGCTGTAGCAACTGGCAGATTGCGTGGATCGGTAGAAGGCAATTTTTGGTACATCGGGAAGCTGGAGATCAACGGGTAAAAGTAGCGGCGGGTGTTGATGCCGCGAGTTTTGAATGCTGCGTGAAGCGCATCGCGACTGATCGTATACTCAGGCCCTACCAAAATCGGAAAGTATGAATAGTTGGGCACCGCGCCCTGTGTTTGTGCCAGGCACACAATGCCTGGGACGTTACCCAGGGCTTCGCGGTAATAGGCATCAACTGCCTGACGCTGGGCCAGTGCGCCGCCGATATATTTGAGTTGCAGCAAGCCCAACGCTGCGTTGACCTCGCTCATTTTTCCGTTGATGCCCGCCGCTACCACCGTGGTTTCGTTCACAAAGCCAAAGTTTTTCAAATGGTCAATGTGCTGTTTGGTTTCGGCGTCTGGGCAGATGATTGCACCACCCTCAAAGGTATTGAACACCTTGGTCGCATGAAAGCTCAACACCGCAAGATCGCCATGGCGCAATACGCTTGTGCCGTTGTGCTGCACGCCAAATGCGTGCGCCGCGTCGTAAATGACTTTTAAGTGAAATTCCCTGGCGATTGCGTCTATGGCTTCAACTGCGCACGGGTTGCCATAACAATGCACCGCCATGATGGCGCTGGTGTGGGGGGTGATGGCGGCTTTTATCTTGTTTGCGTCAATGTTCAAGGTCAGCGGGTCGATGTCGACGAAGACTGGCCGCAACCCATTCCACATTTGTGAATGTGACGTCGCAACAAATGAATACGGTGTGGTGATAACTTCATCTTTTACACCTAGCGCCTGTAACGAAATGACCAATCCAATCGTTGCATTGGCGCAAAGCGCGAGGTGCTGAACGCCAAGGTACTCACAGAGCGCCGCTTCTAGTTGCTGGTGAAAAGGCCCGCCATTGGTCAAAATTTTGTTAGCCCAAATTTGCTCCAGATACGGTTGAAACTCCTCTAAAGGCGGCAAAAAAGGCTGGGTAACGTAGATCTGAGGATGCATGAACTGATCATCCGCTAAATCAGAGTGCTCTGGTCGTATTTTTCATATTTAAGCTTTTGCAAACTGACTTCCCGGTAATCACGCCAGCATGTTTCGAAAGCTGCCTCAAGGCTATGGGTCACGTTTTTTGCCAGCAGCTCTGTCAAGACTGCCATCTGCGAGCGCAGTGCAAGGCGCACCCGGGCGAGTTCAGGTAGCTGCTCAGCGAGGTAAACCGCCTGGTTGACGTAATTTTCTTTTGTGGCGCAACAAAACTGCTGAAGGCCAAGCCCCGACATGATGGCTGCGCCTACTTTTGACAGTGCTGTGTTACCTTCAAGCGCCAAAACTGGCACGCCCATCCAGAGGGAATGAAAAGTGGTTGTGCCTCCGTTGTAAGGAAAGGTATCCAGCGCCAAATCGACCTGATGGTGCAATTCCAGGTACGCCAACATAGCTACCTTGGGCTGAAACGATATCCGCCGCTGGGGAATGCCGTGTAATAAAAACTGTTCGGACAAGTCCTTCACCAAAGCTGGCGTGGCGTAACCGATCAACAACCGGGAAGCGGGTGCGCGGTGCAAAATTTGCGACCAGAGTTCGACACAGCCAGCCGTTATTTTGGAAGGATTGTTCAAGCAGGCGAAAGTAAAAACTGCGCTCGTCAGTGCAGGCAATGGGTTGACTGGTGGGCTTGCGGGTGACGCACTGAACGTACCGCTGGAGGGCAAGCGCAACAGTTTTTCGCTGTGAAAAGCCTCGCTTTCTCCAGTGGGGTCCAACGCCTCTTCGGTAATTCTGTAGTCAATCGCGCTCAGGCCTGTCGTGGATTGGTAGCCCAGCCATGTCATTTGAATCGGTGCGGGTTTGCGCGCAAACGTCAGTAAGCGGTTGTAGCCCGTGTGTCCGGACAGGTCAATCAGGATATCAATTTGATCGTCGCGGATGCGCGTTGCAAGGGCTTCATCAGTCATGTCGTTGCAAGGTATCCACTTATCGCAAAGCTTCTGGATACGAATGGTCGCATCGTCAAAAAAAGGGAAGGTGTAGTAGCCATAGACCTCAAATCTAGACCGGTCGTGGTTAATCAGGATGGGTTCAATAAAAAAGACCAGCGAGTGGGTTCGGAAATCTCCAGAGACGTAGCCAATGCGAATTTTTCGAGCTGAAGCAAGACTGTTCTTGTAGTTGCCCCAGCGGTTGACAAGGGGCTCTTCAAACTTTTTAGAGTACTCAAGATGTGCCGCAAATTTGTATTCTCGGGTAAAGAGAGAGCTGTATTGAATGCTAAAAAGATAATTGCTGAGGATGTGCGCCGCTTCAGGAGCCAAGTGTGTGGCACGTTTTGCCAATTCAATCGACAGCTGGAGGTTCCCGGTGTGCCTTAAGGCATTCCCGTAATTGGAAAGCAGCGAAGCAGATGAAGGATCAAGCGCCATTGATTTTTGATACGCCAAAACCGATGCCTCATAGTCACCTGATGCTGAATGCAAGTTGCCGAGAAAAAAATGCAAGTCAGCGTTGTTTGGATAGCGCTCAATGCCTGACTGAATGAGCGTTTTCGCTTGGTTCGTCTTGCCCCCATCAAATAACAGCAAACAGTAATCACAATACAGTGCTTCAATTTCTTGCGAGAGTGCATAGCAAGTTGCCCATGCCTGCTCGGCCGCCTCAGGCTGATCTAGCGCAACGCAAACCTTGCCGAGCATGTAGTGCGCATCGGCACTAGATGGCTCCAGCACAATAGCAGACTGTAAAACTATTCTTGCTTCGGTATATCGCTCTAAATTAAGCAACACGTAGCCGTAAGATTCGTAAACGGCTGGATTTTTCGAGCCTGCGCTTACTAGTCGAGCAAGGTCGATATCCGCTGCGGGGAAATCGTCTCGTCTTAGGGCCGCATTGGCCGCTTGCAAAATGGCTTTTTCATTGAGGGATGGCGTTGACGGTGAATCGGAAACCGCTTTTCGAAGTCCGAAGAGTCGCTTGAGCAAACTGGCTGGCATAGGATTTGGGCTTGATGGTTAAGGTGAAAGCGCGCTTGGAACCTCATTGCTTAGGGATAAAGGAAGCGCCCCATTTGACTGGCTGAGCGATTAACGATAAGCCAGCAATGTTGCGATAGCGAAAATCCAACGCCCAACCGTGAAGAATTGACTGAGAACCCGTGACATAAACAGTTTAATCAATAAGGCTGCCTTCGTTGCCAGCTCTGATTACCGCACTGGCGGTTGTTTTCACCACACTACCCTTGCCGAACACCTGACACGGCGCTGAGTCTGGCGCGTTTTTTCGGAGGGGACGCGCAGTCGTAGCTCAACCTACGGCAAATGTTCGACCTGAAAACCACTGAGCTTGCAAAAGCCAAGAAAATTGAAGCTGAAATTGAGCCGCTGGCTCTGACCGCCTGAGGTAAACGAAAAATCTGCTGAGGAACCGCCTACCGACGGTGCGGTGACAATACCGCCCTGATGTTGCGTCTGTACTACCTCCCTGCGTTTTTGCTCGTGGCGCTGCCTTGGCTTAATCCTTTTGCGCCCGGCCCTTCGCCATCAGTTGTGCCTTGGCTTTTTACGCTGGCTTGTGGTGCGGTTTTGATGGGGGTTGCCGTCGTGGGCTCGCGCAAGCGTCGTCACGCTGACAAAAACTTGGTTCAACCGTACTTGCCAAATGTCGCTATGGCCTGGCTGGCGGCGGGGTTGCTTAGCAGCGCTTTTGGCTTGTTGCAATATTTCGGCGCTGCTGAACCACTTAACCCATGGATTAACCAGACACAATTAGGCGAAGCTTTTGCCAACCTGCGCCAGCGTAACCAGTTTGCAACTCTGACCAACATCGGTTTGGCGGCACTGGTTTGGGTGGTTTTTCACAACCAGCAGCTCGTCATCACGACACAAGCCAAGCGTGCCGCTGTCGTTTGCGTGACGCTGGCGGGATGTCTGCTGGCAGTTGGCAATGCGATCTCGTCGTCCCGCACCGGTTTATTTCAGCTGCTGCTGCTTTGCGGTTTATGGCTGACTTGGGGCGGCTGGCGGCTACCCTGGCTGCGCCGTTTGCTTTTTGGCGTACTGGCGGTCTACTTTGTGGCTATGTTTGCAGCACCTATTGCCGCAGGGCTGGACTTGTCTACGCATGGCGCGTTGGCGCGTATGGATAACGATACGCCGTGTTCAAGCCGCTGGGTGCTGTGGTCGAACGTGCTGGAATTAATCGGACAAAAACCCTGGCTAGGCTGGGGCTGGGGTCAATTGGACTACGCGCACTTCATGGTTTTGTACGACAAACCCCGTTTTTGCGGTATTTTGGACAATGCGCACAACCTGCCTCTGCACTTGGCTGTTGAGTTGGGTTTGCCGTTTGCTGTTTTGGTTTGCGGTGCTTTCATACTTTGGGTCGTGCGCCAAAAGCCATGGCATGAACGCCAGCCAGACAGACAACTGGCCTGGAGCGTCATGGCCATTATCTTGCTTCATAGCATGCTTGAATACCCGCTTTGGTATGGGCCATTTTTGATGGCTTTTGGACTGTGTGTGTTGATATTGCGGCGCGGTTCTACCCGTCCTAAAAATACCGACAATTACCTAAAAAAAGAGTCAAATAGACCTGTGGCCCCGGTAAAACAATCACATATTGCTATTTTTAGCATAGCAGTTTTTGTGCTTATCATGACCGCCGGTGTGGCTTGGGATTACCGCCGTGTCAGTCAAATTTACCTGGCGCCCGAATTGCGTGCAGCCGCATATCAAGACGACACGCTGGCCAAAGCCAGCCAATCCTGGTTGTTTGCAGACCAGGCACGTTTTGCCGAACTGATGCTCACGCCTCTGACCCGTGGCAATGCACAGCATGTTCATGGCTTGGCCGAACAACTGCTGGCTTATTCACCTGAACCGCGCGTGATTGAAAAGCTGATTGAAAGCGCGGTGATGCTTGGCCTGGATGATGAGGCGAGGGCTTATCTGGCCAGGTATCGGGCGGCTTTTCCGGCCGAGCACGCCGTGTGGGTGAAAGCCAACCTTGCAACGCCAACCGTTGCAAAAAGGTTGTAGTTTAGGCGGCATGGCGCAATTTTAAAAAGCCATTTTTTAAGAGTTTCAGGTGCTGATCTTGGCGGTGCCTTCATCTGCCGCCATAAAACTGCCCGACTTGCCGCCATGCTTTTCCAGCACACGCACCTCGGTGATCGTCATGCCGCGGTCTGCTGCTTTACACATGTCGTAGATCGTCAACAACGCTATTTGAACGGCGGTTAAAGCCTCCATTTCTACGCCTGTGGGGCCGACGGTTTCTACCCGGGCCTGGCAGGTAATGCTGCTGCTGGTCTCGTCACTTGTGAAGGCTAGCGTGACGCGGGTCAGCGCCAGCGGATGACACAGAGGAATCAACTCGCTGGTTTTTTTGGCAGCCATAATGCCAGCCACGCGGGCGATGCCCAGCACGTCGCCTTTTTTGGCATGGCCCGCCAGCACAATGGCAAGCGTGGCAGGTTGCATCAAAATACGGCCTTGGGCGATGGCGATTCTGTGGGTGCTGGCCTTGCCTGCCACGTCCACCATGTGGGCTTGCCCGTGATTGTCAAAATGAGTCAGCGGCGTATGTGCTGGCATGTTGAGAAACCTTTATTAATTTTTACCATCATAAGATTATGTTGAACGCTTCTACCTTCTGGCCGGGCCGTTTAAAGGCTGCTGGCATCCACTTGGGCTTGAGCTTGGCCGTTGCCTTGCTGGCCGCCTTGCTGGTTTTTTATGTCTGGTACCCGTACCCGTACCGCAACATTTCTGGCGGGCGCGAACTGTTTTTACTGGTCGTGGCGGTTGATGTGGTGATGGGGCCGCTGCTGACGCTGGCGGTGTTTAACCTGACCAAACCGCGCAAGGAATTGATTCGTGACCTGACGGTGATTGGTCTGCTGCAAACGGCTGCGCTGGTCTATGGTTTATGGACTGTGTCCGCGGCCAGGCCGGTGTACCTGGTGTTTGAATTAAACCGCTTTACAGTCGTACATGCGATTGAGGTACCGCCAGAGTCGCTGGCCAAAGCTCCGCCTGAGTTACGTCAGCTGCCTTTACTGGGGCCCGGCATTTTGTCGGTGCGTGCGTTTAAAAATAATGAAGAGCAAACCAATGCCACCATGGCTGCACTTGCTGGCTTGGCGGTAGGTGCACAACCTGATTTGTGGCAAAGTTACAACTTGGGCAAAGCCCAGGTGCTTGCGGTTGCCAAACCGCTGGCTGACCTGAAAACCCGTTTCCCCACGCGCGTGCCAGACATTGACAAGGCCTTGCAGGCTGTGCCTAAAACTGTGGCGGCAGGCTACGTGCCGCTGGTGGGACGCAACACCTTCTGGACAGTTTTTGTGGATATGCAAACCGCTGAGGTACTGGCTTTTGTACCGATTGATTCGTTTTAAAACCATCGTTCTTGCGGCTGGTCTGGCATTCACCAGCTCGCAGGTAGTACATGCGCAGCAGTTGCCGCAGTCAGCCAACGCCTTGCCCTCGCTGGGTGACAACTCCGAGTTGCCGGCTGCTGAAGAAAGGCGCATTGGCGACCGTATTGCCGCCAGCATTTACCGTGACCCTGACTACATTGACGACCCGGTATTGTTTGATTACGTACAGGGCATTTGGCAGCCTTTGATGGCAGCGGCGCGGGCGCGGGGCGACATCACGGCTGAAGTCGCTGAGCGGTTTGCCTGGGACGTCTTTTTGATTCGGGACCGCAGCATCAATGCGTTTGCGCTGCCTGGTGGCTATTTGGGTGTGCATCTGGGGTTGATTGGGGTGGTCAGCAATCGCGATGAGCTGGCAGCGGTGTTGGGCCATGAGCTGAGCCATGTGTCGCAGCGGCATATTTCACGGTTGATCTCGCAGCAGTCGCGCCAGGCACCGTGGATGATTGGCGCCATGATATTGGGCTTGTTAGCTGCCAGCAAAAACCCACAGGCGGCCAATGCGGTGATTACTGGAAGCCAGGCCGTGGCGGCTCAGACGCAGCTCAACTTTTCGCGCGACATGGAGCGCGAGGCCGACCGGGTTGGCACGGGCATCATGCGGGACGCGGGTTTTGATGAACGCGGTGTGGTGGGCATGTTTGAAAAGCTGCAGCAAGCGGCACGCCTCAATGACAGCGGCGGTTTCGCCTATTTGCGAACCCACCCCTTGAGCGCCGAACGCATTGGCGATGCGCAGGCGCGCCAGCAGTTGGCGGCACCGATCGTGCCCGCCACGGCCGGAATCGTTGCTGAAGCGGCTCAGCAGCAGGCATTGCAACATGCCATGATGTCGGCGCGGGCACGCGTGCTGGGCGACCCTGGCGTGGACATATTGCGTGCCATGACTGCCGAGGCAAAGCGGATCACGGCTAATTCCAGCATGACCAGCACTGCCCCGGATGCACGTTCAGTTGGCGCACTTTACGGCGGCGCGCTGGCGGCTTTGAAGTCGCGTGACTTTAAAGCCGCACAAACCTATGCCGATGGGGTCAAAGCGGCTTTGGTCAGTCAGGCTACCAACTCGCCGGTGGGTCAAACCCTGGCTGTGCTACAACTTGAGGTATCGCTAGAGGCTGGTCAATTGCCGGACACGGCTCAATTTGACATCAGCAAAACCACGTCGCGCGCCGCGCTGTTGTTGCAATCGCGGGCCTTGCTGGCAGTCGGCAAAGCCAAAGAAGTGGCCAGCCGCCTGAGCATCTGGGTCGCTGACCACCCCAAAGACGCCTCCGCCTGGCGCTTGCTCGCGCAAGCTTATGGCAATCAAAACCTGACTGCCAGAGCGATTCGTGCGGATGCTGAAGCACAAATCGCTCTTTTTGACTACCCCGCGGCGCTGGACAGATTGCGCGCCGCTCAGGCCATGCTGCGCAGCAACCCGGCCAGCGGTGACTTCATGGATGCATCCATCATCGATACCCGGGCGCGCCAGGTGGAGCTGCTTGTCAAAGAGCAAGCGCTGCAGGACAAAGCCGAGCGTAAGTAAAGGCAACCTGCGGCCCTTCCGAAGGTTGCGGCCTTGCAACGCGGCTGTGACGAAATCTCGCTGCGGCTCTGCTTTTAGTCCAAACCCACCAGTAAACCAGCACCAAGGATGGCCGTTGCATAAGCGGTGGCGTGGTTGTCCTGCTGTACCTGGGCAGGCGTGACCACCTCCAGGGTCTGGCCAAGTTTCGGCCTGCGGGCGTCCAGCACGTGACGGGGGCTGTACTGGCGCGTCAGCTCCGCGGTGAGGTCGCACAGGCTTTGTCGGGGCGGCGCTATTTGGGTCACCACCCTATCAAGCGGTCTGGACGGTTGTTGTAACTGCGGCGTGATTCTCGCAAACACCTTGTTGCCCCAACTGTCACGCCAGCTAGAGCGCGCGCTCTGGGTGACAAATCGGCTGATATGCCGCGTCACACGTGGCGCGCAACCCACCAGAACCCAGCACGTGCCGCCGTGGGTGTGCTGGGGCAGCATGGGCTGAAGCATGGTGATGGCGTAATCAGCATCGTCAATAAACACAATGATGGTTTCCATATCAATCTCCGTTATTGTTAACTCGTCTGGCGGCGCGTTGCCCACCACCCAGCGCCAAGCACGCCGGCAATGGCAACGGCGTAGGTGGTGTATTCGGCGACCGTTTGCAGCGTTTTTTCAGATGGCAGACTGGCTGGGCCACCATAAACGGCGTCCAGCAGCGGCTCGCTGACAATCATTTTTGCAGCCGTAAATGCCAGCACAGCCGAGCCAATTTTGATGATGACCGGAAAGCGTTCGACGAGTTTGAGCACCAGCGTGCTGCCAAACACCACAATCGGTATGCTGATCAAAAGGCCGATGACCACCAGATCAAACGAGCCTTGCGCAGCGCCCGCCACACCGAGTACGTTGTCAATGCCCATCAAGGCGTCGGCCACCACAATGGTTTTCATCGCGCCCATGAAGGTGGTGACTACCGGGCCGCTGTGCTCCTCGCCGCCCTGGTCTGCCAAAAGTTTGTAGGCAATCCACAACAAACCCAGGCCGCCGACCAACATCAAGCCGGGGATCTTGAGCAACCAGACGACGCCTACCGTCATCGCTGACCGCACAACGATGGCCCCGACCGTGCCCCAGGCGATGGCTTTTTTCTGCAAATGCGGCGGCAAATTGCGGGCCGCCAGCGCGATGACAATCGCGTTGTCGCCGGCCAACACCAGATCAATCAAGACAATGGCCAACAGGGCCGACCACCAGGGGGAAGAAAACAATTCCATGACAAACATCCGTTCAAATTTGAGGCGGAAGCCCTGCAATGCGGGACTTCAAAACCGATAAAACTGAACAGGGATTTGTGAGGCTGGGTGACTGACGCTAATCCGGCGGTCACGACGCTTCGACAAAATCCTGTTCAGGCTTTTTATCGAAGGTCTGGCTCAGCATGCGGTGATCCGCATGCCCAGCAGGCCGGAAGCACGCTTGAGGGTGCGCTTCGTATTGACGACGTTGCTGTAGGGAGTTACTCCCCTTCTTGCGTGCATTCTAGGGCGAAAGAATGAAAAATGGCAAGCCATGTTTTCTACAGACACAGCGCGATAACGTGACGGGGTCATCGTTACCGGGCCAACCTCACCCGTCAAAGGTACAGACCAACGTCACCGGTCGGTGACGGGCCGGTGTAACAGGTCGGTGTCACAGGTCAATGCGCCAAGCGAACAGGTCTGTGCCCGCAGTCACCGATAATTTGTACTGACGTTTATGCCCACCATCCACATCACCGACATTGAAGCGGCCATCAACCACTGGCGTGAACGCTCACCTTCACCCGACGGCATCACCTTAGCCCCCGAGATTCGGGCCTTGGCAGAGGTGTATGCGCAGATGGTGTTTTATCGCGAAGACGAAGTCGCGGTGGCAGGTTTTCCTGCGCCAGCCATGGCGGCGTGGCAGGTTTGGTATGACACCACAGTGGATGCGCCCTGCATTGCGATTTGCTCAACCAGTCAGGGCGACGACAAGTGCAAGGGCTGCGGCCGCACCTTTGAAGAAGTTCAAAACTGGCCCGCCATGAGCCCGTATGACAAGCGCACCACCTGGCGACGCATCACCCATGAGGGCACCGCTTGGCGCTTTGGGCGCTATGCCGACAGGGCGCTTGAAAAGCCATAAAAAGCCTGAAATTGTCTTGATCGAGCCAATTACACGTCAAATATACCCGTGGCCCCCAAATAATATACGCTTCTAGCTATTTAATTTATAGCAAAATGGATTTGCAGCTACCGTACTTATTTAGCCATTTGTGCCTTGAATGCCGCGCAGTAATCCTTATCAGGTACCGCTGGGGTGGCCCAAACCGCATCAAACGCCTCGGTTTTATCGGTTGCCGCTGCATCACCCGCCCGCAGGCGAACGGCTTTTACCACCAGGCTGGCAGGCAGGTGCTGCGGCACGCCCAGCAGTCGGTCGGTGTGAGCGCTGCCAGCCAGCAGCAACACCACTTTGCCGGGCAGGGCCACTTCTCTCAACGTCTCGGCCATTTTGATGTCTTTGGCAATCTGGATGCGCGTCATCGGCGTGATCTGGCTTTCAGGCAGCAGGTTGCAGTGGCCGACTCGAATCAATTGCTGCTGTGCCTTGAGTGCTGGGCCCGGCAGCTGCGTGTCCAAATTGCTGTCGGCCATTTTGGGGCGCATCAAGTCACGCGGCAAGTTGGCGCCCACTACCAGTACACCCGCACGTACCGCCGTCATCACAGCTGGGCCGTAGTCCTGCCAAGGCCAGCCTTTATCGTCCCAATTCAACGCGGTTTTGGCTTCTTGTTCAGTGGAGCTGGGGTGCAGTTTGGCGGTACTTGCGCCTGCATCGGCCATCTCTAGCGCCACAGCACCCAGCTGCCCGCGCTGGGCCAACAGGGCAATGACCTGCTGGTGGACTTGCTGGTGCTCGCTGGCATCGTGCTGCTCGCCCAGCAGCAGCACGTCCGTCGGCAACAGTCCATGAAGCCGGGTGGTGGTGACGGCCAGCTCCCCGGCAGTCAAGGGGCGCAGCACAGGCGCTTCAGGCGCGCTGGCGCAGCTGCTTAAAACTGCCATCAAAGCCAGACAAATCAGGTAACAAAAACGGCGTATTGGAAAAGGTTGACTCATCAGACGATGCTACTTCTTTAGCGGCTTTCCTGCTGTGAGTTTTTATTGCAAGAGCGTCAGATACTCAGCACGCTTGCCCGCCATGACCTTGAAGCTTTGCAGCAGGTGCGCAAGTTCAGCATCGGTGATGCCGTACAGCCCGGCCACCAGCTTGTCGTTTTGAGCGCGCAGCATGTCTTTGGCCTTGGCGGTTTGTGGCACGTCTTTAGGCTCTACGTTAAACAGTGGCGCCAGCTCGGCAAAGTCGTCCCACGATGAAGCCAGCGTGAGCAGCAGCGCGTTTTTAGCGAGTTGCGCGTAGGCTGGGTTGTCGCGAATTTCGTCGTCTGTGGGCTGCGGCATGGGCAGGCGGTAGAGGTAGGTTTTGTTGGCGTGAATTTGAATCATGAAGCGCGCCAGCCAATCTACCGGCAGGCTGTTGAACCACGCTATTGCAAATAGCAATCGCAAGGGTGAAACCGCTTGTGTGGTGACACCACCATGCGCATCACGCACATAGGTTTTGGGAATGCTGATATTGATAGTGTTCCCCACGCCACAATTTTTGGGCAGCAGCCCGAAGATCAACGTGCGTTCATCAGTGTCTCTTGCTATGTCACGAAACCCCAGCCGCACAAACTCCCGGTCATAGCGAATGGCGCTGGCGTGCTGGGCTACTTCGGCCTTGGGCGCGCCCAAGTCTTGCGCCATGCGGTGCAGCTCTTTGCTGTGCTGGCGTTGGTCAAACGCTTGTGCATCCAGCCAATATTGCGGTGTATCGAACACATGGCTGTACTGCCAGATCATCTTGCCCTCAAACAGCGGCAGCAATCCGGGCGTGGTTTTTTCTATGAACAACACCTTGTCGCTGGTCATGTGCAACTCATTGCGAAAGTCCAGCCATTCGGGCGAGAGCGGCGCATACGCGCTGTAGCACTTTTGCAAAACGGCCAAGTCTGCACCGTCGCGCAGCTCCATTAGCGCCCACTGCTGTGGCGAGAGCGCCTTGAGTGTGGCCAACGGGTAAGCAATGTGCCGTTGGGGCTGGTGCAACTCGGCGGGGTCGAGCACGTAAAAGGCGGTGTCGATCACTCCTTCTTGCTCAGACTCTGGCGCACGGTTGACCACTTGCATCAAGGCAAATTTGTAGCTGCGGTGGACATCGGCAAAGATGCCTTTGTTGTTCTCAAAACTCCAAAAAAACGGCATCTGGCAGTGCGTAAAAATGTGGCGGCGCAGAGCCATAGAGCCCTCTTCAAACATGAGGGCGCTTGGCAACACATAGCTCAGGTTGCCACCCTCCGCAAGCAGGCCTAAGTTGCGCTCCACAAAAAAGCGAAACAAATTGCCATCCCCCGCGCCCCGGTTCAGCGGGAAGGCAGCTTTGTAATAGTTGTTGGCCACTTCCATGTCAGTTTGCGCCACCGCATACGCACTGGCAATGTGTGCGCTCTCCAGCAGGCGTTGTTGTACGGCGGCCTTCTCAAGGTTCTTCAAGCTGCGGTAGTTGTTGTGGTACTGCGGGAAGAAGTCGGTATCGGCAAACTTGGTTCTGTCCCACGGCGGGTTGCCCACCACAATGTCAAAACCGTGCTTGCCCCCGGCAAAGGCTTCGGGAAAGGCCACCTCAAAATGAAAGAAGTGGTATTTGGCGGCGTAGGTTTCCACCTGTTTTAGCGCGGCGCTTTTTTTAGCATTGTCGTCAAACAGTTGGCTGATGATGTCGGGCGTTTTCTTCAGTGCTTCCCACGCTTTGGGGTCGCCCTCGGCCAGCATGGCGCGGCCCGTGCACACAAAGCTCAACGCCCGCGACAGCTGGTTGAGCTTGGGGGCAATGGTGTTTTTCCACAACGCTTTGGACTGCTCAACTTCTTGCGCGGTGGTGTCGCGCATGGCGTCCAGCTCGTGCATGACCGTGCGCAGGTCGTCAAACTTTGCGCCCAGGTTTTCTATGAACAAATCATCTTGCGCTCCCTCTACCGCGTTGTACTGGATGAAGTCTTGCACGCTGGCCCCCATGAGGGAGTTGCCGTGCTGTACATGGTGCTCAATAAAGGACAGCGGTGTGCCAAAAATGAAGCTGTCCATCCACAGGGACAGGCGCGCCAGCTCCACGGCAAAGGGGTTCAGGTCTACCCCAAAGATGCAGCGCTTGAGCAGGGCGCGTTTGAGGATTTGCGCGTCTTCGGGCTCGTAGTGCAGGTTTAAAAACTGGAGTTGCTCAGTAATTTTGGCGCGCTCTTGGGCTACCAGCTCTTGCAGGGCGGTGTCGGTGTCAAGCCGCGCCAGCGCCAAGTCAGTCAGGTAGCCAAGCGCCTCCACTAAAAAGTGGCCGCTGCCGCAGGCATTGTCCAAAATTTTGAGTGCCATGAAGGCGCGGCCATTGGCATTGCCGCTGGCTTGGGCGCTGGCTATGGCGCGGTCGATGCTGGCTTTGACCAGCGGTTGCGACAGCACAGGCTCGGTGTAATAACTGGCGGTGGTTTTGCGGGAGTTGCTGGCGCTTTTCAGGAAGACATCGCCCTTCTTAACGCTGATTTCGCGCAACGATTTAAAGCCTTTTTCTTTGCGAATCAGGGCTTGGTCGTAAGCGCCAAAGTAAGCTTCTACGGCTTTGCCTTTGGTGGCGGTGCTTTCATACTCCAGGTAGACGGCGGTTTCTAGCGCACGCTCAAAGCGAAACTCCAGTAGCCCTTCATAAATGCGGCCCAGGTGGGTAACGCTCATGTTTTTAAAGTCGCGCCGGGTGTCAAACAAGGTGGTGCCACGGCTGGTTTTGTACAGCAGCTTTTCCAGCAGCTGGCGCAAAGTGGCGTTGTCAAAAATCTTGGGGCGCAGCAGCAAGGGCGCACGCGCCGGGTCAAACAGGCCGCCGTTGAACAAGGGGATGTCGATGTCTTCTGCACCTTCGTCCAGCATCTCAAACAGTTGCTTGAGCGCATACACGCCGTCATGAAGCTTGCCGCGTTCAGCGTTTTCTTGACGCAGGGTTTGAAAGATGAAGTCCAGGCTGTAGCGCTGGTAGAACGGGTGCCTAGCCAGTAGCGCACGGTTTTTGTCTTCGAAATAAACAACGAACAGCAGCCGAAACAGCAGCACCACACTGTTTTCATACACTTGGCCCAAGCTGGCTTTGGGATTGGCCTTGTAAATGGCCTTGCCCATGATTTCAAACAAGGAGTCTTCACCCGCGTAGCCGTAAATCACGGCTTTGAGGTTTTCCTCAACCGCCAGCGTAAAGTCGCTTGACTCGGCAATTGCCTGCTCAATGGCGCTGGCCTTACCCGCCTCAGCCGGTTTTGCATACGTGTTGCGGCCAAAAAAGAAGGCGAACAAGGCCAAGCCTTCGGCTTTTTGGTCTGCATCATCCAGAGCCAACAAACGCTCAAGATCAAACTCAATGAAGGTTTTTTTGGCGGTTATTTTGTCGGTGTCGTACACGCGCCAAATGCGGCCATTGGTTAAAAAGCCAAAGCGCACACGCAGCGTGCTGAGGTAGTCTTGCAACTGGTGGTGCGGGTTGTTTGCGCGGTCAGCTTTGCCCGTGTCCAGCGTTTTGTCCCAGGCTTTGGACTCGCAGATGGCGGTGATCAGCGCT
The DNA here is from genome assembly GCA_031424935.1 of Polaromonas sp. GTDB lineage: Bacteria > Pseudomonadota > Gammaproteobacteria > Burkholderiales > Burkholderiaceae_C > Polaromonas. Next base: position 55,177 of record JANPIK010000019.1, read on the forward strand.
TCGTCCTGGCTGCGGTCAAGTCGCAAGCACCAATCAGGTATGAGTTGTTTGTCTTGAACCCTGAATGTCTTTTGTGCGGCTTTTATCCAACCAAGTTGTGCCAACAGAGGGCCAACAAAATCAGATTCCAGCTGCGCCTCGTTTCCAGCCGCTAATGTGGCGGCATCAAAATGCTGCGCTAGCCACGCCTGCAGGTCATAAGGAATCGGCTTGGCACGCAACTCACCCGCTTTTTGCTTGACAAACCCGTCGTCCAGCAGTGTGTTGGTGTAGTAGCTTTGGGTAAATAAGTCTTGAGCCATGGCGTGTGTGCGAGTGTTTTGCCAGTATCGCACCGGAACTCGGACTGCCCGCCGCTCTGGTTTGCGTGCATTACGCACGCCTCTTGCCCTGGAGGATTGGCGCGGCGCTGGGTTTGTACAACTTGCCCAGGCGAGGCCTATTGGCTACACTAGGTATATACATTAACGAAAGGAAGCACCATGACTGCAACACTTGCACCCCGACAAGCCAGCATCCTTAAATGGGGTAACAGCCAAGGCGTTCGATTGACGTCTGACATGCTGCGCCAGGCGCAGTTACAAGTGGCGGACCCGGTGCATATATTTCATGAAAAAGGCCGAATCGTGATTGAGGCGGTCAAGCCCAAAGTGAGCTTGAGCCAACTGTTGGCTCAGATGCCAGAAGAAGGCGGCATTGACCTGGTGGACTACGGCCCCAGCGTGGGGCGCGAGCTGCCATGACGGCGGCGCAAAATTTGTGGGTGCCCGAACTCGGTGACATTATCTGGCTGAACTTCACGCCGCAGGCGGGCAAAGAAATGGCCGGGCAACATCCGTTTTTGGTGCTGTCGCCCAAGCAGTTCAATGCCAAAACCAAAACCGTGATGGGTTTGGCGATGACCAGCCAGCAGCACGGTGACCCAAAGGCTAAGGGGTTTAACCCGTTTCAGCTTGAGAACCCGGTATCGAAAACGCAAAAAAGCTTTATCAACGCCAATCAGGTGTCCACCTTTGACTGGCAGGCGCGTGGTGCGAGGCCACATCCGTGGGGCAAGGTGAGTTCAGCTGTTTTGAAAAATGCCAAAGAGCATTTGAATGCGATATTGGATTTGGGGTAAATTTCCGGAGCGTTTTTAGTGCTTAATCCAATAAATCCGGGCGCAACCAGCTACAAAATAAATAGCAAACCTAAATCCGCCCCTCTTCCACAGCATGGCAAGCCACCTTGACACCATGCAGCAACTTCAGCACCGGCCGCTCAATTCGGCAACGGTCATTGGCATGCGGGCAACGGGGGTTAAATGCGCAGCCAGCAGGTGGATTCAAAGGATTCGGCACTTCGCCTTGCACAGCGGTACGGGCGCGGCCCGTCTCAATCATCTTCGGGATGGCGTCAAGCAACATGCGCGTGTACGGGTGGCGCGGGGTGGCAAACAGCGACTGCTTGTCGGCCAGCTCCACCAGGCGGCCCAGGTACATCACGCCCACCGTGTCGCTGACGTGGCGCACCACGGCCAGGTTGTGGCTGATGAAAAGGTAGGTCAGGCCGCGCTGCTTTTGCAGGTCTTTCATGATGTTGAGCACCTGCGCCTGCACGCTCACGTCCAGCGCGCTGGTCGGCTCGTCGCAGACCAGAAACTCTGGGTTGGTGGCCAGTGCCCGGGCAATCGAGATGCGCTGGCGCTGCCCGCCGGAGAACTGGTGCGGGTACTTGGGGCCGTCCAGCGGGCTCAGACCGACGGACTTGAGCAGCTCGCCGACTTTTGCCTTTAACGCGGCGGGGTCGGTGATGATGCCGTGCTCTTTGAGCGGCTCGCCGATGATGTCTTCGACAATCCAGCGCGGATTGAGCGACGCATACGGGTCCTGAAAAATCATCTGGATGCGTTCGCGCAGCTTCAAGCCCGTCGGGCCTTTGTAAGTGGCGTGTGCGTCCATGCCGTCAAACGTCATATTGCCGCGCGTGGGCTGGTACAGCCCGACCATCAGCTTGGCCACGGTGCTTTTACCGCAACCAGATTCGCCGACCAGGGCCAGCGTTTTGCCTTTTTCAATCTCAAAACTCACGCCGTCTACAGCGTGCAAAAACAATTTGGGCTGGCGCTCAATCACGCGGGTGAGCAAGCTGGGCGACACGTCAAAGGTCATCGCCATGTCATTGACGACGACCAGGGGTTTGACTGCGCTCATGCTGCTGCTCCTGACTGGTCAACCAGCCAGCAAGCGGCGCGTGTTGCACCCGCATTAGCCAGCACCGGACGATCGGTTTTGCAGCGGTCAAACACTTTGGGGCAGCGCGGGTTAAACGCGCAACCAACGGGAATCGCATTCAAACGCGGCATGGCGCCGTCAATCTGGTTCAGGTATTCGCGGTCTTGCGTGATGTCGGGGATAGAGCCCATCAAGCCTGCGGTGTACGGGTGCGCCGGGCGGTTGATGACCTCATGCACCGGGCCAATCTCCACAATGCGGCCGGCATACATGACGGCGACACGGTCGCAAGTCTCGGCAATCACGCCCATGTCGTGGGTGATTAGCATCACGGCCGCACCGCGGCTTTTGCAGATGTTTTTTAAGAGGCTGATGATCTGCGCCTGAATCGATACGTCAAGTGCTGTTGTGGGCTCATCGGCCACGATCAGTTTGGGCTCAGCCGCCAATGCCAAAGCAATCACGACGCGCTGACGCATACCGCCCGAGAACTGGTGCGGGTAGTGGTCGATGCGTTGCTCGGCAGCCGGGATGCCGGTGTCTTTGAGCAGGTCAATTGCGCGTTTGCGGGCTTCTGCATTGCTGACGGGCAGGTGCGCCTGAATCGTTTCAGTCAGTTGCTTGCCGACGCTGTACAGCGGATTGAGCGACGTGAGCGGATCCTGAAAAATAGCGCCGATTTTGCGGCCGCGTATATGCCGCAGTTCGTCATTACTCAGGTTGTCAATGCGCTGGCCTTCAAGGAGCACTTCGCCGCTGGCAATGCGCCCCGGTGGCTCCAGCAGGCCGATGATGGACGCGCCTGTGAGTGATTTGCCCGCACCGGATTCACCGACCACACCCAGGATTTCACCCGGCGCGATGTCGAAAGAAATGCCGTCGATGGCACGCAGTGTGCCGCGTCGGTTGGGGAACTCGACGACGAGGTTTTTGACTTGAAGAAGAGACATATCGTTCAACGTAAACGGGGGTTCAGCGCATCACGCAGCCAGTCGCCGAGCAAATTCACGCTGAGTGCAATGATGATCAGCATCAGCGCGGGGAACACGGTGATCCACCATTCGCCTGAAAACAGATAGTCGTTGCCGACACGAATCAGCGTGCCCAGCGATGGCGACGTCGGCGGCACGCCGACACCCAGAAACGATAGCGTAGCTTCAGTGATGATGGCTGTGGCGACCTGAATCGTGGCCAGCACCAGCACTGGGCCCAGCACATTGGGCAACACATGGCGCGTCATGATTCTCAAGGGAGCCACACCTGTAACGCGTGCAGCTTGCACATATTCCTTGTTGCGCTCCACCAGTGTCGAGCCGCGCACCGTGCGGGCGTATTGCACCCAGCCGGTCAGCGAGATCGACACAATCAGCACGCCAAAAGCCAGCGATTCATGCGCGTTCGGGAACATGGCGCGGCCCACGCCTGCAATCAAGAGCGCTACCAAGATCGACGGAAAGCTGAGCATCACGTCGCACAAACGCATTAAAAAATTGTCCAGCCAGCCGCCCATGAAACCCGCCAGCAAACCCATGACCACGCCAAATGCCACCGAGATGATGACTGACGCAAAACCCACCGCCAAAGAGATGCGTGCGCCGTACATCAGCGTTGACAAAATATCGCGGCCCTGATCGTCGGTGCCGAGCAAAAACGCGCGTTTGCCTTCGTCTTCCCAAGCCGGAGGAAGTCGTGCGTTGGACAATTCGAGAGTCGTCAGATCAAACGGGTTGTGCGGCGCAATGAAGCCTGCAAATACAGCGCAGATCAGGCAAATGAAAGCCACCACCGCAGCGGCAATCGCCATCGGTGATGTTTTAAAGCTGTAGCCGACATCGGTGTCAAGCCAGCGTGTGATAGGGTTACTTTTCATGACTTATATCTACCGTTCGAGCTGAGCTTGTCGAAGCTTTCTCGCCAGCGGGAACCCTCGAGCAGGCTCAGGGCGAACGGCAAGGCGATTTACTTCACGCTCATCCATTTAAACGGCATAAAGTTGTCCGCCAGCTGCACCAAATCGACCTTTTTGTTTACTCCCCAAGCCAATGCTTGCTGGTGCAGCGGCAGGTGGCCAATATCGTCGGTGTGCAGCTTGAAAGCCTCGGCAATATAAGCCTGGCGTTTGGGTTTGTCGGTTTCGGATTGGATTTTGGCGATCAGCTCATCAACTTTAGGGTTGCAGTAAGCGCCCAGGTTGAACTGACCTGAACCCTTGTCGTCCACGCAGCGCATCAGGCCATTGAGGGCGTTGTGCGCGTCATAGGTGCCGGGTGTCCAGCCCAGCATATAAAAGCTGGTGTCGCGGCGCAGGATTTTCGGGAAATAGGTGCCCTTGGTTTCAGCCTGCAAATTGATTTTCACGTTGATGCGCGACAAATTAGCGGCCACTGCCTGGCAAATCTCGCCATCGTTGACATAGCGGTCGTTCGGGCAGTTCATGCTGACTTCAAAGCCTGCTGCGTAACCGGCATCGGCCATCAGCTTTTTAGCGGCTTCTACGTCAAACGCCAAGCGCTTATTGGCGTTGGCATCAAAACCATTGATACCCGGGCCTACCATCATGGCCGTCGGGTTGGCTGCGCCGCGCATGACGGTGCGCTTGATGCCTTCAATGTCAATGGCCTGATAAAACGCTTGGCGAACGCGTTTGTCTTTGAACGGATTTTTACCCTTCACGCTGGAGTACAGCAGCTCGTCGCGCTTTTGGTCCATGCCCAAAAAGATGGTGCGCAGCTCAGGGCCGGTCATGGCTTTGGCGATTGCGCTGGCATTGACCCGCGCGATGTCTTGTACGGGTACGGGCTCCATCACATCAATCTCGCCAGACAACAAGGCCGCCACGCGGGTGGCGTCATTGGTGATGGGGGTGTAGATGACCTCGGTCACATTGCCTTCAACCTTGCCCCAGTAGTTGCTGGTACGGGCAAAAGTGGTTTTGATGCCTGGCTGGCGTTCGCGGACCCGAAATGGCCCGGTGCCGTTGGCCCGAAATGACGCCGCGTTTTCAACGCCTTTGCGGCGGTCTACCGGGCGCGCCGCCTGATTTGCCTCAGACCACTTTTTACTCATGATGTACACCAGAGAAATCACGTCTGGCAAGATAGGAAACGGGGCTTTGGTTTCTATTTCAATGACAAAGTCGCCGACTTTTCTGACTTCCTTGATGTCGTTGGTGTAGCTTTTCATGTCTGAGCCGTCAGCGCCAGCGCGGGTAAAGCTGAACAGCACGTCATCTGCCGTAAACGGTGTGCCATCATGAAACTGCACGCCCTTGCGCAGCTCAAAGCGCCAAACGGTGGGGGTCGGCTGGCTCCAGGCGGTCGCCAAAATAGGGGCCAGGCTCAGGTCCTTGTTGCGGCCCACCAGCGGCTCGTACACATTACCCGTCACGCTGAGCTGAAGCGACTCATTTAACGAATGCGGGTCTAGTGATAGCGCATCGCCCTGGTTGCCAATGCGGATGGTTTTGGCCTGTGCTACGCCAAGCGTGCACGCTATTAAAACAATAGCTGTACCTGCATACAATGCCTTGGCCACGGGTGTTTTTTGCATGTAATTTGACATGATTTGCCTTTAAATCGAACGAAAGAAAAATTTAAGCCGCGAGCGGCATGGACTGCTCAACCAAGCCCGCAAATAATGCAGCCCCCAGCGGCAGCACCTCGTCATTGAAATCGTAGCGGCTGTTGTGCAAAAAGCAGCCAGGCGTGCCCAAACCATCGCCTTGGCCCAGCCGCAAATAAGCACCAGGTTTGGCTTGCAACATGAATGAAAAGTCTTCCGCGCCCATGCTGGGAACCAGATCACGCACCACGTTGTCTTCGCCTACCAGCATGGCCGCAATGTCGGCGGCAAACATCGCCTCTACGGGCGTGTTGATGGTGGCGGGGTAAATGCGCTCGTAGTTCATGGTTGCCGTTGCACCAAAAGCCTCGGCTACCGAGGCAATCAGTGTGTGCAGACGCTTTTCAATCATGTCTTGCACCTCTAGGCTGAAGGTGCGCACTGTACCGACCAGCGTGGCCGTGCCGGGTATGACGCTCATCGCACCCAGGTCGCCGGCGTTCATGGCGCAAATGCTGATAACGGCGCTGTCCTGCGGCTTGACATTTCGGCTAACGATGCTTTGCACCGCGGTGATGATGTGGGCCGCTGCCAGCACCGGGTCAACGGTCATGTACGGATGCGCGCCGTGGCCGCCTTTGCCCGTGATGGTGATGGTGATGCGGTCCGCAGCGGCCATCATGGGGCCGCGGTTCACGCCCACCGTGCCTGCGGGCATCGATGGCCAGTTGTGCATCGCGTAGGCAGCTTGCACCGGGAAGCGGTCAAACAAACCGTCTTCAATCATGGCTTTGGCGCCTGCATAGCCTTCTTCGCCGGGCTGGAAAATCAGCACCGCTGTGCCGTCAAAATGGCGGGTCTCAGCCAAGTAGCGCGCAGCGCCCACCAGCATGGTGGTGTGACCGTCATGGCCGCAAGCGTGCATTTTGCCGGGCTGGCCCGACTTCCAGCCGAAGGCGTTGTGCTCAGTCAAAGGAAGCGCGTCCATGTCGGCACGCAGGCCAATCATGTTGCCAGGGTTGGCGCTGCTGCGGCCTTTGCCGTGAATGATGCCGACAACTCCCGTCTTGCCTATGCCGGTGTGGATTTCGTCCACGCCGCACAATTCAAGCGCCTGTTTGACACGGCCAGCGGTGTAGACCTCTTCAAAACCCAGCTCGGGGTGGATGTGCAAATCACGCCGGAAGGCGGTCAGCTCCGGGTGAAATTCAGTGATCGCAGCAAAAGCGCGGCCAGCGGCCATGAGCTTTTGAGGGTTCATCGGCTTCATCGGTTTTACAGCTGTCAGCATCAATGTCCTCCAGACTTGCCTACGCGCAGGCGGGGGTCAACTACAAAATAAAGCAAATCAACCACCAGGTTGATCACCACAAAAATCAGCGCTGTCAGGCACAGGTAGGCGGCCATGACCGGGATGTCGGCAAACGTTACCGCCTGGATAAACAGCAGACCCATGCCGGGCCACTGGAACACCGTCTCGGTGATGATCGCAAAGGCAATCAACGCGCCCAGTTGCAAGCCGGTGATGGTGATGACCGGTACCAGCGTGTTTTTAAGCGCATGGCCAAAATGAATGGCGGTGTCTGACAAGCCCCGAGCCCGCGCAAACTTGACGTAGTCGGTGCGCAGCACTTCGAGCATTTCAGCCCGTACCAGCCGCATGATCAGGGTGAGCTGAAACACTGCCAGCGTGATGGCCGGCAGCACAATATGGTGCCAGCCCTTGGCCGTGAGCAAACCCGAGCTCCACCAGCCAATTTGCACCACATCGCCCCGGCCAAAGCTGGGAAACCAGCCCAAACCGACCGCAAACAGCAAAATCAGCAAAATGCCGACCAGAAATGTCGGCAGCGACGCGCCCAGCAGAGACACCGTCATGAACACCTGGCTTAAAAAGGTGCCGCGCTTGAGCGCCGCATAAACGCCCATCGGGATGCCCAGCACCAGGGCTAAAAGTGCTGCAACGCCAGCCAGTTCAAGCGTGGCGGGCAAGCGTTCAGCAATCAGGCTGGACACTTTGGCCCCCTGACGCAGGCTCAGGCCAAACTCGCCTTGCACCGCGTTAGCCAAAAAGTTTAAAAACTGCACCACAAAGGATCTGTCCAGTCCCAAGTCTGCCCGCAGTTGTTTGATTTGATCGGGTGTGGCGTCCTGCCCCAATAAAAACACCACCGGATCGCCCACAAACTGGAACAGCAAAAACGAGATGAAGGCCACCGAAACCATCACGATGACGGCCTGGAGCAGACGTTGGAGAATAAATGAGAGCATGGGCAATTAGAAAAGCTTTACCAATCCTAGCGCAGCAATTTGCACGCCAGTACAGGACATACCTTAGGTTAGGCACGGTTTTGTCTTGCATGTGACCATAAAAAAAGGCCTCGAAAGGCCTTTTTTGCGTCATGTGGGCGTGTGCAGGTCAGTTAACCTTGACCAGACGCCAGTCAATGCGATTGTCGGCCCGGTGCACCACGTCTACGTTTTTCTTCAGGGCCCACGGAATGATCTGGTTGTGCAGTGGCAGGTAGGCCACGTCGGTGTGCGACAACTCCAGTGCTTTTTCGATCAGGTCGCTGCGGTTTTTGGCGTCGGTTTCTTTCTTGATACGTTCTACCAGCGCGTCCATTTGCGGGTTGGAATACCGTCCCACGTTGTAGTTGCCATCGCCACCCGCGCCCACGCTGCGTGTCAGTGACTGCAGGCTGTACAGCGCGTCAAATGTCGGTACGCCCCAGCCCAGCATGTAAATACTGGCTTCGTAACGCTGAATCATGGGGAAATAGGTCACCAGCGGCAGCGTGCGCAGCTTGGCTTTCACACCAATTTTTGACCACATCGCCGTGATGGCCTGGCAAATCTCTTCGTCGTTGATGTAGCGATTGTTGGGGCAGGCAAAGTCCACTTCAAAACCGCTCGGGTAACCCGCCTCGGTCAGCAGTTTTTTGGCCGCTTCAATGTCGTAGGGCCAACGGGCGTCGACTTTTTTTGTCCAGCCGTTGACTTGCGGCGAGATCAAGGTACCCGTCGGCTGGCTCAGGCCGCGCATGATGGCTTTGTTCAATGTGGCGCTGTCAATCGACTGGTAAAGCGCTTTGCGCACGCGCACGTCTTTCAGGGGGTTTTTGCCCTTGACGCTGGAGCCCACCAGCTCGTCACGGAACTGGTCCATACCCAAAAAGATGGTGCGGTTTTCAGCGCCGTCCAGCACTTTCAGGTTGCTGTTGGCCCGCATGCGGGGCAAATCTTGTAGGCTGGGGTCCAGCACAAAATCGACTTCGCCTGACAGTAGCGCGGCAACCCGGGTAGCCTCAGACTTGATGGGGGTGTAAACAATTTCAGTCACATTGCCTTCCAGCTTGCCCCACCAGTTGGGGTTGCGCTTGAACACCAGTTTCTGGTCAGGCTGCCAGCTTTCAACCATGAACGGGCCGGTGCCCATGGCGTTGCGGTGAGCGTAACTTTCGTCTTTGGTTTTGATGTCTTTTGGCTCAGTCGATTTGTTTTTTTCAGCCCAGGCC
>JANPIK010000020.1:0-3350 GCA_031424935.1 Polaromonas sp.
TGGCTCTTGAGCTCAGGGCTGTAAAACCGCCTCTTGGGGATTGGTGCGAGCGCATCGCTCGCCATGGTGTGCATGATCTTCATGGTGCACACGATGCACGACTCTCGGTGCTATCTCAAGATGGGTTCGCCGCGCGCTTACATCTAAATTCCTTCTTCGTCCATCAAGCGCCGAACATGGTCTGATGTGATGATCTCGTCCCGCATGGGCAATACTGAATAGCGGCTTTTAAGCTGGCTCTGGGTGGCTGGCCGTTCAGTTTGTGCACGGTAGCCCTCGCGCGCTAGGCACGACAACGCCTCACCCAAAGACACATGTTCGCGCGCTGCAATTTGGCGTGCTATCAAAGCGACGTCATCGGCAAGGGAGAGAGTGGTTCGCATGGGTAGGGTTTTTAAAGTGGCAGGTTAAATTGATGACAACGCATCATATTAGCATTTATGCATCAATCGAATGCGGCGTTGCCAGCATTTGTCCTACAGTGTTGACATGAGGTCAGTTCTAGCATTCAAACTACACACCCAAGGCGACTCAACCGGTACCCGCATGCGGAACAACGCTTTAGACCAGCCCAGCCTTTTCAATTCAGCCCTACTTTTGACTTCACTAGCGGCAACCTGCCTTAACGCCAATGCCCAAACCCAACCCGCCCCAGCCCTGTCTTCCGTCACCATCGCCGCCAAAGCCAACCGCGCCCCGGTTGAAAAGTCTTACCGCAAGATGGTGCGGGCCATGGACTTGTTTATGACTGAGCGCAGCATGTCGCCCAACGGCGTGCTGCGCTTCAGGCTGTTGCCGCGCAAGCCTGACACCGACATGAAAAACATTGAGATGGAAGTGATTGGCTCGACAGTGGCTTTTCCGGTAACCATGCTGCCAGACGACACCTTCACGCTGGCGCGCAACGCCAAAGCGTTTGACGAAAACGCACAAGTCATACCCAATCGCAAGGCACAAACCATGACCTGGCGCAGCGACATTCGCACGCCCGGACTACCGCCCAACACGCGGCGGCTGGGGGACTTGCGGCTTGAATGTCGGGTGGGCATGGAGGCAGGGCTGATATCAAACAGCAGCAACATCATCGGACGCATGACGCAGGCCCTGATGGACACACCCGCCTACTGCGACCGCAAAGCACCGCTGTATTTGTTCTTTGCCGACCGGCCCTTATTCAGCGTGGCGCTGAGCTCTGGTAACCGGCGTGAGGTGCTGTCGATCGACAAACTGTATGCATCTGCCAGCGACGACCCCAACCTGAAAAGCGACTTGCCCTTTTGCGACTGCGAGGTGTTGGTTGACCGCACCTATGTGCTGCCCTTAGGCGACCGGAGCTGGCCAGACGACACGCTGGTGGAGTTTGAGTACATGGACGGCAACTGAGCATGACCACGCGGCCTGCAACAGCTATTCGTACCCTGCTTGCCTCCGCCTGCTGCCTGTGGCTGGCGGGTTGTGCGGGCCCAGGCCTGTTTGGCGGCGGCCCTGAGGCACCACCCTTCAGCAACCCAACCCTGTCCATGCAAAGCGCCAGCGACAGCATCACCATTGGCAAAAGCAGCAAAGCCGACGTGATGGCGGCTTTGGGCGCAGCCACCGTGATCAATTTCGACAGCGGGTACGAGGTGTGGGTTTACCGCACCAAATCGCGCGAACCTGCTGAGGCGAAAGCAGAGTTTGTGATTCTGTTTTCGCCGGATGGCGTGGTTAGGAAAACGCGGTTGCGGCCTGGTTATGTGGTGCGGAATTGAATCAATTTGCTATTTAATTAATAGCTGCTCGTGCATATATTCATTGGGCTAACAGCCTAATCGATGGGTAAAACTGCGGGTTCTTGAGAGCTTTGAAGCTGCACAAGCCGCGTTTTTAACCAGAAATATCCGCCAGATGCGCAAGCTTGACGCTAGGCCGGTTGGGGAAAGTCGCCACAATTTCAAGTTGCCCGCCCATCGCCTCCACATACCGGCGCATCGTAGACAGCAGCATGTCGCTACGCTGCTCCAGCCGCGAGATGGTGTCTTGCCGTACGCCCAAGGCTTGTGCCATCTCTGCCTGCGTCTGCGATGCGGCCACGCGCAAGTCGCGTAAAGTGGCGAGCTCTGCCGCGCGGTTGGCAATTTTTGATCGGCGTTTTGCAGGTAACGCGCCTAAAACATCTTCAAGTTTTTTTGCCATGGTGTTTCTCCTTGGGTGTTTCATTCATCTCAGCTAAATGCCCGGTTAGCCTGGTATCAGCCTTGTCAATCAGCCGTTTATAAAAAAGCCTTTGGTCAGCGCCTGCCTTATCGCCCGCCACCAACAACACAGCCTGTCGTGATGGGTTAAAAGCAAAGGCAACCCGCCAAACCTCTTTGCCTTGCCGAAAGCGCAGTTCCTTCATATTGGCGTGCTTGCTACCCTTCAGCGTATCAACTGTTGGGCGCCCCAAGCCGGGGCCGTAATCACGCAACAGCAAGGCGTGCGCCAACAACTCATCTTGCACAGCTTCTACCAGCGCTGCAAATTCAGGCTCAAACTCGTGGTGAAAGACGACTTGCCAATTCATGGCTGATTATGTCATTAAAACCATATTCAAACCAGTCAACCGTGTTTTGTACGGCCCAAAGAAAAAGCCCCGTAACCATGCGATTACGGGGCTTTTTCCGTTGGGCTAGTCAAAACGCTGTTTTTGACCTGCTTTTACCGATTTTTTAGGCCTTCAGACCAATGGATACAAGCGTAAGCAGCTACTGAATGTATAGCGATTTAAGATTAATCGGAGTCTGACCCTCATTGTTCTTAAGGTTCGTGAGCGATTTAGTTTAGGGCCAATTCGACTTTAAGGCACTTGGACTGGCTTAAGCCTCCGAATCATACTTGAGCACGACATACCCGCTCAGCCAACAGCATAAGATCTAGCGAATAGCGGCTCATTGAGTCCTCAGTAATTTAGGCTTCGGTTAACCAGCTCGGAAAGAGAGTTTCTATTAATGAATATTACAGATCTCATTGCTCAAGCGCGATTCACCGTCCTGCTGGGGAAAAATGGCGCGGGGAAAAGCACACTATTAAGAACATTGGTGCCGCACGGGGGTAACCGAGTCAAATACGTGACCCCAGAACGAGGGGGCACGTTGACTTACGAACCTAATATTGAACTAACTATGTCGAACAACCCCCAGTGGTTGGTTGATACAAGACGTGTCAATAGAAGTGACAATTTTCGGCAACAGTGAATCGCCCCGTATTTTGAGGAGGCTCAAATCTCTGAGAGGATTGAGCCATGAAGAAGTCAAACAAGTTTTCACCCGAGGTTCGCGAACGCGCAGTGCGAATGGTGCAAGAGCACCGAGGCGATTACCCATCGCTGT
>JANPIK010000021.1:0-53504 GCA_031424935.1 Polaromonas sp.
GTAAGCGCGCGGCGAACCCATCTTGAGATAGCACCGAGAGTCGTGCATCGTGTGCACCATGAAGATCATGCACACCATGGCGAGCGATGCGCTCGCACCAATCCCCAAGAGGCGGTTTTACAGCCCTGAGCTCAAGAGCCAGGTTGTTACCCAAACCCATTTGCCCGGCGCTTCGGTAGCTGGCGTCGCGCTGGCCCATGGCATCAACGCCAACATCGTTCATCGCTGGCTTCGCGAGCGTGCAGGCCAGATGGCGATGGCGCGGTCGGGCTTCGTGGCGCTGAGCCTGTCGCCAGGCAATGGCAAGCCAGCGCAACCGGGCGATGAGTCGGTCAAGCCCGAACAAGACATCCGGATCGAGCTGCGGCGCGGCTCCACAGTCGTGAACATTACATGGCCGGTGGCGCAGGCCGGCGAATGCGCCGCCTGGATGCGCGAGCTGCTGCGGTGATCCGGGTTGAGGCCGTATGGCTGGCCATTGACCCCCTGGACATGCGAGCAGGCACAGACACGGCGCTGGCTCGGGTCGTACAGGTCTTTGGCGCAGCCCACCCTCACACGGCTTACCTTTTTTCCAACCGCCGGGCCAATCGCATGAAAGTGCTGGTGCATGACGGCATCGGCATCTGGCTAGCGGCCAGACGGCTGCACCAGGGCCACTTCGTCTGGCCCACTTCGCCCGGCGCGCGCCAGCTCACGATCAGCCATGCACAGCTTGATGCTTTGGTGCTCGGGCTGCCGTGGCAACGCATAGGCACCGAAGGCATCATCAGATTGGTTTGATGCGGGCGCGCGCGCCAGTGGTGGCGTGCAATCCGTAGATGTGCCAATAGCTGCGCACAAAGACCTTTGGCAAACTTGCCATCCATGGTCTTGGAACAGCAATCCGTGGAAGAACTTGGCGCAGAGCAGCTACGCGCGCTGGCCAACCGACTGCTGACGGATGTGCGCCACAAGCAAGCCGTCATCGACAAACTCACGCACGAGAACGCGCTCTTGAAGCGCATGAAGTTTGCCGCGCAGTCCGAGCGCTACAGCGCCGAGCAAAGAAGCCTGCTTGACGAGACCCTGGACGCGGACCTGCAGGCGGTGAGCGATGAGATCGCACAGAACGCATCACCTGCAGCCTCCCCGCCGCAGAAACAACAACCCAAACGACAGCCGTTGCCGGCCAACCTGCCGCGCCGAGAGATCCGTCACGAGCCCGAATCCACCACTTGTGGCTGCGGCTGCCAGATGAGGCGCATTGGTGAGGACGTGGCCGAGAAGCTGGACTACGAGCCGGGCGTGTTCACGGTGGAGCGCCACATCCGGGGCAAGTGGGCCTGCGCAAAATGCGCAACACTGGTGCAGGCCCCAGTAGACGCTCACGTCATCGACAAGGGTATCCCCACAAGCGGGCTGCTGGCCCAGGTGCTGGTGGCGAAGTTTGCGGACCACTTGCCGTTCTACCGCCAGGAGAAGATCTTTGGACGTGCCGGGCTCGAGATCCCGCGCTCGACGCTGGCGCAGTGGGTGGGCTCCTGCGGGGTGCAGCTCCAGCCGCTGGTCGATGCACTCAAGGATGAAATGCTCAGCCATAGCGTGCTGCACGCGGATGAGACGCCAGTGCAGATGCTTAAACCCGGCAACGGCAAAACCCACCGAGCGTACCTGTGGGCCTATGCACCCGGGGCGTTCGAAGATTTGAAGGCCGTGGTCTATGACTTCTGCGAGTCACGCGCTGGCGAGAACGCCCGCTCTTTCTTGGGTGACTGGCGCGGCAGTTTGGTATGCGATGACTATGCCGGCTACAAAGCCGGTTTCGCCTACGGCGTGACGGAGGCCGGATGCCTGGCCCATGCCCGGCGCAAGTTCTTTGACCTGCACACCAGCAGCAAGAGCCAGGTGGCCGAGAGCGCCTTGCAGCAGATCGGCATGGTCTACGAGGTTGAGCGCGAAGTGCAGAACCTTACGCCCGATGAACGTCAACGCATCAGGCAGGCCCGGTCAAGACCGCTACTGGATGCCTTGCACCGGTGGATGCTGCTCACGCGCCAGAAGATTACGGACGGCTCGGCCACGGCAAAAGCTTTGGACTACAGCCTCAAGCGTTGGGTGGCGCTGACTCGTTTCGTGGATGACGGGCGTCTGCCCGTGGACAACAACTGGATCGAGAACCAGATTCGGCCGATAGCTATCGGGCGCTCGAATTGGCTGTTCGCTGGCTCGCTACGGGCCGGCAAGCGGGCCGCGGCAGTAATGAGCCTGATCCGCTCGGCCAAACTCAATGGGCATGATCCGTACGCCTACCTCAAGGATGTGCTGGCTCGGCTGCCCACGCAGCGCGCCAGCCAGGTTGGGGAGTTACTGCCGCACCGCTGGCAGCCACCGCAACAGCCTCAGACCTGATTGACAACCATGACCGCCTTGCTGTGGTAAATATGGGTTCGCCGGACGCATACATTTAGATGACGCGTCTGTTACTCGACGTGAATGTGTGGGTGGCCCTGCTGGATGATGCCCATATTCATAATGCACAGGCGCTGATACTTTTTAGCCAACCTAAACTAAAAATAGCGACCTGTGCGCTGACCGAAAATGGCGTACTGCGCGTGCTGAATTTGCCCGGCTATGCCAAACGCGCACCGCCGGGTTTCGATGCTGTTCGGGAGAAACTGAGCCTGGCCTGCAGTGATACCGATCACGAGTTTTGGCCATGTGACGTGAGTCTGCGAAGTGACAAGGTTTTGAATTGGTCGCGCATCATGGGGCATAACCAGATTACAGATGCATACCTACTTGCTCTGGCTGTTAGCAAAGGCGGTGCGTTGGCCACATTCGATCACCGGGTGGCGCTGAGTTGCGTCGTGGGTGCGATGCCTGAGCATTTAAAACTGATGTGATGACACTGATCGCCGCTGCGACATTGCGCGAGTCTGTTAGGCCGCATGAACAACTCTGAACTTCATGAACATGACCAACATAGACGATCAAACGTGAATGCAAAACACATAACAGACGAAGCAACCCCACTCGATATGTCTGCAGAAACGCTAAACGAATTGTTAGGGCGGAGTTTCATTCTTTATTGCGAACTCAAAACGCAGACTAAATCTCACGATGACGATGGTGATCCGGGGAAGATATTTGTGCTACCGCCTTGTTTCGGTCACACCAACCTCTAGGTTGTCGTAACATACAAGCATTAAAAGCCCTCAGAGCCCATCATCTCCATCCACACCTTCTCAAGCCGCGAATTCACCCGCGACGTCTCCGCTGCCAAGCGTGCAGCGGCAGAGGGACCGGTGTTCATCACTGACCGGGGACGGCCTGCTTTTGCTTTGCTGAAGATTGATGACTACCACCGCATCGTTGGGGGAAAAGAGCAGTCGCTGCTTGAGCTGATGGACAGCATTCCAAGCGGAGAGAGCATTGAGTTTTACCCGCCGCGCATGAACCTTGTTAGCCGTCCCGCTGAGTTTGACTGAGCGCTACCGTGTTTGTGCTCGACACCAGCGTGATTTCAGAGCTTCGCCGTGGCAAGCCGCAGCAGTCCGATGCGGTGAGAGCCTGGGCGGCAGGGCAGACCAACAGCAAACTTTTCATGTCCGCCATCACGCTGCTGGAACTGGAGCTAGGTGTCCAGTCATTAGATCGGCGCACGCCACCGCAGGGCCACGCGCTACGGACATGGCTGACCGCGGTGCAAGCTGGGTTTGCTGGGCGCATTTTGCCGTTTACTGAAAACACCGCACCGATTTGTGCGGCGCTGCATGTGCCTAATCCGAGCTCAGACCGCCACGCCATGATTGCAGCTATCGCGCTTGAGCACAAATTCAGCGTGGTGACCCGCAACGTTGCTGATTTTGCCAATACCGGTGTAAATTTAGTCAATCCATGGCAAATTTAAGGTCGTTTCAGCCTTCTGGCCCCATAAATCCGAGTGCGAGCAGCTATAAAAATCATCATAAATTTTGAACCAACAACTCATGAATCAGCAGGTCAAGGATCAATCTCATCAATACCCCCGCCTCCTGACCATCGCCGGCTCAGACAGCGGTGGCGGTGCGGGTATTCAGGCGGACCTTAAAACTTTTTCTGCACTTGGCTGCTTTGGCATGACGGCAATCACCGCGCTGACCGCACAAAACACGATGGGTGTGCGCGCCATTTACGGTGTACCGCCCGACATGCTGCGTGACCAGATTGATGCGGTGGTGGAAGACATTGGTGTCGATGCCGTCAAGATTGGCATGCTGCATTCACCTGACATTGTGCGCAACGTGGCCGAGGCGATTGACCGCCACGGCCTGCGGCGCGTGGTGCTGGACCCGGTCATGGTGGCTACCAGTGGCGCGGTGCTGATTGACAACTCGGCGATTTCGGCATTGGTGAAGGATTTGTTTGGCCGGGCGGTGCTGGTCACGCCTAACTTGGACGAGGCGGCGCTGCTGGTGGGCAGGCCTTTATGCAGTGAAGCTGATATGGAACTGGCTGCGCAAGAGCTGCTGGCCAAAGGCGCGCGGGCTGTGTTGCTCAAAGGCGGGCATTTGGTGGGCGATGTGGTCAGTGACCTGCTGCAAATGGCTGGTGCTGCACCACACTGGATGCGCGCCCCGCGCATCGCCACGGCTAACACGCACGGTACCGGGTGCACGCTGTCGTCGGCAATCGCAGCGTATCTGGCACTCGGGTATACGCTGGTCGATGCCATTGAGGCAGCCCGCGCCTATGTTCGCAGCGCGTTGGCTGCGGGCGCAACTGTTAAAACCGGGCAGGGCGGCGGGCCGTTGAACCATGGCTTTGCGCCGCAGGTGATGCGGCTTATGCCATTGCGTTAAACGATTCTGGGCTTGGCTGAGTCACTCATCAACTTGGCCAGCACAAACGTCAACACCAGCGTGGGTATGGCAGCGCCCCAGGCGGGTGCGTACTTCGACATGAGGTGGTAAAACACCACGCCACTGAACCAGATCAGCACGGCTGTGTAATTGACTGGCCGCTCAGTCACCAGCGCCGCGACATTGGTTTTACCCACCAGCCGTGCCAATATCACGCCATAAAGCGGGATAAACACTGAACTCAGCATGAGTAAAAACGGCTCCAGCGCGTGCATGGGCAGCACCAACGCCAAGGCAGTACACACTGCCGCAAAGCCCATGCCGATCTTGCGCACTGACCATGACGGCTTCAGGCTGTGCCCCGCCACCGCGCCTGAATACACGTCGCCATAGGCGTTGTCGACCTCGTCAATCAAAATCAAACCCAGCGCAATCAAGCCGCCCTGGGCCAGAAGCAGCGCAGCGACCAAATCAGTGCTAGGTGTGGTGATCGCAATCAAAACGCCTAGCGAATAGCACCAGATATTAGCCACCGCATAGCCCAGCCAGGTGCCGCGCAACGTCGTTCGGCCGCTCAAGCCGTGGCGCGCAAAGTCAGCTACCAGCGGTAGCCATGAGATGGGCATGGCAATGACCAGATCGAGAGCCTGCATGGAGCTCATGCCGCCGGTACCGGGGCGGTTCCAGATTTCGCTTAAACCCTGGGCGCTGGCTTTGCCTAAAAACTGCCAGGTCAGCCACAGCAACGACGCAATCACCAGCGGCAAACCAAATCGCCCGATAAACTTGCGCACCAGCTGGGTCATGCTGCCCGATATCAGCGCCATCAGTACCGCGCCCCACAAGATCGTGGCGGCCAGCGGCAACCAGTTGGCTAGAAAGCCACCAGACTGGCGGGCAATGGCCACTGTGCCGTCGCGCATGACGACCAGCTCAAAGGTTGTCCAGCCGACGAGCTGCACAATGTTCAGCAGCACCGGCAGCTTGGCAAAGCTTGAGCCGTAAGTCGCGTGCATCAGCCCAGAGCTGGACAAACCGGTGTCGCAACCCAGCTTGGCCGTCCACGCCAGCATTCCAGCGCCCAAAATTGACCCCAACACAATCACCATCGCAGCCTGTTGTGGCCCCACAGCAGGCACCAAATAAGCGCCAATCTGCATCACGAGCAGCCCCACGCCCAAACTTAGCCACAGCGATGCGTGATCGTTAAAGCCAAAAGTGCGCTCACCCGCAGCCACGGGCGTTAGCGCGGCATTGACTGGCTGGGCCAGCGGGGCAGTGGCAGACACTGGTTTTTGGGCGTTCGTCATGGGTTTTTGATGGTTTTTATCAATTTAGGTGTAAAAAAGCCCTTTGGCCCTTGATTTCATTACACCTCACGCTATGTAAACAGTAGCATAGAAAAACAGCTGCATTACTTGGTGAGCTACTTTGGTGAGTTACTTTGGCGTGTGATTCAGCGTGTGATTTGGCGTTATTGCGCGACCCAGCCGCCATCCATGTTCCATGCCACGCCGCGCACATTGTTGCCAGCCTGGGAGCAGAAAAACACCGCCAGTGCGCCCAGTTCTTCAGGTGTAGTGAACTGCAGGGACGGTTCTTTTTCACCCAGCAGTTGGGCGGTGGCGGCCTGCATTGTCATGTTGCCTGCCTTGGCCCGGTCGTCCAGCTGCTTTTGTACCAATGGCGTCAGCACCCAGCCTGGGCAAATGGCGTTGCAGGTCACACCCGTTTTGGCATTTTCAAGTGCGGTGACTTTGGTCAGGCCGACGATGGCGTGTTTGGCGGCGACGTAGGCCGATTTTTCAGCTGATGCGACTAAGCCGTGAACCGACGCGACATTGATGATGCGGCCCCAGCCTTTGCCGCCGTTGGCCTCAGTTGGTTTGAGCATGGCGGGCAAGGCCAGGCGGGTGGCATGAAAGGCGCTGGACAGATTAATAGCGATGATGGCGTCCCACTTTTCGACGGGGAAGTTCTCGATGCGCGCCACATGCTGAATGCCTGCGTTATTGACCAAAATATCGACCTGGCCGAACTCAGCAGCGGCAAACGCCATCATGTCGGCAATTTCGCCCGGTTTGCTCATGTCAGCACCGTGGTGGGTCACTTTAACGCCCAAAGCCGCGATTTCATTTTTTGGGCCGTCTACGTCACCAAAGCCGTTCATGACGATGTTTGCGCCTTGCGCAGCCAGCGCTTTTGCTATACCCAGGCCAATGCCGCTGGTCGAGCCTGTTACTAACGCTGTTTTGCCTTTAAGCAGGGTGTCGGCCATGGTGTGATTTCTCCGTATGATTCAATGGTGTTGGCTTGCAATTATCAATCGTTTAATCACTTTCCTTGTTCACATGACCCAGCCCAGCCTTCAACATGTTTTATGCACCGACGCCCATGGCGGCCACCGGATGGCCTACTGGCAATGGGGCAACCCGGCTGCCCCGCATGTGGTGGTGTGTGTACACGGCCTGTCGCGTCAGGGGCGGGACTTTGACACGTTGGCGGCGCATCTGGTTGATAGAGCACAAGGCAACATTCGCGTGATTTGCGCCGACATGGTCGGGCGCGGCGAAAGCGATTGGCTCAAAGACCCGATGGGGTACCAGATCCCCACCTACGCCGCCGACATGCTGGTGTTGCTGGCCGATTTGCATGCCCGAGCGCCGATTACCCGGCTTGACTGGGTGGGCACCAGCATGGGGGGGCTGATTGGGTTGGCGTTATTCGGGCAGCCGGGCTTAGCGTTGCCGGTTAATGTGCATAAGCTGGTATTAAACGATGTCGGGCCGGCAATTGAATGGCTGTCGCTGGTGCGTATCGGCACTTACCTGGGCCGACCGGTTCAATTTGATACGGTGCAGCAAGCGGCAGACGCCATGTGGACTATTTCTACCGGCTTTGGCCCGCACACCCCCGAACAATGGTTGGCACTGTCAAAACCAATGCTGCGGCCCGTGAACGATGCTGCCAGCAGCAAGCTGAGGTTGCATTACGATCCAGCTCTGGCCGTACCCTTCAAGCAGGCAACGCAAGCGTCAACGCTGCAAAGCGAACAAATTCTCTGGCACCTGTATGACAACATCAGCGCGCAAACGCTGCTGCTCCGCGGCGCTGATTCAGATCTGCTCAGCCCAGCCACCGCCAAAGCCATGGGCGAGCGGGGGCCCAAAGCCAGGCTGATTGAGTTTGCAGGTGTAGGCCATGCGCCCACCCTGGTTGCTGCTGATCAAGTAGCTGCGGTAACGGGCTTCCTGATGGGTTGACAGCTTGATGAAGAGCCAAACGCTGGAACCCAACGCGCAAATCGTGACCGCCACGGCCAGCAGCTTGCCTGATGAGCCGCATGCCCTGGCCCGAGCGCGTGCTTTTGCCGAGCCGCTGATTGCCGGAGAAACGCTTGATACCGGCGAAAACACGCTGGTACACGCAGACGCGGTGGCTGCGATTTTGAAGTCCATTGGTGGCTCTGAGGCCATGCAGGCAGCAAGCTACCTGGTGTACACCTGCCCGCACCTGACCAAGCCGCTGGAAGTCATTACCAAGGCCTTTGGGGCCCACTATGCCGAGCTTGCATTGGAGACCACCAAGCTTGTCAGCGTGCAACAGCAGACCCGGTCGGCTAACGCCAACGCACAGCTTGAAAACAACCCCAAAGTGCAGTTAGAGACCGTGCGCAAAATGTTGCTGGCTTTCTCGCGCGATTTGCGGGTGGTGATGCTGCGTTTAGCGTCGCGCCTGCAAACGCTGCGGTATTGCGCTTTAGCCAAGCAGGCTGCTTCGGCCGCCATGGCGTATGAGTCGCTGCAGGTGTTTGCGCCACTGGCCAATCGGCTGGGTATCTGGCAAATCAAATGGGAAATGGAAGACCTGGCTTTCCGTTTTCTGGAACCCGAAATTTATAAAAAAACCGCCCAGCTGCTGGATGAAAAGCGGGTAGAGCGCGAGCTTTTCATGGAAGGCTTGCGCCTTGAACTGGAGCGCGAACTCAACAAAAGCGGCGTCGCCGCGCTGGTGCAGGGCAGGCCCAAGCATATTTACAGCATTGTTAAAAAAATGCGTGGCAAGTCGCTCGGGTTTGACCAGGTGTTTGACATACGCGCACTGCGCGTGATCGCCGCCGACAGCAACGGCTGCTATGCAGCTCTGGGTTTTGTTCATTCACGTTTTGTGCCGATTGAAGGCGAGTTTGACGATTACATCGCCAAGCCGAAGTCAAACGGCTACCAGTCGTTGCACACCGTCGTGCGTGACAGTGAGGGAAGGGCGGTTGAAATTCAAATCCGCACACAGGCCATGCATGACCATGCAGAGCATGGCGTGGCTGCACACTGGGCCTACAAAGAGGCCGGTAGCAAAGGCTATGCGGGCGTGTCGGCCAGCAGCGAATACGACTCAAAAATCGCGGTGCTGCGCCAGCTGCTGGCCTGGGAGCGTGATTTCTCCGCCACATCGCAACCTGGCAGCAATAAAAACAGCGGTTTGTTTGAAGACCGCATTTATGTACTGACGCCCGACGCCGCAATTGTTGAGCTGCCCCAGGGCGCTACAGCAGTCGATTTTGCTTACAGCGTGCATACCAATGTGGGTCACCGCTGCCGGGGTGCGCGAATTGACGGCGCGATGGTGCCGCTCAATACGCCCCTGCAAAACGGGCAAACGGTAGAAGTAATTACCGCCCGAGAAGGTGGGCCGTCGCGTGACTGGCTTAATCCTGAGCTGGGCTTTTTAGCCAGCCACCGCGCCAAGTCAAAAGTACGCGCGTGGTTTAACGCGCTGGAGATGGCGCAAACCATTGCCAAGGGCCGCGAGGCGGTCGAAAAGCTGCTGCAGCGCGAGGGCAAAACCGCGATGAAGCTCGACGACCTGGCAGGGCAACTCGGTTTCAAAGCGGCAGACGATTTGTTTGAAGTCGTGGGCAAAGACGAGCTGAGTTTGCGCACGATTGAAAACATGCTCAAGCCGCCAGAGCCTGCGCCATCGCAAGACGAGGTGGTGCTGGCCAAAAAACCCCGGCCAGCGTCGCAGGCCAAGAACGGCGGCGTATTGGTGGTTGGCATGGGGTCACTGCTGACGCAGTTGGCAAAATGCTGCAAACCCGCTCCGCCCGACGATATTTTGGGGTTTGTGACCAAAGGCAAAGGGGTCAGCGTGCACCGCCGCGACTGTAGCAATTTTCGCAACATGGCCAGTGGCAGCCCAGACCGGGTGATTGAAGTCGAATGGAATGCACCGAAGAATGCTGAAGGTGCGGCCTACCCGGTCGATGTGGCGATTGAAGCGTCAGACCGGCAGGGTTTGCTGCGCGACATTTCAGAGGTGTTTACCAAAGAAAAAATGAACGTGATTGGTGTGCAAACCCAGTCGGTCAAAGACACCCGCGGCGGCACGGCCAGGATGACGTTTGCGGTCGAGGTAGCTCAGTCAGGCAGGCTCAAGCAGGTACTGGCTATCGTGTCAGGTATTGAAGGCGTGCGATTCGCAAGGCGAAGATAAAGTGCCCTGAAGTTAGGCTATACTCTAGGCTCGACTTTAGGCGCATAGCTCAGCTGGTTAGAGCACCACCTTGACATGGTGGGGGTCGTTGGTTCGAGTCCAATTGCGCCTACCAAGATTCTTGGTTTTTACCCGATGCAGGGTAAAGACACAGATTTGGTAAATCCTGAAGCTCCTTAGAATGTACTGGGCAACCCGGCGTTTTGTTAAGGGTTGATTTTTTGGAACGTTCAGTGCAAAAAGTTAAAACTCCCCTAGCACCAGCCGCTCACATCAGCGCACCGGCTTCATCGGGACGTGTCATTAAAAAGTACCCAAACAGGCGTTTGTACGACACCGAAACATCTGCCTACATCACGCTGACTGATGTGCGACAGCTCGTCATGGCCAGTACGCATTTCGTGGTGGTTGACGCCAAAACCAATGACGACTTAACGCGCAGTATTTTGCTGCAAATCATCCTTGAAGAAGAGTCTGGCGGCGCGCCGATGTTTACCGAAGCGGTGCTGGCCAACATCATTCGTTTTTACGGCAACGCCATGCAAAGCTTCATGGGTGCCTACCTTGAGAAAAACGTCCAGGGCTTTATGGATTTGCAGCTCAAAATGGCTGAGCAAGCCAAGGGCATGAGCCCTGAAAGTTGGGCCAAGCTGATGAACGTTCAGTCGCCCATGATGAAGGGCATGATGGGCAATTATGTGGCACAGTCCAAAAGCGCTTTTACGCAAATGCAGGAGCAAATGCAAAAACAGAGCGAGCAGATGTTGAGCGCGTTTGGCCTCAAGCGTTAAATTCGTTCCCCCTGAGTCTGTCGAAGGGTTCTGAGGGTGATAAGGGTTCCACAAGCTCAGCCCGAACGGATTTTCATAGCGCTAAGCATGCTCTGAGACAATAGAGACATGAGCGAAGTTATTTTCCCCCCCACACCCACCCCCATCACCCACAAACCCGCCCCACGCGTCGGCTTCGTCAGCCTGGGCTGCCCCAAAGCGCTGACCGATTCTGAGCTGATCCTCACGCAGCTCAGTGCTGAGGGGTACCAAACCTCTAAAACATTTGAAGGCGCTGACCTGGTCATTGTCAACACCTGCGGTTTCATCGACGATGCTGTCAAAGAAAGCCTGGACACGATTGGCGAGGCGTTGGCGGCCAACGGCAAAGTGATTGTCACCGGTTGCCTGGGCGCAAAAGCCGGTGAAGACGGCGGCAACATGGTGCGACAAATTCACCCCAGCGTTTTGGCGGTGACAGGACCGCATGCCACGCAGGAGGTCATGGACGCCGTGCACTTGAACCTGCCCAAGCCGCATGACCCGTTTGTGGATTTGGTGCCTAACAGCTTTGGTGTGGCGGGCATCAAGCTCACGCCGCGCCATTATGCGTACTTAAAAATCAGCGAGGGTTGCAACCACCGTTGCACGTTTTGCATCATTCCGTCGATGCGCGGTGACTTGGTATCGCGCCCGATTGGCGATGTACTGGTGGAGGCGCGTGCGCTGTTTGAAGGCGGTGTCAAAGAACTGCTCGTCATCAGCCAGGACACCTCTGCCTACGGCGTTGACGTCAAATACCGCACCGGCTTTTTTGACGGAAAACCGATCAAAACCCGCATGCTTGAGCTGGTGCAAGCGCTGGGCCAGATTGCTGAACCTTACGGTGCCTGGGTTCGCCTGCATTACGTCTACCCGTACCCGAGTGTTGACGAAGTTTTGCCGTTAATGGCCACGGGACAAGTGCTGCCGTACCTCGATGTGCCGTTGCAGCACAGCCATCCGGATGTTTTAAAACGCATGAAGCGGCCCGCCAGTGGTGAAAAAAACCTGGAACGTATTGCGCGCTGGCGCGAGATTTGCCCTGAAATTGTGATTCGCAGTACTTTTATTGCGGGCTTCCCAGGTGAGACGGAGGCTGAATTTGAACACCTGCTTGACTTCATGAAAGAAGCCAAAATTGACCGTGCAGGCTGCTTTGCTTACAGCGCCGTGTCGGGTGCAACGGCCAATGACATACCCGGCATGTTGCCTATCGCGCTTCGTGAAGAGCGCCGCGCACGCTTCATGGCGGTGGCAGAAGCTGTGTCGAGCCAAAAGCTGCAAGGCCGAATAGGCGCAACCATGCAGGTGTTGGTAGATTCAGCGCCTGCGCTAGGTCGTAAAGGTGGGGTAGGGCGCTCGTACGCCGATGCCCCAGAGATTGACGGCGTGGTGAAGCTGCTCGCACCAGAAAAAATCGGCAAAACCTTGAAGGTCGGCGAGTTCACCAAAGCGCGGATTGTGGGTGTTCAGGGGCACGACTTGGTTGCCGTGCCGTTCTGACCCCACATCCCTTCGGGCAACAAAAAAGCCACTGAAAATTTGACAAATTCAGTGGCTTTTTGTAGTGGTTTCAGTTGCCTGAATCATCTTGGTGCCCGGGAGAGAACTCGAATCTCCACATCTTGCGATACACGGACCTGAACCGTGCGCGTCTACCAATTCCGCCACCCGGGCGAGCCTTAGAGTGTACCATTATCTCAATCTGACCGTAACGTTACTGGCTGAAATATTTAAGCGGCATACTTACACAGCAACAGTACCTAACAGATATCAAATTCAATCCTAAAAGAGACTTTTATTAAAACAACTCAACACAGTGCCAGCGCAGAGCCTGGCCTCCTCTCAGAATTTGAGGGCACCGTTTCCGGTCATCGTGATGGCCACGGTTTTGTGCAACGTGATGACGGCGAGGCAGACATTTACCTGCCGCCAAACGAGATGCGTGCCGTGCTGCACAAAGACCGCGTCAAGGCGCGCATCGTCCGCCACGACCGCAAAAACCGGCCTGAAGGCCGCGTGACTGAAATCATCGAGCGTTCACCAAACCCCATCATCGGCCGCCTGCTGCAAGAAAGCGGCGTGTGGTTGGTAGCGCCTGAAGATAAGCGCTACGGCCAGGATGTATTAATCCCAAAGGGTGCGACTGGCTCTGCCAAAACCGGGCAGGTGGTAGTAGTGCAACTGACAGAGCCCCCCGCGCTGTTTGGCCAGCCCGTTGGCCGGGTGAAGGAAGTGCTGGGCGAAATCGACGACCCCGGCATGGAAATTGAAATTGCCGTGCGTAAGTACGGTGTGCCGCATGAATTTTCAGACGAAGCACTGGCGCTAGCTCGCACGCTGCCCGACGCGGTTCGCCCACAGGATAAGAAAAACCGCGTTGATTTGACCGACATCGCGCTGGTGACAATTGACGGCGAAGACGCACGCGATTTTGACGATGCGGTGTATTGCGAACCTGCCAAAGTAGGTAGGGGCAAAGGCTGGCGCTTGCTGGTAGCCATTGCCGATGTGAGCCACTATGTCGAGACCGGTAGCACGATTGATGTAGACGCTTACGACCGTGCCACCAGCGTGTACTTTCCGCGCCGCGTGATCCCGATGCTGCCTGAAAAGTTGTCCAACGGCCTGTGCTCGCTGAACCCGAATGTTGAACGCTTGTGCATGGTGTGCGACATGCTGGTCACCGCCAAGGGCGACGTACACGCCTACCAGTTTTACCCGGCAGTGATGTTCAGCCAGGCACGGTTTACTTACACCGAAGTTGCCGCCATTTTGGCCAATACGCGTGGGCTAGAAGCGGTGCAGCGCAAGGCGCTCGTGCCACATTTGCTTGATTTACATGATGTGTACCAGGCGTTGTTAAAAGAACGCGGCGTGCGCGGCGCGGTTGATTTTGAAACCACTGAAACCCAAATCGTGTGTGACGAGGTGGGCCGCATTGAAAAAATCATCCCCCGCACCCGCAATGTGGCCCACCGCCTGATTGAAGAGGCCATGCTGGCAGCGAATGTGTGCTCGGCGGACTTTATTGCCAGCAGCAAACACGTGGGTTTGTTCCGCGTGCACGAAGGCCCTACGCCAGAAAAAAAGGACATGCTGCGCAATTACCTGAAGGCCGCAGGTATCGGCATGACGATCAGTGACGATCCGACGCCAGGCGAATTTCAGCAAATCGCGCAGGCCACCAAAGACCGACCCGACGCCCAGCAGATCCATTCGATGCTGTTGCGCTCGATGCAGCAGGCGATTTACACACCCATTAACAGCGGCCACTTTGGCTTGGCCTATGAGGCCTACACGCACTTCACCAGCCCGATTCGGCGCTACCCTGACTTGCTGGTGCACCGCGTCATCAAGGCGGTACTAAACAAAGGCAAGTACCAGTTACCAACCCTGCCCACACCGGGCGAGGCGGAGGCCAAGCTGTCAAAACGCTTGGCATCTCGCGTTAAAGACCCAGAACAAAAGCCGAAAAAAGCCAGCGTGGACGAGCTGGCCTGGCAAGCCGCTGGCCTGCACTGCAGCGCCAACGAACGCCGCGCCGACGAGGCTAGCCGAGATGTGGAAGCCTGGCTCAAATGCAAGTACATGCGCGAGCATTTGGGCGAAGAGTTTGGCGGTGTTGTCACGGCGGCCACCGGCTTTGGCATTTTTGTCACGCTGGACGCGATGTATGTTGAAGGCTTGGTTCACATTACCGAGTTGGGTGGCGAGTATTTCCGCTTTGACGAGGCCAAGCAGGAACTGCGTGGCGAGCGCACCGGCATTCGCTACGCCATCGGCACTCGGGTGCGGGTTCAGGTCAGCCGGGTTGATCTGGATGGACGCAAGATTGATTTCAGATTGATCAATGAAGGCGAAGCGTTGCTGGCCGTGACCAACCGGGCGATGAAGGACAAAACCGGCGGTCACATGGGCGAGCTGCCTGCGCAAGAACGCGGCGTGTCGCGCGATGGCAAAGGCAACCGACGCGCTGGGGCTCCAGCGAATCGATCAAGTCGTGCATCGGGTTCGTCTTCGTCAAGCCGTACCGAGCGCGGCTCCGGCGGGTTGTTACCGTCACCCATTGAGGTGTTGAAAGCGTCGGTTAAAAAAGCGGCGGGCAAAGCAGGTGGCGGTGCATCAGCCAAAACTGGACGCAAACAAGGCAAAAAGCCGCGTCGTTGATATTGGAAAACCATGTTAGTCCGCGTTTTATCCTTTCTGCTGGAAAGCTTTTTTTTCGTGCTAATCGCCGCGGCGCTGATGCGCGCCTGGATGAACTGGACGCGCGTCAATATGCGTGGTCAGCCAGGTGTGTTTGTCATGGCGGTCACTGATTGGCTGGTCAAGCCTGTGCGGCTGGCACTGCCTAAAACAGTAGCGCAATCAAAAATTGATTGGGCCAGTCTGCTGGCGGCTGCGCTGTTTGCGCTGATTTACGGCCTGGTTTGGTTGCTGGTGTTCACGGTGATCTTGGGTGGTGCCGGGTTGGCAGCGCTGGACCCCATCATGCTGCTTTCACTGCTGGGTTTTGCATCTAAGATGTTGCTGCGTGTGGCGCTGCAAACCATGATGATTCTGGTGATTGGTTTCGCCATTTTGTCGTGGGTGCAACCCGGCTCTCCCGCTTACAGTTTGCTGGGTCGCTTGACCGAGCCACTGCTGGCGCCTTTGCGGCGCGTGATTCCGTCAGTGGGCGGTATCGATTTGTCCGCCATCGTACTGATACTTGCGTTGCAAATTGGCTTGATGGTTCTAGCCTAGAGCTTGTGCCAATCTTGAAGCCGTCAGCGCCTCGGTAAGGCGTGTTCGCCCCCAATCGTTCGCCACGCGGCCATGCCTGAACACTGCGCTGCAAGCGGCATCAAAAGCATTTAAACCGCTGGCCAAATACGCGCCCACCATACCTGCCAAAACATCACCCGTGCCAGCCGTGGCCAGCAGGGCATTGCCGCTTGAATTGATACGGCTAGTTTGGCCAGGTGCGGCTATCACGCTGCCCGAGCCTTTTAAAACTACCACGGCTTGGTATCGCTCAGCCAATTGTGCTGTGGCTTTCAAGCGGTCATGCTGAATCAGTGCTGTCGTGGTTTGCAGGAGGCGTGCGGCCTCAAGCGGATGCGGCGTGAGCACAGTAGCAAAGCTTGGGTGCTCGCGCGCTGCCCGCGCTTGGAGCAGGGTTTGAAGCGAGGTGTCATGGGCAATCGCATTAAGCGCATCCGCGTCCAGCACTAGGCAGCAAGCCGTAGACAGCACCTTGGGCAGCACCGCTTTGACACCGTCGCCCCCACCGCAGCCGCAGACGACGGTTTGGGTGCGCATGTCGAGAGCATCCACACCGCGAAACATCAGTTCTGGCTGGGACAGATCAACCGTGACTGAACTGTCACCCAGCAAAGCGACAAATACCCGCCCCGCCCCCGCATGTAGCGCTGCGCTGGCCGCCAGCAGTGCTGCGCCTGCTATGTGGCTTCTCGCAGTAGATTCGCCACCAACGACGGCCACATCGCCAAAGCTGCCTTTGTGGGAATTGTGCAGCCGCTGTGGTGGCATCACGCTGTTTGCCCCGAGTAGCCATGCATTGGGCGGCTCGGTGTTGGGTATGCCAACGCCCAGGTCGTCGAACCAGACCTCACCCGCGCTGTCACGGCCTTCAAACGTAAATAAACCGGGTTTTAGTGTCAATAAGCAGAGTGTAACTCTGGCTCTGGCCCAATTAATATGAGGGTTAGTAGCTCCGGAATAAATAGCGCTCGACGCGCCGGTATCAGCATTAAGTCCGCTGGGTAGATCCACTGCCAGGCAGGGCGCGGGGCTTGCTGCCATCACTTGCAGCCATTGGAGCATGCGCGCAGAGCCAACGCGCGCCGGGTCAAGATTTGCACCAATCCCTAGCAAAGCATCAATGCAAAAATCAAAATCAGGCGGCGGTTCGTCGGCAACAGCAACACCGGCAGTCAAAGCCCGCGTGCGTGCAGCTTCGGCGTCAGGCGGCAAGCCGTCTTTGCCAGCCCCTGTCCAAGTCACCACGACCCGCTTGCCCCATTGGTGCAAATGCATAGCCGCTTCGAAACCATCGCCACCGTTGTTCCCCGGCCCGCAGGCGACCCAGATGCACCGGGCGTGCGGTGCAAGTGCAAGGCCTAAACGGGCGACTGCCAAACCCGCCCGCTGCATCAGAGTTTGGGGCGGCAGGGCACTGGCTGCGGCTTGTTCAATGCGGCGTGTAGCCGCTACATTGAAAAGCGGTTGGCTGTGTGCAGAGGTGATTGTTTGCAACACAGCCAATGTGCCGATTTAGGCGTCTGCCGGAATACGCAGAACTTGCCCTGGGTAAATCTTGTCCGGGTGCGTCAACATCGGTTTGTTGGCTTCAAAAATCTGCGGATATTTGTTGGGTGTGCCGTAAAACTGTTTGCTGATTTTTGACAAGTTGTCACCGCTGACGACGATGTACATTTGAGATTCTGGCGCAGGATTAGCGACGGTCATCATGTCATTGACTGACGATACAGAGGCGACGTTACCGCAGCACAGCAACACTTTTTCTTTCGTTTCCTGATCGGGCGCCACGCCTGCAACGGTGACAGCACCTGATGCGGCATCAAAGCCAACATCCAGCGCTTCGACATTCAGGTTCATCGTGCCAATGTATGTAGCAATCGCGTCGCCAGCGGCTTTGCTCATCGCATCAATATTTTCTTGGGTGGGTGCTGCGGCAACAGCTGCTTGTGCGGCCTTTGCCTCACCGTGACCAAATAGTTTTTCGCCGGCTTCTTTGATAAAACTGAACATGCCCATGTTGATTCCAATCTGTAAATACGCCCTGGCGGATTGCCGGACAGCTCTGACTTTACCGGCAGAAAATGACACTTATCGGTGTTGCCGTCAGTCTTTGTGCATTAGTTCCACAACTATCGACACTGGCCTACAGATTTAGCCCATTTATTCGGTAGTGTCCGCCTGGCCGCTACCAACTGACTGCAAATATTTGGCGACTAACTTAACCGCTTAACGCTCAGGCCAGTCATGTCAAGCGCCGCTGTCCGGCCCGCCATCAAATCAGCCAATGCCCGGGCGCTTCCACAACTCAGCGCCCAACCGCTGGAGCCATGCCCCAGGTTGAGCCAAACTCCGGGTATGCCGCTGCTGCCAACAATGGGAGGGCCGTCGGGGAGCATGGGTCGAGCACCTTTCCAGACTTGCACACTTGAGCCGGTGTTGGCGTTCTGAGCGGCACCCGGAAACCAATCGTGCAGCACCTTGTAAAGCGTTTGAATCGATGCTGTGCGGTGCTGCGCCAGACTACCACCAATTTCGGCGCTACCTGCAACCCGTACCCGGTTGCCCAGGCGCGAAATGGCCACCTTATAGCGCTCGTCCATCAATGCACTGCGCGGCGCGTTCAGGGGCTCGCGTAGGGGTGCGCTGATCGAATAGCCATACACCGCTGCCAGGGGAATATTCAAGCCCAGCGGCCTGAGCAGCGCTGCTGACGACAGGCCAGCGCAGACGACGATGCTGTCAAAGTCGCGCGCGATATGCTCTTCTGGTATCAATACACTAGCGTTGAGCCCAGTATTTATGCGGGCTACCGGCGTATTAAACTCAAATTTAACACCCAACTCACGGGCTTTGTCTTTCAATAAAAGCGCAAACTGGCGGCAATTGGCTACCTCGTCGTCAGGCAGGTGAATACCGCCTAAAAATTCAGTGTCTGAATTGATGGCGGGCTCAATTTTGCGTACGCCCTCGGCATTCATCTCGGTAAATGCAACGCCCGCATCACGGAGCACCTGCAAACCGGGTTGCACCATACGGCTGTCATTTTCATTTCGGAGGAGTACCGTGTAGCCGGGGCTCCGGTCATAAATGAGTTCCAGGTCAGTGGTCAATTGGTGCAGGCGGGTGCGGCTGTAAAACGCCAGTCGCTGTAATTGGGCGCGGTTGACCAGATAAGTTTCAAGCTTGCAGGCGCGCCACCATTTCCACATCCATGCAAGATCGTTGCCAGACAGTGGCAAACTCAGTTTGACGGCAGCATGCCGACTCAGCAAATGGCCCAGCACTTTGCCTGGCATGCCCGGTGCAGCCCACGGCGTGACAGACCCAGGCGCAACGACGCCCGCATTGGCAAAGCTGGCTTCTTCAGCGGCAGCGCCGCAGCGCTCAAAAACCGTTACCTCGTGGCCGTCTACAGCCAACTCGTAAGCAGTGGTGATACCGATGATGCCTGCACCTATGACAGCAACTTTCATGCTGCTGAAGCCAGGTAAAAAAGAACAAAAATAGAAGAACTCATAACTTTCAGATGACTGCAGACGTTTTGGATTCAAGAATTCAATAATGGTGCATGACTGATGCTAAATGACGGCTTGGCCCTTTTGATGCGGGCAAAGTTCGCTCCTTAATTCATAGTGGTGTCGCGGCAACGATCGCATTTAAAAACTTGCGCCAGGGCCCCTATGCTGCGGTTGGTGAAGCTGTCCAGAAAACATCCAACCTTTAATAGCGCGGAGCAACGCCAAGCCTTCTGCTGTGCACGTTAAACGGGATTTCGGCTCTGAGTTGACTCAAAATTTAGAGCCCAGGGTGCTACAATCGCGTCGCTTTATTCGCTGTTTTGGCTAACTGCTGTACAAAACATCGCTTTTAAAGTTAATCGCAAATCAGTCATTCAAGGTGTCGTCAAAAAACACATTCAAGCTTTTTTGACAATAAGCACTGATTTTAGACACAACCTTTGGAGTAATTTTCATGTCAACAACTATGCGCGAGATGCTGGAAGCCGGCGTCCATTTTGGTCATCAAACACGTTTCTGGGATCCAAAGATGGCACCGTACATCTTCGGACACCGCAACCGTATCCACATCATCAATCTGGAAAAAACGCTGCCGATGTACAACGAGGCAATGAAGTTTGCTCGTCAGTTGTCGGCTAACCGCGGCACTATTTTGATGGTGGGCACCAAGCGCCAAGCGCGCGAAACCCTGGCGATGGAAGCTAAGCGCGCTGGCGTGCCTTTTGTTGACCAGCGCTGGTTAGGCGGCATGCTGACCAACTTTAAAACGGTCAAAACGTCCATCAAGCGGCTGAAGGAGATGAAAGCTCAGCAAGAAGCTGGCCTTGACACTATCAGCAAAAAAGAACAACTTACTTTCAAGCGCGAAATCGAAAAGCTTGAAAAAGACATCGGTGGTATCCAGGACATGGCAGCATTGCCGGATGCCATTTTTGTGATTGACGTGGGATTCCACAAAATTGCGATTTTGGAAGCTAAAAAATTGGGTATTCCGCTGATCGGTGTGGTGGACTCAAACCATTCACCTATCGGTATTGACTACGTGATCCCAGGTAATGATGACTCGTCCAAAGCCGTTGCCCTGTATGCCCGTGGTATTGCAGACGCCATCATTGAAGGCCGCGCCAATTCAAACAGCGAAGTCGTCAAAATGGTGCAGCCCGAGAGCTCCGACGAATTCGTGGAAGTCGCTGCTGCCTAGTCCAAACGGTTGTCGCACAGCGCGAAAAAGGGGCTCATGTAGCCCCTTTTTTACAAATAAAATATAAACTGATATAGAGAATTGAAAATGGCAATTACTGCAAGCATGGTCGCTGAGCTGAGAGCGAAGACCGACGCCCCGATGATGGAATGCAAAAAGGCTTTGACAGAAGCCGACGGTAATTTTGAGAAAGCAGAAGAGATCCTGCGGGTCAAATTGGGTAACAAAGCCGGTAAAGCCGCGTCCCGCATCACGGCCGAAGGCGTCATTTCATACCATTGTGAAAACGGCGTTGGTGCACTGGTTGAGATCAACTGTGAAACAGATTTCGTGACCAAAAACGACAGCTTCTTGGCCTTCACAGACGCGATAGCCGCCGGCATTGTCAAAAATAATCCCGTTGACGTTGCAGCTGTCGGCGCAATGCCGCTCAGCATGGATGGTTTTGGCCCAACCGTCGAAGATGTGCGTAAAGGCTTGATTGGCAAAATCGGCGAGAACATGTCGGTGCGCCGGTACCAAAGATTCACGTCAGGTAAGCTGGCGTCTTATCTGCACGGTACCCGCATTGGCGTTGTTGTTGAGTTTGATGGTGATGAGGCAGCTGCCAAAGATGTGGCTATGCACGTCGCCGCGATGAAACCCGTATCGTTGTCCAGCGATCAGGTGCCTGCTGAACTGGTGGCGCGTGAGCGTTCAGTTGCCGCAGCCAAAGCGGCAGAAGACGCATCGGTAGCCGTGGCCGCTGGCAAGCCTGTTCAGTCTGCTGAAATTGTCACCAAACGCATTGAGGGAGGTGTGCAAAAGTACCTCAAGGAAGTCAGTTTGTACAACCAGACTTTCGTTAAAAATGACAAGCAGACGGTTGAACAGATGCTGAAGGAAAAAGCAACTGTCGTTAAATCCTTCACGTTGTACGTTGTAGGCGAAGGCATCGAGAAAAAAGTGGATGACTTTGCCGCCGAAGTTGCTGCTCAGATAGCCGCAGCAAAAGCTGCTTAAACCGCATTGGCGGTCGGTTGGCCTCAATACTTTCGTTAAGTCATAAGGCCGCTAAACTAACATTAATCTCACCCCAGAAAGCGCCCTACATGCCAGCCTACAAGCGAATCTTGTTAAAACTGTCTGGTGAGGCCTTGATGGGTGACGATGCTTTTGGGATCAATCGCGCAACGATCGTGCGCATGGTTGAAGAAATAGCTGAAATTACCCGGATGGGTGTTGAAGTCGCCGTAGTCATCGGTGGTGGCAACATATTTCGTGGTGTGGCGGGTGGTTCGGTCGGCATGGACCGCGCCACCGCTGATTACATGGGTATGCTCGCCACTGTCATGAACGCGCTTGCACTAGGCGATACGATGGAAAAGGCCGGTTTAACAGCGCGCGTGATGTCTGCAATTGCTATCGACCGTGTCGTTGAACCGTACGTCAGGCCCAAAGCGCTGCAATACCTTGAAGAGGGCAAGGTCGTGATCTTTGCTGCAGGTACAGGCAACCCGTTCTTCACCACTGACACAGCGGCTGCACTGAGGGGCGCTGAAATAGGTGCAGAAATTGTCCTGAAGGCCACCAAAGTCGATGGCGTCTACTCTGCTGACCCTAAAAAAGACCCTGATGCAACCCGGTACACCAGCATCACTTTTGACGAAGTCATGGGTAAAAATCTTGAAGTCATGGACGCCACAGCTTTCGCGCTGTGCAGAGATCAAAAACTGCCGCTGAGAGTTTTCAGTATTTTCAAGCTCGGTGCGTTAAAGCGGGTGGTGCAAGGTGAAGACGAAGGCACTTTGGTACACGTCTGATGCTTAGTTTGACTGGTATTTGAGCCCTTTTTTGTGAATGCTATCTGGAGAGTTTCATCATGAGCATCGCTGACATCAAATCGACTGCCGAACAGAAAATGCAGCAGTCGGTCGACTCTTTTAAATCGGGTTTGACCAAAATTAGAACGGGGCGTGCTAACCCGGGCCTGCTGGACAGCGTGCAGGTGGACTACTACGGTTCGATGGTGCCGATCAGCCAGGTTGCCAATGTGTCGCTGCTTGATGCCCGCACAATAAGCGTCTCACCGTGGGAAAAAGGTATGGGCGCAAAGATTGAAAAAGCCATCCGTGATTCGGATTTGGGTTTAAACCCGGCAGCTCAGGGCGATCTAATTCGTGTCCCCATGCCTGCCATGACGGAGGAGCGGCGCAAGGAGTTGACCAAGGTGGTGCGGGGTGAGGGTGAACATGCCAAAGTGGCCATACGTAACTTGCGTCGTGATGCCAACGACAGTGTAAAAAAACAAGTCAAAGACAAGCTTGCATCCGAAGACGATGAGCGCCGTTCACAAGACGACATACAAAAGTTTACCGATCGATTTATTGCAGAGGTGGATAAACTGGTCACCTCAAAAGAACAAGACATCATGGCCGTCTGATCAGGTGAATCCGCAAACGATTGATGTTTGACCTGTAGCCCTCTCCAATCAGCATGAAATCTGACAACCCAGTTGCTGTACCACACCATGTGGCCATCGTCATGGACGGTAATGGACGCTGGGCGACCAAGCGATTTTTACCGCGTATTGCAGGGCACAAACAAGGGGTTAACGCCTTGCGTACTTGTGTGCAGGCGTGCAGCGACCGCGGCATTGCCATTCTTACCGTGTTTGCTTTCTCGTCAGAAAACTGGAGCAGGCCAGCGGAAGAAGTGTCAAGCCTGATGGATTTACTAGGTATGGCGTTAACGCGTGAGGTTCCCAAGCTTCAGGAAAGCGGTGTTCGCCTTTACTTTGTGGGCGACCGTCTCCAACTCTCGCCCAAGGTGCAGTTGGCCCTTGCGCAAGCTGAGGCTGACACTGCCCACAACGATCGCATGGTGTTTAACGTCTGCTTTAACTACGGTGGTCGTTGGGATATTGCACAAGCTGCACAAAAACTCGTCGAAACTGGTCAGGCGATAACGGAATTGTCGCTTGACCGCGCCATGGCTTTGGCGCACGTCCCGGATCCTGATTTGTTGATTCGTACTGGCGGTGAGTTGCGTATCAGCAATTTTTTACTTTGGCAGGCGGCGTATTCGGAACTGTATTTTTCCGACAAACTTTGGCCAGATTTTGACGCCGTGGCTCTCGACGCTGCCGTTGCTTTTTTCAACAGTCGTGAGCGCCGATTTGGTCACACATCCGCGCAACTGGAAAGTAACCCGACACTGCGCAGCGCCAAAACGCGGGCTAGAGTCGTGAAAGTAGCTTGATGCTTGGGCAACGAATCATCACGGCAGTCGTTTTACTGGCCATTTTGCTGCCAGCGTTGTTTTACCGCTCTCCCGAGCCATTTTGTATGGTGGCCTTGGTGCTGATTGGAGCCGCTGGGTGGGAGTGGGGCCGTTTGAATGCTTGCGGCCAAAAGATATCTGTGCTCTTTGGTTTGACAGTAGCGTTTTTTTGTGGAGTAGCCTGGGTTATGGGTTTGCTAGACAGGCCCTTGCCAACGCTTTGGATATTGGCTGGCAGTGTATGGGTACTGGTAGGTAGCTGGTTGTTACGTGTAGGCGTCGCGGGCTGGTCTTGCCTCGCAAAATCATGGCGGCTTGTGGGCGGCGTGGCAGCGTTAGTTTTGGCTTGGCTGGCTGTGGCGCAGGCTAGAGTCATTGGCGTCCCATTTCTTTTGTCTGTATTGCTTCTGGTTTGGGTCGCCGACATCTTTGCCTATGCAGCTGGGCGCGCGTTGGGCGGTCGCTTCACAAACAGCAAATTAGCGCCTAGCATCAGTTCTGGTAAAAGCTGGGAAGGGGTGTGGGGCGGCATGGCGGGTGTGGTAATTCTGGCGACTTCATGGGTTTGGCTGGACCGTTCGGGCGCAAGCGGTCTGGCTGGTAGCTTGTATGCCTATTTGTTGACGCAACACGGATTCTTTGTCATGCTCATTGGTGCGCTCTTTTTGGCGGCGATGAGCGTGGTGGGCGACTTGGTTGAATCACTGGTCAAACGCAGTGCAGGAGCCAAAGATTCAAGCGGCCTGCTACCCGGCCATGGTGGTGTACTTGATCGAATCGACGCATTATTGCCTGCAGTGCCGCTTGCCATGATGTTGGTTAGTCTTTAGGAAAAACGAGCTTGACCAAGCAACGCATCACAGTTTTAGGTTCGACCGGGTCGGTGGGTGTCAACACGCTGGATGTGGTTGCGGCGCATCTTGACCAGTTTGAAGTCTTTGCGCTCAGTGCCGCCACACGAACAGAGCTGATGTTCGCGCAATGCCTACGTTTCAAACCGCGTTTTGCAGTGATGGCCAGCCAACCACACGCTAAGATTTTGGCTGATCAATTGAAGAGCCATGGGCTTTCGACCCAGGTTTTACAACAGCCTGATGCTCTTGAATTTATAGCATTTCATGATCAGACGCATATCGTCATGGCGGCTATCGTCGGGGCGGCGGGGCTTGCTCCTTGCATGGCGGCAGCCCGAGCTGGCAAGCGCTTGCTGCTGGCCAACAAGGAGGCGCTGGTGGTAGGTGGTGATGTGTTTTTGCAAGCTGTACAAGCCGGTGGTGCACAGCTGCTGCCCATCGACAGTGAACACTCGGCCATTTTTCAATCTTTGCCCGAGGACCCTGCAACCTGGTCTTCGCGTGTTGAAAAAATCATCCTGACCGCGTCTGGTGGACCTTTCCGTACGCGGGCGATGAGCACTTTGCGTGACGTCACGCCGGGGGAGGCATGTGCCCATCCGAACTGGGTGATGGGGCGCAAGATCTCAGTGGACTCGGCCACCATGATGAACAAAGCCTTGGAAGTGATTGAAGCAAAGTACCTGTTTGGCTTGAAGCCATCGAAGATTGAGGTGGTCGTTCATCCGCAAAGCGTGGTGCATTCGATGGTGCAGTATTTGGACGCATCTGTCGTAGCCCAGCTGGGTACACCCGATATGCGCGTGCCAATTGCCTACGGTTTAGCCTGGCCGGGAAGGATTGCATCAGGTGCCAGTTCACTTGACTTTAAAACACTTTCAGATTTGACTTTTGAGGTGCTTGATCACGAACGCTTTCCGGGCTTGCGACTTGCCTGGGAGGTGCTGGCTGCAGCGACAGGCACGCCTGCCATCCTGAACGCTGCCAACGAAATTGCAGTCGAGTCCTTCTTGAACAAACGCATTCGGTTTGACCAGATACATGCCGTTAACCAAGCCACTCTGAGCGGACTTTGCGCGCCCCGGATTGGCGGAATCGAAGATTTGTTGGAACTGGACGCCGAGTCGCGTCGTTTTGCCAGGAACGTTGTTTTGTCCATGGAGTATTGACATGTTGACGCTGCTTGCTTTTTTCGTTGCTCTGGGTTTGCTGGTCGCCATCCATGAGTACGGTCATTACAAAGTTGCAGTGTTATGCGGCATCAAAGTATTGAAGTTTTCGGTAGGTTTCGGTAAGCCCATCTACACGTGGCGGTTGAAGGGCAAGCCGACCGAATTTTCAATAGGCATGTTGCCTCTAGGCGGCTACGTCAAGATGTTGGATGAGCGGGAAGCGCCGGTTGACATCGCTGAACGTCATTTGGCGTTTAATACACAGCCACTGAAATACCGGGCTGCCGTGGTCGCTGCAGGCCCAGTTGCTAACCTGCTGTTGGCTATTTTTCTTTACACAGCCTTGAATTGGACGGGCCTCCAGGAGCCTAAAGCGGTGCTGGCCAGCCCAGTACCTAACTCAGTTGCCGGTAAAGCCGGCCTGCGCGGCAATGAGCTGGTCAAGCAAGCGGGTTTTGAAGGCGAAAGCATGGCGCCGGTAAGGTCATTTGAGGACCTGCGCTGGCAGTTGATGCAAGGCGCGTTGAACGGTCGCAACCTGACCCTGGTCGTTACCAGCAACGCTTCGGACAGCGCCAGCGCGCCGACACGTGAGGTGTTGCTGGTGTTCAAGGACTTCAACGCCGCCGAAGTCGATGCGCAGTTCTTCCGCAACATTGGCATCGTCGGCCCTTGGACAACCCCGGTGATTGGCACCGTCGTCGCTGATGGTCCAGCGGCCAAAGCGGGACTTCAATCCGGAGACATCGTACGCCGGGTTGGGCAAACCCAAATTGTGGATGGTCAACAACTTCGGCAGCTTATTCGCGATTCGGCAGGCGCGGGTGTTGCGGCTGTTGCGCCTCAGAGCTGGCAAGTTGATCGCGGTAGCAGAACGATTGAGCTGCAGTTGCAGCCTCGAAGCGTCACCGAAGGCAAGCTGTCAGTGGCGAAAATTGACGCCTCGGTAGGCGCGTCACCTGAGTTTGTGACGGTGCGCTATGGCCTCTTGGACGGCCTGTGGCAGGGCGTGGTGCGAACGTGGGAGTCGTCTCTTTTGACCGTCAAAATGATGGGCAAAATGCTGATTGGTGAGGCGTCGCTCAAAAATTTGAGCGGGCCGCTGACCATCGCTGACTACGCTGGCAAGTCGGCAAGCATTGGCTGGACCGCGTATTTGTTGTTTCTGGCTGCCATCAGCGTGAGCTTGGGGGTGCTTAACTTGCTGCCGTTGCCTGTGTTGGACGGCGGGCACCTGATGTATTATCTTTGGGAATTTGCAACGGGACGCACAGTGTCTGAAGCCTGGATGGAGGGTATGCAGCGTGGCGGCATTGCCATACTGCTGTGCATGATGTCCGTTGCCCTGTTTAACGACGCTACCAGGCTTTTTGGCTAGCGGCCCATCTGTTCGGGTTAACGCCCCTATCACCGAATCGCTCAAGATCGAACCGGTCAACACCGAAAAGTTCATGCAAACAAAATTTACCCGTTTCAAGCTTAGAACCGTATGCAGCGTGGTGGCGAGCTTACTCATGGCACACAGCGCATGGGCCGTTGATCCGTTCACTGTGCGTGACATCAGGGTTGAAGGTCTTCAGCGCGTCGAGCCTGGGACCATCTTCGCGTCCTTGCCTTTTCGCGTGGGCGAAACCTACAACGACGACAAAGGGGCCAGTGCAATTCGAGCCTTGTTTGGTCTCGGCTTGTTCAAGGACGTACGCCTGGAGGTCAGCGGCGAGGTGCTGGTCGTGATCGTTGAAGAACGCCCAACAGTTGCTGATATTAACTTTGTGGGTGCAAAAGAATTCAGCAACGAAGTGCTGCAAAAAGCGCTGCGCGAAATTGGTCTGGCTGAAGGTCAACCTTTTGACAAAGCGTTAGCGGACAAAGCGGAGCAAGAGCTGAAACGCCAATACATTAATCGAAGTTTGTACGGTGCTGAGATTGTCATCACCGTCACTCCGGTTGAGCGCAATCGTGTTAACTTGTCTTTTAACGTGTCAGAAGGCGACACTGCCAAGATCAAAGATATTCGAATTGTTGGCAACAAAGCCTTCAGCGAGTCAACACTGAGGAGTTTGTTCGACCTGGATACCGGTGGATGGATGAGTTGGTACACGAAAGCTGATCGATATTCACGCGCAAAACTGGGTGCCGATATCGAAACCATGCGTTCGTACTACCTGGCGCGTGGATATCTGGAGTTCAAAGTTGACTCGACTCAGGTGGCGATTTCCCCGGACAAGCAGGACGTGACCATTACCATCAATGTTACTGAAGGTGAAAGGTTCGTGGTCTCCAGCGTCAAGCTTGAAGGAAATTATTTAAACAAGCACGACGAGTTCAAATCTCTCATCACCATCAAACCAGGCGAGGCATACAACGCCGATACGGTTGCCGCAACAACGAAAGCCTTTTCCGATTACTTTGGTGTTTTTGGTTTCGCTTTCGCAAAAGTTGAGGCCTACCCCGAAATTGACCGCACCAACAACCGTGTGGCGTTTGTGCTCCAAGGCGAGCCTTCACGCCGCGCTTATGTTCGTCGCATCAATGTAGCGGGTAACAACCGCACCCGCGACGAAGTCATTCGGCGCGAGTTTCGCCAGTTCGAGTCGTCGTGGTACGACGGCGACAAAATTCGTAACTCGCGTGCACGGGTCGACAGATTGGGGTTTTTTACCGACGTAACGGTTGATACGCAAGAGGTAACGGGCACTTCCGATCAGGTCGATGTCTCGGTCAATGTGGTTGAAAAACCCACCGGCAACTTGCAATTAGGCGCGGGCTTTTCCAGCTCTGAAAAGCTGTCGCTCAATTTTGGTATCAAACAAGAAAATGTCTTTGGTACCGGCAACTACTTGGGGATAGAGGTCAATACCAGCAAGATAAACCGGCAGATTGTGCTCAGCACGGTTGACCCGTATTTCACGCCTGACGGCATATCACGCTCATTTGACCTTTATCACCGCACCAGCCGCCCGCTAGATGGGCAAGGGGGCGACTACGGGCTCAAGACAACCGGCAGTTCGATACGATTTGGCGTGCCTTTTACTGAACTTGACACTGTATTTTTTGGCATCGGCTACGAGCGACTGTCGATTGAGCCAGGCATCAATCCTTTGCCTGTGACGTATCAAAACTATGCAAATTTGTTTGGCTTGACCAGCAGTTCTGTTCCGTTAACGGTTGGCTGGGCCAGAGACAGCCGCGACAGCGCGTTGGTTCCCACTCAAGGCCGGTACCAGCGGGTATTCAGCGAGTGGGGTATTGCAGGCGATGCGCGGTTTATTCGCGGCAGCTATCAAATTCAGCAATATATTCCGCTGAACAAACAATTCACGGTGGCACTCAATGGTGAGCTGGGTTGGGGCCGCGGTTTGGGCGGCAGGCCTTTCCCAGTGTTTAAAAATTCATCGTCGGGCGGTTTAGGTTCTGTTCGCGGCTTTGCGCAAGGTTCTCTTGGCCCGCGCGACGGTGTGGCGCCTAACGATGTCGCCATTGGCGGACCTAAAAAGATCACCCTGAACAGCGAATTGATTGCGCCGTTTCCCGGCACTGGCAATGACAGAACGCTTCGCCTTTTCGGATTTGTAGACGTGGGTAACGTTTTTGGTGAAAACAGCCCTTACCAAGTCAAAGAGTTAAGGGCCTCATACGGACTGGGTTTCAGCTGGATATCGCCAGTGGGACCGTTGCGTTTTGCATTGGCAAACCCGATACGGAAAAAGCCAGGGGATAGAATAGAGCGGTTTCAATTCCAGATCGGTACAGCTTTCTAATGATGACCATTTCACGCCAACTCATCTTGACTACCGCGATTGCACTGGTCGGCTTTGCTGCGAGCGCCCAGGAGTTCAAAGTCGGTATCGTCAATCTTGACCGCATTTTCCGCGAAGCAAACTCGGCGAAAAGTGCACAAACCAAGCTCGAACAGGAGTTTGGCAAGCGTGAAAAAGATCTCAACGATGTTGCTACTCAGCTAAAAACACTGTCTGACAAGTTCGAGCGAGAGGCTCCCACGCTGTCAGAGACGCAGCGCGCGACCCGCCAAAAGCAGGTGGTGGACCAAGACCGGGACTTTCAACGCAAACGCCGCGAGTTTCAAGAAGATTTGAACGCGCGCAAAAATGAAGAATTACAGCAAGTGATTGAACGTGCCAACCGTGTGGTCAAGGCGCTGGCCGAGGCCGAAAAATACGATT
Organism: Polaromonas sp.; assembly: GCA_031424935.1. Classification (GTDB taxonomy): domain Bacteria; phylum Pseudomonadota; class Gammaproteobacteria; order Burkholderiales; family Burkholderiaceae_C; genus Polaromonas. The sequence goes on from JANPIK010000021.1 coordinate 30,089, forward strand.
TGATCGTTCAAGAGGCGGTTTACGTTAACCCAAAGCACGACATTACTGACAAGGTACTCAAATCGTTGAATGCCTCGACCGGCAAATAACCGGTTTTCAAGGCTTGCATGTTGCTGGTCTGGCGGACTTAGAAGCGCAGTATGACCATCCAGCTTGCTGCGCTTTTTGACGCGCTGGCCCCTCAATTCCCGGATGCCAAGCTCTTGGGTGACTCTGGGCTTTTAATCGACAGCCTGGCCCCGCTCGAGACGGCTTCCAGCCAATCGATGGCGTTTCTCAGCCACCCTAAATACGCTCAAAAGCTGGCGGCGTCGCAAGCCGCATGCGTTGTGGTGGGGTTTGCCGCAGAGTCGGCTGCCGTGCAGCGCGGTGCGTGTATCGTGGTCGGCGATCCGTATTTTTACTTTGCCCGTTTGACGCAGCTATGGCGTCAGCACCACAGCGTTGACTTGGCAGCGGGCATTCATGCCAGTGCCTTTGTTGACCCAACTGCGAAGCTGGGCGCTGGTGTTTTTATAGGCGCTTTTGCGTGTATCGGACCGCGCGCTGTGATCGCTGACGGCGTGCGCATTGGCGAGCATTGCGTCATTGGCAGAGACACCTCGATCGGTGCAGACACCCGACTGGCAGCAAGGGTCACCCTGGGCGACGGATGCACCATGGGCGAGCGCTGTATTGCCCACTCTGGTGCGGTGATGGGTGCAGATGGCTTTGGTTTTGCGCCCCATGACGGGCGATGGGAAAAAATTGAGCAACTGGGTAATGTTCGGATCGGCAGCGACGTAGAAATCGGTGCCAACACCTGCATAGACCGTGGCGCTTTACAGGACACCGTGATTGAAGACGGTGTCAAGCTCGACAACCTGATACAAATCGGTCATAACGTGAGGATAGGCGCCCATTCAGCGTTGGCCGGTTGCGTGGGCGTGGCTGGCAGCGCAACCGTTGGCGCGCATTGCACGATAGGGGGCGGCGCGGTGATCCTTGGGCATTTGACACTTGCTGATCATGTGCATATTTCAGCCGCATCCGTCGTGACGCGGTCTATCTTAAAAGCGGGCAACTACACTGGCTTTTTCCCCATCGATAACAATGCCGATTGGGAGAAAAATGCAGCTACCCTTAAGCAACTGCACACGCTGCGCGACAGGCTAATGCGCGTTGAAAAGTCTGTCGCGCCAAAAGAATCCTAGAAAAAGAAATCATGCTCGATATTCATCAAATCTTGAAACAACTGCCGCACCGCTACCCGTTTTTAATGGTGGACCGTGTGCTGGAGATTGAAAAAGGCAAGCGCATCAAGGCGCTGAAAAACGTCACGATCAATGAGCCTTTTTTCGGGGGGCATTTTCCGCATCGGCCCGTCATGCCTGGCGTGCTGATGTTGGAGGCTATGGCGCAAGCTGCGGCTTTACTGGCATTTGACATGCTGGGCCAGGCGCCAGACGACAAATCGGTGTATTACTTTGCGGGCATTGATGGCGCACGCTTTAAACGTCCTGTTGAGCCCGGTGATCAGCTCATCATGGAAGTCAGTCTGGACCGCATGAAGGCAGGCATTTTTAAATTTACGGGCACCAGCCGGGTGGGCGATGCTGTGGCTTGCGAGGCACAGTTGATGTGCACCATGCGCACCATCGCTTAAAGCGCCATGGGTATTCATCCAACCGCAATTGTTGACCCGCACGCCGAAATCGACAGCACAGTCAGCGTAGGCCCGTACACCATCATCGGTCCGCACGTCAAGGTAGGCGCAGGTACCTCGATTGGCCCACATTGCGTGATCGAAGGCCACACGACGATAGGCCGCGACAACCGTATCTTTCAGTTCAACTCGCTGGGTGCCATTCCGCAAGACAAAAAATACGCCGGCGAGCCGTGTCAACTCGTGATTGGCGACCGCAACACCGTTCGGGAGTTTTGTACTTTCAACATCGGCTCACCGGGCGATGCGGGCACCACCCGGGTCGGCAGTGACAACTGGATCATGGCCTATGTGCACCTGGCGCACGACTGCCAGGTCGGCAACCACACGATATTTGCCAACAATTCGCAGCTGGCAGGCCATGTGCAGGTGGGTGACTGGGTGATTTTGGGCGGGTTTACGGTGGTGCACCAGTTTGTCAGGCTAGGCGCGCACAGCATGACGGCCATGTGCTCGCTGCTGTTTGCAGATTTGCCGCCTTTTGTCATGGCGCAAGGTCAGCCTGCCGAAGCCCGCACCATGAATTTTGAGGGCCTGCGCCGACGCGGTTTTTCTGCTGAACGAATCGCCGCTGTCAAAGCCATGCACAAAGCTTTGTACCGTGAGGACTTGACGCTCGAGGCGGCACAATTGCAAATGTTGGGTTTGACTGAAAAGTACCCTGAGTCAGCGTCCGAAGTGCGTATGATGCTCTCGTTTTTAGAGCAGACCTCACCGCAACGCGGTATCGTTCGGTAACTCCGATGAATTCCGTTGCGATGGTGGCTGGTGAGACTTCTGGCGATTTATTAGCGGGTCTACTTCTTGATGGGCTAAAAACGAGATGGCCGGGCGTGAAATCATTCGGTATTGGCGGCCCCCAGATGTCTAAAAAAGGGTTTGACGCCTGGTGGCCGAGCGACAAACTTGCCGTTCGCGGTTATGTCGAGGTGTTGCGTCATTACCGCGAGATTGTGGGGATTCGTGAACAACTTAAAACCCGCCTGTTGGCTAACCCGCCCGATATTTTTATCGGTGTAGACGCGCCAGACTTCAACCTTGACCTCGAAGCCAAGCTAAAAAAGCAGCGCGTTAAAACCGTTCATTTCGTCAGCCCATCCATTTGGGCCTGGCGTGCAGACCGAGTGGAAAAAATTCGCCGCAGTGTTGACCACGTGCTGTGCATCTTTCCGTTTGAGGCCTCTTTGCTGGCCCAGCACGGCATAGCCGCAACCTATGTGGGTCACCCGCTGGCCAATGTGATTCCCATGCAGCCAGACCGAACGGCTGCACGCACGCAACTGGGTTTGAACGATTCAGACACCGTCGTTGCCATTTTGCCGGGCAGTCGAAAATCCGAGATTCAATACCTGGCTAAGCGGTTCTTTCAGACTGCGGCCCTTATAAAACGTGCGCAGCCAGCTATCAAGTTTATAGTGCCCGCCATACCTGCACTCAAGCCTTTGATTGAAGGCATCGCGGCTGAATGGGGTAACCATGACCTGCAGATTTTGAATGGGCAGTCGCATACCGCGCTTGCGGCGTGTGACGTGACCTTGATTGCCAGCGGCACGGCCACGCTTGAGGCGGCGCTGTTCAAACGCCCAATGGTGATTGCTTACAACATGAACGGCTTGTCTTGGCAAATGATGCGGCGCAAAATGTTGCAACCCTGGGTAGGTTTACCCAATATCTTGTGTGACGAGTTTGTCGTACCCGAGCTGTTGCAGGATGCTGCCACGCCGCAAGCACTGGCTGATGCGGTGTTGCATTGGCTTGACATCAAAGCCCATGACCCTGCCAAAATAGTGGCCCTTGAGCAACGATTTAGCCGCCTGCATGCCGAACTGCAGCGCGACACCTCCCAATTGGCAACCGATGCGATCGAAAAAATTCTTGAAGGCTGAGCAAGCTTGCCTGTCCTGGGACGTGCCCGGCTTGATTGCTGGCATTGACGAGGCCGGGCGCGGCCCGTTAATGGGCCCGGTGGTTGCAGCCGCTGTGATTCTGGACGATTTAAACCCCATCAAAGGCCTGACCGACTCCAAAAAGCTCACGGCTTTGCAGCGCGACAGGCTTTATGACGAAATTCGAGCCAAGGCCTTGTGTTGCTCGGTGGCGTTGGCAACGGTTGAAGAAATTGACCACCTCAATATCTTGCAAGCCACCATGCTGGCGATGCGGCGCGCGGTTGAAGGTTTGCGCCTGCGGCCCCACAAAGCGCTGGTTGATGGCAACCGACTCCCGGCGCTGAGCATGATGGCCGAGGCAATTGTTAAAGGAGACGCGACTGTACCGGCGATTTCAGCCGCGTCTATTTTGGCCAAGGTGACCCGTGACCGCTGGTGTGTTGAGTTTGACGTGCATTACCCCCAATACGGTTTTGCAGGGCATAAGGGCTACGGCACAGCGGCCCATTTGCTGGCTTTGCGCGAACACGGCGCATGCCCGCAGCACCGGAGATCGTTTGCGCCCGTTGCGGCGGTGCTGTGATGACACCTGCTTTTGAAACAATCACATCGGCCAACAACCCGCTGATCAAAGCGCTTCGCAAACTGTCAACCGACAACTCCGCCTACCGCAAGCAGGGTCGGGTTTGGCTGGAGGGTGACCATTTGTGCCGTGCTGCTGCTTTGCGTGGGTATCAACCGACGCTGGGGCTATTTTCTGAGTCTTTTTGGCCCCTGGCCCCCGCAGAATATACGCAAGCAGCTATTAAAAACATAGTGATTCCAGATGCGTTGTTTGCCGATGTCAGCGGTCTGGAGTCAGCCGCCAGCATGGGCTTTGTGGTGGATTTACCCGCCCAGCAACCCTTGCAGCCGAACGTAGCCAGCCTTGTTTTAGACCGCGTGCAGGACGCAGGCAATGTTGGGTCCATGCTTCGCAGCGCTGCGGCGTTCGGCTTTGGTCAGGTCATTGCCCTCAAAGGCACGGCGGCGTTGTGGTCGCCCAAGGTGCTGCGTGCCGGTATGGGGGCACATTTTGGCTTGCAGCTGCATGAGGGTGTTGAGCTTGCCGATCTGCAAGCGCTGACTCTACCGCTGGTGGTGACCAGTTCTCACGAAGGCAGCGTTTTAGGCACTGCCGCACTGCCTGCGCCCTGTGCCTGGGTGATGGGTCACGAAGGGCAGGGCGTCAGCGAGCTGCTGATGGCGCAGGCATCGGTCAAGGTACGCATTGCTCAGCCTGGGGGTGAAGAGTCGCTCAATGTGGCGGCTGCAGCGGCTATTTGCCTGCATTTCTCGTCGATGCAGCGCTGAGGCTCATCGCTTCAACCGCTATAATCAGAGGCTTTTCCAAACACGGCCCGACCCAAGCACCACGAAGCAAAATCCAAAAAAGCAGCTCACCCGCTACTGGCGGAATGACGTGATCACTAGCGCTTGGGTCAGCCGTCATCCATTCGTTATGCACCAGGAGGCTCCGTGCTTTTGTCTTTACAGGGATCGTCCCTTACTAACCCCCAAGCCATTTTGGCGCTGGCAGACGGCACAGTCTTTGTTGGCAATTCCATCGGCAGCGCGGGCCACACGGTAGGCGAAGTGGTGTTTAACACCGCCATGTCCGGCTACCAGGAAATCCTGACCGACCCCAGCTACTGCCAGCAACTGGTCACCCTGACTTATCCCCATATTGGTAACTACGGCGTCAATGCCGAAGACGTGGAATCTGAAAAAGTCTACGCGGCAGGCCTCATCATCAAAGACCTGCCGCTGACAGCGTCCAACTTTCGCATGTCCATGACGCTGTCCGAATATTTGGTCCGAGAAGGCACGGTCGCCATTGCCAACATTGACACCCGTCAACTTACCCGCCATTTGCGCAGCAACGGCGCACAAAACGGCTGCATCATGGCGCTTGCTGCAGGTGAGCATGCTTCAACTGCAGCAATTGACAAAGCCATTGCCCTGGCCAGAGCCGCGCCCAGCATGGCTGGGCTTGACCTGGCTAAAGTGGTGTCGGTCAAAAAAGCTTATGAATGGACGCAAAACGAGTGGAAGCTCACGAACCCAAATGGCAAACCGGGTTACGGCGTACAAGCTGCGCCCAAGTTTCATGTGGTTGCCTACGACTTTGGCGTCAAGAAAAACATCTTGCGTATGTTGGCTGAGCGCGGCGCACGCATCACAGTGGTGCCTGCGCAAACCACAGCGGCTGATGTGCTCAGGCTCAAACCCGATGGCATCTTTTTATCCAACGGCCCCGGCGACCCTGAGCCATGTGACTACGCCATCATTGCGGCGCGTGAGCTGATTGAAAGTGGTATTCCCACCTTCGGCATTTGCCTGGGTCACCAGATCATGGCTTTGGCTGCAGGCGCCAAAACTTTCAAAATGCAGCAAAGCCACCACGGGGCCAACCATCCGGTCAAAGACTTAGGCACTGACCACGCATTTGGCGGGCGTGTCAGCATCACCAGCCAAAATCACGGCTTTGCGGTTGATTCGGCCAGCCTGCCTGCCAACTTGCGACCCACGCATATCAGCCTGTTTGATGGCACGCTGCAAGGCTTGCAATGGATGGACCAACCCGCCTTTTGCTTCCAAGGCCACCCCGAGGCGTCGCCCGGGCCGCATGACATTTCGTATTTGTTTGACCGCTTCACGGCACTGATGGAAAAGCATAAAAATGCCTAAACGCACCGACATTCAATCCATCCTCATCATCGGCGCGGGCCCCATCGTCATCGGTCAAGCCTGCGAGTTTGACTACTCTGGCGTGCAGGCCTGCAAGGCGCTGCGGGAAGAGGGTTACAAGGTCATTTTGATCAACAGCAACCCGGCCACGATCATGACTGACCCAGCCACGGCAGACGTGACTTACATTGAGCCGATTACCTGGCAAACCGTTGAAAAGATCATCGCGAAAGAAAAGCCCAATGCCATTTTGCCGACCATGGGTGGGCAAACAGCGCTGAACTGCGCGCTCGATTTATGGCACCACGGCGTGCTGGAGAAGTATCAGGTTGAGCTGATTGGTGCCAAACCCGAAGCCATCGACAAAGCCGAAGACCGACTAAAGTTCAAAGACGCGATGACCAAAATTGGTTTGGGTTCAGCTAGAAGCGGGATTGCACACACGCTTGAAGAGGCCTGGGCGGTGCAAAAAACGCTGGGCTTTCCGACTGTGATTCGCCCCAGCTTTACGCTGGGCGGCACGGGCGGCGGCATTGCCTACAACTCTGAAGAGTTTGAGACGATTTGCAAGCGCGGCATTGAAGCCTCGCCGACCAGCGAACTGTTGATTGAAGAGTCGCTGCTGGGCTGGAAAGAATATGAGATGGAAGTCGTGCGCGACACGGCTGACAACTGCATCATCGTCTGCTCGATCGAAAACCTGGATCCCATGGGCGTGCACACGGGTGACTCGATCACCGTAGCGCCCGCGCAAACACTCACTGACAAGGAATACCAGATCATGCGTAACGCATCGCTGGCGATTCTGCGCGAGATCGGTGTAGAAACGGGCGGCTCAAATGTGCAGTTTTCGATCAATCCGGTCGATGGCCGCATGGTGGTGATTGAGATGAACCCGCGCGTTTCGCGTTCGTCGGCGTTGGCCTCCAAAGCCACTGGGTTCCCGATTGCCAAAATAGCTGCCAAGTTGGCGGTGGGGTTCACGCTCGATGAGCTGAAAAACGAAATCACAGGTGGCACCACACCGGCATCGTTTGAGCCCAGCATCGACTACGTCGTCACCAAAATCCCACGTTTTGCCTTTGAAAAGTTCCCAACCGCTGATTCACGCCTGACGACACAAATGAAGTCGGTGGGTGAAGTGATGGCGATGGGACGCACCTTCCAGGAATCGTTCCAAAAAGCGCTGCGCGGGCTTGAAGTCGGCGTGGACGGCATGAACGAGAAAACCCAAGACCGCGAGGTGCTTGAAAAAGAATTGGGCGCGCCCGGGCCAGACCGCATTTGGTATGTAGGTGACGCCTTTGCCATGGGCATGAGCGTCGATGAGGTGTTCGCGCTCACCAAAATTGACCCGTGGTTTTTGGTGCAGATTGAGCAGATCGTCAAAATTGAGCTGGAGCTGGAGACCATATCGCTCGACAAAATTGATGCCGTTACGCTGCGCACGCTCAAGCAAAAAGGCTTTTCAGACCGCCGCCTGGCCAGGCAGCTTAAAACCACCGATACAGCTATTCGTGAGCGGCGCAAGGCACTCGGCGTTCGTCCTGTTTACAAGCGGGTTGACACCTGCGCAGCTGAGTTTGCGACCAACACCGCATACCTTTACTCAACTTACGAGGCTGAAGGCTCGGAGTGCGAAGCCGAGCCGACCACCAACAAAAAGATCATGGTGCTCGGCGGTGGGCCCAACCGAATTGGGCAGGGCATCGAGTTTGACTACTGCTGCGTGCACGCCGCGCTGGCCATGCGTGACGATGGTTACGAGACCATCATGGTCAACTGCAACCCGGAGACGGTATCGACCGATTACGACACATCTGACCGCTTATATTTTGAGCCGTTGACACTGGAAGACGTGCTGGAGATCGTCGACAAAGAAAAGCCGTTTGGCGTGATCGTTCAGTATGGCGGGCAAACGCCTTTGAAGCTGGCATTAGATTTGGAAGCCAACGGCGTGCCCATCATTGGCACATCGCCCGACATGATTGATGCTGCTGAAGACCGCGAGCGCTTCTCAGCCTTGTTGCGTGAACTGAAGTTGCTACAACCGCCAAATGCGACAGCCCGTACCGAGCCGGAAGCACTTGAAAAAGCGAGCGCCTTAGGTTACCCATTGGTGGTACGCCCCAGCTACGTGCTGGGTGGCCGCGCGATGGAAATCGTGCACGAGCAGCGTGACCTGGAACGGTACATGCGTGAGGCGGTCAAAGTCAGCCATGATTCCCCAGTACTGCTAGACCGTTTTTTAAACGATGCGATTGAATGTGATGTGGACTGCATTCGCGACGCCACGGGCGCGACGTTCATCGGCGGCGTGATGGAGCACATTGAACAAGCGGGTGTACACAGTGGCGACTCAGCGTGTTCACTGCCGCCGTATTCACTCAGCCCTGACACCGTGGCCGAGATCAAGCGCCAGACGGCTGCCATGGCCAAAGCGCTCAACGTGGTCGGGCTGATGAATGTGCAGTTTGCCATCCAGAACAACAACGACAAAGACGTCATTTACGTGCTCGAAGTCAACCCACGCGCTTCACGTACCGTACCTTTTGTGAGCAAAGCCACCGGCATCCAGTTGGCCAAAGTCGCGGCGCGTTGCATGGTCGGGCAATCTTTGGCGTCGCAAGGCATCACAAAAGAAGTCACGCCGCCCTATTTCAGTGTCAAGGAAGCGGTGTTCCCGTTCGTTAAATTCCCGGGCGTTGACACCATCCTTGGCCCGGAGATGAAGTCAACCGGCGAAGTGATGGGCGTGGGCAAAACCTTTGGCGAGGCGTTTGTCAAATCGCAGCTGGGTGCAGGTACCAAGTTGCCCACTTCAGGCCGGGTGTTTTTGACCGTTAAAAACAATGATAAACCGCGCGCAGTTGGCGTAGCGCGGGCGCTGGCCGCTATGAAGTTTGACATTGTGGCCACCAAGGGCACAGCTGCTGCAATCACAGCAGCAGGTATTGCTTGCGGCATCGTCAATAAGGTCACTGAAGGTCGTCCGCATGTGGTCGACATGATCAAAAACAACGAAATCGCGTTGGTGATCAACACGGTTGAAGAACGGCGCAACGCGATTGCCGACTCGCGGCAAATCCGTACCTCGTCGTTGCTGGCACGGGTGACCACATTCACCACCATTGCGGGGGCAGAAGCGGCAGTTGAAGGCATGAAGCATTTGGATAATCTGGGTGTGATCTCCGTACAGGAAATGCATGAGCAACTTGCCCCATAATTTCAATTAAACTTCAATCAACCAACACCGCCACAGGGCAACCCGTGGCGGTTTCGCATTTAAAGAGACACACCATGGCTACCATTCCTATCACCAAAGTTGGTGCTGAAAAACTCAAAGTTGAGCTGCATGAGCTCAAGACGGTTCACCGCCCCTGGGTCATCAACGCCATTTCTGAGGCGCGTGCGCAGGGCGACTTGAGCGAAAACGCCGAATATGAATCGGCCAAAGACCGACAGGGTTTTGTAGAGGGCAGGATTCAAGAAATTGAAGGCAAGCTGTCGGTCGCGCAAATCATCGACCCGTCTGAAATGGACGCAGGCGGTAAGGTGGTGTTTGGCTCGACCATTGAGCTGGAAGACGAAGAGTCGGGCAACAAAGTCACCTATCAAATTGTGGGAGAAGACGAGGCAGACATCAAGTTTGGCCGGGTCAACATTTCATCGCCGATTGCACGCGCGTTGATCGGCAAAGACGAGGGCGATTCGGTCGAGTTTCAGGCGCCGGGCGGACTAAAACGCTACGAAATCATCGCCGTGATGTACATATGAACCCCGACGGTCGCTCACTGGGAGCTTCGCGGCCCCTGCTTGACGGGAAGATGCGGTGAGATTTCGTTTTGGTTTGATGGTTGCAGCCCTGTGGTGGGGCAGCCTGACAGCGTTAGGCTTTGTCATTGTGCCGATGCTTTTTACCCATATGCCGAGCCCGGCAGCGGCAGGACAATTGGCGGCCAAGCTCTTTACTGCACAGACTTGGCTCAGTATTGGGTGTGCGATGTTTTTACTGCTCATTTATAATCAAAAAGCAGGCTTGGCGGCCGATTTACGTGGCCGGGCAGCTATTGTTTTTATCGTTAGCGGCCTGCTGCTCGCAGTACTTGTGGAATTTGGCCTGTCGCCACGTATCGTCAGCGCCCGCGCTGATGGTGGCAATTTAAAGCTGCTGCACGGCCTGGGCAGTGCGATGTATTTTGGTCAGTGGCTATGCGCAGGGTTGACGCTTTGGCGATTGAGCCGGGACAAGTAGCCAAACTTACACGTGTTCGGCTGCTGCCAGTGTATTTTCTAGCAGCATTGTGATCGTCATTGGCCCCACACCGCCTGGTACGGGCGTGATGTAGCCTGCGACCTGGCTGACGGCATCAAAGTCCACATCTCCGCATAACTTGCCGTTGTCATCGCGGTTCATGCCCACGTCAATCACCACAGCCCCCGGTTTGACCATATCGGCCGTCAACACATCGCGCTTACCTACGGCTGCAACGATCACATCGGCTTGCAAGGTCATGGCTTTTAAATCGTTTGTGGCGCTGTGGCAAATGGTGACGGTGGCGTTTTTTTGCAGCAGCATCAGGGCCATCGGCTTGCCAACGATGTTGCTTCGGCCTATCACCACCGCATGTTTGCCGCGCAAGTCAAAACCGATGCTTTCCAGCATTTTCATGCAGCCGTAGGGCGTACAGGGCCAAAACCCAGGCTGGCCGACCATCAGCGCGCCGGCGCTGGCCACATGAAAGCCGTCAACATCCTTGGCCGGTGCGATGGCTTCAATGACCTTCTGAGCATCAATATGCGCGGGCAGCGGCAGTTGCACCAAAATGCCATGGATAGCAGGATCGTTGTTTAGCGCCGCGACACGTGCCAGCAAATCGGCTTCGCTTAGCGTTGCCGGGTGTTTGTCCAGCACCGAATACAGGCCGGTGTCCTCGCAGGCCTTGACCTTGTTGCGCACGTAGACTTGGCTGGCGGGGTTGTCGCCGACCAGTACCACCGCCAGGCCGGGTGTGATGCCGCGTGCGCGAAGGGCTGCAACGCGCTCGGCAACACCAGCGCGCAGTTGTTTGGAAAGGGCGTTACCGTCAATGATCTGGGCTGTCATGGCATAAAAGGGTTAAGGTGGGTAGATTTTTGGCTTTTACCCATAAAAACGCCCGTTAGCCAAGGCAAAACGGGCGCGAGCTGCTATTTATTAAATAGCAAACGAATTGACAGGTCTATGCTTTTGGGGTGGTTGAACCTAACGCAATTTTCAGCAGGTCAGCCACGGTGTTGGCGTTGAGCTTTTCCATGATGTTGGCGCGGTGCGCTTCCACGGTTTTGATGCTGATGCCCAGGTCGTCAGCAATTTGTTTGTTCAAACGACCCGCCACGATCCGCTCCAGTACCTGCGATTCACGCGACGTCAGTTTCGCCAGCAACGCGTCGCGGCTGGCAGACTGCTGGTGACCTGCAAACGCATCTTTGGCTTGCTCCAGCATCCGCTCCACCAAGTTGACCAAGGCGGTCTCCTCAAACGGCTTTTGGATAAAGTCCATCGCCCCTTTTTTCATGGTGTCAACGGCCATCGGCACGTCGCCATGGCCGGTGATAAAGACAATCGGCAAGGGTGATTTACGTTCGACCAACTTGTCTTGCAGTTCCAGACCGGTCATGCCGCCCATACGGATGTCCACAATCAGGCATGCGACTTCACGTGCGTCGTAGCGACTTAAAAAAGTCTCGGCTGAGTCGTAGCAGCGTACCCGGTAGTCTTTGCCTTCAAGCAGCCATTGCAGGGAGTCGCGTACGCCCTCGTCGTCATCAACAACATAGACGGTACCTTTTTTGGGAATCAAGCTCATACCAAATGATCTTTCGTGAACGCTTCAAGACTTGCTTGTTGGGTGGGGTGCTAGGCTTTCTGCTGCTGTATCGGTAGCAAAGTCAGCAACAGAGCTGTTGGGTTCAGGTAATTTTGTCGCGACCGCCATCACGGGTATCCAGAAAGTAAACCGGCAACCCACGACTTCCGACCCATTGTAGAGGTTCTCAGCTTCCAGCCGGCCCTGGTGCGACTCGACAATGCTGCGGCAAAGTTTCAGGCCAATGCCCATGCCTTCAGCCTTGGTGGAATAAAACGCCTCATAAAGCCGTCCCATCACCTCCGGTGACAAGCCCCGCCCGGAGTCCAGCACTGAAAACGCCACCACGTTTTGTTCATCCATCGTTTTGGGCACGACCCGCAGCTCAACGCTGCGTCTGGCAGTGGGCAGGTTTGCATGCTCAATCGATTCGGCCGCATTTTTCATCAGGTTGATCAGCACCTGCTCAATCAATATCGGGTCGACCATGACTTGCGGCAAGCGCGCCGCGATGTAATGTGACAGCCGAACATGGTGACGCCGCAGTTCAATCTCAGCCAGCTCCATCGCGTTGCTCACCATCATGCCCACATCGGACGGCGTGCGGTTGGGCTCGCTGCGCTTGACAAACGAGCGAATACGCTGAATGATTTGCCCTGCGCGGTGCGCTTGTTTAGCGGTTTTTTCAAGTGCCAGCAGCAGGTCTTCAGTACTGATTTTTTCAGCCTTGATGCGCGTCACCATGCCGTTGCAGTAGTTGTTAATCGCGGTCAGCGGCTGGTTCAGCTCGTGCGCCACGCTTGAAGCCATCTCGCCCATGGTGATCAGGCGGCTGGCGGTTTGGGCACGCTCGTTTTGTTGGGCCGCTTGCTCTTCAGCATGGCGACGCGGCGTGATGTCGGTGGCAATCACCATTTGCGCCAGCCGCCCATCTACCCAGGTCAAGTAGCGTGAGCGTACCTCCAGCCATTTCGACAGGCTGGGCACATAAATCTCGGCGTTTTCAGACTGTGCAGTGGTCAGCGTGTCGGTGGGCAGACCCGCCAGCCCATCAACTGCATCGAGCGCGTCGTCGGTGGTGGGTGCAGGCGGCATGCCAGCTTGCGCAATCAGGTTCATGTGGCCTGAGATTTCGCTCGAAATTTGGCTTGAGACTTGGTTCGGGTTTTGGTTCGAGATTTCGGTCGGCGTTTGGCCTGAAACATCGGCATTGAACCATGAACGGTACAACTTGTTGGCGAACAACATTTCTTCGCTGCCCAGCGGCGCTACCGAGACTGCTGCGTCCAGACCTTCCAGAACAGTTGTAAAACGTTCATATGAAGCCGTCAATTCCTCACGTATGCGCTTGGGCTCGGTAATGTCGGTCATCGACGTCATCCAACCGGTTTGCTGCCCTTTGGGGTCAATCAGCGGCGACACATACATGCGGGCATCAAAAATCTCGCCATTTTTGCGCTGTACGCGTACCTCAAATCCACCTGGTGGGGTGCGGCCAGCCAGCTCATCGTCAAGCCGCGCCATCAAGGTTTCCAGATCGTTTTCAGGCCAGTGGGGGAAGGGCGGCACCTGTCCCACCAGTTCAGATTCTTGCAGCCCGGTCATTTGGCAAAAAGCCGGATTGACATACGTGATGCGACCCGTCAAGTCCAGTGCCCGCATGCCCGTCAGCATCGAGTTTTCCATCGCCCGGCGAAAGTTGGTTTCTTTGATCAGCGCTTGCTGCGCTTGCACCCTGCGCCGGGTGTGCCGCCAGGTTCCCAGCAGCATCCACACGGTCAGGGCACTTAATGCGCTCACCAGCCAGAAAAACCCGCTGCCCACCACGCCCAATGAGGTTCGGTAACCCTGCGCTCGAATCAAAAGCCCGTTGCCAACGGGAGACACTGGAATTTCGTACTCTGACACGCCATCGGACCAGGGCAAGAGCCGCACCACCGGACTGCGTGGCGGCGGCAGGTTACCTGCCAGCACATTGCTTTTATCGTCCAGCAAAGTAACAGCGTATTTGGCGACGACTTCTGTAGGCACACCAAACCGAAGCAGGCCATCAATCGCGTATTCGCCCATGATCACGCCACTGAATTTGCCCTGATCGTCCAGGGGCACCACAATTTGTAGCACGGGCGGGTTGTGGATGTCGCCACTTTGCGAATGAATCGGGGGCGAATAGACCGGCTGCCGTAAATCACGTGCCAGGTCATAGGTGCCGCCGGTCTCGCCCATTTTCAGTGGTTCGCCTGTCAAGCGTATTTGTGCGCCGCTGGCACTGGCCGACGCATAACTGACCTTGACGCGGCGCCTGCCGTCTATCCAGGTGATGGCCAGCAGTTCTGGGTACTGGTTCACCAACGATTCGGCTTGTGCCAGGAACTCTTCACTGTCAATTTCTTTGTTCGATACGTCGCGGCTAATCCGCATCAGTTGCTCTTGCCGCTCAAGCAATCGCAACCTGAGCCGCTGCTGGGCGTATTCAACATCACGCTTGAGCGCCTGCTGTTCTCGGTCGATCTCTTCGATTCGCAAATAACCAAACGCTGCAATCACTGCCGCCAAAAACAACACCACCGCCAGCAGCGGGCCGAGCATGATGAACCGGTCTTGACGTGCAGGCGATTGCTTGCGCCACCAACGACGCCACCAGGCCAACGCTTTGGGGGCGGGGGCGGTCGTGGTCGAAAAAGGAAGTGGGACGCTGTCTGCCATAGGTTTTCAGCTGCAGTTTAAGTGGGTTTGCCGGCGCTGTCCGGGTTAACGTGATTCTTATACCTGTAAATATTTCTTAATGTGAAATTAGAAAGCACTATTTGAAATTTAACAAAAAATATGCGAAACTAGGGGCTTGAGCCTAAAACAGCGTTTACAAACGCAGTCAGGCACAAGTTTTATGCCGTTAACCAGATCAGGTGACGGCGCAAAATGAAGATCAAACACCAGCGGTTTTAAAACCAGGAGACAAGACATGGCGGCCAACCCGATTCAAGTGCCCGGTGCACTCGACAAAGACACCCAAGAAACCCGAGAGTGGATGGACGCGCTGTCCGCTGTGATTGAAAGTGAGGGCCCGGAGCGCGCGCACTTTCTGCTCGAACAACTGCTGGAGCACGCCAGGCAAAAAAGCATTGACATGCCTTTTTCAGCAACAACTGGTTATGTCAACACCATTGAGCCCGAGCAGCAAGAGCACGCCCCAGGCAATCTGGAGATTGAAGAACGCCTGCGCGCCTACATGCGCTGGAACGCCATGGCGATGGTGGTCAAGGCCAACCGGCTGCACCCGGCTGATGGCGGCGACCTTGGCGGGCACATCGGATCCTTCGCCTCGCTCGCCAGCATGTTTGGCGCGGGCTTTAATCATTTTTGGCATGCGGAATCAGAAAATCACGGTGGCGACTGCCTCTACATTCAGGGCCATGTGTCGCCCGGTGTGTACGCCCGCGCTTACCTCGAAGGCCGCTTGACCGAAGAGCAGTTGCTCAACTTCAGGCAAGAAGTCGATGGCAAAGGCTTGTCGAGCTACCCGCACCCTAAATTAATGCCTGCGTTTTGGCAGTTTCCCACCGTGTCAATGGGCCTGGGCCCGCTGATGGCGATTTACCAGGCAAGGTTCCTTAAATATCTGCATGCACGCGGCATCGCCAACACCGAGAACCGCAAGGTTTGGGTATTTTGCGGTGACGGCGAGATGGATGAGGTGGAATCACTGGGCGCGATTGGTTTGGCCGCACGTGAAAAGCTCGACAACCTGATTTTTGTCATCAACTGCAATTTGCAGCGGCTCGACGGCCCGGTGCGCGGCAACGGCAAGATCGTGCAAGAACTAGAAGGCGAGTTCCGCGGTGCGGGCTGGAACGTCATCAAACTGCTCTGGGGCTCGGGCTGGGACCCGCTGCTGGCGCGCGACAAAGACGGCATCCTGAAAAAAATCATGATGGACACGCTGGACGGCGACTACCAGGCCATGAAGGCCAACGATGGTGCGTATGTTCGCAAGCATTTCTTCGGCCAGCACCCCAAGGCGCTTGAGATGGTTGCACACATGAGTGACGAGGAGATTTTTGACTTGCGCCGTGGTGGGCATGACTCCAAAAAAGTCTATGCCGCATTTGCGTCAGCCGTCAAACACAAAGACCAGCCGACGGTATTGCTGATCAAGACCGTCAAGGGTTTTGGCATGGGCAAAATTGGCGAGGGTAAAAACAACGTCCACCAGACCAAAAAGCTGTCTGACGAAGACATCAAGGCCTTCCGCGATCGCTTCAATATCCCAATTCCCGACAGCCAGTTGGCAGAGATTCCGTTCTACAAGCCTGCCGACGACACGCCCGAAATGCGCTACCTGCATGAGCGCCGCAAAGCGCTGGGTGGCTACCTGCCGCACCGCCGTACCAAGGCCGATGAAAGCTTTACTGTTCCAGCACTTGATACCTTCAAATCGGTGATGGAAGCAACGCCCGAAGGCCGCGAAATTTCGACCACGCAGGCTTATGTGCGCTTTTTGACACAACTGCTGCGCGACCAGGCGCTTGGGCCCCGAGTCGTGCCAATTTTGGTGGACGAAGCCCGCACCTTTGGCATGGAAGGCCTGTTCCGCCAGATTGGTATTTACAACCCTGATGGCCAAAAATACACCCCGGTCGATAAAGACCAGGTCATGTATTACAAGGAGGATGTGAAGGGTCAGATTCTGCAAGAGGGTATCAATGAGGCCGGCGGCATGAGCAGCTGGATTGCAGCGGCGACGTCGTACAGCACGAACAACCGCATCATGATTCCGTTTTATGTGTATTACTCTATGTTTGGCTTTCAGCGCGTGGGCGACCTGGCTTGGGCGGCTGGCGATATGCAGGCTCGCGGCTTTTTATTGGGCGGCACATCGGGTCGCACGACGCTGAACGGCGAAGGCCTGCAGCATGAAGATGGCCATAGCCACATCATGGCCGGTACGATTCCCAACTGCATCAGCTACGACCCGACTTTTGCACATGAAGTCGGCGTGATTTTGCACCATGGCCTGAAACGCATGGTCGAAAAACAAGACAACGTTTATTTTTACCTCACGCTGCTGAACGAAAACTACGCCATGCCAGGCCTGACGGCGGGGACTGAAGAGCAGATCATCAAAGGGATGTACATGTGCAAGCCGGGTGCAGACACCGCTGCAGCCAATGCGCCGCGTGTGCAGTTGCTCGGCTCCGGCACCATCCTGCGCGAAAGCATTGCCGCACAAGAACTGCTGGAAAAAGACTGGGGCGTTGCCGCAAACGTCTGGAGCTGCCCAAGTTTCAATGAATTGGCGCGCGACGGCCAGGACGCCGAGCGCTGGAGCTTGCTCCACCCGCTTGAAGCAGCCCGCGTGCCGTTCGTCGGCCAGCAGCTTGAAAAGCATACCGGCCCGGTCATCGCGTCAACCGACTACATGAAGGCCTACGCCGAGCAGATTCGCAACTACATCCCAAAAGGCCGCACCTTCAAGGTGCTCGGCACCGACGGTTTTGGCCGCAGTGACTTCCGGAGCAAACTGCGCGAGCACTTTGAAATCAACCGTCACTACATCGTGGTGGCTGCGCTGAAAGCGTTGAGCGAAGAAGGTACGGTACCGGTTGCAAAAGTGGCTGAGGCGATCGCCAAGTATGGCATTCAGGTCGACAAAATTAACCCACTTTACGCATAAGGGGAGACGCATATGGCAACAATAGACATTGCAGTTCCAGACATTGGTGATTTCGATGAAGTGACCGTCATTGAGTTGCTGGTAAAACCCGGCGACACCATCAAGGCAGACCAGTCACTGCTGACGGTTGAGTCAGACAAAGCGTCAATGGAGATTCCGTCAAGCGCAGCGGGTGTGGTCAAAGAGATCAAAGTCAAGCTCGGTGACAAGGTTAAGCAAGGCTCAATCGTTTTGAGTCTGGAAAGTGCCGATTCTGGTGCTAATACGGTATCAAATGTGGCTCCAGCCCAGGAAATACGGGCGCAAGCAGCTCCTGTTTCTATAGCGACTTCTACCGTACCTGCGACTGCTGCCAGCGGGCCGATTGAAATTCACGTCCCCGACATTGGTGACTTCAAAGACGTGACCGTCATTGAAGTGCTGGTCAAGCTGGGAGACAACATCAAAGTTGAGCAATCGCTGGTTACGGTGGAGTCAGACAAGGCGTCCATGGAGATTCCGTCATCTGGCGCGGGTGTGCTCAAAGACCTGAAAGTCAAGCTGGGCGACAAGATCAACATTGGTGATTTGCTGGCTGTGCTGGAAGGTGCTGCTGGTACGGCGGCTTCGGTTGCTTCGTCGGCACCTTCACCCCAAACCGTTCGGGCTGAGCCTGTCGAAGCCGTCCCAAGCACGCCGACAAGCACTTCGACAAGCTCAGTGCGAACGGAATTCATACACAACCCCACCACAGCCCCCACAAGCCAACTCCCCCACGCGTCCCCGTCTGTACGCAAGTTTGCACGAGAATTAGGCGTGCCGTTGGCTGAAGTCAAAGGCGCCGGCCCCAAAGGCCGAATCACATTGGACGATGTGCAAGCCTTCACCAAGTCTGTGATGGCCGGCGCGGTGCAAACGGCGGCTCAGGCTGCCAAAGCGCCTACCGCGTCCGGCTCTTCGGGCGTTGGTTTGGACTTGCTGCCATGGCCAAAAGTCGATTTCGCCAAATTTGGCCCTATCGAACGCAAAGAAATGGGCCGGATCAAAAAGATCAGCGGTGCCAACCTGCTGCGCAACGCTATCGTCATCCCGGCTGTCACCAACTTTGATGACGCGGACATCACCGACCTGGAAGCCTTCAGGGTGGCAACCAATAAAGAAAATGAGAAGAGTGGCGCAAAGGTCACCATGCTGGCTTTTCTGATCAAAGCCTGCGTTGCAGCACTCAAGAAGTTCCCGGACTTCAATGCTTCGATTGACGGCGACGCTGTGGTGTACAAGCAGTACTTTCACATCGCGTTTGCAGCGGACACGCCCAATGGCCTGATGGTGCCCGTCATTCGTGACTGCGACAAAAAAGGCGTGATGCAGATCAGCGCCGAGATGGGCGAGTTGGCCAAAAAAGCACGCGATGGCAAACTCAGCCCGGCTGAGATGCAAGGCGCTTGCTTCACCATCTCCAGCCTAGGCGGCATTGGTGGGCGGTATTTCACGCCCATCATCAACGCGCCAGAAGTCGCCATTTTGGGTGTCTGCAAAAGCAATATGGAACCCGTTTGGGACGGCAAGGCATTTCAGCCACGCCTCATGTTGCCGTTATCGTTGACCTGGGACCACCGCGTGATCGATGGGGCGGCTGCTGCACGCTTCAATGCTTACCTGGGTCAAATTCTGAGCGATTTCCGTAGAGTCTTGCTTTGACAACGCTCGTCGTTGTTAAAAAAGCGGGACAAGTTGTGATGGCGGCGGATACGCTGGTCACCTTTGGCGACACCCGCTTGCCTAACCGCTGTGAAGCCAACAGCAAGATCTTCAAGGTCGACACGCCTGCAGGCATCAGTTACGTAGGCATGGCGGGCACGGTGGCGCACTTCCCCGCGCTGCGCAAAGCGATGGCGGCGTTGCCCAAGGCTGACTTAAAACTCAGCTCCAAAGACGAGGTGTACGACACGTTTTTAAAGCTGCACCCGGTGCTGAAAGAAACGTTTTTCCTGCAGACCAAAGAGGACGACAACGACCCGTATGAGTCGATGCAGTTCACCGCTGTTATTGCCAATTCAAGCGGTATTTACGGCCTGTACAGCTACCGCGAGATTTTTGAATTCAAGGAATTCTGGGGCATTGGCTCGGGTCGCAGTTTTGCATTAGGCGCCATGCATGCGGTTTGGGGCAGCGCCAAAAGCGCCAAAGAAGTCGCCATGGCCGGCATGCAAGCGGGTTGCGAGTTCGACAAAAATTCAAACGGCCCGATCGATGTTTTTTCAGTGAAATTGAAAGCTTAAAGCGAGGTTTGACCATGCTAGAAATAAAAGTACCCGATATTGGCGATTTTGATGAAGTCACCGTGATTGAACTGCTCGTTAAGGTGGGTGATTCGATCAAAATTGACCAGAGTTTGCTCACAGTGGAGAGTGACAAAGCCTCGATGGAAATCCCGTCGTCTAGCGCGGGCGTGGTCAAAGCTATCTCGGTCAAGCTGGGCGACAAAGTCAAGCAAGGCTCTGTTGTTTTGAGCCTCGAAAGTAGTGATCCAGCTGCCGTTTCAGCGCCAAAAGTGCCTTTGGCCCAAGAAATACATGGGCAAGGCGCTCCTGATACTGTAGCGCCTACCGCAAGCATCGCCGCCAGCTTTGCAGGCGAGGCTGACCTAGACTGCGACTTGTTAGTCCTGGGCGCAGGCCCAGGCGGCTACAGCGCTGCTTTCCGCGCTGCGGACTTAGGGCTCAAAGTCATTCTGGTCGAACGCTACGCCAGCCTAGGCGGAGTGTGCCTGAACGTCGGTTGCATCCCTTCCAAAGCGCTGCTACACGTGGCAGCCGTGATGGACGAGGTCAGCCACCTTGGCGCGCTGGGCATTGAGTTTGGCCCGCCTAAAGTCAACATCGACACTTTGCGCAGCCACAAAGACAAAGTCATCGGCAAGCTCACGGGCGGCTTGGCCGCGATGGCCAAGATGCGCAAGGTCACCACCGTGCGCGGCGTTGGCCAGTTCGTCGGCACAAACCATTTGCAGGTTGAAGAAACCAGTGGAGCCCAGGGACAAGAAAAGACTGGAAAAAAGCAAACCATCCAGTTCAAAAGCTGCATCATTGCCGCAGGCTCACAAGCCGTGCGCTTGCCTTTCATGCCCGATGACCCACGCGTGGTCGATTCAACCGGTGCACTTGGCTTGAAAGAAGTACCCAAGCGCATGCTGATTTTGGGCGGCGGCATCATCGGTTTAGAGATGGGCACCGTCTACAGCACGCTCGGCGCGCGCCTGGTTGTGGTTGAAATGATGGACGGCCTGATGCAAGGCGCTGACCGCGACCTGGTCAAAATCTGGCAAAAAATGAACGCGCCGCGTTTTGACAACATCATGCTCAAGACCAAGACAGTCGGTGCGAAGGCCACGCCCGCTGGCATCGAAGTGTCCTTCGCCGCAGCAGAAGAGGGCGGCAAAGCACCAGAGCCACAAACCTACGATCTGGTATTGCAAGCGGTAGGCCGCACCCCCAACGGCAAAAAACTTGCCGCTGAAAAAGCCGGTGTCGCCGTCACCGACCGCGGCTTCATCAACGTTGACATCCAGATGCGTACCAACGTGCCGCACATCTTTGCCATCGGCGACATCGTCGGCCAGCCCATGCTGGCGCACAAGGCCGTACATGAGGCTCATGTAGCTGCAGAAGTGATCGCAGGCGAGCTGCAAGGCAACAAAGAGCTGGCCAGCGCAGCTTTCAACGCCAGAGTCATCCCAAGCGTCGCCTACACCGACCCCGAAGTTGCATGGGTAGGCCTGACAGAAGACCAGGCCAAGGCCCAAGGCATCAAGGTCAAAAAAGGCCTGTTCCCGTGGACGGCATCCGGCCGCGCCATTGCCAACGGCCGCGACGAAGGCGTCACCAAGCTGCTGTTTGATGACAGCGATGAAGTGAACTCACATGGGGGCCACGGCAAAATTCTCGGCGGCGGCATGGTCGGCACGCATGCGGGCGACATGATTGGTGAAATTGCACTTGCCATTGAAATGGGTGCCGACGCAGTTGATATCGGCAAAACGATTCACCCGCATCCGACGCTGGGTGAGAGCATTGGCATGGCGGCTGAGGTGGCGCACGGAAGTTGTACGGATTTGCCGCCGGCGCGGAAGTAGGGCCATTACCAGCCAGGTACGCACGCTGCTTTGGTTTGACGAGGTGTTGATTGCCGATTGGCAGACGCCGGTCGATCAAGGAGTCTGTGGTCAAGCGGCTGCTGGCTACGCTGTAGCAGGCGTTGATCATTCGCCAGTTGGGCACGCTGTCTGAAGGCGATCAGGCGGCAATCAGGAAGGCGATGGTGGGAATTTTGGGGTAACGGTTGGGGTGCAGGGAAGAATGCACGTTTGGATCAAACCGGGCTGTAGCCCAGGTATTTACTGCTCAAGTAGCAATTGAATACGTAGCAAATGGAGTCAGTGGATGTGGTTTTTCAAGACCTGACCCCCTTGTCTCGTGTCCACGGGGGCGATAGTCGGCCTCATGCGGTTGAAATACCTGTCCGTATTAGAAAGCTCAAATGACTGACTATGATTTTAAAAGCTTGAATGATAAGGAGTTCGAGGCGCTTTGTACTGATTTGCTAGGGGTGAAGGAGGGTGTTCGATTTGAGAGATTTAAGCCAGGTAAAGACTCTGGAGTAGACGGGCGATTCTTCAGCAGTGAGGGTGAAGAAGTTATCCTTCAATGCAAGCATTGGGCAAACACACCCTTGAATCAACTGATAAATTATTTAAAGAAAATAGAATAGCCGAAACTCGATAAATTGAAGCCGCACCGCTATATTCTGGCAGTTTCAAATCCACTTTCACGACTGGATAAGAAGGCAATATCTAACGCTCTAGCGCCATACATTTTAGTTGAGAGTGATGTTTTTGGAAAAGAGGATTTGAATGGGTTCATTGGAGCAGATCCTCGTGCGGAACAGCGGCACTATAAGTTGTGGCTACACAGCGCCAGCGTCCTTGGTCATTTACTCAACAATGCGATTCTCGGAAGAAGCTCTTTTTCTTTAGAGGAAATTATTCGTGGATCATCCAAATATGTCGTGACAGCAAATCATGAGCTTGCCTTAAAAAAGCTAGAAAAACTGGGCGTTGTGATTATCACTGGCGAGCCAGGAGTGGGAAAAACAACCTTGGCTGACCATTTGTGCTTGCACTATATATCTAGAAATTTCTCTTATTTGAAGATAGCCGAGGATATTCGCGAAGCTGAGGCCGCTTTCGATTCAGACAGCAACCAAGTAATTTATTTTGATGATTTTCTAGGGCGAAATTATTTAGAGGCTCTGAAAGGGCACGAGGGTAGTCAAATCACACAATTTATTCGCAGAGTTTCTGCAAATAAAAATAAGAGATTCGTGCTGACGTCAAGAAGTACTATATTAAATCAAGGAAAGTTGCTTATCGATAGCTTTGAACAGCAGAATGGTATGCGTCCGGCAATCCCATATTGACCGCTGTCAGCTTGCGTGGCTGACATGACAGTTAACCGGTGCTGGCCTGCCAGTGGTGCGGCAGTAATTCGTCAATGCAACTGGCCTTATGCGTGGGCAGTCGCGTCAGCAC
>JANPIK010000022.1:0-34713 GCA_031424935.1 Polaromonas sp.
TCGACCTCAACCTTGGCAAGGTTGCGCTCTACCAACTGAGCTACTCCCGCGTTGCAAGCCTCATAGTATAGCGTGCTTTTAGCACCTGTCTACACAGTAAAGAAAAAATCCTCAATGTTTGACCGCGCCCGTCGCACCCAGAGGCGGCACAACAATCGCATCAGCCGCTACCACCGCAGGCAACGCCATTTCTTCGTCGGTCAACGGCACAGGCATGCGCTCCAGCGCCACCTTCAACACCTGGTCAATCCACTTGACTGGAATAATCTCCAGACCGTTTTTGACGTTGTCTGGAATCTCTTGCAGATCCTTGGTGTTTTCCTCAGGGATCAACACTGTTTTGATGCCACCGCGCAAAGCTGCCAGCAGCTTTTCTTTCAAGCCGCCAATGGCTGTGACTTCGCCGCGCAGGGTGATCTCGCCCGTCATGGCCACATCACCGCGTACCGGAATGCCTGTCAGAGCGGAAATAAAGGCGGTGGTCATGGCGGCACCAGCACTTGGCCCGTCTTTAGGGGTTGCGCCGTCAGGGACGTGAATGTGGATGTCGCGCTTTTCAAACAAGTCGTCTTTGATGCCCAGCATCGCAGAGCGGCTGCGCACCACCGTGCGGGCTGCATCGACAGACTCTTTCATCACGTCGCCCAATGAGCCGGTGCGGGTGATCAAGCCCTTGCCGGGCATGATGGCCGCTTCAATCGTCAACAAGTCGCCGCCAACTTCTGTCCAGGCCAGGCCAACCACTTGGCCGATCTGGTTGTTTTTCTCGGCCCGGCCGTAGTCAAACTTGCGCACACCCAAAAATTCATTCAGGTTGTCAGGTGTCACCACCACTTGGCCGGTCATTTTTTTAAGCTGGATACCCTTGACAACCTTGCGGCAAATCTTGCCCAGTTCACGCTCTAACGAGCGCACACCCGCCTCACGCGTGTAGTAGCGCACGATGTCGCGCACGGCCTGCTCCTGCACTTCCATCTCTTCGGCCTTCACGCCGTTATTTTTAACCTGCTTGGGCAACAGGTAACGCATGGCGATGCTGGTTTTTTCGTCTTCGGTGTAACCCGACAAGCGAATCACTTCCATCCGGTCCAGCAACGCTGGCGGGATGTTCATCGAATTGGATGTGGCCACAAACATCACATCGCTCAAGTCAAAATCCACTTCCACATAGTGGTCGCCAAACGTGTGGTTCTGCTCGGGGTCCAGAACTTCAAGCAAAGCACTCGAGGGGTCGCCTCTAAAGTCGGTGCCAAGCTTGTCAATTTCATCCAGCAAAAACAATGGATTGCGGGTTCCGGCCTTTGACAGGCTTTGCAACACTTTGCCGGGCAGCGCGCCGATGTAGGTGCGGCGGTGACCCCGTATTTCAGCTTCGTCACGCATACCGCCCAGCGCCATGCGCACGTACTTGCGGCCAGTGGCTTTGGCTATCGATTGGCCAAGAGACGTTTTACCAACGCCCGGCGGGCCTACCAAGCACAAGATGGGCGCTTTCAGCTTGTCGACACGTTGCTGCACGGCAAGATACTCAACAATCCGGTCTTTGACTTTTTCAAGACCGTAGTGGTCTTCATTGAGCACATTTTCAGCATTGACCAAGTCGTGCTTGATCTTGGTCTTTTTGCTCCAGGGCAATGCGGTAAGTACGTCGATGTAGTTGCGCACCACCGTGGCTTCGGCTGACATGGGCGACATGAGTTTAAGCTTTTTAAACTCGGCATCGGCTTTCTTTTTTGCCTCTTTTGGCATTTTGGAAGCTTTGATCTTTTTCTCAATCTCATCGACATCCGCGCCGTCCTCGCCGTCGCCCAGCTCTTTTTGAATCGCTTTTACCTGCTCGTTCAGATAAAAATCGCGCTGGTTTTTTTCCATTTGTCGTTTTACACGACCGCGAATTTTTTTATCCACATTCAAAATGTCGACTTCGCGCTCGAGCTGCTCGTACAAATTTTCAAGCCGCTCCTTGACCTCAGAAAAATCAAGGATCACCTGCTTGGCGTCCAGTTTTAGGGGCAAGTGGGCCGCAATCGTGTCTGCCAAGCGACCTGGGTCATCGATACTTGAAATGGATGTCAGAATTTCTGGCGGAATTTTTTTGTTCAGTTTGACGTAATGGTCAAACTGCTGCATGACGGCACGGCGCAGAGCTTCAATTTCACTGGTTTTATCAACCGCGATAACCACCGGTTCAATGGGAGTGACATTTGCACTGAAATGCAATTCGCCGTCTTCGATTTTATTGATGCTTGCGCGCTGCTGGCCTTCTACCAGCACCTTGACGGTGCCGTCAGGCAGTTTAAGCAGCTGCAAAATGGTGGCTACACACCCGACCTCGAACATGTCTTCGACCGCAGGCTCATCTTTGGCGGCCGTTTTTTGGGCCACCAGCATGATCCGGCGCTCAGACTCCATCGCTGACTCGAGCGCCTTGATGCTTTTCGGGCGTCCAACAAACAAAGGAATCACCATGTGTGGAAACACCACCACGTCGCGCAATGGCAACAGCGGCAGGTCTAGCGGTGTAGGAGGCAAGGCAACTGGAGCAGACATGAATACCTTAAAGAAACTTTAAAACGCAACACTATGGATGCTATGTGGTGCGAAAAAAGCAAATTTCAAGCCTTTTTAGCCACTTCCCTGTACACCAGCAGAGGCGCCTTGTTTTCTTCAATGGTTGATTCATCGACTACCACCTTATCGACGTTATCGGTGGTTGGCAAATCAAACATCGTATCAATCAGCGACTGTTCCAGAATCGACCGCAAACCACGTGCGCCAGTCTTGCGTGCAAGCGCCTTGCGGGCTATCGCTTTGAGAGCCGATGGACGAATCTCGAGATTGACACCCTCCATTGCCAGCAGTTTGCTGAACTGCTTAACCACTGCATTTTTTGGCTCAGTCAAAATCTGGACAAGCGCATCTTCGGTCAATTCTGCCAGCGTAGCGACCACTGGCATGCGGCCTACGAGTTCAGGTATCAGGCCAAATTTGATCAGATCTTCTGGTTCAACATCTTTGAAGGATTCGGTCAGGCTGCGGGCTTTTTTGCTCTTAACCGCCGCGCCGAAGCCAATACCTGACGCTTCAGTACGGTTTTCAATGACTTTTTCCAACCCTGAAAACGCACCGCCACATATGAACAAGATGTTGGTCGTGTCGACCTGCAGAAAGTCTTGGTTCGGATGTTTGCGCCCGCCCTGCGGTGGCACCGATGCCATTGTGCCTTCAATCAGCTTGAGCAGCGCCTGTTGCACACCTTCACCCGACACGTCGCGGGTAATCGAAGGATTGTCCGACTTGCGCGAAATCTTGTCGATTTCGTCGATGTAAACGATGCCTTGCTGGGCGCGTTCCACTTCATAGTTGCAGCTTTGAAGCAGTTTTTGAATGATGTTTTCTACGTCTTCGCCAACATAACCAGCTTCAGTCAGTGTTGTCGCGTCAGCCATGACGAACGGCACATTTAGCGTGCGCGCCAAAGTTTGCGCCAGCAACGTTTTACCCGACCCCGTCGGACCAATCAGCAAAATATTGCTTTTAGTCAGTTCAACATCGTCTTTTTTGGCTTTTTCTTTATGGCGCAGGCGTTTGTAATGGTTGTACACCGCTACCGCAAGCGTACGCTTGGCGGGCTCTTGTCCTATGACGTAACCATCAAGTGTGGTTTTAATTTCTAGCGGTGTAGGCAAATCGCTGCGGGTTTCAGTGGCATCAAGTCCTGCTGGCAGCTCGTCGCGAATGATTTCGTTGCAGAGGTCAATGCATTCATCGCAAATAAAAACCGAAGGGCCAGCAATGAGTTTTTTAACTTCGTGCTGACTCTTACCGCAAAACGAGCAGTACAAGGTTTTTTCGCTAGAGGAGCCTTTTTTTTCGGCCATTATGGGGATACCTTATTCACGATGAGCTGGGAAGCGGTGCAAGATTTGCCAATGATAACCAAATAAAAAACGGCGCTTGTCGTTACAAAAGCGCCGTTTGTAGACCAAGATGACGGGGTTATGGGCGTTTGGAGATAACCTCGTCTACCAGACCATATTCTTTGGCTTCGTTTGCAGATAACCAGTAATCACGCTCCATGTCACGCGCGATTTTTTCCATCGGCTGGCCCGTGCGCTCTGACAGGATTTTGTTGAGCTGCTCCCGCGTCTTCAGGATTTCACGCGCCGAGATTTCAATATCGCTGGCCATACCGCGGGCACCGCCTGAAGGCTGGTGAATCATGACGCTAGAGTTGGGCAACGCAAAACGTTTACCTTTGGCACCTGCTGCCAACAAAAACGAACCCATACTTGCCGCCATGCCCGTGCATAAAGTAGAGACGTCTGGCTTGATGAAGTTCATCGTGTCAAAAATTGCCAAACCCGCGCTGACCGAGCCCCCCGGAGAGTTGATGTAAAGCGAGATGTCTTTGTCAGGATTTTCACTTTCCAGAAACAGCAACTGCGCCACCACCAAATTGGCCATGTAGTCCTCGACTGGGCCCACCAAAAAAATCACCCGCTCTTTGAGCAGACGCGAGTAAATATCGTAAGAGCGCTCGCCACGACCAGATTGCTCAATGACCATGGGTATCAGCCCCAAACCCTCGGTTTGCATTGAATCGTGAGCGCCGAACGGGACACTGTCAGCTTGGTTTTTGTGCATGAGGTAACTCCAAAAATTAATAACTTGTACTTTACCTAAAACAAATGGGGCTGGTGCGCAGAAGTTCAATCCACGCACCAGCCCCAGCGATTTAAAAGCGCACACTGTTTCAGTTCTGCGCCATCAACTCATCAAACGTCACGTCTTTTTCGACGACTTTGGCTTTAGACAACACAAAGTCGGTCACATTGTTTTCAATCACAACACCTTCAACTTCGGCCATGCGGCGGTTATCGCTCAAATACCAACGCACCACATCTTGCGGCTTTTCATAGCTGGCTGAGAGCTCTTCAATGTGCGCTTTGAGCTGCTCTGGCTTGGCTTGCAATTGGTTGGCACGCACCAACTCGGCCACTACCAGGCCAAGTCGCACGCGCTTTTCAGCTTGTGGACGGAAAATGTCGTCTGGTATCGGCGCTTTGTCAGCATCTTTAACGCCACGCTGCTTCAGATCAGCACGGGCTGCCGTGATCATGCGCTCCAGTTCGTCTTGGACGCTGGCATTTGGTAAATCCAATTCGGCGTTCGCCACCAGCGTGTCCATCACGGCGGCTTTGTTGCGCGCCAGCAAACGAAACTTGACTTCACGCTCCAAATTTTTCTTGATGTCCGCACGCAAACCGTCAACCGATGCGTCCGCAATACCCAGTGATTTAGCCAGTGCTTCGTTCACTTCAGGCAGGTGTGCTGCCTCCAGTTTTTTAACCGTCACCATGAAGTCAGCCTGCTTGCCTGCCACGTCTTTACCGTGGTAGTCCGCTGGAAAGCTCAACGGAAAGGTCTTGCTTTCGCCGGTCTTCATGCCGCGCACGGCTTCTTCAAATTCTTTGAGCATCTGACCATCACCAATCAAAAACTGGAAGTCTTCAGCTTTGCCGCCAGAAAAGGTCTCGCCGTCAATCTTGCCTTCAAAGTCTATGGTGGCGCGGTCGCTGTCCTGGGCTGCCGCGTCCATCGCACGCTGCGAGAACGTACGGCGTTGCTTGCGCAAAATGTCCAAGGTTTTGTCAATGGCAGCGTCGCTGACAACGGCGCTGATCTTTTCAACTTCAGCAGTCGTCAAGTCGCCAATTTTGACTTCTGGGTAAACCTCAAAGATGGCGTCGAAAGTCATCTCGCCTTCAGACGCGCCGTCTTTTTCACTGATGCGGGGCTGACCAGCTACACGCAATTTGGCTTCATTGGCGGCACTTGAAAAAGCTTCGCCGACCTTGTCGTTCATGACTTCGTAATGAACCGAGTAACCATAACGCTGTGTCACCACACTCATCGGTACTTTGCCAGGGCGAAAACCGTCCATCTTGACGGTGCGCGCAAGCTTTTTCAAGCGCGTATCCACTTCTTTCTGGATGATGCCTACTGGCAGGCTCAAGGTAATTTTGCGCTCAAGCTTTTCCAGGGTTTCAACAGTCACGGCCATGATGCTCTTTACTTTCTAATGTCCAAATGTCACAAAAATATCAAGGTGGTGCGCGGGGGGGGACTCGAACCCCCACATCCTTGCGGACGTCAGGACCTAAACCTGGTGCGTCTACCAATTTCGCCACCCGCGCTGAAAACAAAACAGGCGTGCAACTGGCACGCCTGTCGCCTGTATAGCTATTAGACGGCTTGTGTTAGGTCAACTTTCTATTTTAGCCTGTAACCCGGTCGATAACCAAAGCCGGTTCGCGTTTGACGCGAAACCAGGCAGCATACATGGCAGGCAAAGCCAGCAGTGTCAACGCCGTAGCAACCATCAACCCACCCATGATGGCCACTGCCATCGGCCCCCAAAAGACGCTGCGCGACAGTGGGATCATTGCCAGTACCGCTGCAGCGGCTGTTAATACGATCGGCCTGGCGCGCCTGACCGCAGACTCGACAATCGCGTCCCATGCGGCAACGCCCCTGGCGCGCTCATGCTCAATTTGATCAATCAAAATCACCGAATTGCGCTGAATCATGCCCATCAGGGCGATAACGCCCAGCAAAGCCACAAAGCCAAACGGTCTGCCCAACAGCAGCAGCGCACCAGCCACACCAGCAATGCCTAGTGGGCCGGTTAGAAACACCAACATCGCGCGGCTGAAGCTTTGCAGTTGCAGCATCAACAACGTAAAAGTTAAAAACAGCATGATGGGCACGCCAGCCACAATAGAGGCAGAGCCCTTGCTGCTTTCCTCTACCGCACCGGCCACCTCAACACGGTAACCAACCAAGCCGCTGGTCCGCCATTTTTCCTCTAGGAGCTTGAGCTTGGGCGCCAGCTCATTGCTCACGGTCGCGCCTTGCAAACCTTCAACAATATCGCTTTGAACAGTGATGGCGTAGTTGCGGTTTTCGCGCCACATCACGCCGGGCTCCCAGGCAAACACGGGTTTAGCAATTTGCGTCAAGGGTATTGACTTGCCCGATGCCGTGGGCAAATAGGCGTTGGCAATGTCGGTGATGGCATTGCGTTCATCCACCGGTTGGCGCAGCACGATGTCAATCAGCTTGTCGCCTTCGCGGAACTGGCCCACATTGCTGCCCGACAAAATCGTCCGCGACGCCTGGGCTATCGACTGGCTGGTCACGCCGAGCGCGCGCGCTTTCGACTGGTCTACTTCCAGCCGCAACACCTTGACCGACTCGTTCCAGTTGTCGTTGACGCCGCGTGTGTTCAGGCTTTGCCGAAAGATGGCTTTGACTTCGTCGGCTCGCTCACGCAGCACCAGCGGGTCGCTGCCCACCACGCGAAACTGCACTGGGTAGGGCACAGGCGGACCATTGGGCAACAGCTTGACTCGGCCCCGGACTTCAGGAAACTCCTGCGCCAATAACGCCGGCAGTTTGATGCGCAGCGACTCGCGTACTTTCAGATCTTTCGGCAGCACAATAAATTGTGACACGTTGGTTTGCGGGAAAACCTGGTCCATCGGCAGATAAAAGCGCGGTACGCCCGAGCCAACCCAGGCGCTGACCGAGGTCACGCCCGCTTCCTTGAGCAGCCGCTCCTCGACACGCTTGGCCGTCGCTTCGTTGGCCACAAAAGAAGTCCCTTCGGGAAACCAGATGTCCAAAATGATTTCAGGTCGACTTGAATCCGGAAAAAATTGCTGCTGGACCTTGCCCATGCCCACAATGCCGAGCGCAAATATCAGCACCGTGCTGCCAATAGTGATCCAGCGGTACTGGACGCACCAGTTCACCGCCTTGCGAAAGGTGTTGTAAAAAGCTGAGTCGAACATTTCGTGATCGTCCTCCGCAGCACTGTGGTCGTCGCTTGCTTTTTCGACCACATGGTCTGGTTTTTTCAGAAGAAGCGTACCCAGATACGGCACAAAGTACACCGACACAATCCAGCTCAGTACCAACGCGATGACAGTCACCGCAAAGATGGCATAGGTGTATTCGCCGGTCACCGACTTGGCCAAGCCGATTGGCAAAAATCCTGCGGCGGTAATCAGGGTGCCGGTCAGCATCGGCATGGCAGTCACGTCATAGGCGTAGGTGGCCGCGCGTACCTTGTCGTAGCCCTCCTCCATTTTGCGCACCATCATCTCAACTGCAATGATGGCGTCGTCAACCAGCAAGCCCAGCGCAATGATGAGCGAGCCCAGCGAGATTTTGTGCAGCCCAATGCCAAAGTAAAGCATCGCCAAAAACGTCACGCTGAGCACCAGTGGAATGGTGATGCCAACCACCAAGCCAGGACGTATGTCAATGTAGTATCGCTTCCATAGGGGTAGCGGCTGGCCCTCTAAGACCGGGCGCTTGTGAAAGCCCAACGCAATAAAACTCACCGCCAGCACAATCACCACCGCTTCAATTAACACGCTGACAAACTCGTTGACAGACGTTGCCACCGCGGTCGGCTGATCCTGCAATTGCACCAGCTTGACGCCGGCTGGCAGGTTTTGACTGACTTTGGTGGTCAATGCCTTCAGGGACTTGCCCAGCGCAATAATGTCGCCGCCCTTGATCATTGACACGCCAACGGCAATGACTTCTTTGCCCTGGTGGCGCACCTTCACAGCAGGCGGGTCAACATAGCCGCGCTTGATGTCGGCAATGTCGCCCAACCTGAGCTGGCTGCCAGCCGCGCTGGTGCCCGCGCCGTAACCGGCACCACGAATCGGCATGGCGCGTAACTCCTCAACCGCCTTGAACTGCCCTGCTACCCGCACCTGCACCACGTCCAGCGGTGTTTGCAGCGCACCACTGGATTCCACCGCGTTTTGCTGTGCCAGCTGGCTGAGCACCTGGTTAAAGTCCAACCCCAGTTGCGCCAAGCGTTTCTGCGAAATCTCAATGAAGATCTTTTCGTCTTGGCTACCGAACAGTTCCACCTTGGCCACATCGGGCACACGCAGCAACTGCTGGCGCACGTCGTCAGCGAAGGTTTTGACTTCGGCGTAGTTAAAGCCGTCAGATTCCAGCGCGTAGATCACCCCGTAGACGTCGCCAAAGTCATCATTAAAAAACGGCCCTTGCACGCCGACAGGCAAGGTGCCGCGTATGTCGCCAATTTTTTTGCGCACCGTGTACCAGGTGTTGGTCACATCCGCGCCTTTGATGACGTCTTTCACCTGAAAAATAATCTGCGATTCACCCGGCTTTGAGTAGCTGCGAATCTTGTCGGCGTACGGCACTTCCTGCAGCGTGCGTTCAATCTTGTCGGTGACCTGCTCTGCCACCTGCTGTGCCGTTGCACCGGGCCAGTAAGTACGCACCACCATGGCACGAAAGGTAAACGGCGGGTCTTCGTCTTGCCCGAGCTGGAAGTAGGCCGCAAAGCCCAGCACCATCAACACCACCATCAGGTAACGCGTGAGGGCTGGGTGGTCCAGTGCCCACTTTGACAGGTTAAAACTTGACTTTTCAGGCCCGGAATTGTTTGGAGTGAGCAACATAGTGGCCTACTTTGCCGCTGGGGCAGAAACTGAACTTGCCGGCGACGGCGCAGCGAGTTTGACAGCAGCCGCATCATTTGCTACCGGATTGATAGCAGTCTGCGCACGCGTTTCAGGGGCCAGGGCCATTTTTTCTCGATAAACGGTGACTTTTTGACCCGCTGACAGTACATGCACCCCCGCACTGACCACCAACATGCCAGGTTGCAGGCCCGCAGAAATCACGGCTTCGTTGCCGTCAGCGGTGGCGATTTGTACGGTTTGCGACTTGAGGGTCATGCTGGGTTGGTCTAACACCCAAACAGCGCTGTTTTGGCCCTCGCGCCGCAATGCGCTGGTCGGCAGCTTGATAACCGGCATACCCTGCACACCGCCCAAACCATCAGGCAGCACGTACACCGTGGCGCCCAACGGCGGCGGCGGAACCGCGCCGCTGAGGGCCAACTTGACCTGATAGGTGCGTGTCACAGGGTCTGCGCTGGCCGACACCTCGCGCACTTTGGCAACGGTGGGTGCCGCTTGGGCATCTTGGGCCCAGCCGCGCACTTTCATGGCCATGCCCGGGGTGATGCTGCTGACCTTGTCTTCAGGCACCGAAAACACCACATCGCGCAAACCATCGGCAGCAATCCGAACCACCGGCGTGCCCGCAGTCACCACCTGGCCGGGCTCAGCTTCAATGCCCGTCACGATGCCGGGCGCATCTGCCACAAGCACAGCATATTTGGCCTGATTGCCTTGCACATTGAGCTGGGACTGGGCCTGTTCCACCTGAGCCTGCGCTGCTTTGAATGTGGCCTCTCGCCGCTCCAGCTCGGCGCCGCTGATGAAGTTTTGCTCCTTCAGCGCAGCAAACCGCTTGTAGTCAGCTGCGGCCAGGTCGCGGTTGGTGGCAGCCACTTGCAGTTGCGCCCGGGCAGCATCCGCAGCCAGCTTGTAGTCTTGCGGGTCAAGCTGGGCCAGTACTTGCCCGGCTTTAACGCGCTGACCCAGCTCGGCCTGGCGCTTGATGATTTTGCCGCCCACCCTAAAACCCAAACGCGATTCGACTTGGGCTTTGACCTCGCCCGAAAACTCGTAGCCAGACGCGAAAGTATTGACGCCTACCGTCATGACTTTTACGGCCCGGATCGGTTCCTCAGGGGGTGCAGGTTTCGAGCAAGCCGCCAGCAGCGTGGTCAACGAAGCCAATGTGGCCAAAATCAAGGCTGTTTTTTTCATGCTGTTTGAGGATAGATTTATCAACTGATTTATTTGCTGACTTATTTACTGACTTATTTACTGACTTATTTACTTGCTTACTTATTACTGACTGACTGGTTAGTAATTTAAAATATTCTGCTGAATTTGTCAAGCGACAATCTGGGCATGACAGACGCAGCGCATGGTGTAGACCACTACGAAAACTTCCCCGTGGCCTCTTTTTTGTGCCCGCCAGCTCTGCGCCCCGCCATTACCGCGATTTACTGGTTTGCACGCACGGCCGATGACTTGGCCGATGAGGGTGACGCACGGCCTGCTGCCCGGCTGGCAGACTTGGCGGCCTACCGTGCAGATTTACTGGCCTGCGCTTCCTACCAGCCGTATTCAAGCCGATGGCAATCGGTATTTAACCGTTTGCAGCCAATCATTTCGCGGTACGCCGTGCCAATTGATTTGCTGACCGATTTGCTCAGCGCTTTTGAGCAAGATGTGACGAAAACCCGCTACAGCAGCCAAACTGAGCTGCTGGACTACTGCCGCCGCTCTGCCAATCCAGTTGGCAGGATGTTGCTGCATTTGTACCAAGTGAGCGACGCAGAATCTTTAGCGCAGAGCGATTGCATTTGCACTGCGCTTCAGTTGGTCAATTTTTGGCAAGACCTGAGCATCGACATACCGCGTGGCCGTGTTTATCTGCCGCAAGACAGCTTTTCACAACACGGGGCTTGTGAATTGCATTTGCTCAGACTTGAAGTGAACACATCCACCACTGCTTTGACGGCCGCCAACGTGGCCTGGGCGCAAAGCCTGATGCAGCGCGGCGCACCGCTGGCAAAAAAAGTACCCGGCCGCGCGGGCTGGGAGCTGCGCCTGGTGGTGCAAGGCGGTTTGCGGATTGCTGAAAAAATCGAGCAGATGGGCTATGCAAGCTTGCGGCATCGGCCCAAGCTGAATGTATGGGATGGCGCTGTGATGCTCTGGCGCGCTGTGTGGATGTAACGAGTAATAATTCAGGCCATGACCCCTGAGCAATACGTTCAAAACAAAGCCGTTTCATCCGGCAGCAGCTTTTACTACGCGTTTTTGTTTTTACCCAAAGAGCGCCGCGCTGCCATCACTGCGTTTTACGCTTTTTGCCGCGAAGTCGATGATGTGGTGGACGAAGTGCAAGACCCGGGCGTGGCGCAGACCAAGCTGGCGTGGTGGCAAAGTGAAGTGACCCAATCTTTTGCCGGCCAACCTAGCCACCCGGTGATGAAAGCGCTCATGCCGCTGACCGCCGCTTACAAGATAGAAGCCCGTCACTTGCAAGCCGTGATCGAAGGCTGCCAAATGGACCTGGCGCAAAACCGCTACCTGGACTTTGCAGGCCTGCAGCGTTATTGCCACTTAGTGGCAGGCATCGTGGGTGAGGTAGCCGCCAGTATTTTCGGCCAGACACAGTCCGAGACCACCGCTTACGCGCACAAGCTGGGGCTGGCTTTTCAGTTGACGAATATCATCCGCGACGTCGGTGAAGATGCTCAGCGCGGCCGCATTTACCTGCCCATTGCCGAGCTTCAGCAGTTTGATGTGAAGGTACACGAGTTGCTCAAGCGTGAATATTCAAGCCGCTTTACAGCGTTGATGGCGTTTCAGACCGAGCGCGCATTGGCTTTGTATGACGAAGCTTTGGCCATGCTGCCGCAAGAGGACCGTCGGGCTCAAAAACCTGGGCTGATGATGGCCAGCATTTACCGCACCTTGCTCAAGGAAATTGCTCTGGACAACTACCAGGTGCTGCACCAGCGCGTGAGCCTGACGCCGCTGCGCAAGTTCTATCTGGCCTGGAAAACTCAGGCTTTTGGTACGGTTTAATGGTGTATTGATGCCCCAGCGCAATAAATACTTGGGCAAGCAGCTATGAATTCAGGAGTATTCAATACGAAACGGGTGGCGGTAATCGGCGCTGGTTGGGCCGGCTGCGCCGCCGCAGTCGAAGCGACCCGACGCGGCCACCACGTCACGGTTTTTGAGGCCAGCCGCACACCCGGTGGCCGCGCCAGGCGGCTTGATGTGGCACACGACAGCCAAACCCTCAGGCTAGACAACGGTCAGCACATTTTGATTGGCGCCTATGCCGAAACCCTGAAACTGATGTTGGAGATGGGCGTCGATGCGTCTGCCAGCCTGCACCGCATGCCATTGACGCTACAGTTTCCAGACGGTAGCGGGCTCAAGCTGCCCCGCTTGAGGGCACCTTTTGATGCACTGATCGGTATCTTGGGGGCCAAAGGGTGGCGTTGGGCAGACAAATTCTCGCTGCTTAAAACGGCGGCACACTGGCAGATTCGCAAGTTTCAATGCCCACCGCAGCAATCGGTTGCCGATTTGTGCAAAAAATTGACGCCGCGCATCATGACCACGTTGATTGAGCCGCTTTGCGTATCGGCGCTCAATACCCCCGCAGACCGGGCCAGCGGTCAGGTTTTTTTACGTGTTTTGCGAGACTCGCTGTTTGCCGCAAAGGGCGGCTCTAACCTGTTGCTGCCGCGCATTGACTTAAGCGCTCTGCTGCCCAGCGCTGCTTTGGCCTGGCTGGCAGCACGAGGCGGCGATGTGCATCTGGGAACCCGCGTACAAAGTATCAACACTGAAGGCGCCAGCAGTTGGCAACTGGGCAGCGCTGAGACGGCAGCTCTCGGCAGATTTGACAGCGTCATCCTGGCCTGCCCGGCGGCTGACGCCGCGCGATTGGTACACAGGGCCGGCCTGCGCCGCGATGCCTGGCTAGCCCAAACCCAGGCGCTGCAATACGAAGCCATCGCCACCGTTTATGCGCTTGCACCTGGCCATCGGCTTGCACAGCCCATGCTTGCCTTGGTCTCAGGCCTGCAACATCCGGCCCAATTTGTTTTTGACCGTGGTCAGCTGGGCGGCCCGGCGGGCTTGCTGGCTTTTGTGGTTAGCGCCAGCCAGCCAGGCAACGCAGAATTGACCGTACAAGTTGCCGCGCAAGCCAAAGATCAGCTAGGCATTGGCAATTTGCACATTCTGCAGACAGTCGTAGAAAAACGCGCCACCTTCGCATGCACACCGGGTTTGCGGCGACCGGCCCAGCATGTTGCCCCTGGCTTGCTGGCCTGCGGCGACTATGTAGACGGGCCTTATCCGGCGACGCTGGAAGGCGCAGTCATGTCTGGTTTGGCAGCAGGAAGTAGCCTGTAGCTGACTTGGATGTCAAATGCAGGCTGGTTCATAGGTCAAACTTTTACTATTAATTTAGGAGCTGCCCGCCAAGGATTTACGTGGGCCAAGGGTCTATTTCTACCCTATTTTCACTTCAATGACCCACAAGGACGCATAAAAGAGGTTGATTGAGTTTTCAACTGACAAGCTGCTCGGCAGCAGCAATGTGCTCACACAACTGCGCCAGGCTGGTGACGGTCAGGTGGGGCACCTCATCGTGGCCCCAGGCCTGTCCGTCCCGATTGAGCCAGACCGTTTGCATGCCTGCGTTCAGCCCGCCGAGCACGTCAAGCGCTGCATCGTCGCCAATGTGCAGCACGGCCGTAGGGCAAACGCCCACCGAGCCAGCAGCCGCCTGAAAAATCCGCGCATCGGGTTTTGCCACATTACAAGCCTGCGCGCTGATGCTGGCACGAAAGTACGGTTTGATACCGATCCGTTCAATGTCTGCATTGCCGTTTGACAAAGCGACTACCGGGTAACGTGACGATAAAAACGCCAGCGACAGAGCAGCGTCGTTGTACAGGTCAACGCGGTTTCTTTCGGCATAAAAGACCTCAAAGGCAGCCTCTGCCAGCAAGGGGTTTTCTTTGGCGCGGTACAGCGCGGTACGAATCGCCTCGCGCCGCACCGCGCTCAGGTTGTGCCTAAGCTCAGGGCGGGTACGCAAGATGTAAGCGCGAATCTCGTCCCGGACGGTGGTGTTGGCAAACAAGGCTGCAGACATGGGCGCGTGCTGACAAAGCCAGTTTTCAAGCGCCTTCTCGGCGCGTTGAATCGCGGGCCAAACAGGCCACAAGGTGTCGTCCAGATCCAGCGTGATGGCTTTGACTATTTTTAAATCGAGCATGGGCAATTAAAGTTCAAGTGCGCGAGAATAACCCATGCCCTTTACCCCAGAACCTGATTTTCATCATGGCCCCTATACGCACACGACCTATAAGACTGCTGTGCTGTTTTGTAACCTTGGAACCCCCGACGAACCTACTGCGCCTGCACTGCGCCGCTACCTGGCCGAGTTTTTAGGCGATCACCGCGTGGTGGAGATACCCCGGCTGCTTTGGCTGGCCATTTTGCACGGCATCATTTTGCGTATTCGCCCCAAAAAATCCGCCGCAAAATACGCGAGCATCTGGATGCCCGAAGGCTCACCGCTGAAAGTCTGGACGCAAAAGCAAGCCGCGCTGGTGGCAAGCGAGCTGCAAGGATTGGGTCATCAGGTTCAGGTGAGATACGCCATGCGCTACGGTAATCCGTCAATTGGCTCGCAGCTGGAATCGCTCAAAACCGAGGGCGTGACCCGAGTATTGATTTTGCCGGCCTACCCGCAGTACAGCGCCACCACCACCGCCAGCGTGTTTGACGCCGTCTACAGCTGGGCAGCCAAGACGCGCCGACTGCCAGAGTTCCGATTCGTCAACCACTACCACGACGACCCGGGCTACATCCGTGCACTGGCTGCCTCGGTTCAAGCACATTGGCAGACCCACGGGCAGGCGGAGAAACTCGTCATGAGTTTTCACGGGGTACCCGAGCGCACGCTACAACTCGGTGACCCATACCACTGTGAATGCTACAAAACTGCCCGCTTGCTGGCTGAAGCATTGGGCCTGAGTAAAGACCGCTACCAGCTGACCTTTCAATCCCGCTTTGGTAAAGCCAAGTGGCTCGAGCCCTACACCGAACCCACGCTGATCGAGCTGGCGAAAGCTGGGACCAAAAGCGTCGATGTCATGTGCCCGGGTTTTACCGGTGATTGCCTGGAAACGCTAGAAGAAATCAATATGGAGGCGCGCGAAGCGTTTCTGCACGCTGGTGGCGAAAAGTTCAGCTACATTGCCTGCCTGAACGACAACCCTGCCTGGACAACTGCCCTGACCAACGTTGCTGCCCAGCATCTGTCAGGCTGGCCGACGCGGGTGGCACCGGACGAGCAAGCGATGGCAGCGTCGAAGGCTGCAGCCATGGCTTTAGGGGCCAGGCAATGATTCGGGGCGTTAGCTTGTCGCCTTCAAAAAGTGTTTCCTGTAATGTTCAAGCTCGTCAATTGACTCATGCACATCAGCCAGCGCGGTGTGCTTTTGCTGCTTTTTAAAAGCGCTGTACACGCCAGGGCTCCAGCGCTTGGCCAATTCTTTAAACGTACTGACATCAATGTTGCGGTAGTGCAAATACGCCTCCAGTTTGGGCATGTATTTGACCAAAAAGCGCCGGTCCTGACTGATGGTGTTACCGCACAGCGGCGACACGCTTTTCGGCACGTACTGCGCAATGAACGCGAGGATTTGCGCCTCCGCGTCGGCCTCGGTCAATCTGGATGCCTTGACTTTGTCAATCAGCCCGCTTCTGCCGTGCGTGCCTTTGTTCCAGTTGTCCATTTGGTCCAGCACCTCGTCTGGCTGATGAATCACCAGTACCGGCCCTTCCAGACGAGGAGTCAGTTGCGGACCCGTCACGATGATGGCGATCTCGATCAGGCGTTCTTTCTCAGGGTCCAGCCCGGTCATTTCGCAGTCCAGCCAGACCAGATTTTGATCGGACTTTAGGAGTAGTGTTTCAGTGTCGTTCATCGCACCATTCTCGCTGATCGCCTAAACTCAAACTTATGACTTCTTTATCGTTTACTGCTCTGTTTGCTGCCGCTTTGGTGCTGGGCCTGCTCGTGCGCTTCTGTTTAGCCACGCGCCAGATACGCCACATCGCAATACACCGGGCCAGCGTGCCGGCGGCGTTTGCCAACACCATCTCGCTGGCATCCCACCAAAAGGCCGCTGACTACACCATCGCCAAGGCGCGCTTTGGTTTGCTGGAGATGGCTTTTGGTGCAGCGCTGCTGGTGGGCTGGACTTTGCTAGGCGGTATTGATGCATTAAACCGGGTGATTTACACCACAGGCCTGGCTGAATTGGGCAGTCTGGTACCCCAGTTAGCGCTACTGGCTGCTTTTGGCGTCATCAGCGGCGTGCTGGACTTGCCGTTTACGCTGTACAGCACTTTCAAGATTGAAGAACGCTTTGGCTTTAACAAAATGACGCTCAAGCTTTGGCTTGCCGACACATTTAAAGCCGTTTTGGTAGGCGCGGTGATTGGCCTGCCCATCGTCTCGCTGATCTTATGGCTGATGGCTAGCGCTGGTACCCTGTGGTGGCTGTGGGCCTGGGGCACCTGGATGGTTTTTAATGTGCTGGTGCTGGTGCTTTACCCCACGGTGATTGCGCCGCTGTTTAACAAGTTTCAACCGCTGGACGACGAGACGCTGAGAGTCCGCGTCACCGCCTTGATGCAGCGCTGCGGCTTTGCCGCCAAAGGATTGTTTGTGATGGACGGCAGCAAGCGATCAGCCCACGCCAATGCTTACTTTACGGGCTTTGGCGCGGCCAAGCGGGTCGTGTTTTATGACACGCTGCTCAAGCAACTCAACCCAGGCGAGGTCGATGCGGTGCTGGCACATGAGCTTGGCCATTTCAAGCACAAGCACGTCATCAAACGTCTGGTGGGCATGTTTGCAATGAGCCTGATTGGTTTTGCCATGCTCGGCTGGTTGTCGTCCCAGCTGTGGTTTTATACCGGTTTGGGCGTTCGCCCCAATTTGAACGGCGGCAACGAAGCGCTGGCGCTGCTTTTGTTCATGCTGGTGATTCCGCTGTTCAGCTTTTTTATTTCGCCTGTTTTTGCGCAGTTTTCTCGCAAGCATGAGTTTGAAGCTGACGCCTATGCGGTGGCGCAGACCGATGGCAAGGATTTGCAAAGCGCGCTGCTCAAGCTGTATCAAGACAACGCCAGCACGCTGACACCTGACCCAGTGTTTGTGAAGTTTTATTACTCACACCCACCCGCGTCAGAGCGTTTGTCCCGTATGAATTCATCCCCAACGAACCCTACTGGAAGCACAGCATGAGCAACCCGATTCACGCCAACCGTCAAGCCTTGAGCGCCACCGAGATCGTCACGCACTTGAGCAAGCTCAATGGTGAGCAAGTGCACGGTTGGCGCCTGATCAATGACGCACTCGAGAAAACCTACAGCTTTAAAAATTACCACGAGACCATCGGTTTTGTGAATGCATTGGCCTTTATTGCCAACTTCGAGAACCACCACCCCGACCTTGCGGTGAGTTACAGCAAGTGCACCGTGCGGTTTAACACGCATGATGTCGACGGCATCTCTGTCAGCGACTTTTACTGCGCGGGCAAAGTAGACGCCCTGTTAAGCCCATGAGACTGATGGTTTGAGCAAGCACCCTCGCCCATCCCACACCCCCCTGGCGGGTACGCAGCAAGGCCTGGTCGTCGCTGGTTTTGGCCGCCATGTGCTGGTGGAGACGCCAGACGGTCAGCGCGTTATTTGCCACCCGCGCGGCAAAAAAGGCCAAGCACTGGTTGGAGATCTCGTGCATTGGTTGCCCAGTGAGGACCAGGGCACGATTGAAAAAATTGGTCTGCGTCACAATGTTTTTTATCGCCAGGACGAGCTGCGGACCAAATCTTTCGCCGCAAATTTAGACCAAATATTGATCTTGATTGCCGCCGAGCCCGAGTTTTCAGAAAGTCAGCTGACACGTGCACTGATTGCCGC
This sequence comes from Polaromonas sp., assembly GCA_031424935.1. Lineage (GTDB taxonomy): Bacteria > Pseudomonadota > Gammaproteobacteria > Burkholderiales > Burkholderiaceae_C > Polaromonas. Next base: position 18,531 of record JANPIK010000022.1, read on the forward strand.
TGAGGCTGCAGGCATCACGCCGGTGATAGCGCTTAACAAAAGCGATTTGGCCGAACCATTTGGCCGCGCTTGGGCAAAGTTGGCACCTTACCGAGCCATGGGCTACCAGATGCTGCCGCTGGCCATCAAACCGAAATCAGATGCGCCTGACAACGCCGCCCAAACCGTCCAGTTGATGGCCTTGCTGAAGGATAAGAAAACGCTGGTGCTTGGCCCCTCGGGTTCAGGCAAAAGCAGCCTGACCAACTTGCTGATTCCAGCTGCCAAAGTGTTGACGGCAGAGATTTCGCAAGCCCTCAATTCAGGCAAACACACGACCACCAGCACAACGCTTTATTGGACAGATGCCGAGCGAACAACGGCATTGATCGACTCGCCAGGGTTTCAGGAATTCGGTTTGCACCACATAGAGCCGATGCACCTTGCGCAGCTGATGCCTGATTTCAAGGCACATGCGCAAAACTGCAAGTTTTACAACTGCACACACCTGCATGAGCCGGGTTGTGGCGTGATTTTAGAAGTCAAATCTGGCGCCGGCCCCATCAATATAGGAGCAAACCGCTATCGTTTATATAGCGAATTATTTGCAGAGTTATCGCAAACGCGGTACTAGGAGCCTGGGCGGCAGAAGGCGTCGAAGCGAAAATTGGCCCCAGCGAGGATAGTTTTTGCTGATTTCGCCGACGAATATCGAGATATTTGGCAAGAAATCGGCGAAAAATAGACCGCTGCGGTCAATTTGCAGCCGACGCTCCTTCTGCCGCCCAGGCTCCTAGACTGGTAGCCCGGGTTCGGCTATGTCTCTCAAGGCTAGCCTAACCCAGTAACCTGGCCAGCGTGAGCAAAGCCAAAAGTACCATCCACAGCACCACCGAGCGCCACACCAGCCCCACAATAGCCCGGAGATGCGCAACTTCTGGGTCACGGCCCGGTGCGGGCCGGTTCGGTCCATCCAGTGGGCTGGCGTCAACCGCCAAAAAGCCAGCTGACGCGTTGGCGTCGAATCGGGTCTGCAACGCCTGTCCGCCAAGCCTGACATTCACAGCGCCCGACGTTGCCGCCAAAATAACACCGTCGTTACGGCTTTCCAACGTCAGTGACGGGTCGGTTGAAACGCGTTGGGCGTCAATATTTTTATAGCTTCGCCAGGCATCAATCGCGTCTTCAAAACTGCCGACCACCGCAAACCCCAGCGACGTCACGCGCGCTGGCAAATAATCAATCACGGCCCAAGCCTGGCTGGCAGCAGACTGCAACGCCGGACTGGCGCCCTCGCCTGCTTCGGGCGATTTACTTTTGTAGCGCCAGTAGCGCGCCACAAATTCGCTTAAGCGGTAGAGCACGGCACCCAATGGCCCCAAGCCAAATGCTCCCAGCAGCGAGAACCAGCCCAGCACACCAAAAACATGCCGATGCGCAGCCAGCACCGAGTATTCAATCACATGACGCACGATTTCGCTGCGCGGCAAGTCACTGGCATCGACCTGTCGCCACTGGGCCAACAACTCACGGGCTTTGCTTTCGTCGCCGTCATCCAGCGCATCACGGATGTCGGTAAAAAAATGGCTGAACTGCCTGAACCCCAGCGTGACATACAAAATGCCGACGCTCCAGGCAAAAGCCAGCAAGGGATTGACGTGCCAAAGCGCCAAGTGAATCACCAATGCACCCAAACTTGGCAAAGCTACCGCGACTCCCCAGGCAATCCAGCCGTGGTGCGGCTGCCCGGCATCAAGGTGGCGACTTGCCCAACGCGCCCACAGCCTGAAGCTGGCATGAATCCAGTTACCCCGCGCCAGTGGGCGGGCCTGTTCTATCAACAACGCAAATAAAACGGCAAAAAAACTCATGTGAAATGATAACTGTCAGGCCGACAAAAAACGGTACAGATTGCGCAATATGCCTGCAGTCGCACGCCAGATAAAACGCTCTTGTGGTTGCCCGTTTGCCTGCAGCACAGCGTGATCCCGGTAGGGCATCGACAACCATTCGCGGGAGATGCCGTCAAACTCCACCGCATGGCGACGATGGTGGGTTGGGTTCATCAGGTAGGCTAACGGCACCTCAAAAACGTCAGCGACTTCGTCTGGATTAGGCAGCAGCACGAAGCCAGGCGTGACCAACGCGACAACCGGAGTAATGATGTAGGCCGTGCCGGTGACGTAAATCGGCAGCGTGCCCAGCACCTCCACATGAGACCGCGGCAAGCCTGTTTCTTCAGTGGCTTCGCGCAGGGCGGTGTCCGCCGCATCTGTGTCGGAAGCATCGGTTCGGCCACCGGGCAAAGCCACCTGCCCTGAATGGGTCGATAAATTAGTCGTGCGCTGGGTTAAAAGCAACATCAACTCGTCACGCATGACGATGGGCAGCAGTACCGCGGCTGGCGCAGGTTCGCGGTTTTCAAACTTTTTCTCCACGCTGTGTTCAGGCGTCCAGCTGGGGGGACTGGCAAAACGCTGCCTGAGCGCTTGGGGTGTCAGTCGGTCTGGCGCAACGCCTTCGAGGTGATTGTCAATACCCTGCACCGGAATGCTGCGGGGGTCAAACTTTGGGAGTGGCTTGCTAAATTGCATGGATTGCACGTATCACGTTGATGACTTTGATCACATTGATTTTCTGCATAAAAAAAGCCACTCAACAGAGTGGCTTTTCGAAGCACTAAGGTGTTCTCCAACTGAACATTAAGCTGCTTTAGCGCCCAACTTTTCCTTGATACGTGCTGACTTGCCGCTGCGGCTGCGCAGGTAATACAACTTGGCACGGCGCACATCACCACGGCGCTTGACTTCAATTTTGGCAATCAGTGGGCTGTAAACCTGAAAGGTACGCTCGACGCCTTCGCCGTTTGAAATTTTGCGAACAATAAAACTCGAATTCAAGCCGCGGTTGCGCTTGGCAATCACCACGCCCTCAAAGGCCTGCACACGTTTGCGGGTGCCCTCAACCACGTTCACGCTGACAATGACGGTGTCACCAGGGGCATAAACGGGAATGGTTTTGTTCAGACGAGCAATTTCTTCTTGCTCAAGGATTTGAATCAGATTCATGACGGTTCCAAGGGATACATTTCGTTCATTCACGCGCTACGCTAAAGACCGCAAATCTTGCCAAGCAAGTTGCAGTGGCCGCCAGAGGACCGAAAAGCCTTTGATTATAGCAATTTACAACTTTGTGCCCAAGTGCTGAGCCACTGTCGCCAAAAAAGTCTCGTCTTTGGCCGTCAACTTGCCGGCAGCGCGCGCTATTTCAACCAGTTCTGGCCGCTGTTGCTGCGTCAGGCCCAAGCGCCGCTCACGCCGCCAGCGCTCAACGTGGGCATGGTTGCCAGACATCAGCACATCAGGCACAGCTTGCCCTCGCCAGTCTTCTGGCCGTGTGTAATGTGGGCAGTCCAGCAAGCCGTCAAGTGCCGGGTTAAAACTGTCCATCTGATGGCTGCCCTCGTCATTAAGCACGCCGGGTTGCAGCCGGGCCACCGCATCCAGCAGCGCCATCGCGGCAATCTCGCCACCCGACAAGACAAAATCGCCCAAGCTGATTTGGTGCGTGACGAAAGTGTCGATAAAGCGCTGGTCTAGGCCTTCATAGCGGCCACAAATCAATACTGCTCCTTGGCTGCCAGACCAGGCCTCGACATTGCTGTGTGTCAAGGTTTTGCCGATCGGTGAAAAAAGCACGACTGGATCATCGCCTGGCGCTCGCTCAGCACGAACGGCGGCCAAACAAAGCGCCAGCGGCTCAGCCAGCATCACCATGCCCGGGCCACCGCCAAACGGCCTGTCATCGACGCGGCGATAGTTACCGTCAGCAAAATCACGCGGGTTCCATAGCTTGACCTCGACAAGGCCTGCTTCGTAGGCACGCCTGGTCACGCCGCTTGTTAAAAACGGCGTAAATAGTTCAGGAAAAAGGGTGACAACATCAAAACGCATGAAGGACATTTTTGCATGTCAGGGCCAAGCAGCTCAGTAATCCGGCTGCCAGTCAACCGTGATCAGCTTACCCGCGATGTCGACCGTATCAACATAAGCCGACACAAACGGAATCATGCGCTCCTCAGCCTTGCTGGTGCCGTCTTCTTGCAAGGCTTGGTATTCAACGCAGAGGACAGAGTTGGGGCCGGTAGCCATCAAATCCCGCACGCAGCCCAAAGCGATGCCTTCGCGGTTGACCACATTCAGGCCGATCAGGTCAACCCAGTAGTACTCGTCTTTTGATGCTTTGGGAAAGGCACTACGCGGCAAAAAGATACGGCAACCGCGCAAGGCTTCAGCATCATTGCGGTCGTCCAAGCCATCGATCTTTGCAACGACTGAATCAGAATGGGTTTTTGCCTCGTCAACCGTGATGGTGACGGTACCTGTAAAAGCATTGAAGCCCGGACGAAACTTGGCGTCAGGCGCTTGCAAAAACCAGGATTTGGCCGAGAACAGGGCCTCAGGCTCGGTGCTGTGGGGCAGGATTTTGAGCCATCCCTTAACGCCCCACGCATCCAGAATGCGCCCAACTTCAACAGCGTTATCCGGCAAAGCGGATACTTTCAAGCTGAGCGCCATTTTGAAATTAAGCGGCCTTGGCAGCGGCAGTTGCGCCTTGTTTGATCAGGCGTTCAACGGTTGGGGACGCTTGTGCGCCCACGCCAACCCAGTGGGTTAAGCGGTCTTGCATGATGCGCAAGCCTTCTTCGCCGCCCTTGGCAATCGGGTTGTAAAAACCGATACGCTCAATAAAGCGACCGTCGCGGCGAACGCGCTTGTCGGCAACGACGATGTTAAAAAATGGACGGTGCTTTGAACCGCCGCGTGCAAGCCGGATGACAACCATGATGTATTCCCAAAGGGTGGAGAACGCAAATATGCGTCCAGAAGGTTCTTGAAATATTTTTGCAAAAGTTGAGACACTCGACATGACCACCCGGCCAGCGAACTGCTGCAAAGCCTATGATTATAGCCCGTCAGTGGTGATGACTCAAAACCAGACGCCCAGCCCAAATTTAAACTCACAATTTTTTTATGCCTATCATTCGCTCCAGTCAAGAAGCCGACATTCCTGCCATTACCGCCATTTACGCGCACCATGTCTTGAACAGCACCGGCACTTTTGAGACCGAAGCGCCCAGCACAAGCGACATGGCGAATCGACGTGCTGACGTGCTGGGCAAAGGCCTGCCCTATCTGGTGGCGGTGCAAGACGGCCAGGTTGTTGGCTTTGCTTACGGCAACTGGTTTAAGCCCCGGCCAGCGTACCGTTACTCGGTTGAAGATTCCATTTACCTGGCGCCAAATCAACACGGCAAAGGCCTGGGTCGCGCGTTGCTGGCCGAGCTGATGGCACGGTGCGAAGCGGCGGGCATTCGCAAAATGATGGCGATTGTGGGTGACTCGGCCAATGCAGGTTCTGTTGGCGTGCACTTGGCGCTTGGCTTTGAGCAGGTCGGCAAGATTGACGCCTGTGGCTGGAAGTTCGGCGCCTGGCGCGACATTGTCATCATGCAGAAAACGCTGGGATTGGGCGACACCCAAGCGCCAGTCGACATGCCGACCTGATAATCTGCGCATGGAAATAAAGGCAATCAAAAACAAAACGCTCGCTACCTGGCTGGCATTTTTACTTGGGCAAACCGGGCTGCACCGCATTTATTTGTTCGGCATGCAAGACATGTGGGCGTGGGTGCACCCGCTGGCAGCGGTGGTTGGCTGGTACGGCGTTTACCGCGTGCGGACGCTGGGGCAAGATGACCGCTTGGCCTGGTTGCTGGTTCCGGTGTTGGGGTTTTTAATTGCTGCAACCGCAATCACTGCGATTTATTACGGCTTGTCGTCCACAGAAAAATGGAATGGCCAGCACAACCCACAGCAGCTTGATGCGCCAGCCGGCCAAACCAATTGGCTGGTGATAGGCGCGGTTGTATTTTCATTGTTGATGGGTGCTACGGCTTTGATGTCCAGCATTGCTTTTAGCTTTCAGCGTTATTTTGAATATCAAATTGAAGAGGCACGAAAAATCAGCCAGTAAGGTCAAACGCGGTTTAGGCACACCGCGTGCTCCCTTCATGCTTATTCCATGCTTATTTCGTGCTCCCCCGCAGCAGATCTCAGGCTGAACGAAAAATAAAACGCTTAAAACCCGGCTTGCAAGCCTATTTTCAAGCTGCGACCCGGTAGCGGTGGCGCCATTGGGAATGCGGTTGTCGTCAGCACTGACGTGGCGCTGTAGGCCAGTTTATTGGTGATGTTGTCCAGCCGGGCGTACCACAGCAAACTTGCGGAGCCAGCCTTGACGCGGTAGTTCAAACCTGCGTTCCATAGGGTGTAAGCGCCCGCGGCGACGTCACCGGCAGGAATCCGGTTTTGGGCTCCGGAATGGTCAAAGCCAACATTGGCACCTAACGGTCCACTGGCGTATTTCAGCGTTGCGCCCAGCCGCACAGGGGAAATGCGTGACAAGCTCTGCCCGGTGTTCAAGTTGGTGGCAATGACCACATCCGCGCGCAAGGCAAGGTCCAGGGATGACGCGCCTTCCAGCAGTCGAACATTTCCGCTGGCCTCAAATCCGGTAAACCTGGCGCGGGTTTGCAAATAGCGAAATTCGCTGAGCGGACTGAACGCCACTGTACCTCCCGAGCCGACCGTAAAACCTGCACCGTCGTCTACAGGGTTTATTTCTCCGTCTGCCTGGTTGCGGGTCGTGCCAGGTGACTGCACCAAGCCGATGTAATTTTTAAAACTGCTCGAATAGGCATTGAATGCCAACGAATTAAAGGCTGATTTCCACGCCACACCGACGTCAAATTGCGTGGCTTTTTCTTTAGCCAGCGTGCTGTCACCCACCTCGTAGGCGCGGGCGGCGATGTGCGGGCCATCAGCAAACAATTCATAGTCTTTGGGCGCGCGTTCGGTGTAGGCCAGATTAGCGGTGAGCTGCCACTGCGGCGTCAAGTTCCACAAGCCGCCTATGGCATAGCTTGTGGGCTTGAAATCACGCTGACCCGGCGCAAACTTGGCCAATGCAGGGTTCGGGTTGCCCAATGAGGCGACTTTGACCGATTCCAATCGCCCACCAAACGTTAATTTACCCCAAGACGTTTTGTATTCCTCGTACGCAAACACCGCCTGTTGTTGCGTGCGGCTGTACGGCGCAAAAGCTTCGTCACCGTCGGCAGAGAATCGACTGTCTTCCCTTTGCAAGCCAACCAGACCCTCAAAATTACCAAATTTGGCATGGCGGGCCTCAATTTTCAGGTCAGTCCCTCTGTTTTTGAACACGGTACCGGCTGCAGCGCCATCAAACTCTGTGTGGGTGTAATCGGTCTTGCTGAACTGACCCTTGACACTTTGAATCAAAGTACCGAAGTTTTTGACTTCGCCTTCAAGCGCAAAACGGTCTGACTTCACACCAATGTTGACATCTGGCTCTGCCACCGTGCCGTGGTTGCTGCGGTAGCCACTGACAGAAGCGCCTAAATAACCTTGGTCGAAAAAGACTGAACCACCCAAAGCTGAGCTGCTGACTTTGCTGGCCGAGTTGCAAATCGTCTTGGCGGTAAACAAACCGCTGGCTTTGTTGCAAACCATCTCGACTGGCACGTTGACATCTTTTGTTTCCCGGTTCATGGCGTCCACATGAAGGGCATAACGGCTATTGCCGGCTTCCAGCAAAAGCCCTGCTGCCTTTTCTTTGTTGCCGGTGGCGGCGCCCAAATCCACTTTGCCGCTGACCCCGCCTTTTGCGTCAAACAAGGCTTCTCGGGGAATCCGGTTGTCCATCACGTTGACCACCCCACCGACCGCACTGCCGCCGTATTGCAAAGCACCCGGACCGCGCAGCACCTCGATGCGCTCGATGCTTAACGGATCTGCGGCAACCGAATGGTCATAGCTCAAATTCGACACATCCAGCAGCGCACCGCCGTTGTTCAAAATCCGAATCCGGTCGCCGTCTTGCCCACGGATGATGGGGCGACTGGCATTTGGCCCAAAGTAGGTGCTGCTGACACCTGGCGTGCCATCGAGTGTTTCACCCAGTGTTGTCTTAGAGCGCAACAGCAGATTGTCCCCCGTATATATTGCGCTAGGCGCTATAAATTCAGTAGCGCTCAGTGGGTTACCGGTCACGGTAACCTCTTTAAGCTGCTGGGTTTGTGCGGTGGCAGCTTGCGCGTAAAAAGCGGCCAAAGAAAGCACCGCAAGCCTGACGGCTGTGTTTAAAAATAATGATGGCATGGGTTGACCTGACGACATCTGACGACGTCTGAAAAATTGAACGGCAGCTGCGCACCGGCCAACAGGCCGAGTGCACAGCAACCACAACGGTAAAGTTCAGACAGTCAAGGGTGGGCCGCGCGCATCAAACAGCGCCGCCCAACGGGCCAGTGCATCGCCCGCAAAAATAGCCACCTGTTGCGATGGCAAAACGATGGGCAAGACGGCAGCCACAACCGACGGCATGGCCTTGCCATCACACAAGTGATCGTACAAACGACAATCTGACGCACTGCCATGCGACACAAAGAGAGCATCCAAGAGGCCCTCATCGTAGGGCTCAACATGATGCCCAGCATGATGTCCATCATGCTGATCATGGGCGACATGCGCCTCGTGCGCGCCTACGCCATGAACAGCAGACACTTGGCCGTAGGGCTGAATCACATGTTTGACAGCATGCAACTGGCCCAGTATTTGCGCCAACATCACCGACAGTACCAGCCAAAACACCCACAGCTGCAGCAGATGGCTCGGGCCGTGAGATCTGATGGGTGAGTTGCTGTTCATACCGCTTTACTTGACAGACGTGGCGTCCGTCATGCGGTAATACAAACCGTACGAGTCGTCGTTCAGCACTGAAAACTTGCCCTCTACCACGACGGGTTCCATACCGTATTTAACCGGCGTTTTGGTGCGTACTTCGACCATGCTTTCAGGCCCGCCTGCAGAGCAAAACGAGCAAGTCAGCGGCACGGACGACAACAAAAAGTGACGCTGGCTGGTGCCAGGCTCCAGCGGCATCATGAACCCTTGGATACGCTGCGTTTTCTGATGGAGTGACGTTTGACTGACACTAAAAACCGGCAGAACTCGGTTTTTCTCGGTCTTGGTTTTGACATCTGTCAGCACCGACCACGGGATCACATCGGCCCGCGATTCAAGCGGTGCAAACGGGCTGCCCGCACCGTGCACGCCCGCGCCTGAGCCAGCAGGCGCCGCACCTACTGGTGGTGTACCGATAGGCGACGACAACGTCTGCGAACTGGCGCTGAAAGCCGCAACCGCTAGGCAAAGCGCCGCGCCTACGACATGGGCACGGCTTTTAGAAAAGGATGTCACGCAAAGCTCCTCAGTTCAGGTAAGTTAATCGATTTTGCGCCAATTCACCAGCGCACTCAATGGGCATGCTTCATGCCGCAATATTTGCCAACGGCTAAGCCCTTGCAAGCGGCCTGGAGTTCTTTTTCACAAACATCTGGCTTTTTGGCCGATTCAAGACATTTGGCAGCACCCTCATGCGCAGCTGCCATGGCACGATGGCGGGCAATGTCTTCTTTGGTTTCTTTGTCGGTGTGGCCAGTTGCCGCCAATGCGGTGACCGCTAAGGCAGTGCAACCCAAAAAAGATGCGATGGACAAATATTTTTTCATATAAATTTCTTTAAAAAAAGCGGATTGATAAAAATCAAGCGGATTGCAGAAGCTCAAAAACACTGACCCGGTAGGCCTCCCAGGCGGGCAGCGCACTGGCTACAAGCGCCACACCCAGGGCGGCCGCAGGCACAACCCATAGCTCAGGTGGCCAACTAAATGCACTGATTGCTACCGATCTTTCAGCTTGCAGAGCCCAGCTGACCAGGGCCATGACGCCCTGCCCGGCCAACACGCCCAAGCAACACGCCAGCAACGCCAGCCACAGCGCCTCACACAGCAGCAGCCCGGCAATTTTGCGCGGCGGTGCGCCCAGCATGCGCAGCAGGGCCAGGTCAGCCCGGCGCTCGCGCACGGCGCTCCACAAGGCAATAAAAACATTCAGGCCCGCTGTCAGTAACAAAACGCCAGTCAACGCTTTAAGCACATCGCTGCCGATGCCAATCATGCCCAGCAAGCGGGTAATCTCCAGCGCTGGCGCTGCGGCTTGCATCTCGGTCGAGCTGTTGACAAGACGCGGAAACGTCACAGCGGCCAACGGCGTTTTGTATTGGATCAGCGCCAATGTCACTTCGCGCTCGTCCTCCAGAATTTTTTGATCATCCGCGTCCAGTGCGGTGTCGGTTTCATGCACCTTCCAGACCGATTCGGTCGACGTCAAGATTAAGCGGTCCAACACCGACCCGCTGGCAGCCAGCACACCGACCAGGCGGTACGGCATTTGCCCATGGGCGTCGCCACCCCCACCCAAACCGTGGGTGCCCGCAAAGGTATCGCCGACGTTCAACCCAGTTTGCCGGGCTACCTGGCTGCCCATCACTGCCTCCAGTGGTTGGGCCCAAAGCGTGCCGGTGGCGAGTTTGGCGTTGTAGTGTGTGATGTAGTCTGGCGATGTCCCCACAATGCGAAAGCCCCTGAAGCTGTCGCCCAGGCTGATCGGAATCAGTTTGGCCACTTGCGGGTTTTTTTCAAGCGCCTTGATCGCCGCGAGCGGCACATTGCCCGTCGGCGCGTCAATGTGAAACACGCCCGACAAGATCAGCTGCATCGGGCTGCCCTTGGCACCGACCACCACGTCAATGCCCGCCAAGTCCCGCTCAAAAGCGCTGTTGACCTGTTGACTGGCCAGCAGCACAAAGCTGATCGACGCCAGACCCAGCGCCAGCAGCAGCAGGTTCAGGCTGGCGGCCAGCGGCCGTGACCACAAATAGCGCCAGGACAAAGAAAAAATGTTCATGAAAGTAGCATGCTACGTATTTAGGAGCTACCCGCCCATGCTTTTAATGGGCCAGAGGCCAATTTGGTACCTAAATAGGTTTGACCAACGGCTTGGAGGTGTTTTTCGACGCGGGAGTCATGGGTGGCAATCACCACCGTGGCATTGAACTGCGCTGCGGTGGCCAGCAATAACCTCAGCGCTGCGCCAGCGGCTTCATCGTCCAGACTGGCCGTGGGCTCGTCTGCCAGGACCACTTTAGGTTGTAGCAGCATCGCCCGCGCCAGTGCTACCCGCTGCGCCTGACCGCCCGACAACTGATGAGGCTTGCGCTTAGGCAAATCGCCGACCCCCAAAGCAGCCAAAGCTTGGTCAATGTTTGTATCGACCACTTTTTGGCCCGCCGCCCATTGCGCCAGCGCCAGGTTGTCGTAGACCGACAAGGCCGCGCTAAGGTGCAGTTTTTGCGGCAAAAAGCCAATCATCCTGGCTCGCCAGGCATCGCTGCGCATTTTGTCGAGTTGCGCCATCGCTTGCCCAGCAACCGACAAGCTGCCGCTACTGGCTTTTAGTAGCCCGGCTGCCAGAGCCAGCCAGGTCGACTTGCCCGAGCCCGAAGCGCCGCCGAGCACCAGCACGCCGCCCTGTGCCACGTCCAGGTCGGCAAAAGTCAGGGCCGTACCACCGGGGTAGCAGTAAGTCAGCTGGCGGCTGCTGATCAAGCGGCGGCTCCGGTCGCGCAGTCTGCGCATACGCCGCGTACCGCAAAGTCCATGCTCATGCCTCTGTAGCCCAACGCCTTGAGCGCTACCAGCGCGGTTTGCGCCGCCCGCTCCAGGTCATTAGCATTGGCTTGCAATGCGTCAGCCAACGGGCTGTCGCGGTGACAGCTTTGGCATTCAAAGTGCGGAATCGCGTGAATTTCAGCCGGCATGGCCTGGTAGCGCCGCGTGCGGCTGGCATCTACCCGGCACAGCAGCAACCCTACCTGGGTGAGCCTGTCAATCAGCCTGTACAGCGTGACCCGGTCCAACTCGGCCGAGGTGTCGGCCAGTGCCGCTTGCAATTGGGCATGGGTGTAGCTGGTGTCTGGATGGGCCAGCAACCAACCCAGCACCAGCCGCGCCGCCTGGGTACGGCGCAGGCCGTGGGCAGTCAGCAGCGCATTGAGCGGGTCATGCGTCAAAAGCGAGGGCGTGTCTGGGGTCATGTGTGGTTTGCTGAGGACTTATTGCAATCTGATTGCATTATTGCAGAAAATGCGGCTTCATTTGTTGGAGACTGCAGTGGCAAACATCGCCAGCGCCATCAACTGTCGTGTGGACCTTTTTGATTAAAGCGAGCAAAACTCACATCGCCGAAAAAGTTGTTTGCTGCACGGCCAGCCAGGTTAAACCGTGTCAGGCTGCGGTATAAACAAAACATGTTTGAAACGCAGATCCCGCCCCACACGACTCCTAGTCATTTGCTCAGTCACACCTTTCACGGTCTGGCGCCGGGCCGCCGCCTGTTGGTGCTGGGGGCCGTGCATGGCAATGAGATTTGCGGCAGTCAGGCCATTTTGCAGTTGCTGCAAGATATCGAAAGCGACGTGGTCCGCATTGAACGCGGCTCAGTGACTTTTGTGCCCATCACCAACCCGCTCGCGCACCAGCTCAAGCGGCGCTTTGGCGACCGCAATTTGAACCGAAACATGGCGCCCAGCGCCATTCCGCAAGACTTTGAAGACCGCATCGCCAATGTGCTGTGCCCGTTGCTTGATGCGCATGACGTGCTGCTCGATTTGCATTCGTTTCACACAGGCGGTAGCCCGTTTGTGATGATTGGCCCGCAGAACAACACGGGCACGCTTGAGCCGTTTGCACTGGCGGCTGAAGAAATGCAGCTCGCCCTGCACACAGGCGCCCCGCGCATCGTCGAGGGCTGGCTGGACACCTATGCCCGCGGCGTGCAGCGCCGAGCAGCCGGCGTTGAATCGGCCAACACACGCTCGCTGTCGCTGGTCACCAATCCCAACTACGGTGTGGGCACCACCGAGTACATGCGCTCGCGCGGCGGTTATGCGGTCACCCTCGAATGCGGCCAGCACGACGACCCGGCGGGTGTGGGGGTGGCACGGCACGCGATTTTGCAAACGCTGGGCTTGCTGGGCATTACCACCGTCCCGCCCGCCGCACCGATTGCCACACCTGAAATTTTGCGACTGATCGACGTCACCGACAAAGAGCACGCTGGCGACGCCTTCACCCGTGAATGGCGAAGCTTTGATGCGGTCAAAGCAGGCGACGTGATTGGTGTGCGGCACAGCGGCGTTGAAGCGCGCGCCCAAGCCGACGGTTTTGTGGTCTTCCCCAACCCGCGCGGTGAGGTCGGGCAGGAATGGTTTTATTTTGCGCAGAAGCGGGTTTGAAATGGGTTTGAAACGGTTTTTTTGCCCGAAAAAGACCGTTTAGGTATCAAATGCGGCTACAGCCCAATAAATACGGGTGCAAGCGGCTATCAAAATCATACTGACTTAAAACAGTCCAGCAGCAGCCGGCTGGTGACCTGATACCCTTGACTGGCAAGAGTTTCGGATCCGTTCGCGCTAAACACCTTCAATGATCCGGATGTCCCGATCCGCGCCGTCACCCAGCGCGTCTAAAGCTGCCTGGTAGGCGGGGCTGTCGTGGGCAGCGGTGGCTTGCGCCACGCTGTCAAACTCGATCAGGACGGTGCGCTCCTTCGAGCCGAGTTCATAAGCCATGGACGGCACACCGCGTGCCAAAAATCGACCGCCTGCGGCAGTGAGTGCCGGGCCTGCAAGCGTCGCATAGGCGGCGAGCTTTTCGGCATTTTTGACGGCGCGGTACGTGCTGACCCAATAGGTTTTAGACATTTGTTGTTCCTTGTTGATGTGAGATGGTACTTTTAAATCTTGCAAAACTACGGTATTGCGATGTCCATAGCTGATTAGGCCACTGCGCCAGAGACCAAAGGAAATGCCGCTGGGTTCCGAATCGACCGCACCGATAGACCAATGTCTAAGTCCGGCCAATAAAGATGGTCCGGTGTCGGCCACTGGACGGCTGAAATCTGTTCAATCGTCCCCTGTCGAAACCAGGGGAATTGATCAAAAGGCACCAGCAGTTCTTCATCGGCAAGCAGAAGCCAGAAGCCATGCTTAGAAACATGAGTAACTTCAGCCACCAAAGTGGTGATTCCAGGCATCTTGGATCTCCTTCAAGTGTGTATTGACAACTGCTTGCGCTTGCCGAATTTGCGTAGCAGAAAGACCAGTTTGGTTGGCTAAAGCCACGTCGGGCGTCAACCAAAACTTCGCTTCGCCGTCAGGGTGGGAAACATGCACATGAATGCGTGTCTCCTCTCTGGAGAAAAAGAAGAGACGAAATTGACCGTCACGAACGATGGTAGGTGCCACTTCGGTACTGTAACCAAGTTATTTTCTAGGGGGCTAATTTTCAAGCTGAGCCGCGAGAAGCGGATGGGCACGGAACGCCCAGAATGAAATGAGGGTCTTTAGCGGTCGGCTGTTGCGAGTCGGCTCACGCAACAAATGAGCGATGCAGGCTACTTTCGCCATTTGAGAGTGTTAGCAAGTTTTATTGCCAGCCAGCCGACGATTAGCGCACCGAGAGTTGCAGGTATGAGCAAAAGGAAGAAACCCACTGCAGCTTCATTAGATGCAACCAGGTCACTTTGGAACATAGGCACGCAAGCTGGTACTAACGCAGCGCATACGGCGCCGAATATCCCAAGCAGGAGTCGGTAGGTTGGATCGCGCATAAACCAAGCAATAAAGAATGCGACAGCGAAGCTTAGACCCAGCAGGACTCCAAGGATGCCAGAGAAGGTATTTGGCATGCTCGCTAACGTAGTGCCGTCCGCAAATCCTGCGGGATGGCGTGGCGGTTTCCTCCAGCGAAACCATGACTTTCACCAGTCGAGCTTAAACAGTTTGCTGCAATAAAAAGATAGTCACCCCACGCAAGCTTTGAGGTTTCAAATAGAGTCACCATGAAGGCAATTCTGACTGCTTTCTACAGTTTTGCACATCCACGCATCGCAAAAACGCCATTTTTAACGATTTTTAGGTGCTAATTTAGCCTCCAGCCCAATCAGTCCGGGCGCAAGCAGCTCCTAAATAAATAGCACTAATCCTTCACCCGCGAAGCAAACGTCTTGCGAAACTTCGCCACTTTCGGCCCGGCCACTGCCACGCAATAGCCCTGATTCGGGTTTTTGGCAAAAAAGTCCTGGTGGTAGTCCTCAGCGGGCCAGTAGTTGGCCAGTGGCGTCACTTCGGTGACGATGGGGCTGCCGAAGATCTTGTCCTGGCTCATTTGGCGAATCATGTCGTTGGCGATTTGCTTTTGCTCGTCTGTTGAGCAGTAAATGCCGCTGCGGTATTGGGTGCCGCTGTCGTTGCCCTGGCGGTTCAGGGTGGTGGCGTCGTGCACGACGAAAAAGATTTCCAGAATCTCGCCTACCGTGATCTGCTCTGGGTCGTATTCCAGCTTCACGACCTCATTGCAGCCGGTGCGGCCTGTACACACATCCTCGTAACTCGGGCGATTGACTTGGCCGTTGCTGTAGCCGGATTCCACGTCGGTGATGCCGCGCACTTTGACAAAAACAGCCTCGGTGCACCAAAAGCAGCCGCCGCCTAAAGTGATGGTTTGGACGTTGGTTTTAACTTGACTCATATGCTAATTTCCTGATCTGTTGTATGGTTACGGGTTGTACCCGAAACCGTTGACGGCGACAGATACACTTTAAACTTAAAGCATTTGCAAAGACTCTTCCTAAGGACACATTCTTCATGAAAACCAACGTCAAAGCCAGATTCAAGTGGGAAGACCCTTTCATGCTGGAGGACCAGCTGAGCGACGACGAGCGCGCCATACAGGAAGCCGCGCACCAGTTTTGCCAGGACAAGCTGCAAACCCGGGTGCTGATGGCCGCGCGGCATGAAAAGTTTGACCGCGAGATCATGAATGAAGCGGGCGCGATGGGCTTTTTGGGCTCCAGCATTGAAGGTTATGGCTGCGCCGGCCTAAGCTATGTGGCTTATGGGCTGATCGCGCGTGAAGTCGAGCGGGTGGACAGCGGCTATCGCAGCGCCATCAGCGTGCAGTCGTCATTGGTCATGCACCCGATCAACGCTTACGGCAGTGAAGCGCAAAAAGAAAAGTATCTGCCCAAGCTGGCCACTGGCGAATGGGTGGGATGCTTTGGTTTGACCGAGCCCAACCACGGCTCAGACCCGGCCAGCATGCTGAGTCGCGCCAAGCCAACTGACGGCGGCTTCATCATGAACGGCGCCAAGATGT